>JBAXVG010000115.1:0-6982 GCA_037129255.1 Desulfuromonadales bacterium | reverse complement strand
ACGCTGGATTTAAAACGGAAAAGAATAAAAAACGTCAAAAAATTTGACACAACGAGATTGGAAGCTAGGGGGGGGACGCTTTGCTATAAAAATTACTTGGACGATTACCCGGTTATTGAGATGGGTAATTTGTGGGAAGATACTGCTGGGCCTAACAAAGAAGTCATCTATGTGGTTCAAACTAAGGATGTTATAATCCAACGTTGTATAATGATGTCCACTGACCCAGGAGACCTTGTTCTTGACCCCACTTGTGGTTCAGGAACAACTGCTTATACCTCCGAACAATGGGGCCGAAGATGGATAACCATTGACACTTCTCGCGTAGCCTTAGCACTTGCCCGCGCTCGAATCATGGGTGCCCGTTATTCTTACTATCTGCTGGCTGACTCCAAGGAAGGTCAACAGAAGGAAGCCGAAATAACCCGTTCAATAGCTTCAAACCAGCCCACCCGTGGTGACATCCGACATGGCTTCGTCTATGAACGAGTTCCACATGTCACTCTCAAATCCATTGCCACCAATACCGAAATAGACGTCATCTGGGAAAAATATCAGGGAAAACTTGAGCCATTGCGTCAGCAGCTAAATCAATCAGCTTGCAAAAACTACGAAGATTGTGAAATACCTCGTAAGGCAGACGACAACTGGACAGATGAATCCAATAAACTTCATGCTGACTGGTGGGAACTGCGTATAGACCGCCAGAAGGAGATTGATGCGTCAATTGCTGCCAAGGCTGATTCCGAATACCTCTATGATAAACCATATCAAGACACAAAAAAGGTCCGCGTGGCTGGTCCTTTCACCGTCGAAAGTTTGTCACCGCATCGCGTGCTTGCAGTTGGCGTAGACGACGAGCTGATTGACATTGCTGCAGAGGCAAAGGAAGGCTACGGCGGAGATCGTGATTTTGTTCAAATCATACTGGAGAATCTCAAGACAGCCGGTGTTCAACAAGCCCACAAGGAAGACAAGATTATCTTCACAGCTCTCACACCTTGGCCAGGAGATATGGTCTGTGCTGAAGGTCGGTATGAAGAATCAGGGACAGAAAAGCGCGCTGCTATCTTCATTGGCCCCGAATTCGGAACGGTCTCCCGTCCCGATTTGGTGTATGCTGCCCGCGAGGCTGGTGATGCAGGTTTTGATGTCCTGATTGCTTGCGCTTTTAACTACGATGCCCACTCATCGGAATTCGACAAACTCGGTCGCATCCCGGTACTCAAGGCCCGTATGAATGCTGACCTGCACATGGCAGAAGACCTCAAGAACACCGGCAAAGGCAATCTGTTTGTCATTTTCGGTGAGCCTGACATTGATATTCTTGATGCCGCTGAGGGCCAGGTAACAGTTAAGGTCAATGGCGTTGACGTATTCCACCCCAATACCGGCGAAGTCCGCAGCGATGGCGCTGAAGGAATCGCCTGCTGGTTCATCGACACGGACTACAACGAAGAAAGCTTCTTTGTGCGGCATGCTTATTTCCTTGGTGCAAACGATCCATACAAATCACTGAAGACCACCCTCAAGGCTGAGATCAATGAAGACGCCTGGGCATCACTGAACAGTGACACCTCCCGGCCATTTGATAAACCGAAGACCGGACGGATTGCTGTGAAGGTTATCAATCATTTGGGGGATGAGGTTATGAAGGTGTTTAGGGTGTAGGTTCCTGCGCCCCTTCAGGGCGCGATAATATAATACCGATCTTTTCCGTGCGCCGCCCTTTCAGGGCTGCACACGGCTTATATCCAACCGGCCTTTCAGGCCGAAGATCAAAAACATGCCCCGAAAGGGCAATGGAAATCAGCCGGGGGGATTCCCCCCCGAAAATGGAACATCAATAAATTGATTTTCGCCCTGAAAGGGCGAAGGATATCAGCCGTGTACAGCCCCAGCGGGGCGGTGCACGGAAACCGGGGCGGTGCACGGAAACCAGGGACGATTGCGGTCGAAATAAATATCAAACATGGTGATCAAATGCCATCCACACATTTAAGTTTGCATTATCACATAGTTTTCAGCACCAAAAACCGCGAACCGTTTATCACCACTGAAATACGCGAACGCCTTCACGCCTATATCGGTGGCATTATCCGTGATATGAATGGAATCCCAGAATCTGTTGGCGGTACATCCGACCACGTCCACCTGCTGATCGGACTAAAAGCGACCCACCGTCTTTGTGACGTTATGAGTGATATCAAGCATTCATCTTCCCGCTGGATGCATGAATCAATTGGAATGCCTGAATTTGGTTGGCAAGACGGTTACGGAGCATTTACCGTTAGCGAAAATCGCCGCGATGCGGTTTCGCATTATGTCATGAATCAGGAAACGCACCACGGAACCAGAACGTTTCAAGAAGAATACCTTGAATTTCTGAGACAAGCAGGAGTTGAATACGATGAACGATATTTGTGGTGAAGGAGAAAGTCAAAATTCTGTTGTTTTTCCGAATAACTGTCGACAATTTGTCGACAGTTCGAACTTTATAGCACCGGACGTTAAAGAAGGAAGACGAGTGACCTGATGGAATTTCGCATAGCCGATACGTTCACCGATAGCCTCGCCAAACTGACTGGCGACGAGCAGAAGTTTGTCAAAACCACTGCCTTTGACCTGCAACTGAACCCGGCTAATCCGAGCATGAGTTTCCATAAACTCGAAAAGGCCAGGGACAAGAACTTCTGGTCGGTACGAGCTGGCAGTGATCTGCGAATAATAGTTCACAAGTCATCTGATAGCCTGCTTCTCTGCTATGTGGACCACCACGACCCTGCTTACCAATGGGGAGAGCGGCGCAAGCTGGAGACCCACCCCAAAACTGGTGCAGCACAGTTGGTGGAAATTCGGGAGATGGTTCAGGAAATTACCATCCCCAGGTATGTGGAGGCCCCGCAACTGGTTCAACCAAAACTGCCATTGTTTGAGCATATTTCAGAAGATGCTCTGCTTGGCTACGGTGTCCCAAAAGAATGGCTTGATGATGTCCGTGCCGCCAATGAAGATACCATCCTTGAACTTGCCGATCATCTCCCTGCCGAGGCAGCTGAAGCCTTGCTGGAACTGGCGACTGGCGGAAAGCCGCAACAGCCCCAACCAGCAGCAGGAGGTACAAATCCATTTGATCATCCTGATGCTCAACGCCGTTTCCGCGTGATGAATAATCTGGAAGAACTGGAAAATGCTCTCAATTACCCGTGGGAGAAATGGACTGTATTTCTCCACCCGGCACAACGTCAACTGGTAGAAAAAGATTATAGCGGGCCAGCACGGGTATCTGGCTCTGCAGGGACTGGCAAGACCATTGTCGCACTGCACCGTGCTGTTTACTTGACCCGTAGCAACCCTGATGCACGGGTACTGCTGACCACCTTCTCCGATACGCTGGCAAGTGCATTGCGAACAAAACTGAAACGATTGATCGGCAGTGAACCGCGTCTCGGTGAGCGGATTGATGTTCACTCCATGAATACAATCGGATTGCGTCTCTACGAAATGAACTTTGGCCGGGCGCATGTGGCAACCCATGAGGTAGTTAGTCAGCTTATTTCAAAGGCGGCTGAAACCGTCGAAGGTAACAAGTTCAGTCAGCACTTTTTGTGGACAGAATGGGAGCAGGTAGTTGATGCATGGCAGTTGGACAGCTGGGAGTCATATCGTGATGTCACCAGGCTGGGACGAAAGACCCGCCTGACTGAGCAACAACGTAAACTGCTCTGGTCAATCTTCGAGCAGGTTCAATCCACTCTTCAATCGCAGAAAATGATTACGAACGCCGGTATGTTCAACAGACTGGCAAGCCATTTGACTGAAAGTAAGCAGCATCCATTCGATTTCTGTATCGTCGATGAGGCCCAAGATATCAATGTTGCCCAGTTACGCTTTCTGGCTGCACTTGGCAAAGGACGTCCAAACAGCCTGTTCTTCGCCGGAGACATTGGTCAAAGAATTTTTCAGCAGCCATTCTCATGGAAATCTCTCGGTGTTGAATTACGCGGACGATCAAAAACACTGAAGATCAATTACCGCACTTCCCATCAGATCAGAATGCAGGCTGACCGGCTGTTAGGCCCAGAGGTTTCAGACGTTGATGGCAATTCTGAAATCAGGCTTGGAACCACTTCGGTATTTAACGGGCCAATGCCAACCATTGCAGCAATGAACACTCACGAAGACGAAATGAATGCAGTTGGGAAATGGATTACTGACAGAACGAGCGAGGGAATCAAACCACACGAAATCGGCATATTTGTTCGGTCAGCAGCAGAACTGGATAGAGCATGCACCGCAGTCGAAAAAGCTGGAATCGAGTTCAAGGTACTTGACGAGAAAGTTGAAACTACAGTTGGTCAGGTATCAATCAGCACCATGCATCTTGCCAAGGGTTTGGAGTTCTGCGCAGTAGCCGTGATGGCGTGCGATGATGAAGTCATTCCGCTTCAGGAGCGAATCGAGACGGTAACTGATGATGCGGACCTACAGGAAGTATACGACACAGAACGCCACCTGTTGTATGTCGCTTGCACCCGCGCTCGGGATCATTTGCTGGTGACGAGTGGGGATGTTCCGTCAGAATTCCTGGATGACTTGAGGATGTAAGCGGCCACATGACAAATTCCTCCACACCGCCGACATCCAGCTTGGTAAGAGGTAACAGAACATTAGTATGATCAGCTCTTCCTGGTCAGCCATGATGTGGCCTTTACCGAGATTACGGATAAGGTGATTGAGTTGTGATTATGCGTGGTTCCTTATTCCATGAGGCAATGATCGGAAACTTACATGGCAGTCCTAATCCCCAGTATATCAACCTGCAAATTTGATGCTCCAGGTGAGCGCCGATTTGCTCGTCTGCTTGAGGCCAAGCTGGAGGACGATTACCTCTGTTGGTTCAACGTTCCCATTGGTCCGGCGCGTCTTCATCCCGACTTTATCATCCTCCACCCCCAACGCGGCCTGATAATCCTTGAAGTAAAAGATTGGAAGCTCAGCACGATCCAGAGTATCAACCACCACGAAGCCACATTGCTGGTAAACGGCGGCAGCCTGAAACAGAAGAACCCGCTGGAACAGGCTCGAACCTATGCCATGGCTGTTGCTGATATCCTTAAATGTGATCCTCAATTGATTTGGTCTGAAGGGAGGATGCAAGGCAAACTTCTGTTGCCTTGGACATTCGGCGTCGTGTTTATCAACATAACGCGTGCTGAGTTTGACAAAACGGATATGTGTGAAGTTATTGATCCTCACCGCCTTATCTGTAAGGATGAAATGGTTGAATCTGTTGACGCTATGGTTTTTCAGGAACGTCTGTGGGCCATGTTTCCTTTCAATGCAAACGGCGCACTATCTTTACCGCAGATAGAACGAGTGCGCTGGCACCTTTTCCCTGAGATACGTCTGCCATACAAACAGGCCGCACTCTTTGACGAGGTTGATGACGATCCCCAATCAATACCTGATATTCTGCGTGTGATGGATCTGCAACAGGAACAGCTTGCCCGCAGTTTGGGAGATGGTCATAGGGTGATACACGGGGTGGCCGGTTCCGGTAAGACTCTGATTCTTGGTTATCGTGCTGAACACCTTGCAAAGGTCAGCAAAGCTATTTTGGTTCTTTGTTACAACAAAGTCCTGGCCAGGCGCTTGGAGTACTGGATGCAGGTTAAGGGCATCAGTGACAAAGTTCATGTACATACCTTCCATTCCTGGTGCCTCAAGCAACTGAAGGCTTACAATATCCCGTTGCCGCCCAAAGCTGGAAACGATAATGAATTTTACGATGATCTGGTGGATACGGTAATCCATCAGGTTGACCGGCAGATGATACCTGCGGGCCAATACGATGCCGTTATGCTTGACGAAGGGCATGATTTCAGGCCGGAATGGTTTAAGCTGATAGTACAGATGGTCAACCCTTGTACCAACTCTCTGCTGGTACTGTACGATGATGCCCAATCCATCTATGACACTCGCAAGAAGGGCAAATTCAGTTTCAAGAATGTCGGTGTTCAGGCCCAGGGGCGCACCACAATTCTCAAGGTCAATTATCGTAATACTAATGAGATTTTGGATTTCGCGGCTGGCTTTGCTCGGCAGCTTCTAACTCAGGAGGATGCAGACGAGGATGGAGTACCACGTTTGGCTCCGGTTTCGGCAGGAAGGCATGGCACCAAGCCGTTGTTGATCAAACTGCCAACCATGCGAGCTGAAGCTGACGAGATCGCCCAAAGACTGAAAGAGGCTAATCGCAAAGGCATCGCCTGGCAGGACATGGCGGTTTTGTATTGGGATGCCCATGACAAAAACGAACTGTTTGGTGCGCTCAAGGCACAACATATCTACGTGGTCGGTAAAAATTCCATCTCCTTTGCCGGCAATAGCAACAAAGTCAGAATGCTGTCTATCTATAGCAGCAAAGGGTTGGAATTTCCGTTGGTCGCAATAATTGGCAGCCGAATTGTGGAACAGGCAAAAACCGATCCTAAGATAGCACAGCTATTGTATGTGGGGATGACACGGGCTACATCGCAAATGATTATGACGGTGAAGGAAGATACTTTGATGGCGACAGCTTGAGGCTAATTCGTGGTAGATCGCTGAAAAGAAGCATTATTGTTGACGCATTTTTAGCTACAATCTTATTTCATCAAAAGGAGCACTCCTTCATGGCAATGACCGTTGAAATCAAAAATAACAAACTCTGCATCGAAATCGACCTGGAAAAACCGACCCCATCGGCATCCGGCAAAACCCTGGTGGTTGCCAGCACGCGGGGGAATGCCGTCACCACCGCCGAGGTGGACGGCAAACCGATCACCATCGGCCTGAATGCCTATATCAAACCATGATCGAATAATAGCTGTGCCTCTTGATCGTTCATCAAAAAATCGCCTCACCGAAAAGCTTCTCCATAACTTCACGTTTCCTGATCCGGCAGGAAACCGGTTCAGCACTTTATACCAGAGAGTAG
>JBAXVG010000114.1:0-7609 GCA_037129255.1 Desulfuromonadales bacterium | reverse complement strand
AGGATGAAGGATCCGGTAAAGTCAACGGAAGTGTGGCCTTCAGCTATTCGATCCCTTAATCGACTGAAAGGCAAAGGAGATTGTTGCCACATAGTAAAGGAGGATCTCTGTTCGCCTTCGAAATACCTGACCTCGCAGCAGACTCGAAACGAAGTCAACGAAGCAGAAAACATTTTCGTCCAAATATTTCAAAATTCTGTTATAGTTTGGACATGTAGCCCGGGATTTTTCCCGGTGTCATACGCACGAGCCTCTCACCATTGAATAAACAGGCGGTTGCTTCGGGCTTCTCCCTATTCTTCCTGTATTGACTCCTCAATGAGCAACAAAAAAACGACCCACCATTACCCCGAAAGGGCATCTGGTGGGTCGAAAAATCTAAGCATGGCTATATGGATGGGTCAGTTTTATTGAGTAAACATGGGTCAATTCAGGTGAGCGTCAAAGTAAATTCCTTCCGCGTACGAATGGCTCTACTTTCGGCCATACTCACCGGCGCCGCCTTGCTGGCATTTGGCCTCTGCAATTGGTGGCTGATCCGCAACATCAAAATCGAACGTATCGACAATGATATTCGCGCCAATGCCGAGCGGGAAACCAGCCGTACCCGCAGTGCCGCTGAATGGCAGCATATCGAAACAGAATTCGTTTCTAACCTGGCCATGCTGGGCAAAAAGACCAACGAGCGATCTTTGAGGCCTGCGTGGAGATCAACGCTCTGGAAAATGAAGCCGACCGGGTCTCCCGCGAAGCCATCAGCCGCCTGTTTGATGAGGAGAAGGACCCGATTCAGCTGATCAAGTGGAAAGAGATTTACGAGACGTTGGAAAGGGCTACCGACAAGTGCGAAGATGCGGCCGCCATCTTCATGGCTGCTTTCCTCAATTTCGCCGGCGCGATGGTCTCCACCAAGGTGGCCGCCACGATCAGCAAGGGAATCGTGGACAATGACAATGTCACCCAGATGGTGGTGCTGGCCGGTGTCATCGGAGCCACCATCTGGGATGGTACTACGGCCTTCCCTCGTCGTCATCCCACGCCATAATCGGCTTCCTTTTCATGCCGGTCAGTACGACGCATGTCATCACATCCGCCATCCTGGGAGTAGGGCTGTCAAAGCGCATCACGGCAGTTAACTGGAAGGTGGCGCAGCCCCATTTTTGCAACATCTACAGAAAACGGGATGACTGTTTTCAGAAAACCGGGGTATGTCAACGGCAGATCGGACATAATCTCGCGATGCATTTTATTTCTCTTTTGCACCATCGAGAAAAACGGGCGGAGCATTTCGCTGGAAAGATCCTCGTCCTGAAAGAAACCGGTCAGCTGCGCCAGGGCTCTCTGCGAAAGTACGGTTGGAATGACCGGCACCAGGATCGCATCGGACGCCCGGAACACATTTTCAGAGAGCAGTGTGATATTGGGCGGACAGTCCATGACGATCACATCAAAATCATCCTTGAACTCCTCCATCACTCTCCGGAGCTGAGTGCGGCGTTTGGTCATGCCGTCGAGCAGCAGGTCAAAATGACGGAAGCCAAGGTTCGACGGGATAATGTCAAGCCCCGGAAAGTCCGACTCCCGGATGTTTCTGCGCAGTCCTTCCGCCATGGATTTCGTGTCGCGCATCCGGAACTTCTCCGCACTGCTGATACGAAAATAAAAGGAGGCGGCCCCTTGCGGGTCAAGATCCACGAGGAGTGTCCTGCGGCCGGTTTCACAAAGCGCAAACGCCAGATTTACGGCAAGAGCGGTCTTGCCCACACCCCCTTTGATGCTGTATGACGAGATAATTTTCATCGTTGTCCGTTCCTTGGGGCTTTGACTGCGGAAACGGCTGCCGTATGTTTGAAGGTGCGTTTGAAAGCTGCGGCAGTCGTAGCGCCGCAGAACTCTTCCAATGACTCTTCGATAAGGGCGCGTGTTTGCTGCTGCCGTTGGTAGAGAATGGAAACAAACCCTCCCAGACCAAGCGCAACATGCGATCCTGATTTTTTCTGTTCCCAATAGTGGAGAAGAGATTTTTGCTGCACCGAAGCATCATTGAAATTGCCGAGTCGCCCCTGCAAGCGACGAAGCAACTTGTTCAGCGCCGCCCCCTCTTCCTTGGCAATCAGCTCGCTGAAAAACTCCATGAGATAGCGCAGCTTCTTGCACTCGATGCGGATCTGATGCACCACCTCATCAGGCGTCCCCGCTCCGCTTTCCCCGGCAATCCTGCAGATTTTCCGGTAGCGCTTGTAGATACTTCGAAATACCAGTGGCCCCACCGGGAGTTCGGCATGCGGTAAAAGTTTGTGCCGGGTCTCCTCGGAAAAAAACGTTTCTATTTCCCGCATAAGCTTACGATTGGTGCAGGCTCGCATTCTTGCCGTCGTACCCCGCAGCTCCACTGCTCTCTCCAGCGCAAAATCCTTGAACATGTCATCCAGTTGCGGACGCAGAGCAGGCGGGAGCAAGCCGAGGTATTCGTCACGGGCCAACAGGTACACATCCAGATCGCGCAACCGGTTGGTCTGCCGCGCCAGATCGCCCAGAATTCTGCGCATGCGCACAGTTCCAGCCGCCGGGTAGACACCCTTCACCAGCGTCAGCACCGAGCGGATTTTTCGCAGGCAAATGCGGTAATCGTGAAGAAACTCGGTGTCGAGATCATCAAGAATTCCCGGTACATTTCGACCGGCAATATCCAGAATCGTGCGCACAATCCGTCCAACCGCCTCAGCGCCGGATCCTCCGCATTCAGACCAAAGGCCGGCTTCAGGGTGTATTTCTGCGGCACCCGTTCCGCATGGCGCAACAAGACCTCCACGGGGCCTTCCCCTGATTTCGTAGCTCCACGCCGGGTCAGGTATTCCTCCACTCGTGCAGCCTCATTCTCATAACCGAGCAACGGCAGCACCCGGCAGGAATGCAGCAGTTCAACCTCTTCTGTTGTTCCTGTTGTTCCTGATGAGACCGTTGAGCACTCCAGACGGCAGACAATCTTGCCCATCTCATTGCGCAACCCGCTCTGATGCAGGGAAAACGTCCCCTCGACCACCGGCGCAAGACCTCTCAGGCCAAGCATGCCTTCCAGCGCCGTCCGCATCGACGCAGACTCGAACTCTCCCCAAAACCGCCGTCTGCCCGTAGCCTCTTCTTCGCATAACACGGCCCCTGGCCAGCCGTCATCGCAGGCACACAAGTGGTAAATATCACCGCAACTGTACAATACGTGCCCCCCAAACCAGAGCCCCCATTCAAACGTATCCCAAAACGTCAGGATTCTCGGCTCCTGCTGGCGGGTTTCTACCTGCCACTCGTCCTGAAGGCATTCCGGACCGAGGTCGCCTGGAAGCACCAGGCTAACAGACTCTTTTCCATGTGGCCGGATTTCCACTGTATGATCCCTCAAAAAACAATCGCTCACTCGATTTGAGATAATTCTATGGGAGCACAGACATTCTCTGCCTCTGTCGATACTCTGCCACACAAGGAACAGAAGTATTTACCCCCCTTGGTCAACCGAGCCACCGTGAGCATCTGCTTACGAGCTGCAAGAGCGCAGAGGACTTGCTTCTGATGTACTCCCTGATCTTCCTCGACCAAATTTACCGGTATTGTCATATAACCACACCTCCGTAATTATATAACTCTGTATGTCCGTTATCTGCTGAAATTACTGCCCGGAAGCAGCCTGATGAAGCTTTTCCTCCACTGCCTGGACAATTATAAACATAATAATCAAGTTGAAGCGTGGGCACGCTGAAGATCGCCTGTTTCAGTACCAGTTTTCATAGAGAGACGTTTTTCACCCGCCACATCCACCGCACCCTCCACCACCACACCCTCCACCACCACATCCGCTTGAACTGCTCCCTCCACCACACCCGCCGCTATAACTGTCTCCGGTCGTTGTAACCGCCTGAGGGAAAAGAGTCGCCAAATACGGGAAATAGGCTGATGGAAGAGCGGCAAGGCCGAAGATCGCCGCCAGGCACGAGGCGTCGTTAGTTATCCCGCCGGGGCGGATGCTTTCCGCTCTGTCTTTGAGTGGTTTGAACTTTTTACGTGCACGTCGCAGGACTTCGTCACCGGCACCGGTACGTTCTCTGCGCCAGGTTGATAGTGCCCAGAGAGTGAATACTATGGTCAGTAAGATCAGAAACACGATATTGTACCTCCCCCGCGACAAGGCAATAATTATCCTGGTTGCAGAAAATCCGATCAGCACGAGAAGTACCGTCAACGCGGCTCTCCCCCTTTTTTCAAAGACAGCACGGTCCGCCGTCAGCCCTTCGGCGGCCAGTTCCCGGCAATACACTTTTCCGGCATCGAGTGCGGCTGTATCGGAAAAAATTTCCTGCGCCTGCCGCGGCACTGAGAAGAAAGCAACCACCGCCAGCTCGACCGGTCTCCTCACTATCTTTTTTGCCTGACGTTCAGCCTCTATTTTGGAACCCGAAGCCTTGATAAGACCGCGGTCAATCAGCGAAAAGAGAACAATTCGCAGTGCTTCACAGGCACCGGCCCGGAGCGCGGCCAGTTTATAGGGATCAGTGCAGACGCTCTCAGCAGCCGGGCTTTCCTTCTCTTTCTCCAGAGTAACGAAGTACAGGAGCAGGTTCCCCACAACTCCCAGAATGATGTAAAAAACGAGAAAAGCTGGTCCATACAGGTCAAACGGATTACCCATGACCGCCTCCGACACCTGTTGCGGCCTTACAGACCCGTTCATACATGAATTCTGCAAGCCGCATCAGAGAGAAGAGAAGCGGTTCTGCAGTACCTGGTGGTAGTGAGCCTGTCCCGCGGAGCGTGTCAATCAGTTTTACAACATCTATCCCATCCTGGGCATCCTGCTCAGCCAGAATAAAAGCAAAGGCTTCTCGGGGAGAGAGAGTACGCTTTCCTTCAAGATTCAGGATTGACGCTGCGCATGCCCGAAGCGGGCTGGTCATATCTGCCAGGACATGCGCCAACTGTTCCTCCCGAAGACTGACGAGGGCATAACGCTCTCTCATCCGCAGTATGAGATTGAGCAGCACCTGAATGGTTCGGCGGCGAACCGCTTCCGGCGGGATTGCCAGATCGACAAATGGATCCGGCCCGAAGAGAACGCGCCGCCGTATCAGTATATCTGAAAATTTGACGGCAAAAGCATCCATGACCGGTACGATCTCTGTTTCAAGGAGGAACATGACATCCATACGCATGACCGCATGTGCGGTGCGGAAAGGCTCCCTGATCAGGTCTGCTCTGCTCCTGTCAAAACGCTTCAGGATCAGGAGCAGATTTATGTCGGAAACGCTGCGCAGTCTCCCTTCCGCAGCTGAGCCGAACAGTACGGCAGATATGAGTTCATTGCCAAAGGCCTGTTGTGACGCATCCAGAAACTCGTCCAGTCCCTGCTTGATTTCCGGGGGTAATGCAATTGATTGATCCATAATTTCTCCCATGTCAGATTTTATGTTTCGCCGCCGGTTGCCAGCCAACAGCCAGGGTCAGCTCTAAAAGGATCGCCATGCCGGGCAAAGGCGATACAGCGCGCCCCGCCACCGCAGGTACGGGCATAAAAACATCCTTCGCAGCCGCTGCTGATACGCTGCCTGTCACGCAGGCAGCGGAAGATCTCACTGTTTTGGTACAGCAGTTCGAGAGGCTGGTGGTGAATGTTTCCGGCCGTAAGCGGCATCCGACGGCAGGGACAGACGTCGCCATTGGAGAGAACGGTGATAAGGGTATCTCCGGCACAGCAACGATAGGGTGTTGTTCCGCTTGACGTAAACTGGAGGGAGCGATGCAGCACAACCGGCGATTTCCTGAGCCAGCCGCGTTTCCGCTCGCTCTCCATAAGCCCGATGAACCGGCGGGTTTCTTCGGGAGACATGAGCAGATCTGCTGCCTGGTCTCCGCTTGCACAGGGCACCATACGATCCGACCAGACACGCGCCGCGCCGAGACGGCGGCCCAATTGTGCCACGTCAGGAAAGTCCCGGTAATTGCCTTGATGGGCGGTAAAGGAAAGATAGGCGGGAATTCCGGCTGCAACCAGCATTTTGACTCCGTCCACGGCCTGTTTATGGCTCCCTGCGCCACGGATGGCATCATGGGTCTCGCGGGCGCCGTCGATGCTCACCTGGATAAAAGAGGGGTGCAGCTGACGCAAGGAATGAACCATAGCAGGAGTAAGCAGTGTCCCGTTGGTCAAAACTGCAAACGAAAAGAACTGTTTTTCCGCAGCCAGTTGCTCCAGAAGCAGCAGAAAATCTTCCCGCAGAAACGGCTCACCTCCTGTCACCGTAACATGGGCGGGGAAGGTTCGGCTAAAAGCGGCATCACGGCAATTGACAATGAAAGCTTTAAACTGCTCCAGTATCGCCAGCAGTTCATCCCATGAAGGATCGGCTGCAGAAGGGTGAACCTGGTAACAGTGGCTGCAATGCAGATTGCAGCGGTCGGTCACGTGCCACTGAAAGAGGATCCTTTCCGGAATATATATTTCTTTGCATATATGAGTCGATCTGTGCCCTGTTTTTGTCATGGCCTCTGTCCGTCGAACCGGTAATGCTTGCGCACTGCGACACCGATATCATTGCATTTTTATCAGCACCATCCCCGACTCCGGATCAAGCTCCCGGATGTCTTATTTCAATAGTTCCGCCTTAAGTCCTTCATCTATAAAGCTTTCTTCGATTGCTTCCCTTGCCCATGGTTCTTTGCAGCGGGCGACGACTCTGGCTGCCCCTCCCGCTACAGCCGGGACATTGCTCCAGAGGGCATTGCGAATCGACCGCAGCTCATTTGATGAGACTATCCTTCCATCAGCCCACTCCCTGCATTGTTGGCAGAGGAGCGCCAGTGTCTCCATGTCGGGCAACACGTCCGGTTTATAATCCCATACTCGCAGATTATCCTTGCTCTCACACCATTCGCACGTGAAGCCCGCCCGCTTTCCTATGGCTTTCCCGAAGGCGGCAATCTCATCCTGTCGTTCTCTGTTGGCTTGATATCCCTTTGCCATGGTTCATTTCCTGTTCAATATATTCATAGTTCCTCGTTTGTACTTCTGTTTTGTGGTTTGACTATCCAGTAGTTCGGAAAGGTCAGGTTCAGGGACGTCAAGGGAAAAGGCTGAGATTGGGGTCAAAAGAAGTACGGCTGACAACAGGATGGAAGATATCCGTTTCATGATCAAACAATGCCTCATATATACTGCCATGCTATTATTACAATCAAATCATTTCAACTCATTTTTTCATTTATCGGCAGGTATGTGAGACCTCCATACGGAATGGCGTGAAACGGGGTGGAGAAACCAGAACCGCCAGTTCGCTGAAAGGCTTGACTGAATCATCGTACGGCGCAGAAAAACCACCGCCGATATCCAGAAGAACCATCCTGTCGTAACTGCGCTCTTTAGCCTCTCTGAATCTTTTTCTTCTTTCCTTTCCGATAGTGCACAACCCGTTTTTCCGCATGCTCAGTCAATTGGTAATGGCTGCCGCAATCAACGATGTCAGGATCGGGGGCAATTCGCTGAACATAAATTCACAATTCCTGATCCCGCCTTTAGTTAAGCGTTTTTTCCTGTAATCTGGTTTGGCATATTTTCTTTTTCAAATTC
>JBAXVG010000113.1:0-8446 GCA_037129255.1 Desulfuromonadales bacterium | reverse complement strand
CCCGCCGCTCCGGATACTGTTCGTGGAGGATGACAAGGTCAGCATCACGTTCGGGGCGGCACTTCTTAAAAAGCTCGGGTTTGACTGCACTGTTGCCGAGAATGGCAGGGAATGCCTCACCGCATTGGAAACCGGCAGCTTCGATCTGGTGTTGACGGACATTCGGATGCCGGTAATGAACGGCGAAGAAGCCCTGTGTGAAATCCGCAGATACGAACAGGGGACGACGGCCCACCAGCCGGTCATTGCGATGACCGCCCATTCGATGCGCGAAGAAAAGGAACGTTTTCTGGCACAGGGTTTTGATGGCTATATATCGAAACCCCTTATAACAAAGGAGCTTATAGCTGAGATGAAACGGGTTCTCGGCGAACCGTAGGGGCGCGGTCTGTGACCCGCCCTGCTGCAATTGCCAACAAAATTCAAAAACAACATCACCGTCAAAAACAGGGCGGGTCTAAGACCGCGCCCCTACGTGTGTGATGTACCCTTTACCCTTTTCAGGAGAAACCATGGATAAGCGTTTCAGTATACTTACTGTTGATGATGAACCGGTAAACATCGAGCTTATGAGAGCGGCACTCAAAGACGACTACGAGATTCTCACAGCACTGAGCGGACAGGATGCTATCGAGCAGCTTGAAGAGCAGGCACCGGATCTGATTCTTCTTGATGTGATGATGCCGGACTTCAATGGCTTCGATGTCTGCAGAATCATCAAGGCCGATGAGAGGTTTGCAGATATACCGATCATCTTCCTGACCGCTTCTTTAGAAACCATTGAGGGCGAACTGCAGGGGCTTGAAGTCGGAGCAATCGACTATCTGGTCAAACCGGTAAACCTGGCTTTACTCAGACTGCGGATACGCAATCACCTTGCACTGAAGGAACGTAATGAACTTGTGAAGGAACAGCGGGATCTGCTGATTCGTCAGAAGGAAGAGCTACGGACCAGCAGAGATGATATCGGAAGATTGCTCCAGGCCACTGATCAAGGAATCTACGGCATCGACATATCAGGTCATTGCACCTTCATCAACCGGGCGGCATTGGGAATGATCGGATACTCACAGGATGAATGCCTTGAGAAGGATATGCATGATCTCATACATCACAGTCATACCGACGGCTCGCCTTATCCCGTGGCAGAGTGTCCCGTTTACCGCGCCAAGAACGCGGGAGTGGGGTGTCATCTTGACCATGAAGTCTTCTGGCATAAAGACGGGACCTCGTTCCCTGTGGAATATTCGTCTTATCCCATCGTTAAAGATAGTGAGATCGTCGGTGCGGTTGTCACCTTCTCCAACATCGCCGAGCGCAGGCAGAGTGAAACCGAACTGCGCAAACTCTCTCGTGCTGTCCAGCAGAGTTCCGTTACAACAGTGATAACGGATACGCTTGGATCGATTGAATTTGTCAATCCGAAGTTTACCGAGCTTACCGGTTATACGGCAGAAGAAGCTATCGGTCAGAACCCACGCATGCTTAACGCTAAGCAAACCCCACCTGAAACGTTTGTCGATTTATGGGCAACCATCAAATCAGGTAAAACCTGGAAAGGTGAGCTACTTAATAAAACAAAAGATGGCAGCTTGTTTTGGGAAATGGCAATTATATCTCCTCTTTATGATGAAAATGGCGTCATCACCCATTATCTGGCCGTCAAAGAAGACATAACTGAAAAGAAAAAAATTGATGAGCAGCTAACGGCCTCTAAAGTGCAGGCAGACGCAGCTAACGAGGCTAAGAGCGCGTTTCTGGCCAACATGAGCCATGAAATCCGCACTCCTATGAATGGGGTTGTCAGCATGTCCGGTCTTCTTTTGGAAACCGATCTGAGCGCAGAGCAGCGGGATTATGCCGAGATTATTTCCAGGAGTGGTGAAAATCTGCTGATATTGATCGATGAAATCCTCGATTTTTCTAAAATTGAGGCCGGTAAGCTTGAACTGGAACGGGCCTACTTCGATCTGCAACTTTTACTGGATGATATCAATCGGTTATTGGCTTATAAAGCTGATGCCGCGGGGCTTGGACTAAACTACAACATTGAGCCTGGTATGCCGATAATTCTGAAAGGCGATCCCGGCAGAGTCCGGCAGATTATTACCAATCTGGTCGGTAACGCCCTGAAGTTCACCAAACAGGGCGCTGTTGCTGTCAATGCATCACTCGTATCAGATCGAGATGACTCTGCTATAATCAGATTCGCAATAAGTGACACCGGCATTGGCATACCGGCGTCCCGCCTTAGTGCCATCTTTGCCCCTTTCACCCAGGTAGATGCCTCTACCACCCGTAAATACGGAGGCACCGGCCTGGGACTGACCATCTGCAAGCAACTGGCAGGGCTTATGGGTGGCGAGATAGGCGTGACCAGTGAAGAGGGGAAAGGTTCCACCTTCTGGTTTACTGTCCGGTTTGAAAAGCAAAGTGCAGAGGCCGTGAAAGCCGCTCAGGAGATTGCTACTCCTGCACGGCTGGTAACGCCTCCCGTTGATGCAGGCTTAAACAATCTCACTGCACGCATCCTTTTGGCTGAAGACAACCTTATCAATCAAAAAGTAGCTCTCCATCTGCTGAAATCTCTGGGGTACACCGCTGACGTGGTTGCGGATGGTCAACAGGCGCTGGAGGCGCTGGCGAAGATTAACTATGATCTGGTGCTGATGGACTGCATGATGCCGAACATGGATGGTTTTGAAGCGACTTGTATAATCCGCGCTCAAAGTTCAGGGGTTCTCGATCACAACGTACCAATAATCGCTATGACTGCCAATGCCATGAAAGAGGATCGTGACAAGTGTCTTGCATCCGGTATGGACGACTACGTGCCAAAACCGGTTAAAAAAGATCTGCTTGCTGCTGTCCTTGAAAAATGGCTCTCACCGGCGAGACTGTTACAGAGAAAAACCATTGAAGTAGGCAATCAGAATCCGGATATACTGAGCCGCCTTACCGTTTTATATGTCGAAGATGACGAAATGACGCGGGAGATGTACAGTCTGTTCCTGTCTGGTATCGTAGGAGTGTTGATAACCGCAAACAATGGCGCTGAAGGGCTGGAAGCCTACCATAAGCACCAGCCGGATATAATCATTACCGACATCACGATGCCGGTGATGGATGGACTGGAAATGTTGAAGCAGATACGCACCTCAAATACAACAATCCCTGTAATTGTCCTGTCGGCCCTTGAGACATCAGACAGCCTGAATCAATCTAATGACTTCGGATTTCTTAGATATGAAATGAAGTCTCTTTCCAGAACAAAGCTCAAAGTAACACTGCTGGAGTGTGCTGATGTTTTGCTGGATAGAGGTGCCCCCTCGTTATAACGTCCTTAACGGCTTAAGGCACCCACAACTATTTAAACGTACCAAAAATGTGAGGCACGGATCATGGAGAAACCGAATAGTCAGGTTGGTCACAGTAAGCGTTTCTGTATTCTGGCCGTTGATGATGAGCCGGTAAACATCCAGCTTATGGTAGAGGCGCTCAAAGACGACTACGAGATTCTCACAGCACTAAGCGGACAGGATGCTGTCGAGCTGCTTGAAGAGCAGATGCCGGATCTGATTCTTCTGGATGTGATGATGCCGGATGTCAGCGGCTATGATGTCTGCAGGATCATCAAGGCTGACGAAAGGTTCGTTGATATTCCGATCATCTTCCTGACGTCGCTTGATTCTCATGATGGAGAATTGCAGGGTCTTGAACTTGGCGGAATTGATTATCTTACCAAACCGACCAATTTCGATCTGCTCAAACTGCGCATCCGCAACCAGATTGTACAAAAAGCGCGCAATGATCTCATGAAAGAACAGGTGGTTCAGCTGGCACGCCAGAAAGAAGAGCTTGCTCAAATGCTAGCTGAGAAAGAGTTGCAAAATAAGCAACTTCTCGGCCTGACGCAACGACTTCAACTGGCGACAGCATCGGCCCGCCTCGGTATTTGGGATTGGAACGTCAAGGAAAACACCATGGCCTGGGACGACCGGATGTTCGAACTGTACGGAATCACCCAGAAGTCATTCCCGAATAACATTGATGCCTGGATAAACGGCCTGCATCCGGAGGACAGAAAAACAGCCATCGCTGAAAACCAGGCCGCACTGAACGGGGAAAAGGAGTTTGACACCGGGTTCCGGATTCTGCAACCGGACGGCACCGTGAAGTATATCAGGGGGAAGGGACTTGTAGTACGTGGAACGGACGGCAATGCCGTGCGCATGATCGGTATCAACTATGATATTACCGAAGCGAAGCATGCCGAAGAAGAGAGACAAAAACTCGAATTACGGCTCAATCAGTCCCAGAAGATGGAGGCGATCGGGCAGCTGGCCGGAGGTGTGGCCCACGACTTCAATAACAAACTCACAGCTATTCTGGGTTATGCAGAACTTTCCAAAATGGATATTCATGACATTGACAAGGTATTAAATCATTTGGATCAGATGCGGCGTGCCGCCGAACAGTCCAGAGATATTACCTTGCGACTGCTGGCATTCTCACGGCAGCAGCTTATCTCCCCGCAAGCTCTTGAAGCAAACAAGCTCATAGCTGATTCACTTAAATCTCTTTCCCGTCTCATTGGCGAACATATCGCTATTGCATTTGAGCCTTACGATAAACTCTGGAACATTCGGATGGATCCGGTACAGCTTGATCAGATTGTTATGAATATGGCCATCAACGCTCGTGATGCAATGCCGGACGGTGGATCGCTTGCCATTGAAACCGGAAACATCTCCATGGACACGCAAAGTTGCAGTTACATCATTGATGCCGTACCAGGCGATTACGTCGTAGTAACATTCAGTGACAGCGGAACCGGAATGGACAAAGAGACGCTGACGCATATTTTTGAACCATTTTTTACGACAAAAGAGGTTGGTAAAGGAACCGGACTCGGGCTTGCCACCATCTACGGCATTATTCGTCAGAACAGCGGCTTCATTGATGTTTCCAGTAACGTCGGGCAGGGGACTGAATTCAAGGTGTATATCCCACGATTCAATGAACCAACAAAAGAGACCGCCAAGATAGCCGATACCGCATGTACAGGCAGTTGTTCCATAGTACTTGTTGAGGATGATGATGCAGTCAGGAATGTTATTGCGCTGTTTCTGGAGAAAACAGGCTACACCGTATATAAAGCAGCAACTCCAGCAGTTGCGTTGGAACTGGCCGGAGATCTTTCAATCCGGATTGATCTGGTTTTGACTGACTACGTTATGCCGGGAATGAACGGCAAGGTTATGATGGAGCGAATACACGAACTAAGACCCCAGGTGCGCTGTATTTATGCGTCAGGCTTTTCCACCGAGCATGTACAACTGAGCGAAGAGGCGCATTTTATACAGAAACCGTATGATTTAATAAAGTTGAGCGGTTTATTAAATCGTGTAATAAGCTGAAGAGAGGGACAATGATGGCAAAGATTCTGCTTATTGACGATGACGAACAGGTGTTGGAAATTATGACCATTTTTCTGGAAAGGGATCAGCACGAGATTTCGACGGCAACAGACGGTAATCGGGGAATCAGACTGCTCGAAAATCAACAGTTTGATCTCGTCATAACGGATGTAATCATGCCGGAGCTGGATGGACTTGAAGTGTTGATGTGGCTGAAGCTAAACAAACAAAGTTACCACCCAAAAATCATCGCTATCTCCGGCGGGGCAGCGTCTATTGACCAAAATGAACTTCTGAATATGTGCAGACTTTTGTCTGCAGACGAGGTTCTCCCTAAGCCTGTGGATTTTGAGACGCTCACAGGTGCTGTTCGTGAGGTGCTTGGGAGTAGAGTGGAAGGTTAACTGTGTAATCAGGAATACGTTGTATGCTGAATGCAGGCGCATTATGGTGTAGCTGAAACCGATTGACTTGGAGTCAGTTTTAGCGGGGATTGACTGGCACTAATCACCAATTTGGGCTATTAGCCAAATTCCGCCGGTTTGGGCTTACAACCCCAAGTGGAGGAAAGTCCGGCAAGATTCCATACAATTCATCTAAACCTCAGTTCCTGACCCTTCATTTGTTGCAGTTCTGCTAGATACGAAAGATATCTTTAGTAGCCATTCCCACATCACAAACGTACATTTCTAAATTAGCTCACTTAATCAGTGTCTTACCCCTCCAGTTTCCATAGACATTTTCTGGCAAGCAAGATGCAATTCACATCCCTGCCGCAGAAGAAATTCTTCATCTGCGGACTACTTGAAATAGCGTAAAAAAGGGAGAGTGTATGTTTAACAACATGAAAATCGGAATGCGTCTGGGTCTCGGCTTCGGCCTGGTTTTACTGTTGCTTGTTTTACAGGGCGCCATGGGCATCAGAGGTATGGGGAATATCAATGAAGACCTCAAACGGATTGTGACAGTCCAGTACGCAAATATCAAATTGACATCAGATATCAATTCAAAAGTTACCGCTATTATCGATGAAACCGAGCAAATGACATTGAAGAATCAGGCTGGAAGGATTGAGAGTAAAAAGGAAATTGATAAGTTGCGCCTGGAATATGCGGTTTTGATGGATAAGCTTGAAAAGCTGGATAAAAACGACAAGGCGAAGGATTTACTTGCCACTGCTAAAACGGCGCTGGAAAGTTCCAGGAATGAAAACAATAACGTGATCGAATTGAGTCTGGCTAACAAGACGAACGAGGCCATGGATGAGTTACAAAAGAACGCAGCCCCTTTGAACATAAATACAAAGAGTGCGTTCAAAACTGCTGTTCAATATCAGGAAGAGCGCATGCAGGTCAGATATGCTGATGCGTCTTCAGATTTTAAACAGTCGAAAATTATTGCCCTGGCCATTACTGCTGCAGCGCTGTTGATGGGCGCATTGATCAGCTTTTTTGTCACCCGCAGCATCACGTCTCCAATCCACCGCATGCGCGTAATGATCCAGGACATCGCCGAAGGTGAAGGAGACCTCACCAAATGTCTTGATGCCAGCGCAAAGGACGAACTGGGTGAGGTCAGCCGTTGGTTCAACACCTTTATTGATAAGCTCCACGGAATCATCAGCCAGATATCCAGCACATCAGACCAGGTTGCTTCAGCTTCAAACCAGCTGAATTCAACCGCCGAGCAGATTGCCACCGGTGCTGAAGAAGTAGCCGCCCAGTCAGGAACCGTTGCCACCGCAGGTGAAGAGATGTCAGCGACCTCAAGCGACATCGCCCGAAACTGCCAGTTGGCTGCCGATGGCGCAGATCGGGCTTCGCAGGCAGCAAAAAAAGGCGCCGCAGTTGTCGACAGTACGGTGGTGGTCATGAGTCAGATTAACGCACGGGTGCAGGAATCTGCATTGACGGTGGAAAGCCTTGGGCAGCGATCAGATCAGATCGGCGCCATTATCGGGACAATTGAAGACATTGCCGACCAGACCAACCTGCTGGCATTAAACGCCGCTATTGAAGCTGCCCGTGCTGGCGAGCAGGGTCGTGGATTTGCTGTTGTTGCTGATGAGGTGCGGGCCCTGGCGGAACGGACAACGAGAGCCACCAAAGAGATCGGTGAAATGATAAAAGCTATCCAGAAGGAGACCAAAGGCGCTGTGACCGCGATGGAGCAGGGAGTCCGCGAGGTGGAAGCCGGCACCGCAGAGGCAGCCCGTTCCGGCGAGGCGTTGCGTGATATTCTGCTGCAAGTCAACGACGTCACCATGCAGGTCAATCAGATCGCTACCGCCGCAGAAGAGCAGACCGCCACAACCAGTGAGATATCGAGCAACATGCAGCAGATAACCGATGTCGTACGGCAGACCGCGCAGGGAGCAGCTGAATCGGCTACGGCAGCAGCACAACTGAATGGTAATGCCGAAGAGCTTCAGCGTTTGGTACGGCAGTTCAAACTGTTCGCCACTACCAATCAAGGAGGAAACAGAGCATTTGCATAAACCTAAAAACGGCTTTTGGGTCCACGAAAAACACGAAAAGACACGAAAAATTAAACTTTTACAGTAAAACAGTTTTTCACCAAACAGGTTACACCGTAAAGACGCACATTTTTTGATTTTGTTCGTGTATTTCGTGTTTTTCGTGGATAACTGCCTTTTTCAGGATTAACCTACCTTCATCCCTTTGACAATATTACCTCTTTCTCCCGAAAATAAGAGCTTTTTGGGGGTTTCCACCAATAGACAGCATGCATTGTGATTCTATACTTAGATTCTATACTTGGTATTCCGGACAATATCGGAGGGTGGTAAACGTGCGATTTAAAGAAAAAGTTGAAAAAATTGGCCAGCAAGACATTTTCAAAACTGCAGCTTTGCAGAGCGCGATTTTCAACAGCGCGAACTTCTCCAGTATCGCCACCGACGCCAAGGGTGTCATCCAGATATTCAATGTCGGTGCCGAAAAGATGCTCGGTTACGCGGCATTAGATGTAATGAACAAGATCACTCCGGCCGACATCTCCGATCC
>JBAXVG010000112.1:0-8463 GCA_037129255.1 Desulfuromonadales bacterium | reverse complement strand
GTAGGGTTTTGTCTTTAGACCAGGACAAAGCCCGGCCGTCGGGGAGCAGGTGGACGCCGTTGACCTCATCCGCATGCCCCTCCATGACCGCCAGGCATCGTCCGCTCTCCAACTCCCACAACCGTAGGGTTTTGTCTTTAGACCAGGACAAAGCCCGGCCGTCGGGGAGCAGGTGGACACCTCTGACCCAATCCGTATGCCCTTCCATGACCGCCAAGCATCGTCCGCTCTCCAACTCCCCACAGCCGCAGGGTATTGTCCCTAGACCAGGACAAAGCCTGGCCGTCTGGGAGCAGGTGGGTGCCTTCGACCGTACCCATATGCCCCTCAAATACCGCAACACAAGTATCAACCCCGGCATGTGCCACCCGCAACTCCCTCCTCAACCACGCCCAGTCACACTTGCCTTCTTCAAGAAACTTCTCTGCACCGATGGTCGCCGGGCTGTCATCGGCATGTTCAATCGCAAGCTGCAGCAGTATCTTGTGGCTTTGCCACTCTTTGTTACCCCTGCGCAGGATGTTGGAGTTGCTTCTGACAAAACTCTCCCAAAGTTTGTAGTCGCGGGGCTTATCTCCATTTGCTGCCCTTCTGAAGTCATCTGCCCAATCGTCTGATCTGTTCAGGCTGCACTTGGCCATGGCAAAGTCAAAGTCGGTGATGGTGGCTCTGGCTTCTTCAATCCTGTTTGCTTTGGTCAGGTGCCAGGCCTGCTCCATCAGCTTTCTGCCGTTGGGCTGTTTGGTGCCTTTGGAGTCGTGGTACAGATCCTGGTTGGCAAAGTAGTCGGCCAGTCGTGAATGCAGTGTTGTTCTGATTTTCTCATCCATCTCATCCATCTCGTCTGCCACTTCGCCAAACACTCGATGGAAGTATCTGTGCAGCAGTTGCCCATCCATCCAGTATTCGTTGATGTACGGGTCAAGTTCGGCGTAGAGTCTGCTCCAGAAGACCGGGGGCAGTGCAGTTACAACAGGCTGGTCCGGGTTCTTGGTCTTGTCGAACTCGGCGTATACTTCAGGATCAGCCCACAGAAGCCCCTGCAGTTCAGTTTCGGACAGTCCAAAGCGGGAAAGTTTGAGGTATCTGAGGCTGGCGGTGGTGATGGCGTATCCATGCTTGTCGGCTATCCGTTCGATGACAAAGCGGGTCAGTTCCTTGATATCGCCGGGCAGGTCTGGTGGCGCATCCCAGGAGTTCAGTTTGCGGGCTATTGGCGCCACCAGTGTCAGCCAAAGCGGCAGACCGCTTTCTTTGGCTTTGTCGAGGATTGCTTTTCTCTGCTCTTTGGTCAGTTTTCTCCCTGGCAACAGAGCATCCAGTATCTTTCCGCAAGCGGTGGAGGACAGTTGCTTAAGCTGTATCCTTGGTGCCTTGGGATACAGTTTGTTCAGCTGGTCGGCATCTTTCCCTTCCAGTATAGATAAGACCATTTTTACGTTGTCGGGGAGTCGTTTGGGGAAAAGGTCCGAGTACTGTACCGGAGTGGTGTTGCTGAACTGATCAATGGCGTCTATGAAGATGGTGAGGGGCTGTTCGGTTGTGGCCAGTTCAAGCTGCTGGTGGAACAGTTCGGCTATCTTCTTGATGCCACCTTCTTCTGGTAGTGATGGTGATTCCTGGCCGTAGGCTTCCGCTATCTGCTGTATCAGGTCTTGCAGGAAGGTAAGAGGTTGCCATGAGCGAGGTGCGGCACCGATGAAGCGGTAGATGAGGATGGGGGCATCTTTAGAGTCAACGGCAAATCCCCCTAAATCCCCCTTTCTGAAGGGGGACTTTTCATCGTCACCAGTATCAAATTGCTCCCCCTTTCTGAAGGGGGACTTTAAAGCTCCTCCCTTTGCAAAGGGAGGCTGGGAGGGATTTGCTTGCTCCCCACTTTGCAAAGGGGGGCCGGGGGGGATTTGCAGTATCGCCTTCGCCATCAACGCCGACTTCCCCGCACCCCCTTTGGCCGTTATGATAAGCGGCAGCGGTGTCTTCTTCCGGTTCAGGTAAGCTTGTATCCGCTTCAGTTCCTTATCCCTGCCGATAAGCAGCTTTCCGGTCTCTTCCAGAAATATCTGCTGAATTTCCCGTTCTTCCTGAAGGTCTGTCGTCTGGGATATTTCCTTGATTTCAGCAGTAATGATGTCCCGCAGTACCTGTTCTATGGCTCCGCAATAATCATCAAGGTGGTCGGTGGTGATGGGGTTGTCCTTATCGGCACCTATCCACGCGGCATTGAAGGTTTGGATCTGGTTTTCAGGCAGTACCTCGGCTATCTCGGTTTTCAGTACCTGTCTCAGGCGTATCGCTTCGGGGTCTTGACTGCCGTCAGCGAGATAATCGGAGAATCTTCTGGCAATCCCCTCGTGGGACAGTTCCGGAAGACCGCTCAGTTCCCTGTTGAAGGAGAAGATATGTTCCCTGGCACCGTCAAGTTTCAAAAGGCCGCTGACTATCTCCATGTGGGTGGCGGAGTAGTAGTACTGGTCATATGGTAGGCCCAGCTGTTCGGAGGCGGTGTGCAGTATTCTGGTCAGCTGGCTTTCGACATTCCCCCAGGCGTCGTGGCCGACGTTCTCGTCGGTCCTCGGTTTCAGGCACCATACAGGGGGAACGGCGTTGTCGTCTCTGCGGTACCAGTAATTAAGGAATTCGGCATCATCAGTTAAAGCCCATTTCTGAATTCGGTCGAAGTCGGCGTCCGGTATCTGCACCGCCGGAGGCCGCCAGCCGTAGCGGTCGCCGATCAGCATCAGGAAGTTGGGTTTGGGCCTGGGGGAGAGTTGCTGGCAGCGGATGACTTCGTCCAGACAGATCTTGATGGTGTCATGGGTGGTGGCGACACTGGGCGATATTCCCCAGCGCAGATCAACGATGTGAAAGGAAGCGCCGTGGGCAGCGCATAATGCCTCAAGCCGGGGCCAGACCTCGGCCCGCAGTTTCTCCCGCTCGGCCTGAAAGTCGCCGAAGGTGGAGCTTAGAAATACACGAAAGATGGTGCGTGGCATGGGAGCCTCCTTAAAATAACGGCATTCGATGTAGCTTCTTGAAAAAAGATTGTCATCCCGGAAGGTTTCTATCCGGGATCCAGATTTTCAGGCATTTACAAACTGTATTCCGGCCTAAAGCACTGAATGACAACATTTTAACCTAGAAAAACAGTTGCACCACGAAACACACGAAATACACGAACAAAATAAAAAGCTTGTTTTCGTATGTTCATTCACCTGAATGGTTAATCCGCATGTGGATTAAACGTTTTGTTATCTTTCGTGTTTTTTCGTGTATTTCGTGGTTACGGTCGTTTTTAGGTTTAAACGTTTGCAAGGGGCATGTGATTTACACACAATGTAATGCCGCGCAAAGTTTTTGCACGTGACGTTATCATTTTACACGCTAATGTTAATTTGTCTATATTATGGCAAATTATATTATACCCATTAATTGGCAAAATAACCCTCGAACATGTCCCTGATAACAAGGTCACAACTCGAACCGATATTTGATTCACAATGGGCAACCACTCCGGAGCCGAAATTACTGAAACTGAACTTCACACTCAACGTCCACGATTCAAAGTCGGCTTCACACAAGGCTCTTGAAATTTTAGCGGCCCAGGAGTTGTAGTTGGCGAGTTCTTCGTTGGTAAGTGTAAAAACTGTGTTGTTAAGCATGTGCCGGTTCCTTTCTGTGGGACTGCTGTTGTGGTAGAGTTCCTTTTCGGCTTCTGTTTGCAGATTTCCTTTTCTGTCATCAATAGACGACGTCGATGGCGATAATTAACAGGTCAACTCTTAACCGATATTTTTTTTATTGCCCATTCTGTATCTTTGGCTTGATATGCGACGTCCGCATCGCTATCGAGTACCAGGGATTGAATCACAGCTAGCGGCGCCTCTGCGCTCTTGGCGATGGTACCTCTTACCCTGCTGTCATGATGGCTTGCCAATATTCTGTATAGTTCTGCGATATCCACATTCGGGTTGATTTTACTCAGTCGTCCGAGATTTTCTGCAACGTTGCCTGCGATTTCAGCGCTCCTGTTGATTGCTTCAATAATTTCTTCTTGCGTAAGGTATTTGATGGCGCTTTTGGAATCGAGCAGATAGGCCACAACTCTTTCCGATGGGTCTTTGACCAGGCGGGCAACTGTTTCGGCATTGAGATTCTTCGAGCGGGCAACACAACGCCTAAGCTCAGAATCTTCCGCAAAAGACAGTTCGGCAAGAATATCCGAACTTGCCAATTCATCCAAAAAGGACATCAGCATGTTGCACAGAGATTCGTTGCCAAGCTGCATACTTTTGCCGTTGACAGTTAACGTTGCATCGATCTTTCTGAAATTTGTCATGATAAATCCTCCGCTTGGAATGAATGTAATGATTCTTTGGCAACTCTTGTGACATCGATATCTCTGTCGTTTACCAGCTTATCGAGCACTTCTTTCGGCGTTCTCCTGTTTCCGGCAAGTTGCGCCCTTACACGGGGATCAGGATGATTGGAAAGCATGCTGAATAATTCTGACAGGTTAACATGCTGGTTGCCCCAGAGTTTGTCTATATGCAAGGCGATGAATGCGGCGGTTTTTGGGCTCCTGTTTATAATTTTCAGGATTGTTTCCTGTTTTAACGATGTGATCCGTTCTCCATCCCCTGTTTTTAGTGTTGTATAAACAACCTCCTCAACGGGGTCATCCAATAGCGACTCGATGGTCTCAATGCTGAGTCCATCCTGAAAGCTTACGTTTTTACGGATAGTGTAGCTCTCTATTGTAGCAAGCTCTGCAAGTATCTCGGCACCACCGGACTGTTTTTCAATGGAACTTATACATCCTCTCATATCCCAAAAGCCAAACTTCATGTTTTTGCCATTAACGGTTAGTGCGCTGGATGCTTTGGTTTTTAGCGCATAATCCATCATGAGTACTGACCACTCCGGTCGAAGGCGAAATGAAAACCGGACAAAGCGACTGGCATTTTCGCTGGTGACCCGCGCACACAAAGCACCGGCTAAAGCATATAGCACGTCAAGCTTTCTCGGTATTGGTGCGTTATCCGGATTGAGAAGACATTCATCTGGATCAGGAAGCTCGCGATAGACCCTCAGAAATGCGGTAAACTCAATGGCCAGACCTTGCCCAATCAGTCCGGTCAAAGCGCCGTACAGCAATTCATCCGGCAAATGGGGAATCAGGTGCGATACGTTTGCCCATGCTCGTGGCGTAGCAAAGACCAGTTCACTTCTCGTAGGATTAAAATCATTCAGGGCATCTTTCTTGAAGCGGTTGAATGCCACTACTTCTGGTTGAATGTGGTTATCGCCTGCCCATGTGGTCCAGTCATCGAGGTCAACCGTCATTTCAACGTGAACAAAGCGATCACCCAGTGCGTTCATTACTTTTCCAGCGCCGGACCTGTCTTTGATTCTATTTCCTGTTGCAACAATCATCCAACCATCGGGCAATCTGACGCCATTCAGTGAACGGTCAGGGCCACATAATTCAAGCGCTGCATGTTGCGTTGCCAACATGCCATGCGGAAGATCATCAATAATAATTATCCCCTTACTGTCTGGATCAGTCGGAAACCAATGAGGCAGGGCATATTTTGTGATTCGGCTGCCCCGTTCATCAATTTCAATATACGGGACACCTTTGCTGTCTACCGCTTCTTCCTGCGCCAATGAACGATACGCCCAAGCAACAGGCGCATTAAGCATCTCGGAAAGAGACTTTGTTGCATCCTTGCTTATGGTTGTTTTTCCAACACCCGGTTGCGCCCAGATAAATATATTGAAGCAACCGTCCGTGTCACCCCGTTCTTCAGCTGCCTGTAATGCCTTGTAGGTTGATACAATAAGTTTTGTAACCTGCGATGGTGTAAATTGTGCGAATTCCTGTGCCATAGTAATAGGCTCCTTTATGTGTCAAGTTAATACGTGGATTTTGAGTTACTCGTATATGTTTTGATTCATCAATACATAACGACAATAAAGGAACTTTCTGACATTTTTAGCGGGGTGATTTTGCAGCTTGTTGTGAATTCGCTTCGATTGCAGTCAATCATCATGCTTGACAAACTTAAGATGAACGGCCTGATGCCGACACTTGCCTGACTCGCCTATAAACTCATAATACTGCTTCTTATTATTGACATTTAAGTATTATTGCATATAATGAGTAACACTATGCCAGCAAAATTACCCATCATAACCAGTAGTGCAGCAGAGCAACTGATTGCTCTGGGACAGCAGATTCGTGCCCATCGCAAGACCCTGCGGATCAGCGCTACCACAGTTGCAGAAGCAGCGGGCATGTCGCGGGTGACGTTGCACCGTATCGAAAAAGGTGAACCGGCCGTAACCATTGGAGCTTACGTAAATACCATGGCTGCGTTGGGCTTGAACTTCGGGCTGGTTACTACTGAAGAACCGGTAGAATCGCATTCTGCGATGAACCGGAAAGGCTGGATACCTGCGCGTATTTGCCTGAATGACTATCCACAGCTAAAACAACTTGCCTGGCAGGTGCAAGGCGCTGATACCTTGTCGCCAAAAGAAGCCTGGGACATCTACGAGCGCAATTGGCGACATTTGGATGAACAGGCCCTGATGGAGAGCGAGCAACAGTTGATCGATGCGTTGCATATGGCGTTTGGAGGTATACATGTTTGAACGCCTCCACCACAAACTCATTGCCAGGGTTCTCGACGCCTTGAACGGGAATCTGCTGAAAGAGCACTGTTGCTTGTTCAGTGGCGGAACAGCAATTGCGCTCCGTTTCGGCGAATACCGCGAGTCAGTCGACATCGACTTTTTGCTGTCTGATGTGACCCACTACCGAAACTTGCGTCAATTACTGATGGGAACAAGTGGTATCAATGCCATCTTGCTGCCCGGGCAGCCGCCATTGGTGCAGGTGCGCGGAATCCGGGCTGATCAATATGGCATCAGAACAACTCTCTTGATGGATGGGCAGCCAATCAAATTCGAAATCGTCCTGGAAGGTCGAATCGAACTGGCCGCACCAACAGCGAAAGATGTTGTCTGTGGCATTGCCACCCTGACGGTTATGGATATGCTGGCGAGTAAGCTCCTGGCGAACTCCGACCGTTGGGCAGACGACGGGGTTTTTAGTCGCGATCTGATTGACATTGCCATGATGCAGCCAAAGCTGCCCTTGTTGCGTCAGGCCATCGCCAAAGCCGAGGCGGCTTACGGGCAGACTGTCCGTGCCGATCTGGGAAAAGCCATACTTCTGATTCAGCAGCGTCAGGGATGGCTTGAGCACTGCATGAAGGCGATGTCCATGACACTGCCGAAAGCACTGGTCTGGCAGCGGTTGCGCAATCTGCATAAGGCATTTGTGGCGAGCGAATCAGAGCTGGCCGGTCATAATCCGAATAAACTATGACCCCACCGCACAAGTGGTAGTAAAGAATGGAACTGACAACATTAGCTTTTGATTTTGTGAAGGAATTGTCTGACTTCTCCCTGTAACTGATTTGATATTAAATCCATGTCAAAGTGTCCCGTAATATCAGCCTCATATTGCAGTATTGGTGCTGATACTTCTTCTTTCAATTGACAGGTACAATGTCAAACAAAAAAGCTCTCCAGTTAAATGACAAGATGATTAGGGCATTAGAGAAGCCGAAATCCAAAAAATGGATTCGCGACGGTGGTGGACTTGCCTTGTGCCTTACACCCGCAACTAAAGGTCCATGGAGGTATTGGTATTACATCTATATCAGTCCAGAATCAGGAAAAAAATGCTACAAATCCTTGGGGTCATATCCGGATATGGGCCTTGCGGCTGCTCGTGATGCTGTAACACTGTTGGCTGGAGAAGTGGCGAACCTAGTTGATCCAAGAGCTAAAGATCGTCGTGAGATGGAATCAAGAATAAATGCTGATGCTGAAAAACGGCAACAAATTGAAACAGAAGAAAAGAATATTACTGTTAATAAGCTTGTTTCTGAATACCTGTCCAAGCATGCTGAACTGAAGAAAACATCATGGAAAGAAGATGCGCGTATTCTGAACAAGGATGTTGTGCCAGTTTGGGGTGACAAAAAAGCCAAGGACATAACCCGACGCGATGTTATGGATTTACTGGAGGGAATGCACGGTCGTGGCGATGGGATCATTACTAATACCTTCAAAATTATTAGACGGATGTTTCGCTTTGCTGTTAAACAGGAAATAATTGCCACGACACCTTGTTATGCGTTTGAAAAGGGTGAAGAACTACCCCGCCCTGTCGCAAAAGAGCGGAACTTGACTGAATTGGAAGTAAATGCATTCATGATTGGCATTGACGGGTGTGCCATCTCCAAGGAAATCCGGAGCATCTTGAAACTGATTCTTTTAACTGGTCAGCGGCCTGGTGAAGTTGCCTCTATGCACGCGAACGAAATAAATGTCAATCGGCTTTGAAAATTGACCCACCATCGGCGTCCAAAATTGACCCACCCC
>JBAXVG010000111.1:0-8515 GCA_037129255.1 Desulfuromonadales bacterium | reverse complement strand
TTTATGGTCGGTGCGACAAGATTTGAACTTGCGACCACTAGACCCCCAGTCTAGTGCGCTACCAGGCTGCGCTACGCACCGAAAGCAACAATATCACTTATTATCAGGATGGAACTTGTAACGTAATAACTACTCGGGCGTCAAGTGGAAATTTCCGGACTTTCCAGACTGTCGCAAGAGTGGGTGACGAATTTATGTGGTCAACTTTACGCATTCTGTTCGATATACCCAAGCAGATACTCAGCTGGCTAAAGCAAAAAAGGTTTAGAATATCAAGTTTCTTGTTGCCACCCTGTACCTCAAGGGAACTAAATGCCCATTTTATAATTACCGTAAGTATCGGCACAAAAGTGAAGGGGTAAGTCACTTTACACCCTATTAATATTATTGCTGACCGCTTCAACTATTCGACAGATTATCGGATGGAACGTGCTCTGTTCGTTATGTTTTTAAAGGTGAATCCTGCGATGGGGGCGGAGGGGAGGCTGTAACTGGCGCAGAACGACGGCTGTTTGTTATCATCGGATTTGGTCGAAGGTTTTAGACTGGGCAGCGGGGGCATCTACTCATCGGGAGCACAGTTTTGCAGATGGTATGCCTGAGTCCATTGTGGCCGCTCTTGGGCTGACATAACCAACGGTTTTGAGTTGCTGGACATTCTGATGCCAGTGAAGCTTCGAGAGAATTTGCTTTACCTCTCGGGTTACCACTTGACCTGCCGCAGTAATTACGTTAGCTTCACAGCGGAATCTCCAGAGGAAGCTTTCATGCGTGTTATAGCTGGATTTTGTCGCGGAATGAGGTTGAATTCCCCATCGGGAAATTCAACCAGGCCAACTTCTGACCGGGTCAAGGAGGCGCTTTTTGGTATTATTGCAAGCCGATTTTCTTTTGATGGAGTCAGAGTACTGGATATCTGTGCAGGTACCGGCAGTCTTGGCATTGAAGCTATGAGTCGAGGTGCTGCTTCTTGCAGTTTTGTCGAAAATGATCGCAAGGCCCTTGCGGCGCTTGAGAAAAATATTTTTGATATGCGTATTAAAAACCGCTCCGAAATTATTGATATGGATGCAATCAGGGCGCTGTCTCTTTGTGCCCGGCGCGCGCGGAAATTTGATCTGGTTCTCTTTGATCCTCCTTACGATTCCGATTTGTATCTTTCAGTCCCTGAAGCACTCTGTTCACTCGGGCTTCTGAGTTCACGTGCGTTGTTTGTTGCAGAGTGTTCCATACGCAACAGCGTGCCGGATTCTTTTGGACCACTCACTAAGTCTGACCGCCGTGCCTACGGTGACACGGCACTGGAGTTTTTTACTCTGGAGGTAACATGAAAAAGGTCGCAGTGTATCCGGGATCATTTGATCCGATCACCTATGGCCATCTGGATATCATCAAACGTGGTCTGATAATATTTGATGAGATCATAGTTGCGGTTGCCAGAAATTCCCAGAAAAATGCACTGTTTTCAACAGAAGAGCGAGTAGAGTTGATTGAAGATGTAATGAATGGGGAGAAGCGGGTCGCGGTTGACACGTTTAGCGGACTTCTGATAGATTATGTCGCCTCCAAGGGGGCTCATGTAATCATACGGGGGTTACGGGCCATCTCTGATTTTGAATATGAATTTCAGATTGCCCAGATGAACAGCACGATTGGACGGGAAATTGAAACTCTTTTCATGATGACATCTCTGCAGTATGGCTATCTTTCTTCTTCAATCGTGAAGGAGGTCTGTTCTCTTAACGGTGATATTGACCTCTTTGTCCCGCCGGAAGTAAAGATGGCATTGAAACGGAAATACGGACTGGTATGAGTCGCAACACAGATGTTAAAGAATGAATACACAGCCAATCTTATTGAGGAGGAACACACAGATGAAACTTGCAGACCGTGTAAACAAGATTCAACCGTCACCAACCTTGGCAATTGATGCAAAAGCCAAAGCGCTTAAAGCGCAGGGAGTTGATGTAGTAGGCTTTGGTGCCGGAGAGCCGGATTTCGACACTCCGGTCAATATCCGTGAGTCCGGAAAAAAGGCTATTGACTCAGGTTTTACCCGTTATATGCCGGTGGGTGGAGCCGATGATCTCAAGGATGCGATCATCGCCAAGATGAAGCGTGATCACAACCTTGAGTACACTCGTGACGAGATATCAGTCGCCTGCGGTGCCAAGCACTCTTTGTACAATATATCTCAGGCCCTGATCCAGGAAGGCGATGAAGTAATTATCCCCGCCCCGTACTGGGTATCATATCCTGATCAGGTTGTGCTTGCCGGTGGCACTCCGGTGTTTATTGAAACCGGTGAAGAAACGGCCTTTAAAATTACTCCTGAGCAGTTGGAAAACGCCATAACTCCAAACACAAAGGCGCTTATCCTTAATTCCCCCTGTAATCCGACCGGCACCAGCTACACCGAAGACGAGTTAAGAGCGCTTGGTCAGGTCTGCCTCAAGCACAATTTTCTGATTATTTCGGACGATATCTATGAGCGTCTGATTTACGACGGCATCAAGTTTGCCAACATCGTTCAGGTAGTGCCGGAGCTTAAAGCTCGCACCGTAGTTGTTAACGGTGTTTCCAAGACATATGCCATGACCGGCTGGAGGATTGGCTATGCCTGTGGTCCTAAAGAGCTGATGGCTGCCATGACCAAGATGCAGTCACAGTCGACATCAAATGCTACTTCCATTGCCCAGAAAGCCTCAGTTGAAGCTATGAATGGCTCGCAGGAAGCAGTTGTATCCATGTGTGCAGAATTCGAAAAACGCCGCACCTATATCGTCGATCGTCTTAACGCCATACCCGGTGTTTCCTGCTTCAAATCCACCGGCGCATTCTATGTATTTCCCAATTTTTCAAGTGTCTATGGAAAGTCCACCCCTCAAGGTAATCATATCGCCAATTCGACGGACTTTGCCGCCTACCTGCTGGAAGAGGCCAAGGTCGCCCTGGTGCCAGGAGTGGCCTTTGGCGCCGATAAGTATGCCCGTCTTTCGTATGCAATCAGTATGGAAAACATAAAGAAGGGGATAGACCGCATTGAAGAAGCGATCAAAAATCTGAAATAGGGTGTGTAAATGGGGCGCTGAAAAGCGCCTCATTCTTTTGACTGAACGCGAGGAGCGCCATGATTACAAGAGACATGATAATTGCTGATATCATTACAAAGCATCCGGAAACACTTGCTGTTTTCAAAGCCTATAATCTGGATTGTTACGAATGTCAGATTGCCGATCTTGAAACCATTGAGCATGGAGCAGGAGTGCATAAAATATCAATAGATGTACTACTTGATGCAATCAATCAATCACTCAAATGACAGTACCCGCCTGCAATATAATTCTTTTTGTTACCTGTTTCTTTCCCTGGATCACCATCCATGAGTGATGTGGAGCAGTACGCTACGTATTTTCCTCGCGGGCTGAAGATAACCGTCTGCATTCCGATGGACAATAACGAGCTGTTCCGGGATTGGGCCATTGTCGATGCGCTTGAAGAGGATATAATCACTCTCCAGTTGTCTCGCGATGAACTTCCTGTAGCGGTGCAGCTGATTGCCGGGACTCTCCTTGATCTCCGTGTCGGCAATAAAGGGATGGGATTCCGCTGTAGCGGTTATTTTGACGGAGAGCTTGGGTCGGGCAAGATTATCGTGCGACTTTCCGGTAATGTGAGTAGCAGCGAACTGCGTGAATTTTTCCGTATTGATGTGTTTCTCCCGTTTAGGTACCACGTTACGGAAGAACAGAATCTGAACATACTGGTTGGAACGTGGCGAAAAATAAAAAAAATCAGGCTTGCAGCCGAGACTGATCGCAGAGAAGCTTTTTTAGAGAAGCATCGAAAATTATTAAACAGAATCGCTGCGGGGGAATTTGATTCCTCAGACCAGGAAAAGCGGATAAATAAGCAGCTGATAGAAGAAGAATTTTATCCGATAGATGAAACGTGGGATAACGTTAACGCAAATGCAATCAATCTGAGTGCAGGAGGCTTCAAGTTTGTTACGACGGATGATTTAAATGTCGACGATCTTGTTTTTATCGAGATGTTCATACCTGCGACACCGCCGCGAATAATGGACTGTGTTGCGCGTATCACATTCAAAAGCAGAAATTTCAGCTTTAAAAACGACGAGGAACATTTTAACGTAGCGGTGCAGTTCGTGCTTATTGACGATCGGGACCGGGATGCGATCGTAAGTCACATATCGCACCTGGAATCGTTGCGTATTCGCCAGTTGCGTCAATTGCCGACTCTTGATTCAGAAAGTGCCGACACGCGTATATCTCCGTTTAAACTGGCTGTCTGGATAACGGTTTCATTGATTATGTTTTTTATTGCTTCCTCTTATTTTTATGAATATTCACGGCAAAAAATAAACAATGAAATTCAGGACATATTTCAGAATGCAGTCAGAAAGTATCGGGAAACGTCCGGTCAAAAATGACAGTGAGATCTCTATTGACCTGAATAACTCACTAGTGGTATGTTGTGTCAGAGAAAAGCTCGCCCTTTTAATTTAGTCCGAGAGACTACTAAAGGAGTCGTCATGTCCGTCACAGCAGAAGCAACACAACCGGAGGAGTCTTGCCGCATAGCGCGTGAGGCTCTTTTTTTGTACCCAGAGAGGAGATGCCATGGCAGATGATCAGACGGTTATTTTGGACGGGGCAGGGATTAAACGGGCGTTGACCCGTATTGCACACGAAATTTTGGAACGTAACAAGGGGCTTCCCGATGTTGTTCTGATAGGGATTCGCTCCGGTGGTGCGTTCCTGGCTGAGGGTATCGCGCAACAGATTAGTGTTATTGAGGGGGATGCCGTACTAACGGGGTCAGTTGATATAACCCTGTATCGTGATGATGTCAGTGGACATCTGCCGCACCACCCGGTAGGCAAGACCGATATTCCGTTTTCTCTGGAAAGGAAAAAGGTAATTCTTGTCGATGATGTGCTCTTTACCGGTCGTACCATCCGCGCTGCCATGGATGCACTCATGGACCACGGTCGTCCGCAGTGCATCCAGCTGGCGGTGCTGATCGACCGTGGACATCGCGAATTACCAATCCGGGCCGATTTTGTGGGGCGCAATGTGCCGACCAGCCTGAAAGAGAATGTGCAGGTTCTGTTTGACAGCATGAACCAACCAATTAAAGTGGTACTTGAAAAATAGGGGAGGGTGGACTGTATGGCCGAATTCAAGCAAAAACATATTATTGCCCTGAGGGATCTGACGAAAGAGGAAATTGAACTCCTGCTCTCCACTGCCGAGAGCATGCGCGAGGTAAACAGCCGCGACATCAAGAAGGTGCCCACACTGCGCGGCAAAACCATCATCAACCTGTTCTACGAAGCCTCGACCCGTACCCGCACCTCCTTCGAGATTGCCGGCAAGCGGCTTTCGGCCGATACCGTCAATATCACGACGGCCTCAAGTTCGACTACCAAGGGGGAAACTCTTGCAGACACGGCCCTGAATCTGCTGGCCATGAAGCCTGATATCATCGTCATGCGCCATGCGGTCTCGGGCTCGCATTATTTTCTGGCCGGAAAAGTCAACTGTTCAATCATCAACGCCGGCGACGGTGCTCATGAACATCCCTCACAGGGACTCCTGGACATGCTGACCATGAAGGATCGCTTTGGACGTCTCGATGGTCTTAAGGTTGCCATTGTAGGTGATATTACCCATAGCCGTGTGGCCCGTTCGAATATTCAGGGTCTCACCAAGCTTGGTTCTTCAATATTTGTGGCCGGTCCGCCGACAATGATGCCCCCGGGAGTAGAAAGACTTGGTAATGTCACGGTCTGCGTCACAATGAAAGAAGCCATACAGGATGCAGATGTTGTGATGATGTTGCGCATCCAGCAGGAGCGGCAGGGAAAAACACTTATGCCGAATACCCGAGAATATGCCCGCTATTTTGGTCTTAATCCGGTAAACATCAAGCTTGCCAAGCCGAATGCCATGGTAATGCATCCCGGTCCGATCAATCGTGGAGTAGAGATGTCGTCCTACGTGGTTGATGGCGACCAGTCATGGATATTGAAGCAGGTCGAAAATGGAGTGGCTGTCAGGATGTCGATGTTGTACCACGTCTGCGGTGGGGAGGAGACCATATGAATCTGTTGATCAAAGGGGGCCGGGTAATCGACCCGAGCCAGAACATGGATGAGCACTATGACGTGCTGGTGGAAAGCGGATTGATCAAAGAGATCGGCATGGAGCTGTCCGCACCTGCGGGTGTAAAAATTATCGATGCTTCCGACAGGTATGTAGTGCCGGGACTTATCGACATGCATGTTCACTTGCGCGACCCGGGCCTGGAGTATAAGGAAGACATCATCAGCGGCACAAAGGCTGCTGCGGCCGGAGGATTCACCTCGGTCTGTTGCATGCCGAACACAAAACCGGTGATCGACAACAAGACGGTGGTCAGCTATATCATAAACAAAGCCAGGGAAGAGGGGTTTTGCAATGTCTTTCCGGTCGGCGCCATAACCTGCGGAATGAACGGCGAGCGTCTGGCCGAGATGGGAGAATTGAAAGAGACCGGCTGCGTTGCGGTGTCGGATGACGGCAGGCCGGTCACCAGTTCCGAACTGATGCGACGTGCTCTTGAATACGCAAAAGGTATCGATATCATGGTCATCTCTCATGCCGAGGATCTGGATCTGGTCGGTTCCGGTGTGATGAATGAGGGGTATACATCTACGGAGCTGGGCCTCAAGGGTATTCCGCGCGTAGCTGAGGATATCGCGACGGCCCGCGAGGTCATGCTGGCCGAGTATACCAGCTCGCCGGTCCACATCGCCCATGTATCAACCAGAGGGGCGGTCAGAATCATCCGCGAGGCCAAAGCCCGTGGAGTCAAGGTTACCTGCGAGACGGCCCCCCACTATTTCACCCTTACCGACGATGCTTTGCGCGGCTATGCTACCAATGCCAAGATGAACCCGCCACTCAGGGAAGCCGATGATGTGGCAGCTATCAAGAATGGTCTGAAAGACGGCACAATCGATGCCATCGCCACCGACCATGCCCCCCATCACCTTGACGAGAAAGATGTGGAGTTTAACGAGGCCATGAACGGCATCATCGGCCTTGAAACCTCGCTGCCTCTCTCCCTGAAACTGGTCGAAGAAGGTGTGCTTACAATTAATCAATTGATTGAAAAAATGTCATGCAACCCATCAAAAATACTGAATCTTGAGCGGGGGACACTCAAACCAGGTTCCGTTGCCGACATTACCCTGATCGAACCAGATGCTGAATGGACAGTCGAGAAGGACAATCTGTCGTGTAAATCCAAAAATTCCCCCTTCCTTGGCTGGAAGGTGAGAGGGTTCGCCTCGGCAACCATCCTGGCAGGCATTATCGTTCACACTAAAGCATAAACAACACGAAACGGAGTAACCGGATGAAAGCAATCCTCGCGCTTGCCGATGGGCGCATTTTCGAAGGAATATCGTTTGGCGCCGGTGGCGAATCAACCGGAGAGGTGGTCTTCAATACCGCCATGTCCGGCTATCAGGAGGTTCTGACCGATCCCTCCTACAAAGGGCAAATGGTTACCATGACCTATACCCAGATCGGTAATACCGGTATTAATCCCGAGGATATCGAGAGCCGGGGGCTTTTCCTGTCCGGCTTCATTGTCAGGGAGTACCAGGATTGCTATTCCAACTGGCGCGCCAGCATGAGTCTGGATGCCTATCTTAAGGAAAATGACGTGGTGGGCATCCAGGGAATCGATACCAGGGCCCTGACCCGTCATCTGCGGGACAAGGGGGCACAGAACGGAATTATCTCAACGGTCGATTTCAACCACGAAAGCATTATTGCCAAAGCGCAGGCCATCCCCAGTATGGCCGGTCTGGATCTGGCCTCCGGAGTCAGTTGTGACGTGCCTTATCACTGGACCGAGGGGGTGTGGGATCTGGAAGCGGGCTATCCCCGGATTGACAGGGCTTCTTTGAAATACAAGGTTGTAGCCTACGATTTCGGCATCAAGTTCAACATTCTGCGCTGTCTGGTGGATGCCGGCTGTGATGTGACGGTGGTTCCGGCCACGTTCCCGGCCGAAGAGGCTCTGGCCATGAACCCGGACGGAATCTTCCTCTCCAACGGTCCCGGTGATCCGGAACCGCTCGTACAGGTGCAGCAGGAGATCAGGAAGTTGATCGGTAAAAAACCGATCTTCGGTATCTGCCTCGGTCATCAGTTGCTCGGTCTGGCCTTGGGGGGCAGGACTGTCAAGCTGCCGTTCGGCAATCATGGCTCCAACCTGCCGGTTATGGATATGCAGACCCGCAAGGTTGAAATCACGGCACAAAACCACGGCTTTGCCGTTGATCTTGCATCGTTGGGTGATGTCGCCTGTCTTGGGCATGAAAATCTGAACGACCGGACTGTGGAGGGCATCCGCCACTGCAATCTGCCGATCTTCTCGGTGCAGCACCATCCCGAAGCTTCGCCCGGTCCGCACGATTCGCAGTATCTGTTTG
>JBAXVG010000110.1:0-8723 GCA_037129255.1 Desulfuromonadales bacterium | reverse complement strand
AAAACCATACGACGCCACATGATCAGGATTGGCGTCGTATTGAGGATCGCCAACATAGCCATGAGTTACGGCGTTACTTCTGGTGGTTACCTTGCAAAGAAATGGGGAGTCAAGGCGGCTGTCAGAACGTGGCATATTACCAGAACAGGTACTGATGTCGAAATGGCCGATCCGTTTGAGAAAGGCAAGGCAACAGAGAAGTCAATCATTTGGGGTAAGAAGGTTCCCTGTGCTGTCCTGCCTGGCGATAATGTCTATGCTGTCAGCCAATCGCTTTCATGGCTTGCGAAGGAACGCCGTGATGTTCAGGAACAGTTGGAGTGGAAACAACAGATTCCGGAATTGATCGACAAGTTGTATAAATAATGCCCCGCTACGCGATTGGCGACATACACGGTGGTTCTCAAACCTTCCGGGCTCTACTCGACTCTCTGAATCTGAAACACTCGGATCGCCTCTATCTTCTCGGAGACTATGTTGATCGTGGCCCGGACAGCAAGGGAGTTCTGGACATTATTCTCAGCCTCATGGATGTCGGGTATGACGTCCGTCCTATGCGTGGCAACCATGACGACATGATGCTCAGAACGTTCACCGGGGAGCACGACGACTATTCATGGAACTGGATGAAAGGGTGGGGCAGTCATACCCTGAAAAGTTTCGGAGTTGAAAATATTAACAACGTGTCCGCACGCTACCTGACCTTCCTTGATGCACTTCCCTATTGCCGGCATGACGAAAACTTCTTGTTGGTCCATGCCGGCCTTGACATGCTGGCCGAAGATCCGCTTACAGAAACCTCACCTGGACAGATGCTCTGGGGAGAATCAGCCCTGTTGAAGGGAAAAGGCATCAAGGGGAAAACGCTTGTTGTCGGGCACCACATCAGGCCGATAACGCTTATTGAAGTATCACTCTTAACGAATCACATATTCCTGGATAACGGAGCGTTCACCAATCAGCAGCCTGATCTGGGTAACCTGGTGGCATTAAACCTGAATTCGATGGAACTGACGCGCCAGCCATGGCTGGATGGAGTGACCATCTGGTAGAAAACGCTTTTAATTAAGAGGGTTTCCGGTGGCTATTTCATCCGAGTTCTGCTATGAAAGTTCAGTTTGTATCTCCAGATAACCAATGAGAAATAGTGATGAAATATCAGGAAACCGAAACCGTGGAGTTGAAGAAATCCACCTCCGAATTGAAGGAGTCGGTGATCTCCATTGTGGCAATGCTGAACAAGCACCAGCGGGGCGAGGTAGTATTCGGCATCAAGAACGATGGCGCTGTTGTCGGGCAGGTGGTTTCTGATAAGTCCATCCGGGATGTTTCAAAGGCTATTGCCGATCATATCGAACCAAAGATCTTTCCTGTTGTTGAACAGATTCCCATTGATGGTAAGCAGTGCATCAAGGTGCAAGTGGAAGGTAAGGACATTCCCTACTACGCCTATGGTCGGGCGTATATCCGGGTTGGCGATGAAGACCGGCAGTTAAGCGCCAAGGAACTGGAAAATCTGATCCTGGCCAAGAATCGTGACCGGCTCCGTTGGGATACAGAGACCTCCGACAAGGCAACCTTCGACGATATTGGGCCTGGTAAACTGAAATCGTTCCTGAAACTCTCCGGCCTCAAGTTCGACACCATCCCCAATTCCCTCGAAAAATTGAATCTAATCAAAAACGGCAAACTGCTTAATGCCGCCGTGATCTGCTTTGCCCGCAAACCGGAAAAGTTCTTTCCCAATGCCCGACTGCGTTGCGCCGTGTTCGGAACGCTTGATACTACTGTTACCCTGGATATGAAGGATTTCTACGGAGATGTGTTTGCTCTGATCAGTAAGGCTGAGGAATACATCCTGGAGCATATCAATATCGGCATGCGGCTTGACGGGCTATTGCGGGTAGATGTCCCTGAGATCAACCGTGAAGCGTTTCGTGAAGCGATTATCAATGCTTTCTGTCATCGAGATTATAGGGAGTACGATTCCGTCAATATTGCCATCTTCAAGGATCGGATTGAGATAAGAAGTCCCGGCCTGCTGTATGGCGGGTTGACTATCGACAGCATCAGAAAGAAGATGGTCTCTGCACGGCGTAACGAGTTGCTGGCTGAATTGTTTCAGCGCAGTCACCGCATCGAGAAATGGGGACGTGGCATCAAGATGATCCTGGAGCGGGAACCTGCAACCGAATTTGAGGAAATCGGGACAGTGCAGTTTGTTACTACGTTCAAACGGAACAGTTACGAGCTGACGAAGCCCGACGGTGTTGGTGACACTACCCAGAAAACGCCGGTAAAAACGCCGGTAAAAACGCTGGTGAAAACGCCGGATCTGATACTCGCGCAGCTTGCAAACGACCCGTATCTATCTCTGGCTGATATTGCCGGAGTCATCGGGAAGTCTCTCAGCGCAGTTGAACGTGCCTGTTCAAAGCTCGTGAAATCTGGCAGGTTGCGTTTTGTTGGTCCCAAAAAAGGCGGGTACTGGGAAGTTGTTGGAACATGACAGGTACTACAGCATTATTGATACAGCATTCAGGAGACATGGATCACCCTATTTTCCGTTAAACCAGGAGTAATTCAATTATGGATAACCGTTTCTTCGAGCAACCAATCCTTAACTCCCCTTATGAATACCCACCCCGTCACTGGGAGCTTGTTGATGGTCAACCGACTCAGCAGATTCTCGAAAAACGTCGCCGTGCTGAATTCATTACCCCAATACCCAAACCCAAAAAGCGCAGAGCCGCTCCTGCTGACCAGCAAGGGTTTGTGTTTGACGAAGGCAAAGGGCTTTCAACCAAAGAACAGCAGTATGATCCTACCTCGATAATCAATGAACTTCGTCGCCATGTAGACCAATGGCGCACTATCCCTAATCCCAACCATTGGCAGGTTACTCCTGAAACAGTTCGTCTGTTGCAACACTGGCGTCACCACAAATTCAATGGTGTGCGACCGTTTTTCTGCCAGGTTGAAGCTATCGAGACAGCTATCTGGCTGACAGAAGTTGCTCCCAATTTTAAGGATGGCAAGAAGTTTATTGAACACTTGGCCAATGCCAATAATGACGCTAATCCGGAATTAATGCGCCTGGCGCTGAAAATGGCTACAGGTGCTGGTAAGACAACCGTTATGGCTATGCTGATTGCCTGGCAGACCATCAATTCAGTTCGTCATCCAGGTAGCAAGCGGTTTACCAGAGGCTTTCTGATCGTTGCACCCGGTATTACCATCAAGGATCGCTTGCGCGTACTGCAGCCGAATGATCCTTATAGCTACTACAAAAGTCGGGAGATTGTACCCAGTGACATGCTGGGTGATCTTGATCGGGCGAAGATTCTCATCACCAACTACCACGCATTCAAGCTGCGCGAGCGGATAGAGCTGTCAAAGGGTGGTCGCCTGCTACTCCAAGGACGTGGCGGCGAGGAGCTGAATACGCTGGAAACAGAAGGCCAGATGCTTCAGCGGGTAATGCCGGATCTGATGGGACTAAAAAATGTCATGGTCCTAAATGATGAAGCTCACCATTGCTATCGTGAGAAGCCCAATCATGATGACGAAGATGATGACTTGACTGGCGAGGATAAGAAGGAAGCTGAGAAGAACAACGAGGCTGCCCGTCTCTGGATAACCGGCCTGGAGATCGTCAACCGCAAGCTGGGTCTCAACAAGGTTATTGACTTATCCGCTACCCCGTTCTTCCTGAGTGGTTCGGGTTATGCCGAGGGTACACTATTCCCGTGGACGATGAGCGATTTCTCGCTAATGGATGCCATTGAATGCGGAATTGTCAAACTCCCGCGAGTCCCGGTGGCTGACAACATCCCCGGTCAGGAAATGCCGATGTTCCGCAATCTTTGGGAGCATATACGGAATAAAATGCCAAAAAAAGGGCGTGGCAAATCAGAAGGATTGAATCCACTGGATTTACCGCCCCAATTGCAAACAGCCCTCGAAGCACTTTACGGCCATTACGAAAAGACCTTCAACCTCTGGCAAAAGCACGGCATTAAGGTGCCCCCCTGTTTTATAGTTGTCTGCAACAACACTTCAACTTCAAAGCTGGTCTATGACTATATCTCCGGCTTTGAGTACCCCCCCAAAGCGGACGGTGTTATTCCGCCACCATTCCTGGGTAAATTTTCTCTGTTCTCCAATTATGATCAACACGGTAACCAGCTTGGCAGGCCGCGCACTCTGCTGATCGACAGCGAACAGCTCGAATCTGGGGATGCACTTGATGAAAATTTCCGAAAAATGGCAGAGCCTGAGATTGAGAGATTCCGCCGCGAAATCATCGAACGAACTGGAGACCTTCGCCAGGCAGAGAATCTTACCGATCAGGAGTTATTACGTGAAGTAATGAACACTGTCGGCAAGCGAGACCGCCTGGGCGAATCAATACGCTGTGTTGTCTCCGTTTCCATGCTTACAGAAGGTTGGGATACCAACACGGTCACCCATGTGCTCGGTGTGCGTGCTTTTGGCACTCAGCTATTGTGTGAGCAGGTAATTGGTCGAGCGTTGCGTCGCCAGTCATACGATCTGAATGAGGATGGACTGTTCAATGTGGAATATGCCGATGTCCTCGGTATTCCATTCGACTTTACCGCCAAGCCGGTTGTAGCACCGCCTCAGCCACCCCGTGAAACGATCCATGTCAAGGCCATTCGGCCTGACCGTGACCCTCTGGCAATCCGTTTCCCCCGCGTTGCCGGGTACCGGGTGGAACTGCCGGAAGAACGCCTGACAGCACAATTCAACGAAGATTCAACGCTGGTGCTTACTCCCGAACTGGTGGGCGCAACTGAAACAAGGAATTCAGGCATCATCGGTGCTCCGGTTGATCTCAACCTGAAGCATACAGGCGACATCAGACCGTCACAGGTGGTGTACGAACTGACCTCACATCTTCTCATGAGCAAGTGGCGCGACAAGAATGACGAACCGCAACTGCATCTCTTTGGACAGCTGAAGAGGATCGCCCGGCAGTGGATCGACAATCACCTCATCTGCCAGGGAGGTACCTACCCGGCGCAGCTCAAGTACAAAATGCTGGCCGACGTGGCATGCGAGCGGATCATGCGTGGAATCAACACCGCCCACATCGGCACCTGCCCCATCAAGGCAGTGCTCGATCCCTACAACCCTGTCGGGTCAACCAATCACGTCAGTTTCAATACATCAAAAAAAGACCGTTGGGAAACCGATGCTCGCCGCTGTCATGTTAACTGGGTCATTCTGGATAGCGACTGGGAAGCTGAATTCTGCCGTGTAGCTGAGGCACATCCAAAGGTTGTGGCATATGTCAAAAACCACAACCTGGGACTTGAAGTGCCCTACCGTTACGGGTCCGAAACTCGCAAGTACCTACCCGACTTCATTGTAAAGATTGATGACGGCAAAGGTGAAGATGACCTGCTTAACCTGATTGTCGAGATCAAAGGCTATCGCCGTGAAGATGCCAAAGAGAAGAAAAGTACTATGGATGTGTACTGGGTGCCGGGAGTGAACAATCTGAAGAGTTATGGCCGTTGGGCCTTTGCCGAGTTTACCGAAGTCTATCAGATTGAATCTGACTTTGAAGCCAAGGTAGAATCTGAATTCAATAAGATGATTGAGGAAATTGTGAATTCATAATGCCCCGAAGGGGCAACGGAAATCAGCCGGGGGGATTTCCCCCCGGAAACGTAATGATAAATAAATGTTTCGCCCTGAAGAGGCGACGGAACAAAACGCATCGGGCGCCACCCATTCGGGTTCCGTGCGTCGTCCAATTCCCGTGCACCGCCCCGCCGGGGCTGTACACGGCTGATTTCCGACCGGCCTTTCAGGCCGAAAGCATTTTGCCCAAACGGGGCAATGGATATTAACCGGGGGGATTTCCCCCCGGATCGCCCTGAAGGGGCGAAGAAAGGTACATGGTAAGGTAAACAATGCCGTCAACCCATTTGAGCCTGCACTATCATGTGGTTTTCAGTACCAAAAACCGTGAACAGTATATTACCGACGAATGGCTTGAACGCCTGCATTCCTATCTCGGCGGTATCGTCCGTGATCTTGGCGGAGTTCCGGAATGTGTCGGTGGAGTCACTGACCATGTCCATATGCTGCTCGGTCTGAAGGCAACCCATCGTCTCTGCGATGTTCTCAGGGATATGAAGCTTTCTTCTTCAAAATGGGTGCACGAGGTGATTGGAATTAAGGAGTTCGGCTGGCAGGACGGTTACGGTGCATTTACGGTAAGTGAGAACCGGCGTGAGGCTGTTGTTCAGTATATTCGCAATCAGAAAGCTCATCACGAACGGAAAACGTTTCAAGAAGAATACGTGAACTTCTTACGAGAAGCAGGTGTGGAATATGATGAACGGTATTTGTGGTAAGGTTCCCGCGCCCATTCAGGGCGTAATATATTTTTGGATCATGTTTTATACCGTGCACCGCCCCGTTGGGGCTGTACACGGCTGATATCCAACCGGCCTTTCAGGCCGTAGATCAAAGGCGCATTGGTTGGTTGCCCCGAAGGGGCAACGGAAATCAGCCGAGGGGATTTTCCCCCGGATTCGGGGGCCATCCCCCCGGAAATTAAGCAGCAATAAAATGAGATCGCCCTGAAGGGGCGAAGGAATGCAACGGGAGCCAATGAATGAAAAAGAATGGCCGTTATGATACAGCAGGGCTTGAGGAGAACGAATACGAACCTGGTTCGAATAATTCAGTTCTCAAAAATCTGTGCGGCATTACCGCTGTTGCGGGTATGGAGCAGGCCGAGACCCTTGCACTGCTGAAGGCAACGGAGGAGATGTTTGACCGTTTCGATCAGGATCATTGCTTTTCTTCAGAAGATATCATTTTTATGCATCGTGCATGGTTGGGCGGCATCTACCCTTGGGCCGGCAGTTACCGTCAAGTGATGATGAGCAAAGGTGGCTTTCCGTTTGCGGCACCGGCATATATTCCGAAACTGATGGATAATTTTGAAAAGGATATCCTGGCGCGTCACACCCCCTGCCAAGGTGACGATGATACGGTTGCGTTATCACTGGCAGTAGTGCATGTCGAGCTGGTGCTGATTCACCCATTCCGGGAAGGTAATGGCCGATTGTCGCGACTATTGGCAATACTGATGGGATTACAGGCTGGTCTGCCGATGCTGGTATTCGATGAGATGGAAGGTGCACACCGGGAAGCGTACTTTGCTGCTGTCAGGGAAGGTTTGGGAGAAGATTACAAACCGATGGCGGACATCTTCAAAAGGATTATCGAGCAGAGCCGCTCTGAAGGGTAGTGCTTTGCTGCAGATTCACCAACTCCTGTGCTGTCATCTTAATCCCTTCAACTGCGGAAGAAGAGAGAACCGATCTGATCAACGCCTGACGCCGCTTTTCAGGATCAAGCAGGAATTTGTTGGTCTGGCTGAGCGATTGCTGTTTCATACAGACATTTATACATTATTTCGCAGAAATTGTACACCGATAAGGAACTGACTAATGGCAAAAGCACCAACAAGAATCACTGTCGAAACCCTCAATCACGAGGAAGCGACCCGTAAGAATATACCCACCGCCGAGCATCAGTCGCTTATGCATGATGCCGATAAGAATCCGGTTCGCATTGCATATGAGCGCCGTAACCGCGATCTTGACCCGCAACTTGTCTGGCGTGGCAAAGATGAACAAGACTGGTCTGATCTAGTGGTGCAGGCACCGCCGCTCTATATTCAGGAAAAAGTTCACCCCAAGGTACTGATCGACGACCTGTTGCGCCAAACCAAAGCTGATGTGAAAGAGACAGAGGCACAGTTTGACCTATTTGCCGATTTCAACGGTCTGCCAAGCGAGAATGCCAAGACTGAATTCTATCAGCACGATTCCCATTGGGCTAATCGAATGATTTTGGGGGACAGCCTTCAAGTCATGGCCTCACTGGCTGAACGTGAAGGATTGCGCGGCAAGGTGCAGTGTATTTATTTCGATCCACCTTATGGAATTAAGTTCAATTCTAATTTCCAGTGGTCAACTACCAGCCGGGATGTGAAAGATGGGAATGCCACTCATATCACCCGCGAACCGGAGCAAGTTAAGGCTTTTCGTGATACCTGGCGAGATGGGATTCATTCGTATCTTACATATTTGCGTGATCGATTGACTGTGGCACGGGATTTGTTGACAGATAGTGGGTCGATCTTCGTACAGATTGGAGATGAGAACGTTCATCGTGTGAGGGTGTTGTTAGATGAAATATTTGGGGATGAAAATTTCGTAACTCAAATAGCTGTTAAACGTCCAACCATGGCGCAAAAAATTATTCGTCAGAATTTTTACTATGTTCTTTGGTATTCGAAGAATGCAGAAAAGATCAAAACTCGAAAAGTATTCACAAAACGAAAACAGGATGAACTCCCTGGCTTTGAAAAAAAATCACTCGGTATTGATGATAACCAAGGTGGTACAAGACCATTTCGTGTCGAAGATCGAGTGAATTTCAAGGAATTGTCTGTTACTTCAAAAATATATCAATTAGATAATCTTGTGGCGATAGGTTCAGAAACCAATACAAGATTCGAATTCAAATTTAATGGGAAATCTTTTTCACCAGGTAATCTATCTTGGAAAACAGGTAGTGAAGGCATAGAACGTTTGGTTTTATGTAACAGATTGGAGATAGTGTCAAAAGTTCCATGAAAGACCGGGATGTTTAATGGAAAGCGCTGG
>JBAXVG010000011.1:0-96396 GCA_037129255.1 Desulfuromonadales bacterium | reverse complement strand
GTACGGCATTTAAAAACCCGATCAGAATGTCCTTGTGCTGGTCACTGCCAAAAATCTTTTTGAACGCTATATCAGTTTTAACGTCAACAAACTGCATTGGCGGACTCCTGTCAAAATATTAAAAACAAATTCTGAAAAATTAGGACAAATTAGGGACACTTCCCGGTTCTCCTTTTTTAAGCCGCAATCTCTCAATCTCTTCATCCGTCAACCCGGTATATTTACTGATCTTGTCATTTAATTCGCCATCTTTTATCATTTCATGGGCAACCTTCTCAATCCCCTTCTCAATCCCCTTTTCAATCCCTTTTTCAAACTCCTCCTGAATCTTGTATCTATCACCTGCATCTCGAATCTGCCAGTATTCGTAGATCTCGAGTTCCTCTTCTGTCCAGGCATTCATGGATGCCAATTTGTATGCTTCGTTAAGTTCCGGTATATCAAGCGCATTTTTTGGAATCATGGAAAGATTGTCGGCGTTCTTAATAAAGTAGATCCATTTCTCGATGATGGTTTCGAGCTCTTCTTCCTGTTTGTTAAATTTCTTCAGTTCGATGAAGTTGAATTCAAGATCACGCAGATCCTGCTTCATGGTCTCGCGATTCAGGATTAGATGGCGGGTAAGATAGTTGTTGCCTTCAAAGGAGTTGAAATCAAGTATGCCGATAAATATTACCTGGTTCAGTTTAGGGTAATCTTCACCTTTTTTTATCTGACCGGTGTAAGCCTTGGAGGTGTAATATATAGCCCGTTTGTCAAAGAATTTTGTGTCTTTGATCTGCATCTCAACGATAAAGCTGATATCGCGGTTGTCAACAGCCCGAATGTCCAGAATTGTTTCTTTGAGAATAGGAATGTCGGGCGGCTGCCAGGGATTTTTCAGGGTGACGGACTTAATGCGCCTGTCACCTTCCAACTCAAGTACGGCATTTAAAAACCCGATCAGAATGTCCTTGTGCTGGTCACTGCCAAAAATTTTTTTGAACGCTATATCAGTTTTAACGTCAACAAATTGCATTGGCGGACTCCTGGCAAATTGGGTGGTGGATATTCCACGGCTCAAACCGATCACCGGCGGGGTAGACTGTATGCCGTTTTTGCATTTTCAAGCCATACGGCAAAAACTTCCCTTGATATTTTTTTTATTCTAAAAGCAGCGGATGACGTCTTTATTTTTTTCTTATAGTCCATAGGTCATAAATTCTCTATCTCGTCAGGATTCAAACCAGTCACCTGAATAATAACCCCTGTGGTAACTCCAAGCTTCCTCATTGTACGGGCGTTTTCCAGACGTTCTTCTTCCCTGCCTTTATCATGCCCTTCCAGCCAGGATGTTTTGATAGAACTCTCGGCTACTCGTCTATCGTCAATGTAGCGCTCGTATTCCCTGCGGTCTTCTTTTGATAATTTAAGGATATCAAGCTCTTCTGATGCCTTGTGGATTCCTTTTGCGTTGAATTCATCTTTAATCTCGGAATTTTTGAGAAAATAAATCCATTCGTCAAGAGTATCGCGGGCATAGTCATTGAACTCGTTAACCTTCAGAATGTAGTATTCCGGGAATATGGCTGAAACGTGCTGTAGTTCCGGAAGGTTTTTCTTCTGAAATGCTGATAATTGCAAAAGATCATGGTTATGAATGCCGGTGAATTCGGTTATTCCTCTGTAGACGTAGTCTTTTCCTTGGCCAAGGTCAAAATAAACAATGTTGATGGAGATGACTTTTCGTACCAGATGGTAGTCTGACCCTGCGGTCATATATTCGGTTATTAACTTGCTGCAGCCATAGAGCATGCGGTGAAAGTAGTCAAATTGACCTTCAACCTGAAGCTCAATAAGAACAAGCTCGTTTGTGCCTATCACCGTCAGAAGATCCACGCGGTTGTATTTGTCGTCACTGGTTTCTTTGTTACTCTCGCTTTCGAGAATTTTCTCTATTCTTACATCCTGCTTCAGCAATTCAGATATAAAACCTTCGAGGATTTCAAAGTTGGCTTTATTGCGCAGCAGTTTCTTTAGAGCCCAATCAAATCGAACAAGTTGGTTTTTCATAAGACTCTCCCGCTTAATTCGATTTACGCTGATATTCCGAGTGTCAATCACATTTCCAAGCAATGGTGAATTTTCGAGACCCCACCCTGGTGCATCCGGTCAAAATACCTTCTTCACTTCCAGAATCACGCGATTAACCTGCTTGTTGTCCGCTGCAATCGTCGCTGAAGAGTAATCGATGTATTTGTAGGTCAGACCTGCAGTCCACTCTTTGCCAAAAGAGTAGCTCAATCCGCAATCCACGTAGTATTTGTCGGTAGTTCCGTTGAGGAGCAGATCCTGATAATATTCATAGGTGAAACCCAGTGTACCGCGCAGATCCTGCAAAAGCTCAAACGCGCTGGTGAAACCACCCGAGTAGCGTTTATTCTTCGATTTTTCAGTGTTTGCGTCCGAAAATTCAGTATAAGAACCCTGCAGGGTGAGGCTACCCCGTTGCAGGGTCCTGGTAAGTGAAGCAGTGTAAGATGTCTCCAGGGTTGATGTACCCAACGGATCATCGGAATACTTTGTGCCGGTGGATATATTCGCGGTTACCGTGTCAAAGGTGTGGGTTATGCCCGCGTTCCACGAGGGATTGAGCGTGTTGGACCCATTGTCGTAATCAGTGGAAATGACACCTCCCTGGGCATAGATGAAAGATTTTTCGGCATATTCGTAGCGAGGGCCGATGTAGGCTTCGTGCCGGTAGAAGCTGCTGTTCCTGACGGGAATCTCACGCGTGAAGGTATAGTCACCGGTCAGAAAGGTCGTGGGAGATAACTCAAAACTGCTGTTGATAAAACCAATATGATCCTGTTTGTTGTCAGCCTGCGGGTCCTTGTACCAGGTATTGTTGTAGCGATAACCGCTCTTCAGGGTGAGCTGTGCAGTGGGATGCAGCACCAGGTAGGGGGAGATCGTACCCACATTCTGATCGGACTGGTTTTGATACAGACTCTCTTTGGTTGTATCACGCGTTACATCCAGTGAGACCCGTTTATAGGTGTCGCTCAGTTCAAGAAACAGCTTTTCGTCCACCAGCTTCACTAATCCCTTGAGATTACCATTATGGGTTGTATCGTCTTTACGACTCTCCCTTGCATAGTAGCGATAATCAAAGGTATAGCCGAGATCCCAGTCCCATAATGGCGCCTTGTACGTGAGCGCTATTCCGGGCTGAATCCTGGTGATATAGTCGGATCTTTTATTGAGGTTGCTCTCAAAGACATTGTCGGTATATTCCTCACTGATAGTGATTGATGGCGTTATGCTGGAATCCGCTCCTCGAACCTGCGAAGCTGCCGGCAACAGCATGCATGCGGTACCGCCGCAAAGCAACCACCGGATTATGGCGGCAGCAGGCAACGTACGTGAACATTCACCGGAAATTATACCGTTTACCTCAGAACTTCCTTTATTAATGTATCGCATTATCCGAAGATCCTCCGTATCAGGCCCGGCTTGAGTACAATATTTTTGTCAGGAGACTCCTGTGTCACAGGCAAGTTATATGGCATCTCTTCAATTTTTGAATTCAATGTGGCAACGGCGGCATTGGCCCTGTTAAGCTGAATAGTGAAAGAATTCTCAAGCTGTTCCAGGCGCTGATTGAGTTCATTGAGGGGAGCCTGCGCTGCGGACAAGGTTTCTTTTTCATGGATTTCAAGCCGTTTGCTCAGTTTGGTAAACAGCTCTTCAATCCGGTTTTCAGACCAGAACGAACCGGGATGGAGAGCATCTGCAGGCGCAATGGAGGTGCTATCCACAGTTGCCGGCAGTTCCCCGGCCCAGTAGTGGTTATCGAAATCCAGGTCACCGGCGATATCGCGGGTCAGTTCCTCGTTCACATCCCGCACCCCTTCCGCAAAAGCCGCCAAAAGCAGAAAATCACAGAAGACGTTTATCAATCGGGGGATACCGCAACTGTATATGAATATCAGGTCGAGCGCCCGGGCAGCAAAACTGAGGGCATCACGATTTCCAGCCACCTGCAGCCGGTGGAAGATATATTCTTCGGTTTCCTGGCGGTTAAGAGGGTGCAGATTGCATTGGATGCTGATCCTCTGACGCAGTTGGCGCAGTTCAGGTTTAGCCAGCAGCGTACGCAATTCCGGCTGCCCTACCAGGATGATCTGCAGCAGTTTGGAGTCCGATGTTTCCAGGTTCGACAGCATCCTGATCTCTTCCAGAGTCTCGGGAGGAAGGTTCTGGGCTTCGTCAATTATCAACAACGGCTGGTTCCCCTTACCGTACTGTTCGACCAGAAAATGATTAAGATCCCTGAGCAACTCTATTTTGTCCTTGCCCTGCACCGGCAGTTCAAAATCGTCATTAATCATGGATAGTAACTGCGACGTGTTCACATTGGTATTAAATACTTTTGCGAGCACTACCCGCTCGAGATGCTTGTTGATCAATTCCCGGATGATGGTGGTTTTACCGGAGCCGACCTCGCCTGTCAGAAGTACAAAGCCGGCCCGTTCACGAATACCGTAATCCAGGTAGGTTATGGCCTTTTTGTGGGTTTTGCTGAGGAATATGAATTCCGGATTGGGGACCAGGTCAAACGGTTTACAGGTAAGATTGAAGAACGAAAGGTACATTGCTCATACTCCGGATAAATACGTTGGGAGGCTTTTTACCTTGTATAATATTTGCTGTAATGAGACATATCCCTGTTGCCCATGGTCGAATCATTGAGCACGACACCCAGAACCGGACACCCCTTTAAAACATCCCTGGCTTCCAGAACGCTTGCTTGTGGCGTAACTCCTTCGTGGATCACAAGCAGAATGCCGTCTACTATGTGGGCCAGAGAGCGTGTTTCGGCAAAGGGGAGCAACGGGGGGGTATCAATTATCACATAACGGTCTTCATAGCGATGTTTGATCTCCATCATCAATTCCTGCATCCTTTTTGAGGCAAACAGCTCCAGCGGTTTCTTGACCGGCCGGCCGGCCGTAAGCACCGAAAGTTTGCTGATGTCGGTTTTTATGATCGCATCGCCGATGTCAATACCATCCAGCAGGCAGTCAGATAAACCGATGGTCTGCTCAAAGCCCAGATAGCCATGTATGCTGGGTTGGCGCAGATCTGCATCTATCAGTAACACAGTCAGATCATACTCATGGGCCATGGATATGGCGAGATTGGATGCGGTCAGGCTTTTGCCTTCACCTGGTAATGCGCTGGTTACCATCAACAGGTTACGAAACCTGTCTTCGTTTGTCAGACGCACCAGGCTGCTTTTCAGTTTGCGGTATTGTTCTGAAATTACCGAATGTGGGTCAGAAATAGCTGCCAGCAGACGTTCATCTGAATTGATGGTAATTGTCCGGGACGCATACTGTCGTACCACCACAGGAGCTTCAACTTCTTTGGTCTGCAGGTCTTCAGCAATCTCTGCGATCGTTGCGCTATCCCGGATTTGTGCAGCCTTTTCAATAGCTTTTTCAATTTTATTCATACTCTGCGGTTTTTCCGTACCTTCAGCGAGTGACACGCCATTCCTTATTTGTGCAGCTTTTTCCAAAGCTTTTTCAATTCTGCTCATGTGTTCACCTTGTACGATAGTGGGAAAATATTGTTAGATGGGATGCCTAGCTGGTCAGTCTGCCAATGATTTTTGAAATAACTGCACCACCTGCAACTTCATACGCCAGGACAGTAAGGATAAGCATAAAACAGGCACTGGCGGCTATATACAAATTGCGGTCGCGCTTGGCCTGCAAAACTACCAGTTGCGGATCCTCAATTCTGGGGATCACTGCAAGTACCGGCAAACCCAGCTGCCTGGCCATGTCCAGATCCTTTACGGAATGATCCAGCTGGTCTTTCAGAAGAACAAGTCCAAGACCACCGCCAATCCCAACCGCTATGCCAAGCAGAATGATCTTGACACGATTTGGACTGACCGGCTTGAAAGGAAGTACCGCCGGGTCCACCACCCTGAAAACGGTCGATTTGTCCTGAACTTCCATTTGTTTTGAAACCTCGGACTGCCCTTGACGGGAGAGCATCGATTCGTAAAGGGTTTTCTGAGATTGTTTCTCTCGCTCCAGGCTCTCAAGTTTCGCTTTTGCTGCAGGGATGCTCTGAATCATACCGCGATTTCTGGCTATGGAACTGCTGAGATTTGATTCAGCCTGCCGCAGCGCCCTGAGCTCAGCGGCCAGCTTTGTATACTCCTGAGATTCTGCCGGTTTGGTTGTCACTACAGAACTCTTGAGCTGATCCTCCAGAGCCTTGATTTCATCTTTAACCCGCTGTATTTCCGGATAACTGTCGGTGTACTGCAGTTGAAGCTCCTGTAATCTCTTCTGCAGCGCCGGCAGGTTTGATTGAACTGAATTTACTTTACTCAAACCAGCCAGTGCCGACTCCACCTGGGTTTGGCGTATTCTGTTATCATCAAGCCGCTGCTGCGAGTCATTGATGTCCTTGAGCAAGAGCGAAGGATCAACGTTGGCGATCGAACCGGGGCCGCTTTTGAAAGCGTTGGCCGCTTCTTCGGATTTATCCAGTTTTTCCTTGAACGTAGTCAACTGTTCTGAAACAAATTTGGTGGCGCCGTAGGATTCCTCCCTCTTGCTTGAGGTGTTTTCATCTATGTAGCGCCGTACCAGAGCATTCACGTAGTCGCGGGCGATCTTGGGATTATTGTGCTGGTACGAAATGACAAAAAGCCCTTCCTTGTCCTTAATCTTTATATTTGTGTTATCCTGAAAACTTTTTATCTGTTTTTCCAGTTGCTCCTCGCCACCTTTATTAAGATCCAGTTCATCCAGTACTTTGGCTATCAACGTCCGGCTGTTGAGCGCAAAGGATAAAACCTTGATCTTGTCTTCCGTCGAAGGGGTGAATGTAAGCCCTTTCAACAACTCTGAGATCACACTCTTTTCGATGAATACGGTACTCTTCGCCTCGTATATGTTCGGCATCAGATAGCTTGCCACTGTTATGGCTGTCATGATGACCAGTGCTGAGAAGATACACAGGACTTTGTTCTTACTGACCAGATTCAGATATTTAATGTAATCAAATTCACTGGAAGCCATCTTGTTTCTCCACGTTCGGTAGTGTAATCAAAAAAGACTTTCCTTTACGATGATATAATCACCCGGTTTAAGCTTGACATTCTGGGACATGTTCCCATCCTGTATAATCTCTTTAGCCTTCACGGGAATTGACACTTCGGTTTCGTTTTCCTTTCTGCGAATCTGGGTATCATTTTGGCTGGCAAATTTAGTGAAGCCACCTGACTCAAGTATCGCTTCCATGACCGTCATTCCTTCGCGGTACTCGACGGACTTGGGCATGTTGACCGCTCCGAGGATATAAATGTTACGGTCGAGAAGCTGGGGAATGAATATTGAATCATTCGACTCGATGACTATATCTTCCGTCGTATCGCCATTGACGAAAAGCTTGTAGAAGTTTTCCTTGATCCTGTTCCCGTTGCGCAGGACGTAGGCCCGCTTGTAATCAGCCGCCTTCGACGTTGCTCCTATACTCCCCCCGCTTCCGCCCCCCTTGCCATCGCCGGCAGCAGGGCTGCCGATCGTGCAGAGAAGCTGGAGAAGCGTTGTGCGCCTGTTGAGATCATATACTCCCGAGTTAATACCGCTACCGAAAAAATATACCTTGCTGTTGGTGATGCCCGTGACCGCCACGGTAATAATCGGATTTTTGACCAGCTCTTTGAGCTTCACGGTTAACGAAGCCTGCAGAGCAGCGGGAGTCTGTCCGCTGGCGGCAACATCACCCAGGCCTGGTACGGTAATTTTACCATCCGGGCGCACCTTGGCAGGAAACGACAGCTCCTTTACCCCCCAGACCGCAATATCAAGGCCATCACCTTCGCCTATGACATAATCACCGGCAGACGCAGAAAATGAAAACATCAGGAGCAGAGCAAACGCCAAAAGTATCTGTTTCATAAGCATCAGTATCCTCGCGAATAATAAGTAAGTGTTGGTATCCGAGTGGTCATCGCCCACCGAATCCAAAGAGAACAACTTTAATGGTTTCCAGAAATATAAGCGTGTCGAGAAACGGACTGATATTTTTAATATAGTAAAGATCGTATCGCAATTTCTCAACCGCATCTTCAACGGATGAACCGTAGGGATATCTGACCTGGGCCCACCCGGTCAATCCCGGCTTGATGAAGTGACGCTTCGAATAGTAGGGGATAACCAGTTTCAATTTTTCCACGAATTCATAACGTTCCGGCCGTGGCCCGACAAAACTCATTTCTCCTTTCAGCACGTTTATCAACTGGGGAATTTCATCGATCCGTGACCCCCGGAATAATCGCCCGAGTCTGGTTACGCGAGTATCATTTTTTGAGGCCCAGACCGCACCGGTTCCATTCTCTGCATCCTGCCTCATTGTCCTGAACTTGTATAACACAAATTGTTTTTCCTTGTCACCAACACGCTCCTGTCTAAAAAATACCGGACCGGGTGAATCGAACTTGATTGCAAGAGCGATCAGCGGAAAAAATGGCAGCGTAATCATCAGACCTGTAAAAGATAACATTATGTCGATAGTCCGCTTACAGATACTAAAGATGGTTGTTCTGTGAAAACCGCCGGAAAAGATGAACCAACTCGGCGTAATCGATTCCAGCATCAGTTTACCCAGAGCAAGCTCATAAAAAGTCGGGGCATCCATAATCTGAATATTGTTCAGTTTGCATAAGAGAACATCCTTGAGCGGAAAGAACCCCCTTCTCTCGGCAAGCGCCACTACAATCACGCCTGCTTGAGTCTGCAAAGCGGTATCAAGCAGACTGGTACCATTATTCAGGATCTTATCTTGAGGAACGATCGACTGTTCCAGTTCCGGTTCCGGTTCATTGCCCGGTACTTCGACATAACAGGTGGCATACCCGACCAACAGGAAATTCCGCTTACTGGAAGAGACCAACTCACCAATCTGGGCAGCCAGGGTACCGGTTCCCAACACCAGAATACGCTGGGAGAAATGGGAATGTTTATTCCCTATCAGGTAGATGGTATGCCAGCAAAATTGTAGTAGAGCAAAAATGCAGAGGGAAATAAATAATACACCGCGTCCCAGCATGATACCAGGGTCGAGATAATAGACTACCGAGAGCAGAGAAAAGGAAGTGACCGTCGCAAACCCTATGTTGATAAGTATTTCCCGCTTGCTGAGGTTTTTGTTCCGGTCATAGACTTCCATCAGGTGCGCAGAGAAAAGCACAACTCCAACAAACGTGACCGTCGTGAATATCGTGCTCGAGTCAAACAGCTTCTGATTTATCTCAGCGGAGCCGAACCTTAACACGGCAGCCGATAAAAGTGCCACGATTGAAAGTACGGCATCGAGTACAATCAGAATAGACGCAGTAAACTTCATGGTGTAATCCGATTATTTTTTCAGCTCAGCGGCAAGTGATGCAGCAGCTTGTGCGTCTGTGAACTCGCCCAGCGTCAAGGCCTTCTGCAGCATCTTCAGGGCGTTCGCCTTGTTGCCGGACTCCTTATAGGCCAGAGCAAGGTGATAGGCTACTGTCGGGTTATCCGGCAGCATGCTGAAAGCTTTTTCCAGTACTTTACTTGCGTCTTCCAGGCGGTTATTTTTGAGCAGGGCAAAGCCGAGAGTGTCCATTACGCCGGGGTTTCCCTGCTCTCGTTTAAATGCCGTTATTGCCAAGCGAAGCGCTTCTTCCTTGCTGCCGTAACCAGTGGCGCACAGGTATGCAAGATTATTCAACGCCGGAGCATAACTGTCTGATTTTTCCAGTACTGCTCTATACTTACCAATTGCTTCTTTCTTTTTGCCGGTTTGATCGAGGAGTGCACCCTGGGCAAAAAGTGCCGGAACAAAATCCGGTTTTATACGGTAGGCCTCCTCATAGCTCGCCATGGCCTGGTTGTAATCCTTGGACGCCTCATAAAGATTTCCCAGATAGACAATCGCCTGAGCATTCATACCATCAACCCGGATACCGCTTTTTACTTCGCTGATGGCACGGGCATACTCTTTCTGGCTCGCGAAGATCGATCCAAGAACCATGTAGCCCCGTGCCGAACTTGGGTATTTCTCAATTATTTTCCGGGCCTGCTCCACTGCCTTGGCAGTGTCCTTCATAGCAACATAGGCATCTATTTTCAGTGCCACGGCAGCCTCGGGATTAAGCGTTTCTATCTCTTCGAAAACTCTGATCGCTTCCTTGATTTTTTTCTCACCGACCAGGATTTTCCCTTTCATTTCTAAAACGGCACTATTTCGAGCGTCGATTTTCAAGGCTTCATCCAGTACCTTCAGCGCCCTGGGTGCTTCCCGCTTTTTCAGGTGATAGCCTGCCAATACCAGAAAGGTGTTCGGCTGCCGTGTTTCCGTAGCCTTCTGATAATATGCGAGCGCCTGGCCTTCATTTCCTATTATTTCGTACAATCCGGCCAGTCCGATCGTAGCCTGGATGTTCTGCGGATTGGTCTTCAACAGGGCGGTGTACTCCTCAATAGCCTTTTCGTATTTTCCGGTTGCCAAAAAATAGTTGGCAAGATTCTGGTAAGATGCAGGAAAAGCCGGATCTGCTTCCTTGGCCTTCTGGATGCTTTTGAGCCCCTCGTCCGGCTTGTTCAGAGAGAAATACACCGCAGCTATGCTGTTATACAGCGGCGCGTCGCTCTTGTTTCCGGCCAGGCCTGCTTTGAGATCAGACAGGGCCTTGTCACCTTTTCCTGTCCTGAGATGGTATGAGGCCAGCAACAGTCTGCTGTTCAGGACATCCGGGGCAGCGTGGACTGCGGTTTCAAGCTCCGTCTCACCTTCTGCGTTTTTACCGCGGCTGAAATAGAAATATCCTTTTTTCAGATAGGCATCTACGATTTTCGGGTCTATCTTTGTCGCCTTGTTAAACTCGCGCATGCCATCTTCAAACGCCCCCTTAGCCATGTATGTGCTGCCAAGCAGGTTATGAGCCACCGCATCCCCGTCGTCCTTTTGCAACAACTTCTGAATTTCAGCTGCAGCATCATCCACTCGTTTCTGGGCTAGCAGAATTGTAGCGGTCATCAGTCGGGCTTGTCGTGAGTCGGGAACATTATCGAGAATCTTGCGGAACTGGCTCAGAGCGCTCTCCAGCTCTCCGCGGTTGTAGTGGCAGAGCCCGAGAAAATAATATGCTTCAAGAGACGGTGATATTTTGAGGGAACTCAGCAGGTTGTTCATTGCATCCGCATAGTTTTTCCGGTGATAGCTGACCAACCCCTTTAAACGGTATCCGTCCGCACGCTTCGGAAATCGGCTCAGCAGATCATCAGCACTCTTTTCGGCCTTATCGAGATCACCTTTCTCGATATTTATAATGCCTGTTTTGTAAGCGGCAAGTACCTCGGAAGCGTTGTTTGCTAAAATCGTGCGGTATATCTCAAGGGCCTTGTCTCTGTTGCCGGACCGCGATTCCAAGGTAGCAAGCATATAGAGGGGACGAGTATTTTGGGGATCAGATCGGATCAATTCTTCCAGAAGGCTTTTTGCTTTAGGCTCTTTGCCGGCGGAGGCATACACGGAGGCAAGCTCCAGTTTTGTTTTCGCACGGGAGGGTTCAACCGCAAGGGCTTGCAGCAGATACCGTTCAGCATCGTCATAGCGGTTATTTACCGCACTGGAGATCCCCAACACCTCAATACCTTCCACACTGCGGGGGTGTTTGACAAGATATTGTTCTCCAAGCCTGAAAGCATCATCTGCTTTTTTTGACGCAATAAAAATGCCTGCCAACTCTATCAGTACCTCGTCCTGCGACGGATTTAGCTTGAGGACTTTGTTGAACTCCTTTTCCGCCTGATCCCATTTCCCCTGTCTTGAGTAAGTTCTGGCTAACTGAAAGCGGGCATCCAGATAATTTTCATCCTTTTCCAGGGCGTTCTTGAACAGAATTAACGCACCGCTCGGGTTTGACGCTTCCAGCTGCTTGACCCCTTCAGCGTACAACTCTTCCTTTTTCTTGCCGCCGCATGCGGATAACGCTACTATGATTATGAACGCAAGCAAAACATTATACACAATAGTTAATCCTCCTTGCCTTATTCATCCTTCTCGTTCAGAAGAATTTGTGTGTTTCCAGTTAGTTTATCGATATATACACTTAGAGAGATGATGTCAAGCATTCTAATTATTTGATTATTAGTGATGATCTTGTAGTTCAGTCAGGTAAGCAGGGATTAATCTTTGGGGAGGATGACCGGTTCAAATGCTGAATTGCGGTCACGTGGGAGTAGCATAGATAGATGTCGCCAAGTTCTCCCGTACTGGCTTTTCGTGTATCCACTGTTTCTGATTCCGCTTTCAGTTTTCTTTTAAAATCCTGTCCGCGACCTGGCGCAACGTTCTGCGTTTGTCCATTGCAGACTTCTGCATGATGCGATAGGCCTCGGCCTCTGATACGCGCATCTTGTCAATCAGAACACCTTTGGCTTTTTCGATGATTTTGCGGTTCTCGATAACTTCGCGCAGATCATCAATTTTCTCTTTCAGATTTTCAAGCTCTTCACAATGCTGCAGAGCAATTTCTATGGCCGGCAACAGATCCTGCCGGCGAAGCGGTTTGGTTAAAAAAGCGGCAATGCCACTGGTCGATGCCCGTTTTACAGTCGCACTGTCATACGCCCCTGTCAGCAGCATGATCGGGATTTTCAGTTTTTTTCTGATCTCGATCGCAGCGCTTATTCCGTCCATACCGGGCATGGCAACATCAAGAATCACCATATCCGGAAAACTTCCCAAAGCCATCTCCACTGCTTTCACGCCGTCCCCGCACTCCAAAATCTCATCAAACCCCACATCGACAAGCATGCTCTTAAGACTCATTCTGATGAAGGGTTCGTCATCACAAATCAGTATGGTTTTGCTCATGGCTGTTCCCTCCGTAGCGAGGACAAGCATGAGACGTGCCACTTGGAGGAAAGGGCGTCATGGCAATATGTACGGTATGATTCTTGCGTCAGAAAGTGTCATTCTTAAAAATCCGGAGCACGCATGAAAGATTGGGAAGCTGAACATGGCGATGGAGCCATTACCACAGATCTGCTGCGGAAGTTGGCCTATAACGAAAAGATGGCCGAACTGGGCAAAATATCCGCCGGAGTCGTGCATGAACTGAACGCCCCGCTCTCGGTCATAATTTCGGCATCCCAGATGATCATGCGCGAAGAAGGTGTTCCGGAAGTCGTATTGGAAATGGTCGATCGCATCAGTTCCGAAGCGCAGCGTCTGTCACATCTGACCAGAGGATTGCTGAACTTCGGCAGCCATGATGAAACCATCGGTGAGGTGGATCTCAATCTCACGGTCGATTTCATTCTCAATTTTCTGAATTTTGAAGCTGCGCGGCGCGGCGTTATCGTTCTGAAACAGCTTGACTACACGTTGCCGGTTATCCGGTTGAACTCCAACCTGCTGAAGCAGATACTGCTGAATATCATCATGAACGCTCTGCAGGCGATGGAAAATGACGGTGGCAAAGTTCTGATCGAAACAGCAACCGCCGGAGGCGACCATGTATGTTTCACTATTACCGACAATGGCCCGGGAATTCCGGCCGAATCAATCGACCGGGTCTTCGACCGCTACTTTACCACCAAGCAACCGGGTGACGGCACGGGATTAGGGCTGTTTGTGACAAAAAATCTGATTAAAAACATGGGGGGGACAATCACTGTGACGAGCAGAAACGGAGGAGGAACGACTTTTACGGTCACTCTTCCGGTACTGGACCCGGACTCAGTTTTATTGCTCTGAACTGCTTTTCAACAAGAGCTTCAAACCGTTCAAAGCGGCGATCCAGCTCATTGAGCTCTCGTGCCTTTTCTGCATCGCGCAGGAAGGAATAACGGATACTATTAAAGACAATATCTTTCAGTTCCTGGTATGAAGGCTTATAGCGACTGACAAAAAGGACATATTCACCACTCAGGTTATTGCGCGAAACGCCGGGATCATCGGTCGAGATCACAATTGGCACACCGTAGCGACGATACAGGTTAACCGGATGAGCCTCGTTTTTTACTCCCAGAATGAACTCATTACTGGTGATGTTGACTTCCACGGCAATCATTTTCGCTTTCATCGAATCAAGTAACTCAAAAGCGCCGGATTCATGGCTGATATCGACACCGTGACCGATCCGTTTGGCGCCTGCTACTTCTACTGCATCATGAATGTGAAATTTCAACGCTTCAGGCGGTACCATTCCCAAAGCCAGCTCCCCTGCATGCAACGAAATCCTGATAGCGGGGAATCGTTCTTTAAGAAACTTGAACATCTGCATGTGCAGTTTGTAGTCCCGCATCGCTACGTAGCCATTTTCCGGCCCAACGAAATTGACTCCGACAATCACTTTGCTTTTTTGGGAAGCGGCACATGCCGAGTACAAACCGGAGAATATCTGGGCGGGTGGGTTATTGCGCGACACATAACTCTGGAGGCGAATTTTGAAATCATCATCTTCGACTCCTGAAATGGCTGTTTCCAAGGTGTTGACATAGTCCGATATCTTATTTTGAGCTTCCGGATCACCGGCCATAAAGTCAGCATAAGCGGCTAATGCCCGATAGACATCTTTTTCATCGGCATTCCGGGCGAGACCGTTTATCTGCCTGGCCAAAACCGGATTATTCGTATCCGGAGCACCTTTGATCATGGTTTCCAGGTACTGAAGGTTTTCCGCTTTTGCTCTCTCTTTCAGTATGTTCAGTCCCTCCTTGTATGAATAATTGGATGCTGCCCAGAAGTAGCCGAACGTATCAAAAAACTGCTGATCAGGTGCGGATTGTTCGTGATAGTGGTTGTTGTAGTCCTTATTCGACCAGCGTTTGAGGAGTTCACGATAGAAGGCGTTGTCTTTGCGGACGGCATCAGCAGTACGGCAAATCTTCCGCGCAGACTCCGGGATATTCGCCCTTGTCTCGATCCGGTATTTTTCAGCCTGAAGGGTCGGGTCATTCTCACTGTAAATGCAGTAGGCAAGTTTCTCAAGCCAATCCAGGTATGTTTCCGAGTAGATGGCTCCGGAATAATGGTTATGGAGGTCGCCACCCTTTGGAAGCATGGTCATAACAAGATTGAGCTCCGCACCATTATTGATTGTTCCTGAAATGAGCTCTTCATAGTAGTGCCGGGTTGCATTAAAATTGCGTTGCCTGGCCAGATCGCCCACGGCACTGTCATCTGCAGGCGCGATTACTGTCTGGAACAGCATAAACATCGTCAACAGCACACTCTTCTTCACAGGTGTTCCTTTCATGACTTTTCCAGTCCGGACAAATGGAGAGGGATTCCCCCTACAAAAGAATCCCTCTCCGTTGATCTGTCGAATATTCAGAAAAATATCCGTTCCGGCATATGGACAATTACGTTATTCTTTCTTCTTACCGAAACTCTTCTTTGCCGGTGCTTCCGGTTTTGCCGCAGGCGCAGCAGCGGCAGGCTTGGGCTTGTCTAGTTTTTTGGAGAATGAGGCCTTCTTTTTTTCAGGCTTTGCCGGCTCAGCGACAGCCGGAGCTGCTGCAGGAGCAACTGCCGCCGGAGGCGGTACAACCGGAGCCGGAGCAACTGCAGCCGGAGGTGGTGGCGGCGGTGGCGTATAGGCCTGTTCTTTGCGCTTACAGCCAAACAGGGCCAAGGTGACGATTAATAGTACCAGAACGAGTTTTTTCATTTCCATGACTCCTTACATTTCTTTAAAGTAAACGGCAACGACCATCTCGCCGCTATTGTACGATGTTATACCTGCAAATGAGTAACCGGTGAGGTTATCCGAATCGGTCGGATTAAGATACTTGAACTCCACCGCCTTCATAGGGGCAGCTTCATCGACCTCAAAAATAACCTTCAGATCGTCCTCTCCAAATGCTACAACACCACGGCAAATGGCACCTGCATTTACTTTGGCAATATCAACGTCCGGGTTCAGGGTTACTTCCATGAGCAATTTAGCCATGTTCAAATCTCCTTTTCTGTTTTCTCTCTGCGAGAGAATGAGGTAGTCCTGCATACCACTACACAATGTATATTCGAATGAAATCTAACTTCAATTATTTTGTTTGTAAAGATTTTTGTTGGAAAGTCCCTCGTCGGGCTACAATGCCCGATACACAAATCAAACCGGACGGCACGGCAAAAACGCATGGAAATCGGCCTTGAAAATGTGTAGTGTATGTGGTTCACAGAGAAAGAGGAGCTACCATTCCAATGCAGCTTGACCTGTTTGAAGATAACCGTCCCGTAATCCTTTTGAACATTGCCGATGAGTACCTGCGGGCCTGTGATGTAGGAAAAGCGCTTGCGGTATGCGAGCAGGTCAGAGATGAGTATCCGGGCAACCGTCAGGCAGCGGAATTGTGCGAATTGATACGAGCCTGGCATGGCATCATTGCAGGGATAGAACCGTCCTCCTGTAAACCGCAACAACTCCGGGAGATGCTGATTAATCTTGAATCCGTAACTCACGCTGCGTTGCGAAGCGCAATCATCAATACGCTGACAGGGGTGCTGCAGACGTTTCCTGAATCCGACCACATATTTTTACCCCCTCGCTTTCACCGCGGTCACCTGTTGCTGGAACTTGGCAGATGTGCCGATGCGGCGACGTCGTTTCGCACCGCGCTGGCATCGCCCACCCTTGAGCGGGGGCGCTTTCTGGCGTGGTCTGCCGACGCCATGACCCTGTCCGGAAAAGCTGACGACGCATTGCAAGTCTACCTGCAGGCATTGCTCGAAGATCCGGCCACTATCGATATCCCGTTTGTCAAACACCAGACCGTTCAGAAATTGTATCAGCACTGTTCTCTGTACGCTGAAGGCATTGAGGATGATGGTGAGGTGGCCTGGTTGCCGGTCTGGGGCTGGCTGCAGGGGGTATTTCCGCTGCCGTTGCACCATCCTCCTGTTCTCGTCGAGCTGGAATCACGCATCGGCAGCAAAGCGTTTCCGACACCGCGACTCTGGTTTGAGCTTCTGACCGTTGCCGAACATCTGCGCACCGTACAGCGTGATGACCGACAGATGGCAGCTGTGCGACGATTGATGAAGCGCTGTAATGAAGAGATGTTTGAATGCTACCTGCTTAAAATCCGTGGAACAAGACCATGACCGAACCGCCAGCCATTACCCCCTCACCGCTCCTTAAGAGGTTTAAAGAGTACCAGCCGGGCGATATGTACAACTTCGCCGCCAAAGTGCACCTGATATCAGCCTTTGAAGCGTGCAAGGCGAACACGGTGACAGGAGCCTCCTGGAATAAGGATAAAACCGCGCTGGTCGTAACGTTTATCGGAGGATGCCAGGCTACTCTGATTGCGGAAGGGTGGCGGCTGTTGGCCACATGTACCTGCAGATTGTGGCAGCCAGCCCGCAACTGCCCGCATATTGTAATCGCCTGGGCAACACTCAAACGGATAGTGTCGCCGGAAACCTTGTCGCACATGCTGATAAACCAGCAGATGCTTCTGGATATGAGACGCTATCTTGAACAGGAGCCTGTTGCACGGAATACATCCAGAAAAGTGAAGCAGAGTGTAACAGCCGGAAAATTGAAAGTGAAACAGGAAGCATCCGGAGCCGGCACTCCGAAATATCGCCTGCTGATAGAGCAATCCGGTCAGGGGAATTACATCCATGGTGCTGTCAAGCACGGCAATGAAACCGTGTATGGTTGGACATCGCACGGATTGCCAACCGACCTGGCGCGTTTCCTGGCAACAAACTATTCCTACGATTCCAGCGAGCGCTATTTCAAGATGTTCCGGCAGATGACCGGTGACGCTTATCCGATCATATTTCGCGATACGAACGGACATGAAACAAAGCTTGTCTATCAGGAGGACCAACCCTGCATCGCCGGGGTCACCCTCGATATCCGGGGCGATGAAGTTCACATATCCCGTTCTCTTGCGGGGGGAATTCCGCTTTCGTCCGGAGTCGTCACGCATGGCCAACTGCTGTTTGATATCTCCGCCGGTGTCATCATGCCGGTTGCAAACCGTGACGCCTGGAAAAGCTGGGAGGTGATTATTGATGAACTGGACGGCTCGAAAGACGATGTTGAAGAGTGGGGTGAGGAGGAGGATGAGAGTATTCAGGAGGCAGAAGCCGTCAATCCGGAGCTTCGTCGCCAGTGGCACACCGTCATTGCACCGCTGGAACTTATTAACAGCTCTGTAATCAGGTTTTTACCCGAAGCGATCAATAACCCGAAAGCCCATTGCTACTTTCAGCTGAATGGTATTTCCCTCGCACAGTCTCCCGTCAGCACGCTGGCCTACCTGCTGGAGATTCCACGCGGCCTGAATGCCCCGATCACAACCATGATGCCGGCAGGCCGGTTTGAACACGTGACCATTCCTTTCTTTCATGCCTCCTTTCGGCTGTTCAACCCGTATCATCGCACGGATCTGTCGGGCCCGATGAGAGCAAGAAAACGGATTCGGGCCGTTCTCGATGCAGCCTTTACGTTACTGGATGAAACCAGGTCCACGGCACGAAATACCATTATCCGCTCCGCGACATCTTCCACCGACTTTCTGAAACGGGAAGTGAAACGGGAGGCCAAACAACTTATTTCCAATCTGGCGGAAGCATGGGATCAATCGATGATCATCGCCATGGCAACCCCGGATGGCTGGCGTTTTCTGAAGGATGACCACCGGAGCGAGGCGCGGCTGATGCGGATTCTGTACGATCTGTTCGGGCTGGATCACTTTGTTAATTGCTCTGTGCCGGTAACGGTGCCGATAACGCTCGAACTTGAGACTGACAGGTTTTTGCTGAAGTTGCCGAATCTGATGGAACGTCTTACCACTGAGGGATTTACGCTGCGAATCGGCAGCGAACCGCTGATGACTGCTTCATGGGCATTCTCCCTTGATGCCACCCGCAGCAGCCAGGACTGGTTCGAGCTGAAGCCGGAGATAATCTGCAACGGAGAGTTGTTGACCGAGGAGGAGCTGCACGGTCTGCTGGAAGGTGGCATGCTGCGACGTGACGGTAAACTGATGATGCTGGATGAAATCAGCGCCCAGGTGCTGGCCATGTTTGCCGGTGCCATGCCATCAGGCAAAAAAAAGAAAAAGGGAGAGCGGGAACCGGTTCGCGTGCCACGGCTGCAGATTCTGGACTGGCTGCACCTGCGCAGCCACGGTGTCACCGTCAGGCTTTCAGCGGATGATGCCCGGATACTGGAGAGCCTTCTCAATTTTTCATCGATACCGGCCCGGCCGCTTCCGGGTGGGCTCAACGCCACCCTGCGTCATTATCAGGTGGATGCCTGGCACTGGCTGGCCTTTCTCTACGAACACCGTTTCGGCGCCTGCCTGGCTGACGATATGGGTCTTGGAAAAACGCTGCAGGGGATCACACTGCTGGCCGGAATCATGTCGGGAGAGATTGCATCTGCCGCCGCACCGGGAACACCACACCTGGTGGTTGCACCACCATCGCTGCTTTTCAACTGGGAGGCGGAGATTGCCCGCTTTCTCCCGTCCGCCCGCGTCATGCTCTACAGCGGCGGCGGACGCAGCACCGATGAATTTTCCAATCATGACGTGATCATAACCAGTTACGGCATCGTCCAGCGCGACAGCGAGCTGCTGGCCGAACAATGCTTCAATGTTCTGATCTTTGATGAAACCCAGGTCGTCAAAAATCTGCAGGCAGCCACCACCAATGCCGTCCGCAAGTTGAACGGCTCGTTTACCCTGGCGCTGACCGGCACCCCGGTGGAAAACCATCTGGGAGAATATTACGCCATCATGGATCTCTGTCTGCCGGGACTGTTGGGGACGCGCGAAGAATTCAGCCGCAAACTCAGACAGGATAACATAGCCGGCACGGCACGCCTGATCGGGCGTACCCGCCCCTTTGTACTGCGCCGGACAAAACAGCTGATCGCCAGTGAATTGCCGCCCAAGATCGAAATGGACATCCCGCTGGAACTGACGACAAAGCAGAGGGCCTTTTACCAGCGTACCGTGGAGGAGGTGCGCGGCAATGTCAGGGAAGCCTACGCAAGCCACGCCCCGGCACAGGCCCGCATCATCGCCCTGACCGCCATTCTGCGTCTGCGGCAGATCTGTCTGGCGCCTGCCCTGGCCTCACCCGGAGCTTCTGATGCTTCGCCAAAACTGGAGTTTCTGGCAGAGCAGCTGGCCGAACTGCGCGATGAAGGACACAGCGCCCTGGTGTTCTCCCAGTTTACCGGTTATCTGGACCTGATCGAAAAAGCGCTGCGGGAGCAGGGATTCAGCTGCCTGCGACTGGATGGCTCCACACCGGTCCCGCAGCGCAAAAAGCTGGTGCAAACCTTTCAAAACGGCGTAGAGCCATCCGTGTTTCTAATCAGCCTCAAAGCGGGGGGCAAAGGGCTGAACCTGACTCGCGCCACCTATGTCTACCACATGGATCCCTGGTGGAATCCGGCCGTCGAAAACCAGGCTTCCGATCGCGCACACCGCATCGGCCAGACCGGTCAGGTCACCATCATCCGCCTGATCATGCGCCATACGATCGAGGAAAAGATGATGGCCCTGAAGGTACAGAAACTTCAGCTCTACAAGGCAATTCTGGAGGAGGGAACCGGTGGCGGCGGAGCAGGCCTGACCCGTGAAGATTTCGACTTCCTGCTGGGGTGAACGAATTGGATTTTATGCGGGTTCTTCCAGCTTCTCTTCAAGAAGCGGAATAATGACGACTTTGATTTTGCCCTTGCCCCACAAGCCGATCTTTTTGGCGGCGGCGCGAGAGAGATCGATGAAATGAAAAGACCTGGAGGCGCAACGGTCATTGACTGTTACCTGTACTTCCTGTCTGGTGACCGGATTGAGCACCCGTACAACCGTGCCAAGCGGCAGGCTCTGGTGTGCAGCGGTCAGCCGGTCAGGATCATAGCGGTGTCCGGAGGTTGTCCGTCGCCCCTCGAAATTGTGGGCGTAGTACGAAGCAAACCCGTCAACAGACTCGAAGGCACTGCTTTTTTTCAGCAGATCTTCCAACTCGGAGGCAACCGGCCTGAAGAGCAGATCACTCAACAGTAACTCCTCTTCATCAGCCCCTCCGTCAGCCCGGACTGTTGATGCCGCCAGCACCAGGGCGACCGTGACGACACACGTTGCAATCATATGAAGATAAGGGCGGCTCATAACAGCTCTCTTATACATCACTGATGCAGCGGGGTCAAGTTTTGTGCAATACTCCGCTTTCCTGATTGATACCCCCTTTTTTCGGGGAATGAGCTTTCCGCTTGCGCAAACCGGGCCTTTTTCGTAGACTCCCCGTTATGATAACCTTCGAAACCATATCCGCAAAAGTCCGTATCAACGAGCGTGTCTCCGCAGACGAAGCGCTGTTCCTGTTCAACTCCAATGAACTGCTGGCTATCGGTGAACTGGCTGCCATGCCCAATGAGCGCAGGAACGGCAGAAACGTCTTCTTCAATATCAACCGTCACATAAACCCCACCAACATCTGTGTCAACCGTTGCGCCTTCTGCGCTTTTTCCCGCACTTCCGGCGAGGAGGGGGCCTATACCCTGGCGCTGGACGAAATCTGCCGCCGGGCTGAAGAGGCGGAGCGCGAAGGCGCCACCGAGGTACACATCGTCGGAGGCCTGCACCCTGAACTGACGTTCGGGTTTTACGAAGAGATGCTCCGCTCCATTCGCCGGACCGCCCGCAGCCTGCACATCAAGGCTTTCACTGCTGTGGAGATTGAATACTTTTCCCGCATAGCCTCTCTTTCCATAGAACAGGTACTGGAACGTCTCATATCTGCCGGACTCGGTTCCATGCCGGGTGGTGGGGCCGAGATACTGGCAGCGGACGTCAGGCAGAAAATCTGCCCCGAGAAAATTTCAGGCGCACGCTGGCTTGAAATCATTCGACTGGCTCATCTGGCCGGCCTGAAGACAAATGCGACCATGCTCTACGGTCACGTGGAATCCCCGGTCGACCGGGTGGCGCATATGGAGATGCTGCGCACCCTGCAGGATGAGACCGGGGGTTTCCAGGCTTTTATTCCGCTGGCCTTCCAGTCGGAGAACTCCGATCTGAAGCTGGACAATAAGGCCACTTCCGGGCTTGACGATCTGAAGACCCTGGCCATTGCCCGCATCTTCCTCGATAACTTCGACCATATCAAGGCCTACTGGGTCATGCTGGGTGAAAAGGTCGCCCAGGTTTCGCTTGCTTTTGGCGTCAACGATCTGGATGGTACCGTCATAGAGGAACGGATCGGCCATGACGCCGGGGCGAAGAGCCCGCAGGCATTGACCAGGGATGACATCATCAACCTGATCAAAAGAGCCGATAAAATCCCGGTGGAGCGGGATACGCTGTATAACAGGATCCGCAGCTATTGATCTACGACCTGACGCCATCCCTTGACACCGGGGTTGCCGGTACAAGCCTTGACAGACTTCTCAATGCCGGCAGAGACTCACAACGCTTCCGACATGCCATACGCCGCCTGCACAACCGCTTCACCAGCTATGCCGCTACCTGCCCGGCGCCATTCATCGCGCCGGATCTTATCGTCACCCCGGAAATGCGGCGGCAATCCGAGTTATATCTGCCAATCACCGAAATTGCCTGGAGTTTCAACCATCTTTACCGTTCTGCTCTGGCCTGCCGCCCGATCCTCTCCAGCACCCCATTTCACAAGGCACTGAGCTGGGCTGACGTTTTTATCGCCCTCCCCCCGCGTTTCCAGTTCAGCGCCAACCCGGCTCGACTTCTTGAAACGTTGTTGACGGATCAGGAGTTGTTGATAGAATTCCTGTTCGCCTCATTTCTGCCGCGTCGTTTTTATGGTGGATTCAGACGCTATCCGGGTCAGATGGAGTGCATTCGGGATAGACTCGGCAGACTCCGCCGATTGGGAGGCAACGGATTGTTGCACTGCCTGGACGCAGCCTGCGGCACCGGAGAGGATTCATACGGTTTAGCGGATATACTTATGGAAGCAGGGTTTGCCCCTGAAGAGATTCTGATAGAAGGCTGGACACTGGAACCCCTGGAAGTCTGGTCCGCCGCACATTGCCGATTTCCTCATGACCGACGACGCGAGGCAGTATTCCGCAGGGAAACTTCGCGGCTTTTTGAACGGGGATATCAGGCTTGTATCCGTTTCCGGCTGGCGGACCTGACTGAAATGTCAAAGCCAGCGTTTATGGTGCCAAAAAGGGAAGCAGGCGATATGTGCCGATTTGACCTCATCATCTGCAACGGCCTCCTCGGTGGCCCGATCATCAATAAAAAAGAGCCTCTGGAACAGGTACTGTCCAATCTGGCCGCTCTTCTTGCACCGGATGGTCTCCTGCTGGTTGCAGACAGTTTTCACGACGGCTGGAAATCGAAAAACCGGAATGTGGAGACGAAGGAGCTGTTTCAAAACCTGGGGCTGAGGAGCTGTAGCGCGGGTGAGGGTTCCGGATGGATGAGGATCACCTGAATGAGCACTCCCATGACGATTTCTGCGCGCATAAAAGTATTTCTCCTGACCGTTCGCCTCAGGCGCCTCCTGCTCCGGGGAGGGCTTGCCGTACTCTTCTGCCTGGTGCTTGCAGCGGCGCTGGTTGCGGCACTGCCGACGCTTGTCTCCTCTCCGTTTGCCCAATCCCATCTCCGCCGGACAGTGAGTAACCTCCTCAAACGTCAGGTCAGCTGGTCATCGCTCTCCATGTCATGGTCCGAAGGACTGTCCATACGAGAACTTGCGCTGGGAAGCGGTCCGGCTCCTCTGCTCAAAGGGAAAGTGGATCAAACAGCCATCGTGCCCAAGATCGGTTACACCAATGGCCGGATGAGAATCGACCTGGAGCTGCGCATCCGCACTGTCACCGCCGAGCTGGCTCCAGGAGCGCCAAAGCCTCCCGAACCATACCGGGAACCACTGACCGCCATTGCCGAAGCGCTGCAGCGCTTCGAAAAAATGGATTGGCCGCTGCCGCTCGATCTGGGCGCACAGGTAACCATCGAGCCGGTCAACCTTGTCTACGTGGATCCTGAAACCGGCCGTAAACTGACCCTCGACAATTTCGTGCTCCGTTTCTCCATGCCGTCGCTGGCGGATCAGCCTGTCACGGCAGAGTTGCGCGGTGATATGGCTGTTGACGGCCATCGGCTCGAAGCGCTCACACTGACGGCCGATCTGCGGCGACTCGTCACCGCTACCCGGCATATTCGTCCGGCAGTGGCGCTTGTGGCGATCAAGGCGGCCCTGCCCGGCGCCACCCTGACCATGCAGGGGGGGCTGCACGAACCGGGGGGCTTTACCGCCCGTGCCGGGCTCGATATCCCGCGACTGATGGCAGTTGCCGGGCCGCTGCTCCCTTCGGCCGTACCGCACGTGGCAGGAGAACTGCTGCTCGATCTGCGGGCCAGGGCTGATGATCTGCGCAATCTCCACGCGCATCTGGCGCTTGGCGGCACCAGGCTGGCCCTGAGCGGCGGCCGGCTGCGGCAGGGACGGATCGGTCCACTGGATCTGAGGCTGGCGCAGAACATCATTACCGATCATCAGCGCCAGCAGGTGCGGTTTTCGGATGGCTCCGTCACCATCGGCACGCTGCTGACCGGCTCGTGGGATGCGACGGTTGATCGCCCCTCCAGCCCGGATCGTAATCTGACAGCAAGGCTCGGGCCGGTCCGGGTCGATCTCCGGCAGGCCGTTGCCGTTGCCGCCCCGCTGCTGCCGCCCCGCTTCCCGGTCAGGGAAATAACGGGTGAACTGACTCTGCAACAGCTGTCGGCCCGCCTGCAGGGCCGTAAGCATCAGGGTGAGGCGACTCTTGCCGGCCTTGGCGTCAGTCTGCCCCGGCTGCGGCTTGCCCTGGCCACCGGAGGAGTTGCTGCCGAAGGTATCATCATCACCATAGACCAGGCATCGGTATCACTGGCGGCATTCAAGCCGGCCAACGTCGATGCCGCTCTCTCCTATGCGGTTCAAAAATGTGCCGTGACCGGCGACCGGCCGCTGTCTGCCGAAGGATTACGCGGCAACCTGCAGATGGCGATCAGGGTGCCGGAGCTCAAAGACTCCCTACCGCGCAGGATTACCGCCTCAATTGACCTGAAACAGTCGCTTGATCTGCAGCGGGTCAACCTGGAGCGGCAGTTGGATGTGACTGCAGTGCATGAGCAGCTTGCGGCACGGATCAATGCCAAAGAGAACGGCGAAATTGAGATGTCGCTGCCGGAACTGAACGTATCCGTGGCTGCTCTGAAAGCCGTGGCCGACGGCAAAGAGCTCAAGCCGTTCCCGCTGGCGGCCGTTTTCTCTGCCGACGGGATCAGGCTGCCGGCAACCAGAGGGGGGGGGCCGACAGTCGATCGCGCCACCTGTACGCTGACCGGCGGTGATTATCTGCGGCTTACAGCCACCGGTGCACTGACTGGCAGCGCACCCCGGATGGTGACTACCAAGGGATCACTGGACGTGAACCTGGAGCGCATCCTCCCGCTGGCCGCGCCGTTTCTTCCCAAGGGGGTTGCCGCCGCGGGTGTCACAACTCTGGCCTGGAACCTGACAGCGCCGGTCGGACAGCAGACCACCGTCAGGGAGAAGAACCTGCTCCAAGTGGCCAAAGCAGCCCTGGCGCGGATCGAGCAGGCAGATATCACCCTTGCGCTGGCGAACAGGGCGATCACCTGGCCATTGGCCTACGACAGAATCAAGATCGGCGAGTTGCGTACCTCGCAGCCATTCCAGCTGACTCTGCCGGGCAAGGACGGAATAATCAGGGTCGCCGGCGACTTCGCCTTTACCGGGCTGAGCGGACTTCCCGGCAAGGCCGGACAGTTGTCTGCGCAAAACGGCTCGCTCCTGCTGCATGGCGAGATGGCCGACTGGCAGATTCTGCGGCTGCACGAGGAGTTGCAGATCCAGCCGCTCGGACTGACCCAGCGGGCCGATGCCACAATCAGCAGGATCGACGCGCTTCTGGAGCAGAAATCCATCACCACCGCTACGTTGCTGCAACGACTTGACGCGGCCCTGGCGGCCGACATTACAGCGAAATTTCCCGCTGCGCCGACAGCGGTCCCCGGCGGGGTTGAGCTTTCCGGAACGGGAAATGCCGGGTTACGACTCAATCTTGCCGCCGGGCGGGACCTGCGGGTGCAGGCTACAGCAACGACCCGCGATTTCGGTCTCCGGCTCAGGAACGGCACCTCGGTCGAGGGGCTTCGCGCCGACCTGCTGATCGACCGGACCTATGCCCTGGCCAAAGGTGAAGCGGGGAGCTGGACCCCGCTCTCCGCCTCTCTTGTCCGCCCCGCGCCCGAACAGGCCGCCGTCGGCGCCGCAGAGATCGTGAACCGGGTACGCGAGGATCTGCGCGGCCAGGAGCGTGGCAGCCGCAAGTTCACGATCCGCCGTATTATCGCCAACAACGGTAAGACTCCGATTGAACTTACATCTCTGGAAGGGGATCTGCTGCTGACCCCGGAAGAGATCGGGTTGAGTTTTTTCCAGGCCGAAATGCTGGGGGGAACGGTACGTCTGCACGGCCTGATCGATCTGAAGTCCGAGGTGCCGACCGTTTCAGCTGCGTGCTCATTTTCCAACCTGGAGACCTTCCTGCTGCTCTCCCCCGAAGCCCGGAAGCAGAGCGGCAAGCTGCGGCAGGATACGGAGATCACCGGTGAAGCCTCTATTGACGCTCCGCTGGTGATGGGTCAGCGCGAACTGCTGGAGGGGATCAGGATGCGGCTGAATCTCCGGAAGATTGGCGCTGATACCCTCGAACGGGCACTCTTCGGTCTCGATCCTTTTGAGCGCAACGAGCAGCTGGTAGCGCAGCGCAAAATGCTGCGGCAGGGGAAATTGAAGGGGCTGAGGGCCGGCACCCTGGATGGGGCTTTCAGTCTCGACGGGGAGATCCAGGTCAAAGGAGTGGATCTCGCCCTGCCCCAGGTGGAACGGATCCGTCTGGCGGATCTGCCGATCCGGAAACAGATGGCCGGGATAGTTACCGGAGTCGCTTCTCTACGGAACGTGCTGGATCTGGTACGGGCAGACACGCTGGTTGTCGGGCCGCAAGGAAAGATTGAGTTGATCAGGAGGGGACATGAGTAAGACAAAACAATGCGGTTGCCTGCTGGCCGCCCTGCTGCTCGGCGGCTGCACCCTGGCCAAGGTCGATGTGAACGTGGTGAGCGAAAGGACTTCGCTGGAGAATCAGGTGCTCGGCACCTACAACAGCCTGAGCGAGGATCTGCTGCTGGTGGCCTCGGTACGCGGGGTATCCCCGACCGGCAAGATCGATGCCCCGCCGCGCCGCTCGCCGGAACAGCAGGATGCGACCAGGGCGCTGGAAACAATCTCATTTCACGCCGACGATCTTGAATCGTTCAAGCGCCTTGGCTGGGTCGGCGAGAACCGGGAGGGGCTGCTCACCCCGTTCCCCCGGGAAATACCGAAGAGTCTCACCCAGGATCTCCAGGCCTTTGCCACTCTCTATACCGAGGCTGAGTTCCGCCAGGTCATCGACGAGGTGAACAAGTCCCGTGAAGTTCTGATGCAGCGGGTGATACAGACCAACGAGAACTTTACCGCCAGGGATCTGTCGGCCATTCGCACGGTGTTTGCCGGGATCAACCGCCAGAGCAGCGCGCCCGGCACAAAGATTCAGGCTGATGACGGCAGATGGGGGAGCCAATGAAACGGGCATGGCTACTGGCGGCGCTGTTGCTCTTCGGCTGCGTAGCAACCGCATTCGCCACGCCGCTGGGGGACGAACTGCTGGCTCCGGCAGCCCCGCGCCCCGCGCCCCGCTCCCGTCCCGAAATCACCCCCCGTCCGGCCATTTTTACCGCCCGCTCGCTGGTCTATGCGAGCAGGTCGGCGGATGGCAGATGGATCGCCACGGTGGAAAAGGGGGACGATGGCGACGAACTGTGGTTACAACCGACCGGTAATTCGCCGGAGCTGCCCCGGCTTATATGGAGCAGCCCGGTGCGGCTTGCCGCGCCCGCCCTTAACCGGGACGGGAGCCTGCTGGCCTTTGTCGACGCCCGCGATGACGTGAAGGGTGATATCTGGCTCTTCGATCTGGCCGCCGGCACCAGAGAACCGCGGCGACTCACGGGGCGCGAGGCAGCGGATGATGCGCCGGTATTCACCGCCGACGGCCTGGCGCTGGTTTATCAACGGCAGCTGCCCGGCACAGAGCTGCGGGAACTGGTCCGGCTCGATTACAAAACCGGTGCCAGCCGGGTGCTGCCGGTCGGTATCGATGCCGGCTTTGCCGCCCCTGCCCCTGACGGGGTCAGGTGGGCAGTGGTCTCCAGGAAGAATGATCCCGGCGGCGACCTCTGGCTCTGGAACGAAAAAAGCGGCGACCTGCGACAGCTCACCAGCGGCGCCGACCGGGATCTTTATCCGGCCTGGGAAGCAGACGGAAACATCCTCTTCTCCCGCTTCGATACCGGTACTCAGGGCGCGGCCGGACAGATATTCCGGGCACATCTCAACCGGATCGATGCCGAAGGCCGGCCGCAGATCTTTCCTCTGACCGCCGGCACCCAGTCGTCAATTGCGCCGATCCCGGTCAAGGATGGTTTCCTCTTCATCGCCGGTCAGGGGAGCGGCGGCCAGCTCCTGTCGCTCCCGGCAGCCGGAGAGATTCCGGAGAAGGAGAGCGTTGCCGCCCAGTGGGAACTGGCGCGGCTGATCATCGACCGGCAACCGCCCGACCCTCCCCATGCCCGTCTGGCGGCACTGCGGGTACTGGCCCGCGAGGATACCCCGACCCGCGAAGGGGCGCTGGCCGGCATAGCCCTGGGGGAATTGCTGGAGAACGGGGGCGATCCGGTCCGGGCTGCGGCGGCCTATGAGGCTGTCGTCCGGAAGTCGGGGGCGTTTCCGGGAGAAGCGGCACTGGCCGGGATTGCCCGGATCCGGGTACAGACGGCGGAGCGCTGCGCCGCGGAGCAGGACAGCGTTGCGCGCATATCACTGCTGGATGCAGCCCGGGCGGCCATGTCCATGGCAGCCCGGGGGAAGGGGGGCGACGTCACGGCACGGGCGCTGATCGATGCAGCCAGACTGCTGACCAGCCATGGCTCCGGCGCAGGGGATCAGCTGGCGGCCATCGGCCTGCTTGAACAGGCGCGCGGCGTGCCTGAAGTTGCCCGGCCGCTCCTGGCCGAGGCTGCATTCCGGCGGGCTGCCCTGCTGGCCCGGATCGAAATGGGGGAAGGAGCGCTGACAGCCCTGGTGGCGGTGGTGCGTGATTATGGCGACCAGGAGGCATGGGCCGAAGCTGCCATTGCTGCCATTCTGGACCAGATTGCACCGGGCGGGGGGGGTGAACAGACCGGCTATGCCGCCCTGGCCGAGCGTTACCGCGCCGAACTTCCCCGGCTAGCCATGGGTGCCTGGAACCGGATCGGCGACCTGGCCTACCGGGCCAACGAGTGGGCACGGGCCAAGGATGCCTACCGGACCGTGCTGGAGAAGTTTTCGCCGCTACCGGCGCCGACGGCAGCGGCCCGCTTTGCCCTGGCCGAGCTCCTCTACCGCGAGGAGCGCTATGCCGAAGCAATTGCCCTCTACGAAAAGGAAATGGCCGGACGGGCCGAGGACGCGCCGCTCTATCATCTGGCCAGAGCCGCCTACATCCGCAAGACACTGGCTGCCGGCGAAACACTCTACCGGAGCGGCGAAGTGGCGGCGGCCCGCGCGCTCTTCCTCGACCTGATCCGCTATGATGGCCGAAGTCCGGAGGCTCATCGCGGCTACATCAAATCGGTTGCTGCCCAGGGGCAGGCGGAGGAGTTGCTGGCGCTGTATTCGAAGCTGCTGGCCGGCTACCCGGATGATCCGGTGCTGCTCTACGCCGCCGGCCTCACGGAAACCTATCTGCCGGGGCGTGATCGCCTGGCGGTTGCTGACCGGCGCATCGCACGCGCTGCCGAGCGGATGCCTGAGTCGGAATACCCGCCCCAGACCCGTGGCTACATTGCGGAAGTACTTGAAACCGTCCATGGCGAGCGGGGCGGCCTGGAGCGGGCAATGCAGTTCTACCGCCGCGCCTGGCTCCTGAACCGGGGCCGGGAGAATCCCGGCAACCGCGCCAATCTTGATCTCAACATCGGCAATACAGCCTTTCTCCTCGGCAGCAACGCAACGGCCTGGAGTCACTACAGCCGCCGGATCGCATCCGGAGTTGCGTTCGACGACCCGGAGACGGAGCTGATCTTCCAGCAGCGTTACGCCGCAGTAGCCTTCCGGACACGGGAAAAAGAGGCGCCGATAGAAGGGTATAGCCGGGCGCTGCAGCTGACCGGAGGGCGGCTTGATCCGGGGCGCCCGCTGGAGCTGTTCGGCCGGTTGACCCGCCGGATCATGGAGCGCCTGTTTACGATGAAAGAACGAAGCAGTACGGCTGAGAAGGCGCTGCAGGAGCAGCAGGAGACCACGGCTGAGTTGGGACGGCTCGGCAGCGTCGTCCCTGAAGCTCCGCCGTCACAGGCCTGGGACGGTTTTGCCCGGAGTATGCGCCGGTTGCTGGCCCGGGAGCGCTCTCTGCTGGCAGCTGCCGACTCCTGGAACAGGGAAGGGATGACTCGACACGGGGTTGAGCTGCAGGCACTGCTGCAGGAGGTGGAAAAGAGTCTGGACGATCTGCCACGGCTGGTGGAGAGCAGCGCCGAGCTGCATGACCGGCTTGGACTCGCCCTTCTGGAAGCCGAGCGCTTCGGTCAGGCGCGCGAACAGTTCGACGCGGCGTTCCGCTTGAACAGAGGAGTCGGCAAGACCGGGAACCTGGTGGCCAACCGGCGCTCGGCGAGCATCGCCGCCTACCGCGAAGCACAGACGGCGGCGGGTGAAAAGCGGTTGGAGCTGCTTCGCCAGGCTCGCGACGGTTTCCGCGAACTGCTCTCTCTGATTGAGCTCTATCCGCCCAAACCAAAAGAAACCGCGAAACGGGGCAGCGGAATCCTGGAATTCGGCGCTACCGTGGCATTGGACAAGGGAGCGTCGACCCAGGCAGCTTTCGGCTTTTCCGCCGGACAGGAGCAGCGCCTGGCTGAAGGCTATCTCGCCCGCATCCTGTCCGAACTCGGCGAGCCGACTGCTGCCGCCACCCTGCTGCGGAACCAGCTCGGCCGCTATCCGTCCGGGAACGACAAGATTCCTGCCGGCGACCTTTACGGTGTCGGCCTGCTCACCCACCGTGCCGCCCACATCGACTATACTCTGGGTGACCGTGCTGCCGCCGCTGCAGGATTCCACCGCTCGACCCTCCTCTCGCTGCAGGCTGGCAATCCGGTCAGTGCCATGCTCAACCTGGTCAACTGGGGTCAACTGCTTGCCAGAACCCCTGCAGCATCAGAACTGGCCGAATTCCTGAAGATCGAGGGGGGAACGACACAGCTGGCCGGCACATATCGCGCTACGCTCCCGCCGCTGTCTCTGGCCCGCTATCACAACGATGTCGGAGTCATACTGGTCAACCTTGCCGCAACGCTGCCGGCTGATGGCAGCCGGCACTCTCTACTGTTCCAGGCAATCCGGCACTGGGACCAGTCCCTGGCGGCAACGACCGGAGAGCGCTCTGCCGGACGCGGCCACCTGATGCTTCGGGCAGCGATCCAGCTGAACCGGGGGGCGGTGCTGGCAGCGCTTGATCTCAGCGAGTCAGCCGGGAACGCCGGAAAATCGGCCCTTGAGGAAGCCCGGGCTGCCCGCGCGGATGGCTATGCCTGGCGGGCGCTGACCAGCCTTGGCCAGTATGATGCCGCGCTGAAACTGCTGGCTCAACTCTCCCCAGCCGACTACGGCGTGGCGCGGGGTGAGCTCCTGGAGCGCTTTGCCCCCCGCCTGTCACAGCTGGCCGTTGCGGATGCGGAAGGGGCTTTTGCCCTGCTGGAACGGCTGAGTGAGCTGGAACGGGTGCAGATCCTCGGCAGGAGTGTCCTGGGCCTTGACGATCCGGCGGTCAGGTCACTGCTGGCGGCAGCCGCACCGCACCTGGCGGAACTGGACAGGACCCGGGCCAAAGCGGCCACGGCCGCAGCCGCCGACCAGGAGTACCTCGGCCTGCGGTTGCGGCAGGAACAGACCTTGCTTGACAATCTGCTCGGTTCCGGGCTGGAGCGGCTCCCGGCCTTTTACCCGGCAGCGGGCAGCGGCAGCGTGCGGCTGGCTGCGGCAGCTGCAGCACTGGCCGAGGCGGAGGATAACGGTGTGGAAGATACCACCCCCCTTCTCCGGCAGCGCCTCAATGACGTGCAGAACAGCTACTTCAAGGAGTGCGCCGGCGGCAGGAGCGGGATTCTCTGCCGGTTCGTCACCCCGCTGCCGGTCGAGGCAATAGATATCCTCGAAAAACTTCCGGGCCGTACCCTGCTCCGCTTCACCCCGCTTGATGAGCGACACTGGCTCCTCTTTACACTGGGCGGAACATCGGGGATCAGGGCCGAGACAATTGAGCGGGCCGAGCTTGCCGGCCGGCTTGCCGCCACTCCGTCTGTGCTGGCCGCCTTCGAGGAGCCGCAGCTGTTCAGCAATGCTCCGGTGGTTTCGTGGGGGCTGAGCGCAACCCATCTGCTGAGAAGCTTCGAACAGCGGCGGCCATTCCGGCGCCAGGTACTCGACCCGGGCGGCTGGTGGCCGGCCCGGGACCCGTTTACGAAGCTGGCGGTTGATCAGCACATAAACCGGCTGGAGTTCGCCCATACCCTCGTCCTGCCGGGCCGGGCCGGACTGCTTCCCCAGGTTCCGTCCGAACCGGGGCGGGGTGAAACCATGGCCCCGCTCCGGGAGGAACCGGACGGCGCGCGACGCTTGCTGTACGATTTTCCCGCTGCACAGGGGATCTCGCTGGTGGTTGCCCCGGCGGCAGGCACGGATCAGGCTTACAACCTCGGCCATCTGCTGTCTCTGCTGGGGGTGCCGTCACTGCTTTTGGCTGACCGTTCCACGCCGGGACCAATAGCTTTTGTCACCACGTATACCAACAGTTCGATCAGTACGGCGCGGAGTACACTGCCATCCGGCTGGCTGCTGCTCGGCGACTGGGGGCCGGACAGCGTTGAAGCGGCAAGGCTGGGGAAAAAACAGTTTGCGGAGTACGGCAAGGCCGGAGTACAGGCCCATAACGGGAAGCGATACACCGAGGCGCTGGCGCTGTTCGAGAATGCCCTGGCCATTGCCGGGGAAAATGCCGATCTGACCAGGCATCGCACCACTCTGCACCGTTATGCCCGGGACAGTGCCTATGCTGCCGGCCTGACCGGGCAGGCGATCAGCCATGCGGAAGCATTGTTACAGATGATAACGAAAGAAAAACCGTATTCGGCCGAGCAGGCCGATGCCTACCTGCGGCTTGGCCTGCTGCAGGGGCAGGCCGAGCGGTTTACCGCCGCCGCCACATCGCTGAAAGAGGGGGTTGCCATCTTTGCCGAACTCGGTCTGGTAAAAGAGCAGGCAGCGGCCCTGGCCGAATTTGGTGTGGTGATGGAGAATGCGGTTGATTATCCGGCCGCCCGTTCCCTGTTCGAGGAGTCTGCCGGCATCCGCCGTGCCCTGAAGGACGAACTTTCACTGGCGGAACAGTACCGTAATCTCGGCCGACTCTATGACCTGCGACTGAATCAGTATGCCGTGGCCGAACGCTTCTATGCTCAGGCCGGGGAAATCTATGTCAGGGCCGGTAACGGAGGGCTGGAGGCCGAAACCCTGCTGGAGCGGGGGCGCTGCCAGCGTCTGCTCGGGAACTTCCCGGCGGCGGATAATTTCTATCTCCAGTCGTTGGCCAAAGTCGGGGAGAAAGATCTGCGCACCAGGACGCTGGTGGTGCTGGAACAGGCTAACAACGCCTGGTTCCGGGGTCGCTACCAGGAGGCGTTCGATCTGCGCGAACAGGTGGAAAAGAGTGCCGTCACGCAGGGCTGGGCGCTGGAACAGGTGATGGTCAAGAACACCGGCGGTCTGATCTGGTGGACCCTGGGGGATAACAAGCGGGCGTTGCTGGAACTGCGCGACGCACTGGCGAAATCTGAAAAGCTTGAAGTGCGTCGGGACGAGGTGGCAACGACCCTGAACAATATCGGCCTCGTGCAGCGGGAATCCGGTGACTACCAGGGGGCGCTCGCCACCCTGGACCAGGCGCTGGCCATTGACCGCACAATCAGTTCCCGCTGGGCCATGGCCTATGACCTGCGTAACCTTGGCCAAACCCGCCTCAGGATGGGTGCGCCGGAAACGGCACTTCAATTATTGACTGAAGCCGGCACTATGGCTACCGAGATCGGCGACCAGGTTAACCTGGCCAAGATTTTTCTGGCCCGGGGCGATGCTGAGGCTGCGTTGAAAAACTGGGCTGCGGCAGAGGCCAGTTATCGCCGGGCGCTTGAAGCGGCCGATGCAATGCTGCTGCGCGAGGTGCGCTGGCGCGCTCTGTTCGGCATGGCCCGGCTGCAGCAGAAGGGGGGCGACACTGCCGCCGCCATTGAGTCCTATCGCCAGGCCATCGACACGGTGGAGGGCCTGCGGGCGGAAATCCGCCTGGACCAGCTGAAGGACGGTTTTCTGGCAAACAAGATGGATCTGTATGCCGGGATGGTGGGACTGCTGGTTGACCTGAACCGGAGCGACGAGGCCTTTAGCGTGGCAGAACGCTCACGGGCCAGGAACCTCATCGACATCCTCGGACGGCAGCGGCTCTCTCTGAGCGGTGCGGTCGATCAGGAACTGTATGACCGCCAGAACAGGCTGAAGGAGCAGATTCAGGAACAGGAAGCACTGGCACTGCAGACGGCCAGGCCCCAGGAGCGGGCGATGTTCGCCCAGGCGCTGGAGCGGCTGCGGGCTGACTACCAGGATCTGCTGCTGGATATCGAACGCAAGCGCCCCGAACTGCTGGCACTGGTGAAGGCTGATCCGGTGTCTCTGACCGAGATCCGGCAGCAACTGGAACCGGGAGTGGTCCTCCTCTCGTACTACCAGCTGGCGGATCGCCTCCTCTGCTGGCGGATCGAGCACGACCGCGCCAGGCTGTTCATACTGAAAGCGCCGGCTCGCGAGCTGGGCGAGACCATTGCCGGTTATCGCCGGATGCTGCAGAACCTGGAGCCGCTGGAGAAGGATTCCAGGGAGCTGTACGACCGGCTTCTGGCCGAGCCGCTGGCGGGGCTGACTCAGGCCAGGGCAATCGGCATCGTCCCCCATGGTTCGCTGCATTACCTTGCTTTTGCCACTTTGAGCGACGGCCGGGATTTTGTCGTGGACCGGCAGCAGCTCTTTTATCTTCCTGCGGCCTCGGTCCTGCGCTATACTCTCTCCCGGCGCCGGGTCAACAAAAATCTGCGGGTGCTGGCAATTGGCAACCCCGACCTGGGAAACCGCGCCCTTGACCTGCCGTTTGCCGAGCGGGAAGCCGGCACCCTGCGCTGGAATTACCCGGAGGTGACCACTCTCACCCGGGAGAAGGCCACCGAGAGCTGGGTCCGTGAGCATATCAGCGAATTCGGCATCATCCATTTTGCCTCCCACGGCGAATTCGATCCGGTCAATCCGCTCTTCTCCGCCGTCCGTCTGGCTCCGGATAAAAAGTCGGACGGCAAACTGCAGGCCGATGAAATTTTCGGTCTTGACATTACGGCGGACCTGGTGGTGTTGAGCGCCTGCCAGACCGGGCTGGGGGATATCCGCAGCGGCGATGACGTGGTCGGGATGAACCGGGCCTTTATCTTTGCCGGTACCCATTCGCTGATGTCCAGCCTCTGGCGGGTCAGCGACGTCTCCACCGCAATCCTGATGAAGCAGTTCTACCGGGAATACACAAAGGGGGGCAAAGCCGAAAGCCTGCGCAAGGCAATGCTGCACGTCAAGAACCGCTATCCTCATCCGGGTTATTGGGGGGCGTTTGTTTTAACCGGTGATTATCAGTGATGACGCTGAGGATCTGTATAAAATCAGAATACTACATGGAGGTTGAACATGCTTACATCTTTTATGACCACATTGGCCATTGTACTGGCTCTTGTCGGCTCGGTGGCTCTGGCGGAGGAAAAGCGCTGGGTCGCCAGTGACGGAACAACACTGAAGCAGGATGCCTCGGTTTCAGCTGCCGACCTGGAACCACTGCCGGTCGGGGCCGAACTGTCACTGCTTGAATCCGGCGGCCGCTGGCTGAAAGTGAAGAGTGCCACCGGCAGGGAGGGATGGGTATATGCCGGTCGGGTGGCCGATGCGCCACTGACCGCCGAGGTTTCCGGTGAGGAGGGCCTGTTTGGCGGCACCATGCAGCAGAGCCAGATCCAGTCGGCCAAGGCTGACAGCGCCCGGAGCATCCGCGGGTTGTCTCCGGAAGTGACCCAGTATGCCAGGCAGCGCGGCACTCCCGAGGCGTTCAGAAAAGAACTGGACAAGGTGCTGGCGCGAACGGTGAGCGCAAAGGAACTGCGGGCATTCCTGCGTGACGGTAAAATCGGCGAATTTGCGCCTTAGGAGGAGAGAACAATGAAAAAAATATTTTCAGCAGCACTGCTTTCAGTCCTGCTCGGTTGCGGCAGTGCCTCGGCCGACCTGCTCGATAATCTGCAGAAAATTGTCGATCCCAATACAAAAGAGGGGAAAATCATCTCCGGGGCTACCCAGGTTCTTTCCAGCGCCAAAGAGATGGATTACCCGACCGAGCGGACCATAGGCGAGTCACTGGCCCTGGAGAGCCTGCAGCGCTTCGGCAAGCCGGTAGTCAACGAGCCACTGCAACAGTACGTCAATCTGGTCGGCAACGCTGTTGCCGCCAACAGCAGGCGGCCAACCATCCCCTATCGCTTTACCGTACTTAACAGTACCGTGCAGAACGCCTTTGCTGCACCGGGCGGGATAATTTTCATCAGCAAGGCGCTTGTCGGCATTATCGAAAACGAAGCGGAGCTGGCTGCGGTTCTGGCCCACGAGGTTGGGCACGTTGCCGGAAAGCACGCGATCAGCAGTATCCGCCGGACCCAGTTTCTGCAGGGTGTCGGCACGATTACCGCAGCGACCATGAAGGGGGACAAGGGGAAACAGTTCGAATCGATGATCGGAGATCTGCAGTCGGTGCTTTTTGATAACGGATTGGACAAGAGGATGGAATTTGAGGCGGATGCTGCGGCCATGGAGACCCTCTATCGCACCGGCTACGATCCTCGCGGGATGATTACGGTATTGAAAAAACTGCAGAAGATCGAAGCGACCAGCAGCAGAAAAGGATCATGGTTCTCGACCCATCCTCCGCTGGCGCAACGGATCCAGAACCTGGAAGCAGAGCTTGGCAAGTATCCCGATGCGTCTGCGCTGGCAAGGGTGCCGGAGCGATTTTCAAAAAGAGGGAAATGATCCCGTCCCTACCCTCCGAATCGATTGCGAAAATATTCTCCGCCTCGGCGGCGCAGAACGGCCAGACGGTAGAGTTCATCATACCTGCGGGCAGCATTCTCCCAGGTGAAACGTTTTTTCATGCCGTTCTTGCGGAGTGCGGCCAGGCCTTTGGGATTGTTGAAGAAGGTCCAGGCCGCCCAGCCGACGGTGTCGAACAATGCCGCAGCAGTGTGATTCCAGAATTTGAAGCCATCCCCGGACAGTACCGCCTCGTTAAAGTTCTCCACACTGTCGTCCAGTCCACCGGTAGCTCTGACAACAGGTGGTGTCCCATAGGCCAGAGAATACATCTGGTTCAATCCGCACGGCTCAAAGGCGGATGGCATGACAAAGAAGTCGGCTCCGGCTTCTACCTTATGGGCCAGAGACTCGTTGTAACCGATGTGGCAGGCAAACTTTTCCGGATACATGGCAGCGATATCGCCAAAGTAGAAATGCGCCCAGGGCTCACCATTCCCGACTACCACGAACTGCACATCCATCTCCAGGATGCGGTGGATGGCCTCGGCCAGGATGTCCGTGCCTTTCTGTTTGACCATCCGTGAGACAACACCGAACAGCGGTACATCATCACGCAACGGCAGACTCAAGACTGACTGGAGATCACGCTTGCAGGCCGCTTTACCCTTCCTGACCGTTCTTGCAGTATATTTTGTGGCTATAAACGGGTCGCAGGCCGGGTTCCATTCCTCATAGTCAACACCATTCAGGATGCCGGATAAATCGGCCGAACGGTCTTTCACCACCCCTTCCAGTCCCCAGCCGAAAGCGGCTGTCTGAATCTCGTGGGCGTACTCCTCACTGACCGTGTTGAGCAGGGTGGCGTGATAGATGCCCCCTTTCAGCAGGTTGACCTGGTCATCCTTTTCCAGTTCAAGGTAATTGAAATGCTTCCATCCTATGCCGAGTACGTCCATCAGACCGGGATAGAAGCTGCCCTGGTGCTGCATATTGTGGAGTGTCAGCAGTGAAGCGGCATTGCCGACAAAACGGTCATGCAGGTACGAGGTGTTGAGCAGAACCGGTATGACGCCGGTATGCCAGTCATGGGCATGAATAACATCCGGCGAGAAGTTGAGCATTTTGCAAAGTTCCAGCGCAGCCTTGGAGAGAAAGACAAAGCGATTGTCGTTGTCAAGATAACCTTCCCCATCCTGCTGGTAAAGGCTGGAGCGACCGTAATAGGCTTGATGCTCCAGGAAGTAGATTGGTACATCACTCCCCGGCAGGCGTCCTTCCCATACTCCGCAATACTGATAGCCGATACTGCCCATCGGGACGACCAGAGTGCCCGCCAGAAGCTTAAGATTGTATTTTTCAGGTGCTACACATTGGTAACAGGGGATGACAACCCGGACTTCGTGTCCCATAAGGGCCAGATATTTTGGCAGGGCGCCGACAACATCTCCAAGCCCGCCTTCTTTGGCAAAGGGCGCAGCCTCAGAAGCGGCGAAGAGGATAGAGAGCGGTTTAAATTCATTTTTCATTGATTGTCCGATGCAGTGAAGATTATTTTCCGGGGAATTATTGCTAATGAGCAAGCTGTTCGCGGTATTTCTCAAGGCACTTCATAGAACAGAAATAGTGGCGTTGGCCATCGTGATTGCCTATGACAGCCTGCTCCTCCGAAACATACACACCGCATACCGGGTCGCGGTGTGTCACTGTATCGGATTCTCTTTTTCCCGCCGGCTTCGTAGCAGGTTTCTTTGCTGTGGTCAGCGAGAGAACAATGCGGTAACCAATGTATAACAACAGACCCCAAATCAATAATCTGAACACTCTCGTTTCCCCCGTTACAATTTGACAACAGTTTCATCTGATTTCAGCGAACTCAAAAGCTCTGCAACGGTCTGACCTCTTAGCGGGTGCTGAACCTGTGGTGCTATATCACAAAGCGGTTGCAGCACAAAACGACGTTCAGTCAGGCGCGGGTGCGGTACGGTCAGAGCATCTTCGAGAATAATTTCAGATCCAAACAGCAGAAGATCAAGATCCATCCTGCGGGGACCCTGGTGAACAGTTCTGACCCTCTTGAAGGTATCGGCCTCGATGTGCAGCAAGTGGGTCAGCAAGGAGCGGGCGTCGAGTCGTGTTGAGAGTCTGAGTACCGCATTATAGAATGCATTCTGGACGACTTCGCCAACTGCAGACGTTTCGTAGAACGGAGAAAGTGCTGTCACCTTGCTGGCAGGCAATCTGCCAACTTCAGCAACGGCCTGCAGCAGGTTACGTTCCCGGTCGCCGAGATTGGAACCAAGTGATATGAATGCTTCAGTTTCCATACAACAATTAAAGCATAACAGCTGTGGTGCGTCAACCGTAACGCCTTGGGAGACAGCAAAAAAACACCCTGGTGACTAGGAGGGGAAGTCACCAGGGCAAATGAAGGTCCGTTGGAACCCTCGCAAATATTTTAACTGGTTGTAATATAGCAGAAGCTGAATGAGATTGCAAGCAAAGTTTATCAGTTCAGGATGCCGGCAGCCCGTCCCGAATCGTAGGATAGCGCAGCGTGACATTCAAACGCTCCAGTGCGCGGGAGCTGTCAACAATCCGTGATTCACCGACATATGAAAACATCAGGGGTGACATAACCCGTCGGGCCTCATCCAGTGTAACCTGTTGCTGACGGGGTAGATTGAGCGCATCGGCGCAGGCGTTGAAGAATACCGTCATACTGGTTGGATGACCGTCGCTGACGTTGAAAATGTCGCTATGATTGCAGAGGCGCACGGCTGCCAGACAAATCATTGTCAGATCATCAGCGTGAATACGGTTGCTTGGGCCGGATTCTTCCTCACGCAGGAGAGGCTGCCCTTGGCTGATCTGCATGAACGGCAGCCTGCCTGGGCCGTAGATGCCGCTTACCCGCAGGATAATGACCGGCACATCGTTTGTTGCTCCGTACGCAAGAAAGGCCGTCTCGGCATCAAGGCGACGTTTGCCCATGGCCGACGCCGGTGCGGTTGGGGAGTCTTCAGTCACGACCCCTCCACCGGTTTCGCTGTAGACAGAGGTGGCGCTCATATAGGCGATCTTCGATGGTTTACCCGATCTGGACATCTGAGCGATGAAATTTCTGACACGACTGTCAGAAATTCCTCCCCCTGGCGGCGGAACGAGATAGAAAACCGTACTGTCAGAAAGTATGTGAGCAGGAAGTTCTACAGAATCATCAAGCGATCTGACGACGGTGCTGAATCCGGCTGACTCAAGCTGCGCCGCGTGTTCACGTGACCTGACCATGCAGATGACATCTGCTCCGGATTCCTGATATGACCGGGCTATTCGTCCGCCAATATATCCGCATCCTGCTATAAATACCTTTTGCATGATAGCCTCAATCTGCGACAGAAATGATGTAGCAATCGAACATGAAAAACCCCGCAGATTGCTCTGCGGGGCCGGATACGGGCATTTCCAATACAGGCCGGTTACTTTTTCTCGCAGGTATCCTCAAAGTTAAGTGCTGCGAGCTTCTGGTAGTAGGCGAAGTGCGCTCTGGTCCATTCACCGGCTTTTTTCATAAGCGCCTCTGCCTGCTTTGGATTGGCTTTCTTCAACATGCGGTAGCGATTCTCGTTATTGGTATACTCATCGAAGCTGATAGTTGCCGCCTTGCTGTCCAGCTGAAGCGGATTTTTGCACTCTGCGGCAAGAGCAGGGTTATAGCGATACAGCGGCCAATAACCGGACTGAACCGCTTTCTTCTGGGCATCGACACCTTCTGTCATGTTGATGCCGTGGGCAATGCAGTGCGAGTAGGCAATGATCAGAGAGGGGCCATCGAATGCTTCCGCCTCAAGCATGGCCTTAACGCACTGGGCCGGGTTAGAGAGTGCCACGGTTGCAACATATACCGAACCGTAGGACATGGCAATCATACCCAGATCTTTCTTGGAAACCGGCTTGCCGCCGGCGGCGAATTGGGCAACAGCACCCATCGGAGTGGATTTTGAGGCTTGGCCACCGGTGTTGGAGTACACCTCTGTATCCAGAACAAACAGGTTGATGTTCTTGCCGGAGGCGATGACATGATCAAGGCCGCCGAAACCGATATCATAAGCCCAGCCGTCTCCGCCAATGCACCAGACCGATTTTTTAACCAGATAATCAGCGATGGGAACAAGCAGCCTGGCGGTTGCATCCTTGCTCCCTTTCAGAGCTGCCTTCAGTTTTTCGACTCGGCCACGTTGTGCTTCAATGCCGGCCTGTGTTGACTGGTCGGCAGAGATCAGTTCCTTGAACAGTTTGGCGCTGGCAGCAAACGCCTTGTCACCAGCAAGTATGGCCACATACTCAAGAGCAGCCTTGCTGAACTGGTCGACGGTCAGACGCATGCCAAAGCCAAACTCGGCATTGTCTTCGAAGAGCGAGTTTGACCAGGCCGGGCCACGGCCATCAGCGCGTTGGGCGTAAGGGGTGGTAGGGAGGTTGCCGCCATAGATCGAAGAACAGCCGGTGGCGTTGGCGATCATCATCCGGTCACCAAACAGCTGAGTCAACAGTTTCAGATATGGCGTCTCGCCACAGCCCTGACAAGCTCCCGAAAATTCGAACAACGGACGAATCAGCTGATTGCTGCGCAGGATCTCCAGTTTTACCTGCGATGGATCAACGTCGGGCAATTTGAGGAAAAAGTCAAAGTTTTCTGCTTCGGAAGCACGCAGCGGCGGTTGGAAATGCATGTCGAGGGCCTTGTGTCCTGCGTTCTGCTTGTCCTTGCCAGGACAGTTGTAGGAACAGGCGCCGCAACCGGTGCAGTCTTCCGGTGCAACCTGGACGGTGTACTTCTTGCCGGCCATTTCAGGAATCCTGCAATCGGTAGATTTAAAAGTAGCAGGAGCTCCTTTCAGCAATGTGCCGTCATAGGCCTTGGTACGAACTGCAGCATGCGGGCAAACGAATGAGCAGATACCGCATTGAATGCAGATTTTCTCATCCCAGACCGGGATGTCAATAGCGATATTGCGTTTCTCGTACTGGGAGGTCGCGGTCGGGAAGGTGCCGTCAGCCGGCATCTTGGAGACCGGCAGATTATCGCCGAGGCCGGCTACGATCACACCGGTGACCTCTTTGACGAACTTGGGCGCCTTACTGGAGACAGCGGCGGCCATCTTCAGCTTGCTGGATGCCTTGGCGGGAACTTTGACTTCATAGAAGTTGTTCAGACCGGCATCGACCGCCTTGTAGTTCATCTCAAGCACCGCTTCGCCGGCCTTGCCGTACGACTTCTTGATGGCGTCCTTGATGGAGGCAACAGCATCCTGCAGCGGAATGATATTGGAAATTTTAAAGAATGCGGTCTGCATGATGACGTTGATACGGGGGCCGAGGCCGATCTCATTGCCAAGCTTGACGCCGTCGATAACGTAAAACTTGAGTTTTTTCGCAATTATCTGCTGCTGAACCTCTCTTGGGATGGTATTCCAGACCTCGTCCGGCCCGAAGGCGGCGTTCAGTAGGAATGTGGCGCCATCCTTGGCACGGGCCAGCATGTCGTATTTTTCGAGGAAAGAGAAGTTGTGGCAGGCTACGAAATCAGCTTCCTGCACCAGATAGGGGGCGCGGATGTACTTCTTGCCGAAACGGAGATGCGAGGTAGTCATAGAGCCGGCCTTCTTGGAGTCGTACACAAAGTAGGCCTGGGCGTTGTTGTTCGTTTCCTCACCGATGATCTTGATTGAGTTCTTGTTGGCACCGACAGTACCGTCAGAACCAAGTCCGAAGAACATCGCTTCATAGACGCCCTCCATCGGGTTTTTGTAGGAGTAGTCAACCGTCAGGCTGCTATTGGTAACGTCTTCCTCAATGCCGACAACAAATCTGCTCTTCGGTTTTGCTGCCTTGAGATTATCCAGCACGGCTTTTGCCATGGCAGGATTGAACTCTTTTGAACCGAGGCCGTAACGGCCGCCGACGATGATCGGATAGCCCTTGAAGGAGAATTTCTTCTGCTCCATGGCTTCTCCGATGGCGGTGCGTACATCCAGATAGATCGGCTCGCCCAGGGCGCCAGGTTCTTTTGTGCGGTCAAGAACAGCAATCTTGGTAACGGTTTTGGGCAGGGCCTTGATGAAGGCATCCAGTGGGAAAGGACGATAGAGTCGAATTTTGACTACGCCGACCTTCTCGCCTTTCTTCACAAGGTTTTCAACGGTATCCTGAACGACATCGGCGCCGGAGCCCATCACAACTACAATTCTCTCGGCGTCTTTGGCGCCGACGTAATCAACCAGTTTGTACTTGCGGCCGGTCAGCTTGCCGAACTTGTCCATCTCTTCCTGGACGATCTTCTCGCAGGCCGGATAGTAGGGATTGACGGTCTCGCGTCCCTGAAAGTAGACATCCGGATTCTGGGCGGTGCCACGCATGACCGGTTTGTCCGGGTTGAGGCCGCGAGCCTTGTGTTCAGCGACCAGCTTGTCGTCGATCATGGCACGCATTTCGTCAAAGGAAAGCTCGGTCACCTTCTGGACTTCGTGGGAGGTACGGAAACCGTCGAAGTAGTGCAAAAACGGGATGCGGCTGCGCAGGGTGGAGGCTTGCGATATCAGCGAAAAGTCCATGACCTCCTGGACGTTGTTGGAGCAAAGGAAGGCCCAGCCGGTGGAACGGCAGGCCATGACGTCGGAGTGGTCGCCGAAGATCGAGAGAGCCTGGGCGGCAATTGCGCGGGCCGAAACGTGGAAAACAGTAGAGGTCAGTTCACCGGCAATTTTGAACATGTTCGGGATCATCAGCAGCAGCCCCTGACTGGCGGTAAAGGTAGTCGTAAGAGCTCCGGCCTGCAGGGCGCCATGTACGGCGCCGGCAGCCCCGCCTTCGGACTGCATTTCGGCCACGGTCGGCACGTTGCCCCAGATATTCTTTTCGCCGAGCGCGCTCTTGACGTCAGAAATTTCACCCATTACCGATGATGGTGTGATCGGGTAGATGGCGATGACTTCGTTAGTGGCATGCGCCACATGGGCGGCGGCGGTATTACCGTCGATGGTTACCATCTTCTTGCTCATGTACTTCCTCCTTTGTGGGATGTATGAATTAAAAGCGAACTTTAAACTCCCGAAACCCTGAAACAAACGCAAAAAACATGAATCGTGAATCAAATCTGATCCAGAGCATTACAGTTCGTTACGTCCCTGTAGCGCCCACTGAACAGTGGCCGCATCAACAAACTCAATATCACTTCCGAGCGGAATGCCGTGCGCCAGTCGAGTAACTTTAACACCGTGCGGCTTGAGTAACTTGGTAAGATACAGCGAAGTTGCTTCGCCCTCAACCGTAAAATTGGTAGCAATAACAATTTCGCAGACCCCCCCCCGGCCGATTCGTTCCAGCAGTTCGTCAATCCGCAAGCTTGATGGCCCGATACCGGCCAACGGCGAGATCGCGCCCTCTAAAACATGATATACGCCATTGTACGCATTACTTCTCTCCAGTGCCATCAAATCCTGAGAGTTCTCTACGACGCAGATGATACCCGAATCACGGTTGCCGGAACAGATTGAACAAGGGTCGTTCTCAGTAACGGCAAAACAGTTTGAACAGGCTCGAATCCTGTCGCGGACCTCGCACAGCGCCTCTGACAGAGCCGTAAGATTATGCGGCGATTTCAGCAGGTGAAACGCCAGACGGAGGGCTGAGCGCTCTCCTATCCCCGGCAATTTCTTCAATTCTGCCACAAGGTGCATCAGTGCGGATGGTTTTGTTAACATAATTTCCGGCACAAATAAAACTTTTTTTTAGTAGTACAGCTTGGCAGACATACGTTCAAACACAGTCAGCCAGAAATTGATCAGAAAAGTCCAGGTATACTCATGCCACCGGTAATTTTTGCCATTTCATCGCCAATCTCGGCATGCACCTTCTTCAAAGCCTCATTTGTCGCAGCTATAACGAGATCCTGCAACATCTCGACGTCGTTGGGGTCAACCGCCTCTTTTTTTATTTCCAGCGAAATAATTTCATTCTTGCCGTTCACCTTAACACTGACCGCCCCGCCACCCGATGTAGCCTCGGCGGTTCTGAGGCTGGCCTGTTCCTGCAGTTTAGACATCTTCTGCTGGATCATCTGGGCCTGCTTCATAATACTGGCTAATCCTTTTGACATCATTCCCCCCTTTTTTGTTTCGTAACTAAAAACTCCTTACGTCAGTGACGCTAACGCCAAAAACCCGCTGTGCCTCTATGACAACCGGATGTTTTTGAACTTCCGACCTCAATTCATCCATGTGTTTTTCAAGGTCGCTCTTTTTTTTTTCAGCCACAGAAATCGGCGTATCACCAGAGCCGGGTGATATCGCTTTCACTTTAATTTCAGTATCTGCTCCGGTAAACTGGCAGGCCAGTGGCTTCACCTCAGCTATAAATTCTGCATCCTGTGCTGCTGTAAGATAGTAGCTGCCAGATGGGAAACCGATCTCCATCAGGCCATTTTCCTGCTTTAGCGGACTGCCATGTTCCAGTATCGAGCCTGTAGCAGGGCGCTTCTCATTCACGTACGCCACAAAGCGACTCCAGGCCGGATGACGATCAGCGGCTGGAAGAGCAACTACCGGTGCGGCGGTATGTGCTGACGACTGTCGATAGTGAGATGTAACCGCCTGCGATTCAGGATGCTTTTGCCCGTGGTCAGGTTTCACTCTCTGGCTATCCCAGGGAAGCGAGGGGGTATGAACCGCCCCCGCCTCCATAATCCTGATTTTCTCTATTAAGTCCTGGATTGGAATAACCGGCGCGAGCAAAGCAGCCTTAAGAAGCGCCATCTCCAACAACAAGCGGGGAAAACTCGCATGAGCCATTTCGGTATCGGCCTTTATCAATAATGTCAGCCGACGCTGGATATCCTGGGCCGTGATGTTTCCGGCCTGTTTACGCAGTTCATCCAATTCCGCCACAGTCAGGTCAAGAATATCTTCCGGCCTGCCGACCGAGCGGATCACCAGCAGGTTGCGAAAATGTTCAATCAACTCCTGACAGAACTGGCGCATATTGAAACCTACCTGATCAACCCGCTTGACGCATTCAAGTACAGCCTGGGTATCACCGCCAAAAACAGCTGCAGAAATTGCCAGCAGCAGGCGTCGGTCGATGGCTCCCAGCAGAGCGCCGACGTCCTCGTCACTGACAGTATTACCGCAGAACGCCAGCACCTGGTCAAGAGCTGTCAGGGAATCACGCATACTGCCATCACCTTTGCGGGCGATCAGCACCAGCGAGGTGTCGGAAATAACGACAGACTCTTTTTCAGCAATTTCACGCAATCGGGAGATGATTCTGGGAAGTGTCACCCGCTTGAAATCAAAGCGCTGACAGCGTGAAAGAATAGTCACCGGCAGCTTGTGCGGCTCCGTCGTAGCAAAGATGAATTTGACGTGTTTAGGTGGTTCCTCAAGGGTTTTCAGCAGGGCGTTAAATGCCTCATTGGTGAGCATGTGGACTTCATCGATGATGATGATCTTGTAGCGACTGTGAGACGGCTGATAGTTAATGCTGTCCCGGAGCTCTCTTATTTCATTGATTCCCCTGTTGGAAGCGCCGTCTATCTCGAAGACATCAGTCGAAGTGCCTTTGGTGATCTCGATACACAACGGGCAAACATTGCAGGGCTCGTGGGTGACCCCTTTTTCGCAGTTGAGGGTCTTTGCCATGATGCGGGCGGTACTGGTCTTGCCGACTCCCCGGGCACCGGTGAACAGGAAGGCATGTGCGACCCTGCCGGAATCGATCGCATTTTGCAGTGTGCGACTGACGTGCTCTTGACCGGCCAGCTCGGAAAACGTCTGTGGGCGGTACTTCCTCGCCAGGACTTCATAGTGTGTACCGTTCGACAAGAGATCTAACCTCGCAGGAAATCTGACACCCGCCAAATAGCACCAGAGTCAGTATTCGGATCAGAAAAAGAGGTGGGTTGATGAAGCTTGCAGGCGTACATGATAGCCGGGTTTGCCCGCGGCACACGACGAGAGCCGCTGCCGTTGCTTCCTTCCGGACCTGGCGGAGTTCACGGCCTGCCGTTGCGCGAGGCCCGGCTATCATATCCGCCTGCAATTGAATAATACAGACCCTCTGAGTACCATAGTTTTTCAGTTTTGTCAAAGTTCAAATTCTCTTTACAATACTGACGCATGAACCATGCACCGTCGTCAATACGGGTGACCAAGGGAGGATTCGCATCTTTATCTTCGGCCTGACATAACCGGTTGCAGGAGATCGAGTCTGAACAGCCGGTTACGGTAGGTCGGTATTGAAAAATGAAGGAAGTAACATTTACCTGTCACTCATCGCCCTTCAGGCAAAATATTCGCCAGCAGCTCCCGCTGCCCGGGTGTTAACAGCGTATTTACTTTGTTGAGCGTTCTGGTATGTGACACGATCAATTCCACTTCAATCTGACTCTGGGCAACGGCAACTGCCCGCACGGCTGTTTCGTCAAAGACGGTCGCATCTGCTAACTGCTTCAGCTGTTCTCTGCTTTCGTGCATCTTGTCCATCATCGGTTTGGCCTGTTCACGTTCGGCATCAAGGATCGCCTTGATCTGACTCTTCTGCGTATCGGTCAGCTTGAGGATCTTTGCCATCCGCGCCTCAAAACTCTCTCCCCCTCTTTCCAGCCCCGGAGGAGGTCCTCCAAAACCGGGCATCGGTCCTCGTTCCGCCAAAACTGCGCTTGTGCCAACGCCATTCATTGCTGCCACCATTGCTACCGTAATCACCAGTTTCCGTTTCATTGGTATCTACCTCGCTTTCAAGTTGTTCACATCGCTTGGATGTGTTGGTCTTGATTTCAGAGATACCAGGCAAATGTGTTGGAATTGTGTAGTAAATGTATTTTTTGATGAGGGTGAGGAAAAAAGCTGTGTCCTGGAATGACATGTGTCACCCAGGCGGCTAATCAGAATCGGGCTTGAATAAATGTGAGTTTTTGTGAGAAGATACGATGGCAAATTTTTTTTAAAGAAACTGTTCATTAAAAGGAAAACATTCTGTGAAATCGGGATCTAAGATCAGCAATATGAAACGCTCGCTTATACTGTTGCTGGTATTACTGGCTAATTACGCCGTCGCTGCTGAAACGACCATCGGTTTTGCCCATGTTGACCGTAATAACCCGTACTACATTGCCATGCAAAATACCGCGTACAGCCAGGCAGCAGCCCGTGGTTTTGCCATTGTCGTGCTGAATGCCGACAATAATGTAGCAACACAGAACAGGCAGATCAATGCGCTGCTTGATAAGGGAATCAAGGGGCTGATAGTTAATTCCGTCAATGAATACGGTACCATGGGGGCAATTAAAAGAGCCAAAAGCATGGGCGTCCCTGTTGTAGCCATTGATCGTCCGCTCTATGGCGATTTTATCGGCTATGTGGGGATTGACCAGTGGCGTGCCGGTGAGCTCCAGGGTGAATACATTGCCGGGAAACTGCTGCCCAGAGGTGGTAACATCGTACTGCTCCTCGGTATTCCAGGCGAACCAGCCACCATCGGCCGCGAAGAAGGCATGCTCAATATTCTCCAACACCCCAGAAATAAGGGGCGCTTCACAATACTGGCAAGTTACCGGGCCGACTACAGCAGTGATCTGGGTTACCGTAAAATGAAGATCGCTATCCGTTCTTTCGGCTCAAAGATAGATCTTGTCTTCGCTCTTAATGACGCCATGGCGCTGGGAGCCTTGAAAGCATTACGGGAAGCCGGTCTTGGCAAGGTGATGGTTGTCGGCATTGACGGACAGAAGGAGGCGTATCAGGAAATCGCCAAGGGGGGACAATTCAAGGCGACTGTGGTTAACAACCCTGCAGAGATTACCCGTAAAGCGGTTGATCTCCTGCTGGATTATCTTGTCTCCGGCAAACCTTCAACGCCTGTAACGGTAATAACCGGGACGACTCTGGTGACAGCGGATAACGTCAAACACTATCTTGATCCTGCTTCAGCGTTCTAATCATGAAAATAACTCCCTTTAATCTGCGTGGTAAAATTATTCTGCTGGTATGCGGCATCATTACGATTGTCCTGGGGGTCAACACCTACCTGAATATTGTTACCCTGCGCAATCATATTCTTGACAGCCAGCGTCTTCGCGCTCAGGCAATGGCACAGACGATCATGCAGGACATCACACGCCTCGGCGCAACCATGCCGATATCAGACATGGCCGGACTGCTCGGTCGCCACTGTTACCAGTTGCATCAGCTTAACCAGAAGGACGATATCATATCCATATCGGTGCTTCAGGGTGACGGCAGTGTCATCGCTCATAGTGACCCCCGGGTTCAATTCGGCGCCCCTTCAAAAAGCGAAGCGGTTTTAAAAGCACTTGGCGACATGAGCGTGAAGACGGTCATAGAAGGGCGCGTTTTCCATACTCTCATCCCTTTTGGAAAAAGAGACACTGCTATTGTCGATATCGCCTGGAATCGTAACAACTTCGATAATGCGGTGCGTAATATCCTCAAATATTCGGCGTTGCTGTTTGTTCTTTCCGTGCTGGCAGCGTCTCTCTCCTGTGGTTATTTGCTCAACAAAGTTATCGGCCAGCTGGAAGATATCCGCAGTAAGCTCGAGACATTGAGCATTACTGATAGTTTGACACAAATTGCCAACCGCCGTCATTTTGATGCTGTGCTGGAAACGGAATACGGCCGTCATGTCCGGGCAGGGGGCGAACTGTCGCTGATCATGCTGGACATTGACCACTTCAAGGCATTTAATGATATATACGGACATCTGAAAGGGGACGATTGCCTGCGGGAGGTTGGCCGCGTACTTCGGGAATGCAGCACCAGAGCCGCCGATCTGGCCGCGCGCTATGGCGGAGAAGAATTTGTCTGCTTGCTGCCGGAAACAGATCGTGCGGGCGCGGTTATAGTTGCCGAACAGATACGAAGGGGCATTCAGCTTCTTGCGATTCCACACAAAGGGTCCAGTGTTGCCGACCATGTCACCGCCAGCCTTGGGGTTGTAACTGTTGAATGCACGTCAGACGGCTCTCCGCTGGAGATTCTCTCCAAGGCGGATGAGCTGCTCTATCGGGCGAAGTCATCCGGTCGCAACCGGATAGAACTTTCACACACTGTCTTTTTAGAATCCACGGAGGAAATACGCGGAAATTTTGTCCAGCTTGTCTGGAAGGATTCCTTCTGCTGCGGCAACCCGCTGATAGATGCACAGCATAAGGCACTCTTTAATGTTGCCAACGAACTGTTGGATGCAGTGCTTGCGAGCCGCCTGTCACAGGATATTGCCGCGATAATCACCCGCCTGCTTGCTGATGTCACGATACACTTCCAGGATGAGCAGAAGATTCTTGAGAATACAACTTTCCCCGGCTTAGCACAACACCTTGAGGAACATTCAAAGCTGCTCTCCAAAGGGCTGAAACTGGCCGAACAATTTAACAACGGGACTCTTTCAGTCGGTGATGTATTCCAATTTCTGGTTTATGACGTGGTGATGATTCATATGCTTGGCGCTGACAGGGAATATTTCCCGTATGTATCCACAGGAGAGAGGTAATACAATGGACAAGGACCTATAGATGGAACCACACTAAACAATTGCATAAGGCAGAGTACATGGGACTATTTACCACATATCCAATTTCGCTTCTCTGCGTCGAGGATGAACCGGCTGTGCAGGAAGTGCTCAGGCGGCACCTCTCCACTGCAGTTGATACATTCTATCTGGCTGGTAACGGACAAGAGGGGTATGACCTGTTTAACGAGCATCGCACCGACGTAGTGATTACGGACCTGATGATGCCGGTTCTTGGCGGACTTGCCATGAGTCGCATGATCCGTGCCGCTGCCCCGAAAACCCCCATCATACTGATGACCTCATGTAGTCGGGCCGATTTTATGGAAGAGGCTATCGATATCGGCATTACCCAGTTCCTCCCCAAACCGGTTCTGAAGGAGAAACTGCTCACTGCTTTGCAGCGCTGTCATCATATTATTGAGCTTGAGAGACGCTCAAGCCGTGCCATAAAGCTTGAGAGTCTTGAGCTGGTGGCGGGTGGGGTTGCCCACAGCTTCAATAACATCCTGACCGCCATCCTCGGAAATGTGCAGTATGCTTTGCAGCATCTGCCACAAGATTCAATAACGTACCATAGCATCTTGCAGGCAGAAGAGGCTGCTAACCGAGCCGCCGAGATTGCCAAGCAGATGCTCGACTATACCGCCAAAGGGTGGTTCAAAGCCCGGAAGATCGATCTGAACACTCTGGTGGAGCAGGTGCGCCGGAGTCTCATGGAGAGGCTGCCTTCAGGGATTTCACTCTCACTTGATGTCGAAGCTTCACTTCCCCCGATTAAAGGCGAGCTATCCCAGCTCAGTCAGGTCATCATCAGTCTTGTTGAGAATTCATTGGATGCAATCGGAGAAATCAACGGAAAAATAACTATTTCAACCGGAATCATGGAATGCGATAGTTCCTATATTGAGAGCTGCTGGCACAGCAACGATCTTCAACCCGGAAACTATGTTTTTCTGGAGGTTTCAGATACCGGCTGCGGCATGGAAAAAGGTTCTTTAGACAAACTCTTTGATCCGTTTTTCAGCACTAAATTCACCGGCAGAGGGATGGGGTTGGCTGCGGTTCTCGGGATTGTCAGGTGGCACAAGGGGGCCATACATATCACCAGCAAGCCGGGAGCTGGCAGCACATTCAGGATTATCCTGCCATTCCTTCCCAAGACATTACCTGAGGAGACGGAAGAATGCAAGACTGTCACGACATAACCTGCCAGCTCCCGGAAACCGCCAGGGCTTATCTGGAAGCGTTGCTGACAGCCGACCGGGCTGGCGCACATCGGATCGTTACCGAAGCGCTGGACAATGGCCTTTCCATCCGTGAGCTATATATCTCAGTCTTCCAGCCGGCACAATACGAAGTGGGGCGGCTCTGGCTTCTCAACAAGGTCAGTATTGCCGAGGAGCATTTCTGTACCGCCGCAACTCAAGCTATAATGGCCGAACTCTATCCGCAGATAATATCTTCCCGGAGGATTGGTAAAACGCTGGTTGCGGCCTGCATCGGCTCTGAGCTTCATGAAATCGGCGTCCGCATGGTGGCGGACTTTTTTGAGATGGATGGTTGGGATACCTATTATCTGGGGTCCGGAGTCAGTCGTAAGCAGATGGTGTCGGCCATCCAGACCCATAAACCTCACCTGTTGGCATTGTCCGCCACTATTACCTATCATGTCCCGATAGTAAGCGAAATGATTGCAGCCATCAAGGCTGAATTCTCTGATGCCACACCACCAATAATGGTCGGAGGGCTTCCCTTCAATAGCAACACCAATCTCTGGCGTGACGTGGGCGCCGACTTATGGGCGAGGGGTGCCGCCGATGCGGTTACAGTTGCTCAGCATCTGATAACCAAATAAAGGACTACAACTACATGCCTAATCATCTGGCTGGAAAAGGATTTGTCATCATTTGCGATGCTTCTGACACAATAGTGCAGATAATCCAGAATGAATATGACTGTGCCCATGAACTGTCTGTTGGAATGCCGGTTATGGATATGTTTGATGAAGCCTGTCACGAAAAGGTTCGGCTTTTTTTCAGCGAAGCCAGTTCCAGAGGATCGGCTTTCGATTGGGAGCTCGTAGTCCCGCTTACGGCGGGTATTGCAACGGTACATTGCGCAGCCGCTCCTTTTGACGATAAGATTCTGCTCGTCGGCGCAAGCACCCGCGATTCAGCAGTCGAACTGATTGAAGAGATGCTCAGGATCAACAATGAACAGACCAATCACCTGCGGCTGGTCATGAAAGAGCTGCAGCATACATCTCATCAACTCAAGAACAAGGAACAATCCATATATGAAGAGTTGACGCAGCTTAACAACCAACTTTCAGTCATGCAGCGGGAACTGGTCAAGAAAAACCATGAGCTTGCAGAACTGAACAAACAGAAGAATTATTTTCTCGGTATGGCTGCCCATGACTTGCGCTCGCCGCTCGGAACAATAGTTTCCTACTGTGAACTGCTTCTCGACAAAGAAGAGACCGGCGACGATGACCGGAAACTTGTCGGTGTCATCAGCAAATCCAGTGAGTTTATGCTGGGCATGATCAATGACCTGCTGGACATTTCAACCATAGAATCGGGCAATCTCAATCTCGGCATCATACCGCTGAACCTTCCCGATTTCATTGACCGATGCGTTTCGAACAACCAGGTAATTGCTGAGCATAAAAGTGTCACTATCAGTGAATCGCTGGCCGGAAACCTGCCGGACACCGTTTGCTGGGATGCCAACAAGATTGAGCAGGTTCTCAACAATCTTCTGGGCAATGCCATCAAGTTCAGTCACGCCGGTGGCAGTGTGCGCCTTGGGCTTGAGAGAGACAATGGAAACATCGTCATGAAAATTGAGGATAATGGCAAGGGATTGCCCCTGAACCTTCTTGATGAGCTGTTTGTGCCATTCAGCAAAGCCAGCCGCCTGGGAACGCGCGGCGAGAAGGGAACCGGGCTTGGCCTGGCCATCTGTCGGCGCATTGTTGAGGGGCACGGTGGAGATATCCGTGCTGAAAACAGACCTGAGGGCGGCACTCGTTTCATAGTAACGATGCCGATTGGAGGCAATGATGTCCACTACGCATAAAGTAATGGTGATTGATGATAATGAGGACATGCTCCATGTCTATGAACGCATCCTGACCCAGGAAGGCTTCGAGGTCATAACTGCTTCATCAGGCGGAGAATGCCTGACACTAATCGAAACGCTCCAGCCCGACATCTTTCTTATGGATGTTATCCTGCCGGACTGGAACGGTATTGAACTGGTGCGAACCATCAAGGAAAACCCGAAGTTTGCCGGCAGTCTTTGCGTACTCATGTCCGGGCTTAAAACCGGCTCAGATGATAAGATTGACGGCCTGAAGGCAGGGGCGGTCGACTACCTGTACCGCCCGGTGCCAAACAAGGAAGTATTGGCAAAGGTCAGGTCGCTCATCAAGGTTAAAGATTTTCAGGAGTCCCTTGAAGATATTAACAATGAACTTGATCGGCTTGTTGAAGAGCGAACAAAGGAACTGGCAGAAAGAGTGGTGGAACTTCGAGAGAGCGAAGAGCAGAATCGAACCATACTGGAAACAGCCATGGATGGTTTCTGGCAGGTTGACACGACCGGACGAATCCTTGAGGTTAACGAAACTTATTGCCGCATGAGCGGTTACGGCAGACAGGAACTGCTTTCGATGACCGTTTCCGATCTGGAGGTTATCGAAAATCCGGCTCAAACCGCTGCCAGGATCAAGAAGATAATGACCCGGGGAGAAGACCGTTTTGAATCCCAGCACAGATGCAAGGATGGCAAGATCATTGATGTCGAGATCAGCGTCCAGTTCCGCTCGATTGATGGTGGTCGATGCGTGGCGTTCTTCAGGGATATTACCGGACGTAAGCAAATGGAAATACAGTTGCGTCATTCCCAGAAAATGGAAGCGGTGGGTCAGCTCGCTGGCGGTGTAGCCCATGACTTGAACAACATTCTCACGGTTATAATGGGTTATAGTAGTTTATTGCTCATGGACAGCCAGTGTAAAGAAAAGCAAAAAGAACAGGTGGAGCAGATTGTGTCATCAGCGGAAAAGGCAGCCAACCTGACTCGTGGACTGCTTGCCTTCAGTCGCAAACAGCAAATGCTTCTGGCGCGTGTCAATCTCGTCGATATTGTGACGCATACCCATACATTTATTGAGAGGCTCATTGACGAAAACATACTCATCAAAATGTTACTTCAAGAGTCCGTACTGCCGGTGCTCGTGGACAGCGGCCAGATTGAACAGGTTATCGTCAATCTTGTAACCAATGCCCGTGATGCCATGCTGTGTGGTGGTACTTTAAACGTGGAATGCGGGCGGAAGTTAATTGATGAAAGCTTCGTTGCCACCAAAGGGTACGGCACACCGGGGCCGTATGGATATATTGCCGTTACAGACACGGGCACCGGCATGGAAAGCAAAATACTCGAAAGAATTTTCGAGCCGTTCTACACCACTAAAGATATGGGCAAGGGCACCGGCCTTGGCCTGGCGATAGTGTATGGAATTGTCAAGCAGCACAAGGGTTTCATTGATGTGGTAAGTATTCCTGGTCAGGGCAGTGCGTTTACAGTATTTATCCCGCTATCAGAAGACGGTACTGTCGAAGCATCGGTCAGAACTCAAGATGAATTACCGCCCGTTGGTAAAGAAACCATACTTGTAGCAGAAGACGACCCGGCAATACGGAAGTTTTTAGAAAATCTGCTCACATCAAACGGATACCAAGTGATTCTTTCAGAAGATGGCAATCGTTGTGTTGAGGCTTTCAAAACCTATAGTGATTCCGTTGACCTTCTCCTGCTGGACGTGATCATGCCAAACGGCAATGGTGCGGAGGCATTTGAAAAAATCAAGGCACTAAAACCTGATATAAAAGCCTTGTTCATGAGCGGATACACTTCTGACATCCTCGAAAATCACGGTTTTGATTATCAGGCGATCGAGTTCATCATAAAACCGCTAAATCCTTTTGGGTTGTTACGGAAAATAAGAAGTATTCTGAGTGAACCATGACCTGCCAGCGTCAATTTATTACTTTGTAATCATCGCAACAACCTCTTCTGCAGGAGAGTCTGCATATCTCGCCTGCCGTCCAGCACACAATGAATAATCACTTCATTATCACGAATAGAGTAGATGATCCGGTACGGCTTGAAATGAATTTCCCGTAAATCCCGATTACCAATTCTATCCAGTTCCGGAGGAAAATGAGCAAGGAGATTATAATCAGGCACTGCTCAGATTGTGTAGTAAATGTATTTTGTGATGTGGAGCAGTATGCATCAATGATTTTGTCTGTTTCCGGCCGGCCGGAATATGATAAAAGTAAGCCGGGAAGGGAGGCTTACACATAAAATGAAATTCGGCATCACTCACAAACTGTTTCTAGCGCTATTTCTGGCGGCAAGCCTGGCGGTCGTCAGCTCTACTATGATAATGAGATGGAATCTCAACAGAGGATTTCTCAAACTGATCAATGAGATGGAGAAAAACGGCGTGTCTCGCCTGGCTTCCGGCTTGGAGAATGAATACCGTACGGAATCAGGTTGGGACTCGATCCTCCGTGACCGGATGAAGTGGCGACAGATGGTTGATTCGTCTTTCCCTGAATTAAAACCGCCACAGCCTGATGGGATTCACCCGCCTCAGAGGCCGGAAAACAATGCTTCGCCGCCACCAGACACTCTCCCGCCACATCTCGCCCACCAGTTCAGTCGCCGCCTGTTTTTGCTGGATGCGAACAAAGCCCGTCTGATAGGGCCGGATACTGTGCCTGTGGATGCCGGGATAATCACCCTGCACCATCAGGGCATAGTTATCGGCTACCTGGGACTCCGGCCCCGGACAACATTCGACAGCCTGCTGCATAATGGTTTTTTGCATGAGCAGAGATACGCCTTTTTCATTATTGCCACAGTTGTCCTGTTGTTATCAGCCGGGCTGGCGCTGCTGCTGGCAACCCGCTTGGTAAGACCGCTTACAAACATTACCGAGGCGACTCATGTACTGGCGCATGGCGATTATTCTGTTCGCGTACCGGTCGATTCAAGTGATGAGCTGGGGCGACTGGCAAGCGACTTCAATGCACTGGCTCTGGCAATGGAGCAGAACGAGGGGACCAGACGCAGGTGGGTAGCAGATATTTCTCACGAACTGCGGACGCCGCTCACCTTTCTGAGGAGCCAGGTAGAAGCAATACTGGACGGAGTGCGTCAACCGAGCACCGACTCAGTCAAGGCTATCCACAATGAGATCATGCGCTTTACGAGACTGGTGGATGATCTCTACCAACTGTCGCTGTCGGACGTTGGCGCACAGACCTATCGCAAGGATGAGGTGGCGGTATCCGAGATTATTCAGCAAGCGGTCTCAATAATCAGCCCGGAATTTTCGGCAAAGAACATTGCTCTTCACTGTGAAGCGGCAGATAACGTCACCGTTTTTGGTGATCAGGAGCGTTTGCGGCAACTGTTCGGCAACCTGCTTGACAATGCGCTGAAATATACCGATCCGGGTGGTGAGTTGAGTGTCAAGGTACGGAAAGATGGTAGCAGGGTGATGATTGACTTTCAGGATTCCGCACCCGGCGTAGCGGAAACTGAATTGGAAAAACTGTTCGCACGCCTCTATCGCGTTGAATCTTCTCGAAGCAGGGCCACGGGTGGAGCCGGACTTGGTTTGGCAATCTGCCGCAATATCGTTGAGGCGCATGAGGGCGCTATAGTTGCAGTGCCATCACCGTTTGGCGGGGTGTGGATACGGGTTGAACTGCCTTGTTATGGGAGTGTCTGATGAATGAAATGATACTGATAGTCGAGGATGAGGCTGCCACCGCAGAGATTCTGGCAGACTATCTCCGTCTCGAGAACTATAAGACTCATCTGCTGATGGAAGGTTTGCCTGTTGTCTCCTGGGTTCGGGAGTATAAACCGGCTTTGATCCTGCTCGACCTGATGCTGCCGGGGAAAAGCGGACTGGACGTCTGCAAAGAGGTTCGTTCTTTTTCAACGCTACCGATCATCATGACCACGGCTCGTGTTGAAGAGATTGACCGCCTCCTCGGCCTTGAACTGGGAGCCGATGACTACATCTGCAAGCCGTACAGTCCCCGCGAAGTCGTGGCCCGGGTCAAAACGGTTCTGCGAAGAACCGGTACTGTGCCGACTTCGCTGGAGGCAGGACTTCAACTTGATGAATCATGCTACCGTGCAACCCTGAACAGTCATGACCTGCAGCTGACAGCGCCTGAATTCAGGTTGCTCAATTATTTGGCTGCCCGTCCGGGGCGGGTCTATAACCGACAGAATCTTCTGAATAATATCTATCCGGATGACCGGGCACTGAATGACCGTGCTATTGACAATTTTATAAAGAATCTGCGGAAGAAAATATCCGCTGTCAGTAATGAATGTGAGTTGATTCACTCTGTGTACGGAGTGGGGTATAAGTTTGATTATATCCTTCCCTGCAAATACCGGCACTAATACATACATTGTGATTCAGAGAACTATGTTCATCCGGAGTGCAATCCAATGCCTGAAAAAATCACCTTTAACTCTTCACTACTCGACAGCCACTGCATAATTGATGTCCGGACTCCGCTTGAATTTGATGAAGATCATTTGCCGGGCGCCTTCAATGTGCCGATTCTGACGAATGAAGAACGGGTCGAAATCGGTACGATTTACAAGCAGCAGGGAGCGCAGCCGGCGCGCATGCGCGGGTTGGAACTGACCTGCAGCCGCTTCGCCAGAATGACCAGTGAAGCCATAAACCATGCAGCCGGCCGGCCGATTCTGGTCTACTGCTGGCGGGGAGGTCTGAGAAGTCTTTCGATGGCTATCCTGCTTGAGACCTGCGGTTATCCGGTCAAACAACTGCGCGGCGGTTACAAGGCCTTCCGGAATCAGATCATATCATACTTTGACAGCTTCGACCCTCCGGCACCTTTGATTGTGCTCCATGGCATGACCGGCAGCGGTAAAACCACATTTATCAACGGACTGGATCACCAGCTCTGGTTTACTGTCGATCTTGAAGGGCTGGCCTGCCATCGCGGGTCGGCGTTCGGTTCTCTGGGATTGGGCGAACAACCGTCCCAGAAGCGCTTTGATACACTGTTGTGGGATCTCCTGCGCAAGGCCCCTTCCAATAAGCCGATTATCCTGGAGGGGGAAAGCAGACGAATAGGGAATATTACGCTTCCAGGCCGTTTGTACGATGTGATGACAGGCAGTTTCAAGATCTGGTGCTCGGCATCCCTGGATACAAGAGTCAACCGGCTGACACAGGAATATGCCCGCCAGGATTACCGCAAACCGATTGCGGCAGCGCTGGAGCGTATCAGGAAAAAGCTGGGCGGCAGTCACTACGCCGAATTGAAGGTTATGCTCGATCAGTGGGATGTGGCGGGGATCACTCGCGGGCTGATTCAACATTACTATGACAAGCTTTATTACAGGCACCGGCCATGGACGCCGGATGCAGAAATTGAGCTGGAGGATTTTTGTGAAGGTGAAAAGGCTCTGCGTGATTTCTGGATCAGCCGTTCAGCCGCGTGCCAGTATATCGTCAGCTGACACTATCTGCACAAAATGGCCGGTTCGGATTGTTGCGTTTTTCAGGGTTATAGATTTACCAGCATCACTCCCCCCTCAGCGGGGATCCGTTCTACATCAAAATGACTGACACCCCAATCCAGAACATCTGTACGGGAACATTTCTCAAGTTCTGCCGGTGGATTTTGACCAAGAAAACGAAGTACGGCAAAGAGCAGCCTCCCCTCCTCTCCCCTTATATTTCCAAGGTGATGTGAAAGCAGGTTGTCACGCTTGCTCAATTTGGCGCCGCCAAAACCTGTCACCAGCGGCAGATGGCAATACTCCGGCTGCCGGTACCCCAGAATACGCTGAATATATATCTGCCGCGGCGTTGAAGCGAGCAGGTCGTCTCCGCGCACCACCTGTGTCACTCCTGACAGATAATCATCCACAACAACCGCCAGTTGATATGCAAATTCGCCATCGCCTCGCCGCACGACGAAATCGCCGGAGACTTCAGAGAGCGACTGACAGATACATCCCCTCCTCATGTCGTAAAAACAGATTTTGTCATCCGGTACCTTGACTCGCCAGGACCGTAGTATCGAACCTGCCTTAAGCCCGCCACGACAGGTACCGGAATAGGGAAGGCAGTCGTCTTCGCGGTGTGGCGCCGAAGCCGCCTGGGCAATCTCCCTGCGGGAACAGCCACAGGGATAGACGACTCCCGCTCGTTGCAAAGCTTCAAAGACCTGCCCGTACTCCCCGATATGACGGCTCTGCCGGGTTACTTCGCCATCCCATAGCAGACCGAATAACTCCAGCGTCCGCATGAAGTCATCATCCATACCGGTGATCTGGCGCGGCGTATCCAGATCATCCAGACGCAGCAGCCAGCGACCTCCGGCATGTTTTGCCATCAGATAACTCCCCACCGCCGCTACAAGAGAACCGGTATGCAGCGCACCGGTTGGAGACGGGGCAAAACGGCCGACCGTTGTGGAATCTGTTTCAAGCGTCATGTAATATTTTACCTGATGCCCCGTGGAAGCTGGTATTCAGATATACCGTTGACGAAGACAAGTCCGAAGTGCTAGGTTCTCTCCAGCCTGCAACTCCTCAAACATTGCAACAATAGCCTCGATTAGCCATCGCTGTCTATCCCCTATTCTGATTTGAGAAGGACTGTTTCGCACCACAGAGGATGATGAGCGCCAATCAGGAAAAAAAGGAACAACCAACATGACTATCAGATGGTATCCGGGCCATATGGGAAAGGCCCTGGCAAAGGTGGCCGAAGCGATCCGCAGGATTGATGTGATTATTGAGGTGCTTGATGCCCGCCTGCCCTTGTCCAGCTCCAACAACCGGCTGGAGGAGTTACGCAGCAACAAGCCCTGCATCAAGGTGCTGAACAAAAATGATCTGGCTGATCCTGCCGTCACCAAAGCCTGGGTGCGCCATCTTGAGCGGGAATCGGGAGTATGCGCTCTGCCGCTTTCCGCCAGAGTTCATGCCGACGCGAAGCAACTGATCAAGCTCTGTCAGAAAACGGTGCCGCATCGGGGAAGACCGGGCTGGCCGCTGCGGGTGATGGTGTTCGGAATTCCAAACACCGGCAAATCAACCCTGATCAATACCATGGCGGGGAAATGCATGGCAAAAGTCGGCGACAAACCGGCAATAACCGTCTGCGGCCAGCAGATCGATCTGCGCAACGGCATTATCCTCTCCGATACGCCGGGTCTGCTGTGGCCGGACCTGCAGGATCAGGTCGCAGCCTATCGTCTGGCGACCAGCGGCGCCATAGGGGCCGGCGCCTTTGATTACACCTGTGTAGGGCTGTTTGCCGCCGGGTTCATGATGCAGCGGTATCCTGAACGTATCAGAGAGCATTACCGGCTTGCTGAACTACCCGATTCGCCCGCTGCGATACTGGAAGCTATCGGTCGCCGCCTCGGTTGCCTCATTACCGGCGGGGAGGTAGATCTGCATCGGGCCGCAGAGGCTTTCCTGCGGGAGCTCAGGGCCGGAAAAATCGGGCGGGTCAGCTTCGAAGAACCGGATCAGGAAGTCGTCTGCCCGTCAAGATGATACGCCACCCAGGTTGCTGCAAGCAGATCGGCACTGCCACCCGGACTCAGGTTGCGTTCAACGAAAGCATGATGCATCGAAACGAGCTGCACCTGCCAGTCAGGCTGTTCAACTCCTCCGCCGGCATTAAACTTCTTCGCCGACTGCTGTGCATACGCCAATCCCTCATCGCCGCCGCGCCACAATAGATTGGTGTCATCAAGATGCTCGATCAGCGCGAGCAAGGTTCCGGCCATAGCCCTGTCACGGCCATAGCCGGCCGCCAGCAGACGCTGCAGGGTTGGTATGCCGATCTGATATACCGTTGGAAACCCGGATCCCGCCTCACCTCGCGCACCTGCGGCGGCACAGCGGCGATATACCTGATTGCCGTGGCTGTCACGAGATGTACTCCTGGATGTCAGTATCTGCCCTCCCCAGAGACACTGAACCACCTCACCGCATCCGAGGCCTGCGAGCGCCTGATCGACGTCACGTCGCACTGAGGCGACAACCAGAAACCCCAGGTTGTAAACCGCTCCACGATGGGTATTAACCCCGCCGGTAACTTTGAGCATCCGCTGTTCAGCTTCCCGGCCGATTTCCTGGAGCGGCGACAAATCCTGCCCACCGGCCGCCGCCGCCGCCATTCGGGAAAATGTTCCTTCCAGCGCCCTGATACCGGCCAGTAACGTGCCTATGTTCATATCACTATGACTGCCCGGATCAGCCGGTGTGACCAGCCCCGGTTTGGGCCATGTCATCGCCTCATGACGAAGGGCATCCAGACATAACATGTCGAGCAGATGGTATTCGGCACAAAGATCTGGATCGATACGGCAGTGAACATCTGTAGCGCTTAAAGTCTCCATATCCGTTCCTCACTGTGGGGTCAGGCTTGCAATATTTGTATTGATATGATATTCCTGCATCATGGCAAGAAAGCCCAGAGTACATTACCCTGCGGCACTGTACCACGTTATCATGCGCGGCAACGCCCGACAGGACATTTTTTTTGATGACGCGGACCGTTTCCGCTTTTATCTGTTGATGCAGGAAGGGCTGGAGCGGTACGGCCATCGTATTCATGCGTTTTGCCTGATGGCCAATCATATTCATCTGGCAATCCAGGTTGGCGAAGTACCTTTGTCCCGTATCATGCAGAACCTCACCTTTCGCTATACCAGGTGGATCAACTGGAAGCAGAACAGGAGCGGCCATTTGTTTCAAGGACGCTTCAAAGCGGTCATGGTCGATGCCGATTCATACCTGTTGGAATTAACCCGTTATATCCACCTCAATCCGGTACGCGCCAAAATGGTTCACTCCCCTGATGAATTTCCATGGAGCGGACACCGTGCATATCTTGGCATGGAAAGCATACCATGGCTCACAACTGACTGGGTATTGTCGAAATTTGCTCGAAAAAGTAATAGAGCCTGCATTAATTACAATAAATTTGTTGAGTCCGGAAAAAACGATGGGTATCTGCGGGAATACCACCGAGGAAGCGCAAATGACAGCCGGCTTCTCGGAGATGATGCCTTCATTGATAAAGTCCTTACACAGGATGATGCAAAAGGGAAGTGGCGCTTTCAGCTTGAAGAAATAATGCAGCATGTCTGCCTTAACTATGGAATTGAACAAAAGGATCTGAAAGTTCCGGGCAAATATCGCAATTTTTCTGAGGCACGGGGGGTGGTTGCCTGGTTGATACTTGAAACGGGAGAATCAAAACTAACTGAATTGAGTAATTATACCGGAAGAGACGTATCTACCCTCAGCAGTGCAGCCAGAGCCGTTCAACTGCGCGCCAGGAGGGAGCCAAAACTGTACGAACAGATGATTAAGCTGAAAGAAAGCCTCTCTTTAATACCAATATCCAAAGCCTGACCCCGTCTGGCCCGGAGGTGACACTATGGCACTTAAGATGATGGAAGATAATCCTTTTGCCAGGCACATCGGCATACAGGAATGGACGACTCGGGAAGTCGCTGCTCCGAAACCGGAAGAATATACGATCGCGGAGATAATCCCGTCAAAATCACTGGTATGCCTCAAAACCAATGGCGTCTACGGAAAATCCACGTTGGCAATGCAGGCGGCGATGTCTGTTGCGCTGGGGCTTCCGTTTCTTGGCAATTACCTCTGTCAGCAGGGGCACGTCATATACCTGAGTTCCCAGGATACCGATGATGACAATTGCCGGCGCTTCAGACGACTCTGTCGCGAATGGCAGAAATCAGAACCGGACTTCGATTATAAGCTGCGGCAAAATGGCGACAATCTTACCTGCATCTCCATGTGCGACGACTGCTACGGAACCCAGCCGATTTTGGTCGATATTACGGGGAATTGCACCAGAACGTTCACCCATTTACTCAAATTTTGCGAGTATTATAAAGTAAAGCTTGTCGTTCTTGATCCGATTGAAGATTATTTCCCGGAAAATATCAAGAACATCACAGAATTTTATCGCATGCTGCGGCAACTGAACTCCTCGGTCCTCATGCTCTCGAATGGCACAAGTTCTTCGGATGTGTTTCATGGTGTTGAAGTCGGCATAGAGTTGAGCGACGCCAAGTTGCATTTGAAAAATTTCTTTGCGGGCAAAAAGGATATTCCGCTTGAAATGGGAATCGGGATCTGGTCAGCGACCTGATAAATTGTGTGGAATATGTACTCCGCTTCAGAGGCTACCGATCAAGCATCTCACGCATCTTTTTCAACAACTCCTCCGGTTGAACCGGCTTTGAGATAAACTGAGCATTTGCACCAAGTTCACCCAGCTGCTGGACGATGTTGGCGCTGTAGCCGCTGCTGAACAACGCCCTGGCATCCGGCCTGATCTGTCTGATCTCATCGTAGGCTGCTTTGCCGCTCTTCTTCGGCATAATCATATCCATGATAGTCAGCTGTATTTTTTCTGCGTTATCCCTGAACTTGTTCACAGCGTCCTGACCATCCACAGCACAAATCACCTGATAGCCGAGCCTTGTCAGAACATTTCGCATAAACTCCAGTAAATCCGCGCTGTCTTCAGCAATCAGAACAGTCTCGGTACCGGCCGATATTTCCAGTCCGGCAGCGGCTTTCACACTGCTGTCCGCTGTTTTCATCATGACAATCGGCAGATATACCATGAAACTGGCTCCGTGCCCCGGCTCACTGGATACTTCTACAAATCCATGGTGCTGCTTTACGATGCCGTATACCATTGCCAGACCGAGACCGGTACCTTTGTTAACCGCTTTGGTAGTGAAGAACGGCTCAAAGATCTTCCTTCTGGTCGCTTCATCCATCCCCGTTCCGGTATCAGATATGGTGATGACTGCATAGCGCCCCGATTTTCCAAAACCATGCGCAACGGTGAACGACTTATCCATCGTTATACTATCTGTGACAATTTGCAGGTCACCTCCGTCCGGCATGGCGTCACGGGCATTGTTGGCCAGATTGATCAGAATCTGTTCAATCTGACCTCTGTCAACATAAACCGGGAGAGATGCTTCTTTTATAATTGTCTTGAAGCTGATGTTATCGCCGATGATTTTTTCAATAAATGCTCCGGTTTTTGAAACAACCCAGTTCAGATCATGATTCTGAGGATTCATGACCTGAGTGCGGCTGAAGGCAAGCATGCTGTGGGTCAGTTCGCCCGCCCGGCCTGTTGCGGCCATAATTTTCTCCAGATACTCTTTCAGTATCTCATTCTGCTCCATATCCATCTGCAACAGACAACAATAGCCGTTGATAATGCTGAGCACATTGTTGAAATCATGGGCCAGACCGCCGGCAAGCTGCCCGACAGCCTCCATTTTCTGGGACTGCAGCAACTGCTCTTTGAGCTTCCGACTCTCGGTGATGTCTGTGTCGCTGCCACGGTAGCCCAGCAGAGTCCCGTCGGCGCTCAGTATGGGGATGCCGTCGGTAGTCCACCATATATGGTGGCCATCTCTGGTAATAGTACGGTTTTCCAGATTAAGGATTTGAGTCCTGTTTTCAAAAATATGCGTTAATTGTTTTTTGATCGCCTCCTGCTCATGTTCGGGGAATATGTCGTAATAGTACATCCTGCCGATCATTTCTTCCGGCCGGTATCCGAAAAGCAACTCCGAAACATGGTTGACATAGGTGTAGAGCCCCTGGGCATCCACCTCCCAGATCATGGTGCGGCTCTGCAAGGTCAGCTGATCAATGCGGGACAGACTCTCCTGTAGCGCTTTCGTCTGTTCAGAAACCCGCTGTTCCAGCGCATCGTTAAATTGTCGCATCATCTCTTCCGACAGTATCCGTTCAGTTATGTCGATCGTGTAGCCTGCAAGCACTGTTTTGCCTCGCTGGTTTATCGGGAACTTGATTGTGCTGTAGTGGCGGCCATTAAACTCCTCCTCCACCTCAACCGCTTTACTGCCGGTTAAGATGGTCCAGTTGTCAGCATTGATCTTTGCGGCTAATTCGGGAGGAAACAACTCTTCCATGGTCTTGCCGAGCATATCCCTGCTTGATATGCCAAGCATCATTTGAAAATTGTCACTGCATCTCAGCGTGCGGCTCTCGGTGGGTGTAACCGACTGGACGAAGGTGTGAATGGGTGAGTGTAGCATAAATTGAGCGAGCAACTCATCACTGTCGCGCAATGCCTCTTCCGCCAGCTTACCCTCGGTAATGTCACGGCCAATCCCAAAAAAAACCGGTTCACTGTTGATGGCATCGGTCACAAGCGATGCATTCGATACAAACCAGAGCCAGCTTCCATTTTTATGGCGAATCCGGTATTCAAGCCCGCTCATTTTCTCTCCGGACTCGAAAAGCTGCTGCAGCGACAGCAGACATGCCGGAAGCTCTTCATCATGGATAAGCGGAGTGAAAGATGTTCCGATCAGCTCGTCCGACCGGTAGCCCAGAAGCTGCTCTACGTTTGGAGCGACGTAGGAAATTATTCCGGACGAAGTCAATGAGTAGATGAGATCATTGGCATTTTCGACAAAGGAGCGGAAGCGCAGCTCACTGGCGCTCAGGGCTTCAGAGACAAGCAGTTCGGCGTATTGAGCACGTTGGAGATTCCGCGTTCGTTCCGCCACCTGCTCTTCAAGAGATTCGTTAATCTGCTTGATTTCGTGGTACTGCTCTCGAATCCGCTCTTCACTGACCTTCAGGTTTCCGGATGTTTTTATCAGACGTACAGCAATGATCAAAAGTGCAACACCAAGCAGCGCACATGCAATCCAGTAGAAGAATGTCAGATCCTTGTGAGGATGGGGATTGTAGATGAATTTCCGGAAATCGACATTTTTTGGCAGCAGACCAAGCTCTATATATGTATCTGCAATATGCTGCCAGCGACCGGTATGCATATAGCCGATCTCCACCAGGTTCGGCTGTATCAGCCCTTTGATCTGCTCAGCCTCGTATTTCAGGTGGGTGCGGTCAGATTGTGGCGAGTACGCAGACACAATCAGATTGATGATTTCATCAGGATGCTGCAGGGCGTACCTCCACCCTTTCAGACTGGCTTCACGGAAGGCTCTGACCCGTGCAGGATGTTTTTTCAGTTCGCTTTCGGTGGTAAAAAGATTGTCGCCGTAAAAATCTATGCCCGCCGAACGGGGAGTATAGGCATGATAGGAGAATCCATCCCGCTCAAGTTCATGCGGGTCATCAGAAATATACCCGGAGATGACATCCACCTTTCCGTCGATCAAGTCCTTGATATGAAAGCTGTGTTCCAGCACCTGCATTTTATCCAGCGTGATTCCCTCTTTTTTCAGGTACGCCACCAGTTCATCGGCCTGAGGCTCCAGCATCAGACGTTTACCGACGAGGCTATGGATTGTTTCGTTGGCGGAACGTCCTTTTGTCAGCAGGATGTAGGGGGAATGCTGGAAAATAACAGCCAGAGCTACAACCGGCTTACCGGCATTGCGCAGCAGGAGCAGACTGCTGGTTCCGACGCCGTATTCTGCCTTGCCGTCTATAACATCAAGAACCGGATCCCTGCCCGGTGTGGCAGGCTTAATAGTAACGTCAAGACCGGCATCACGGAAGTACCCCTGCTGCAGGGCGGCATAATAACCGGCAAACTGGAACTGATGAGTCCATTTGAGCTGAAGGGTGACCTTTTCAAGGGCGGACGCCCGGGAGACTGCGCATAATATGAGGATAGTTGCAAGCAACACCACCGATACATTGTTGATATACTTTTTATTGATTTCAGTGATCATCACCTGATACCCCATGATTATCAATTCCAAGCCAGGGACTAGTCGCGTGCAATGCCGCAACCAACCGTAAAACTGAACGTGCTGCCGCCAGATGAAGCGCTCTCGACGTTCATTGTTCCACCCATCATCTGCACAATTCTGCTCGCAATCGAAAGCCCGATACCCAACCCGTCGAATTTGCGCGTTGAAGAGCTGTCTGCCTGAGTAAAAGGCTCAAATATTCTCGACAGCTTTTCCGGGGGGATGCCGACACCGGTATCGGTTACAGAACAGCGCAGTTGCACCTGCGTTTCATCAAGCAGGCCCGGTTCGATGCGTGCGATAACCTTTCCCGACGGGGAAAATTTAATGGCATTGCTGAGCAGCTGGTGGAATATCAACTGGATTTTATCCGGCAGTCCGGTCAGATTATCCGGGAGGCTGTGGTGGATATCCAACTCCATGGCCACTGCGTTCATTTCTGCCGCTTTGGCCAGTGACCCAATCAACTCCAGCATGGTTGCCCGTAAAGAGAATGGAACGGACGGCAGGTGGTGAAACGGGTTTTCACTCTGCAAGAAGTTGAGAACATCATTTATTTTAGTCATCATGTTGTTTGCGGATTGTTCAAGCAACTCAACGTATTCAGATTGTTCGACGGTCATATCAGTAGTCTGCAACAGTTGTACAGCTCCGATAACGCCGCTCATCGGTGTCCGCAATTCATGGCTGACAGTGGCGAGAAAATGTGTCTTGGCCTGTTCACTTTCCTCGGACCGGCGTTTGCTCTCAACAAGATTCAGTACACGTATCCTGACCTCCCGATAGTCGCCCGGCTTGATAATATAGTCACGCGCCCCCAGACTCAGCGCCTGGGCGGAATCATCCTTGCTGCCGCTGAAGACACAGACCGGAATTGCCTGCAGGCGCAGATCAGCCTTGATGCGGGCAAGGGTTTCGAAGCCATCCATGACAGGCATGTCCAGATCCAGAACAATGACGTCGGTGTCCGGGTTCTTACTGAGGATATCCAGCGCTTCCCGGCCATCACCGGCATGGAGAATCAATGGCATCTTACCGGCTTCTCCACTGGAAAAAAGCTTCCCAAGGATGTCATGGATACCTGGGTTGTCGTCTGCAATCAGTATTTTTGCCGCATAACACATGGGCTCCTCCCGGGATATACGTGAGTATGGCACATACTTATTTCAGGATATACTACACTAATGCCACGGGAATATCTGGTAACACTTTGTTACAATTCGGGCGAAAGAGGAGAGAACGCTGGAGGATTATTCTGGTGACCCGGCTAATAAGGCATACCCTAGAGAGTGGCGGGCACGGACCGGCAATTCCGATTCCGTGTCGTGATCGTGCACCTTGGAACGCAGGCGGCTGAACAGCGTCTTGAGCCGCTGCAGTCCGTACTCATCGTCCGGATGACCCAAAGCCGAAAGCAAAGACGCGCTGCTGACAATTTCGCCCGGAACAGCAAAAAGCATCTTCATGACAGTACATTCGTTCGCCGTCAGTTTGATGCTGACGCCGTTGGGAGTCCGCAGGGAGGATGATGCCGAATCATAGAGCCAGAGAGGTTTTACCGGGAGAGGAGGTTGTGTGAGTCGCCGCCCGAGGTTCAGAAGTGCCGCATGAAGCTCCATTGGATCAATCGGTTTGACGAAATAGAGATCTGCACCGCTTTCAAAACCTCTCACCCGTTCATTTACCATGGCGCGACTGGTGGTCATGATAATTCCACACTGGCATGTTCGTCGTAACCGACGGGCAATATCCACGCCATCTTCACCCGGCAGATTGAGATCAAGGACAACCACATCCGCCGGATAGTCAGCGATGGCACGATCCAGTGACGCGCCATCGCTGCAGCCCCGCACGTCCAGGCCGAGCCGGGAAAGTACCGCTACCAGTACAATCAGCAGATCCTCTTCATCTTCAACGATAATTATCCGCAGCTTTTTCACCTAAGCCCCCGGCACCCTGGCAGACTCTTCCCCACAATCACATTCCTCAAAGGTAAACGTGTCGATCAGTGCGGCAAGGCAGCAAGAAGATGTTCACGCGGAAAGAGGCTGACGCCGTTGATGCTTTTGCCAAGCACCATGCTACCCCGGCCAAGAAGCTCCTTCAGCTGCACCCCATAACCGTCAGAGAGATCAACTTCAACATCGATTCGTAATCCGAAGCGCTCTTCAAGAGTCCTGATTCCTTCCAGGAATCGTGACAAGGTCTCCAGCGGAGCCGTTTCTACCAGTAGATCGAGGTCCGATTCATCATGAGTGCAGGGGAGCCCCGTATACAGTTCCAGAGCCGCAGAGCCCCAGATCCCAGGCTTGAGACCGAGCTCCCCGGCCAGTTCCACGGCGCCGAAGAGCGCTCTCATACTTGCAGTCCGGTCGCTAAATGACATCTTCAGAACATCGTAGGGGCTGATTGCACGTTCAACATCCTTACAGGCAACGAAAGCCGCCACACGTAGACGACCATCTTCGCCGGCAACCGGAGCGCTGAAACCAATGGGAATATAACCGGCCCGTAGATCGGTTTCCTCCCGCCGGACAATGCCGGGAGTTCGAAAACCCGGATTTTCCGGCAGCAGTAGTAATGTAATCTTTTCAAGCAGCTCAGCGGATATTCCGTCGTTTTCCGCCAGTTCGTCAATAATGGTTTTTCGACCGGCATCAGTGATTTCAAGCAGCGTGTGCCGTTTGCGGATCTGCTCCGGCCGGAAGGCTGTCCGGATCAACGGGTTTTGTGCCATGTGGGGTCGGTTTTTGCGGTCTGCTGGAGCTCAAGCTGTGCCTTGACCATCAGTTCGAACATGAGGGTTTTTTCCGGCCCGGTGATGACGGCAGCCACATCCTGAATAGAGCCGCGCTCCGCGACTCCCGGTGCCAGCTCAAGTACCGTGGCCGGAGCATTCAGGCGCACGTCCGGCCGCACTTTAACCACCCTCCCCTTGATGCGCACAATGGTTCGGGCCACACGCCCAACCGTTTCGGCTGAGCCGAGTGTGGTTGCGGTTACGAATACCTCGTATTCGGGATGGGTACGCTGTCGGCGATAGGTGATAATCTCCCCGGCCGCTTCGCCGTTGACGCGGCAGACATGCCCGGATGCGCTGACAGGAAAACTGTCCCCCATGGGGAGTCCGCCAACCACCACTTCGCGGTACATTTCATGATGCGGAGATGGTATCAGGCTGATGTCGTCCCGCAGCGGAATCCCGTCCAGGGTAAGCCAGCCGAACTCCTGACAGCCATACAGATCGTGCACCTGCCAGCCGAATCGTTCCGCAGCAGGCAAAAGCTCAAGATCAAGTGTGGTACCGGCGGTAAACACAATAGTCCCGCGGGGGATCTCATCCTGAAGGCCCAGAGAACAGGCGTCCGCCAGCGATGCGCGGATAAAACTTGACTCGCCCAGAACCACAGCCGGCCTGTCGCTACAGAGGGACAGAATGAAGGCGTCGCGGCTTGAACGACGGGGAAAATTCCAGGTGAGTCCGTACTGTATCAGCGCAGTGGCCGGAAAGACATTCACCAGCGGGGCATAACTGACCAGCATATGGCTGCCGGGGAGCACGCCTGCCAACCGGAATGCTTTAAGCGAGGCTCTGGCTCTCTCCGGCAGTTCGGCGTGAGTGACGCCGACGATATTCTGGAAGGCCGTGGAACCGGTGGTGAAGCTCAGGAAAGCCAGATTGAACGGGGTATGAATCTCTTCAATGACATGCGCGGCCGTCGCACCGGCAATCCCCTTGTCAGCGAGCGTCCGCCGTTCGACCGTCTCAAGAGTCGGGGCGGTTCCGAAATCATCCACCATCATTTCCAGCTCATCCAGGATTTTTGACATGATGCTTTCTTTACAAGTACCTCTCCGCCACTTTTTCAAACTCGTCATTCATTACCTTGATGACCCTGCTGCGGGCCACACGCCCGCCCCGTTCCGCACCCAGCGCGCCCCGTCCCCAGGGGCCAAGTTCTTCGTCCCTGCCTGCCATCTTTTTCGCCCTTATTTCGGCCAGATGGACAATAACACGTCCACGCATCTCCTCATTACTGTTGATGAGTTCCTCCACGCCTCCCAGCTTATGGAAGAAGTCCGGGCCGGGAGCAAATACCGGGTTGTTTTTTGCCAGTTCCTGCAGCCACTCTATGTCGAGTTTGGTGATACGGGCGATGCTGGTGATCGGCATGACATGGATCAGGGTGTTGAATTTCGGGGAGAGCGCCAGGATATGGTCAGCCTGCATGCCGTGACAGAGAAAACCGCCCGAGATGGCGCGCCCGACTACCAGGGCCACAATGGGATGTCCCGCCTTGCGTGCCTCGGCCAGCGCCATCTGGTAGGCACCGGTGGCCTTGTTCATGCCGAAGATTTCCTCCTGCTTGCCGGGGCCGTTGCCGGGGGTATCAACTATCAGTATGATCGCCCGCTTTTCGGGAAGCGGTTTGCCTCTGTCTGCCAGGATGCTGTGGTATACCGCCTGGGCCATCTTATACGCCTCTTCCAGGCCGATGATGCCGGCGTACACCACCGGAAATCCGGGGTTGGCCGCCATCGCATCATTGGCGATAATCGTGCATTCCGTGCCGTCAAGAGTGGCTGTGCCGATAACGGCGCCTGGGCCGAACTCTTCATCGGTGATGCTCAAAGCGGAAACCTTACCCTCCCGGAAGCTGCCCGGGTCCACTACCATATCTATGGCCGCACGCCCCTGTCCTGTCAGGTTTTCCATGGTTATCCCTCCCGGTCGTCAATGACCAGCCGCTCAGCCGTTTTCAGGAATGTATCAAAATCCATATCCGCCAGTTCGTCGGGGCTTCCGTTGCCGGCGTATTTCCAGACATCCCTGGAATCCCTGGGAGCCAGCTTGACGCAGAGCGCTACCAGCCTGAGCTGATGCAGTACCTTCTCCAGGCTGCCGATGCGCCGCATGGCGCTGATTTCGGCATGGGGCTTTGCAAGCACCCCTCGTAATGCGTCGCGAAAGGCGGCAATCGAGTCTGCTACCAGCAGGTTGCAGTCACCCATGATATATTTATGCCTGCCGCCGGTAGTGCGGTAAACCAGGGCGCGGTCGGAGGCGTCAAACTCGTCCTTGCCCATCTCCTCCTCGATAACTTCCGGTCCGGTCAGTCCGAGGCGGCCGAACTGGCTCATGATAATCGTGTCGGCAGCTGCGGCCGCAAAGCCCATACCGCCAAAACAGCCCACTTTGCTGCCGATGAGAGCGATAATGGGTACTTTTCCCTGGCAATCCTGAAACTGGTCCATCAGTTCGGCGTGGGCCAGAAGGCCGGCATTGGCTTCGTGCAGACGCACCCCACCGGTCTCGAATGATATGACTACGGCCGGTCGCTTTTCCTCCGGCAGGGCCGGATTGGCGGCCAGCATTCTGTCATGGGAGTTGCGGGCCATACGCACGATGTTGACCAGTTTGGCGCCATGCACCTCGCCCACTGAACCTCCGATGAAGCGCCCCTCCTGAGAGGCGATGAAGAGCGGTTTATTGCCCATGAGGCCCACTCCGGTAACGATGCCGTCATCAAACTCCACCGCCTCGCCCATCAAGGGGAGATGCGGGCTGGAAATACGATGCCGGGGACCGGCCAGTTCTGTGAATGTGCCGGAGTCGGCCAGGCCGATGGCACGTTCACGCGCATTGCTCTCAAGAAAACTTTTACTCTGGAGTTGTTCCCATCTGCCGGCTATCATGCGCCACCACCCGCTATTTCGGCCAGTGCCTGGCGCAGGCGCAGCGAGACGACGACCGGAGTTGAATTGTTGTCGTTGATTTCTATGCTGGCATCGGCAATGCCGGTGTCGTTCACAAAGCGCTCAAGCACACGGCGCCATACTTCATCATAACCGGTAACCGGAGTGACCACCTTGACGGTGACGGCCCCACCCAGCTCCTTCTTTTCCATGATGGCTTCCATGTCGCCGGAGCCGACCACGCCGTAATGGAGAAAGTCGGACGGGAATTTCGCCGGATTTTCCGCTTTGAACTCGAGGTTGAGTTCGTGAAGTTGTTTTGCCATATCTTTCTCCCGTTACCCAGCGTTGTCCGGTTTGGTCTTTGCTTGGTCTTTGCATTTAAGCTTCCCCTCCCTTGACGGGAGGGGATTGAGGGGTGGGTGAAGCTGCCACGGAGTCAAAAATGGCAAGTTCCCCCACCCCCTAACCCCATCCCGCAAGGGGCGGAGGGACTTTTAAGGCTGCTGCAAAGACCTAACCGGACAACGCTGCCCTTTACCAGTTCCTGAAGCGGGCGGGCGGGTCGTAGAGCCCCCCCGACCACTCCACAAGTTCACTTACACTTCTGGCCGCCAGCAGGGAGCGGTTGGCGCGGCCCCTGTCGATCCCCAGATCCTCCGGCGTCCTGATGATCCCTTTTTCGCGCAGAGCCTTCGTTTCTGAAGATCGGGCGGCAAGTCCCACGTTGGTGAAACCGGCCACACCGCGAATGGCGGCCATGCGCTCTTCAAGCCCGCTGCATTTGTGGAGAGCGGCAATCCCCTCCTCGGTGAGTATGTGCGTCAGGTCGTCGGCATAGATCATGACCGGAGGCAGCGGCAGATTGGCATTTTTAGCCAATGCCCAGGCATCCAGTTCGTCCACGAATCCCGGCTCCATTTTTTCTCCGAACGTCTCCTGCATCTGAACCACCAGCCGCTTGCCGCGCGGCATGGTGCCCAGCAGCTCGCTCTGTGACGTGAACTCTTCTCCGCATTTCAGCCAGGCTTCGGTGGTATGCCTGCGCCCCTTGGCATCGCACCCCATGTTGGGCGCGCCGCCGAATCCCGCCACTCTGTTGGCTGTCGCGGTGCTGCTGTTGCCGTACTTGTCGATCTGCAGTGTGCCGCCGATAAACATGTCACAGGCGTAATGGCCGGCGGTCTGGCTGTAGGCACGGTTCGAGCGCATGGTTCCGTCCGGTCCGAGGAAGAAGATATCGCCGCGCGCCTCGCAGTATCGCTGCATTCCAAGCTCTCCACCGAAGCTGTGGATCGATTTCACCCAGCCGCTTTCAATGGCCGGGATCAGTGTCGGGTGCGGGTTCAGCGCAAACTCGGTACAGATTTTCCCCTTCAATCCCAGCTCCTCGCCATAGGTGGGAAGGAGCAGTTCAATGGCGGCGGTGTTGAAGCCTATGCCGTGGTTGAGGCGCTTGACGCCATATTCGGCGTAGATGCCCTTGATCGCCATCATGGCCATCAAAACCTGGGTGTCGGTGATGTTGGCGGGATCCCGCGTGAAGAGCGGTTCCAGATAGAACGGTTTTGGCGATTCAATAACCATGTCCACCCAGTCACCCGGTATGTCAACCCGGCTGACTTTGTCAACCAGCCTGTTTACCTGGGCTATGACGATCCCTTGCCGGAACTTGGTAGCCTCGACTATGGCAGGAGTGTCCTCAGTGTTGAAACCGGTGTAGAGGTTGCCCTGGGCATCCCCCTCATAGGCGCACACCAGCGAGACACGAGGTGTCAGATCAATAAAGTAGCGGGCAAACAGTTCCAGGTAGGTATGGATGGCGCCGAGCTCAAGCTTGCCCTCCTTGATCGCCTTGGCCACTCGCCCCCCCATGGGGCCTCCGTAGGCGAAATCCAGTTTTTTCGCAATCCCTGCCTCAAACATGTCGAGATGAACCGGCAGCGGTACGGCGGACTGGACCATGTGCAGGTTGTGAACGCGGCTCAGATCGCATTTGATCAGGCACTCGGCCAGAAAATCGGCCTGCTTCTGGTTGTTGCCTTCAATATTAACGCGGTCGAACGGACGGATGACCGCTTCGAGCACCTTTGTGGTGTCCGGGGCTTCAACCACTTTGCCGTTGCGGATATAGTGCGCCGCGCCGTTCATCCGCTCATGGTAATCGGTTCTCCGTGTATTCCACGTGCCGGTGTCGTCCGTCACAACCTTTCCGGCAGTTGCTTTCGGACGGCTGGCGGCTGCGGAAGCTGTTGCCGCAGGCACAACCGCTGATTCCGGCCGGAGAGGCCTTCCCGCCGAATCGATTTCCTCAACGGCAACATCATAGGTTCTGCCGTCAATGGTAATTTTCAGTTTCTTTTCCATCGCCTGTCCTGTTCTCCATCATTTATGGTGCTCTCACAACAGCATATTTACTTCACGCATCGGCGTAAAAGGGCGAGTTTCATGGTTTATGAACGAATTATAGCCGTCAAGGAAAGCAATAACCTCATCGGCGGTCGGCAGATCCGTTATCGAATAATCGCGGAGCTGCCGGCAATCCCGTGTCAGCGATTCGGGATCAGTACCGACAAGCAGGGTTTCGTCGTTATTCATGTAACTCTCACCGCATGACACCACCGGGATATCCTCAATAATCAACAACTCTTTCTTCTTGTCGCAACTTCTGCTTACCTGTTTGATATCTGCTCCATCTGTTCCGCATATATCGCATATCATAAGGAACCCTCTTTTCAGTTCTTGCAGAATGTTTGTCATCCCCGAATGCTTCTATCGGGGATCCAGCTTTTTCAATCAGTACCCCCCTGCTAATACTACTCCGACACTTGCTACTTCAGTAGTTGATCTCCCTTTGCAAAGGGGGGTTTAGGGGGATTTGCCTCTATAGTCAACGGCAAATCCCCCTAAATCCCCCTTTCTGAAGGGGGACTTTTTAGGGCTATCTCTTTGTGGCTATCTCTATGTAGCTGAATAGTATGAAATAGAAGTCCATTTCTACTTCACCCCGATCTGAAAATCCATCCCCTGCAAAGTCTACTGCGGCACATGTCTAACGATTCCGTTTAACAAACCAATATTACCTCCCAATCTTCGAATCGCCTCCGGCGACTTACCAACAGGGAAGCTTTACGTCTCTTTTCGCCCCAAGTTTCGGGGACTGGATATGCTCCGGTTCGGCGGGTGACATCCATCACCCGGTGAGCTGAAAGACAGACAAGCCGGAAACCAAGGTTGTTGTTCCGGTTATCGGGCGTGTTCTTGTTGCGGTTGGCCGATGTCGCGTTACTCGCATCGTTGTTCCAGCTGCCGCCACGGTTGACGCGGTTGGAGCCTTTCAGGAGAATACCCCTTTTCTGCGTATCACAGAACGTCTGAAACCTTTCGATTCGGCAATCCGGGTGAATTCAATCAGTGAGGAAACCCGTCCGGCGAGTTCCCGTTGTTCCATTTCTCCACGTATAGTCCGCATTTCATAATCACGCAATTTTCGAACAAATCGCATCCTGCTTCTGGCAGAGAGCTTCACCATGTTCGGATACACCCTCATCCCAAGAAACGGCACACCACAAGCTGTCCGGTTGAGTTGGATATTGTCCTTTAATTCAAGATGCAGATTGTCACCAAGGTATGACTTGATCTGTGCCAAATCATCCTTCAGAGCCTCCCGGCTGTCGTTGAACAACACATAATCATCCATGTAGCGAAGATATCCGCTGACTCTTCGCATTTCCTTGATCCAGTGGTCAAACAGGCCAAGATAGAAATTGGCGAAATGTTGAGAAACAAGGTTGCCTATCGGTAGTCCCTGACCTGGCAAGGTGTGGTAGGTTTCAATGATCTTTCTGAACATGGCCAATAAATGTTCATCCTTGAAACGCCGGGTGAGGAGTTTCAACAGCGCCTCATGGTTTATGCTGTCGAAATACTTGCGAATGTCCAGTTTCAGATACCAGGCATATTTACCGGCAAATTCCCGCGCCCGTGCCACGGCAGCCCGCTGTCCCTTCCCGGAGCGGCAGGCATAAGAATCAAAGATTGAGTAACGGTCAAGCACCGGTTCGCATACGTTCATTATGGCATGATGCAGCACCCGTTCGCGGAATGCAGCGGCACAAATGCGACGTTCCTTCGGGTCGTGGATGGTAAAGAAACGGTAATTGCCGACGTCAACTGATTTGTTTATCAATTGCTGATGCAGCGAGGCCAAGTTTTCATCCAGATGTTCACGATAATCCTGAACTTCCAGCCGATCCTGTTTGCTCCGTACCGCCTTGAAAAACGCTTGGCGCAAATTATCCGGTTCAGCGATTTTATGATACAGGTTGCCCGTCCGCCTCATTAGTAACACTCGCTATCGCTTGCAAAATTGCCGCGCCATATTTTTCCATCCGACCGGCCCCAATACCATCAACCCTGGTCAAATCAGCCTTTGTACGACAGTTGCCCTTGGCTATTTCCGCCATCTGCTCATTGGTAAGGATAGTATAGACCGGCACTGCATCCACCTGTGCCGCATGTTTGCGCCATTCCCGCAATAAGGCAAAACGGGCGAATTCATCGGGAGAAAGAACTTCGCGGTAATCAATTTTCTCTTTTTTGCCGCCATCCCTGCGTGGCGCGGTAATCGCACCATCAGCAAGATATTCGACCGCCAGCGCCCAATAAGAACTCTCACCCTGCACCACAAATTCACGATGCACAGCAAGCACGCGATGCGAACGCAGAAACAGATTGAAGTCATCGGCGGATACATCCGCGCCGTTTACCGGTATGCGAAAAAACTTCCACTGTTGCATAATTTCAGCCTGTCAAAAAAAAATAGAGTGCGCTTCGCGCACAAAGAGACAATCAACACCGGTAACGCTTCGGCACGGTTCGGTCAATCTACGGGCTTCGTTCCACTTCGCCCTCCGTTGCCCGCACCGGCCTGTGCTTTTTTCTTGCTCACCGAACTGAAAGACAGACAACCCGGAAACCAAGGAAGTCGTACCGGATATCGGGCGTGCTCTCGTAGCGGAAGGCCGAAGTCGCGAGACTCGCATCGAAGAGCCAGCAGCCGCCACGGAGGACGCGGCCGGAGCCAGATGATGGCCCCTGCGGATCGGTTACCGCCTCGGACGGATAGTCTCCATGCCAATCCTGGCACCATTCCCACACATTACCGTGCATGTCGTGCAGTCCCCAGAAGTTGGCCTTTTTCCTGCCCACAGGCTGGGTCTGGCTTCCGGAATTAGCGCTGTACCAGGCATAGTCACCCAGTTGTGCATCGCTGTCGCCAAAGCAATACGTACTTGTTGAACCGGCGCGACAGGCATATTCCCATTCCGCCTCGGTCGGCAGACGAAACGTCCCTTTGCCGGTCGCATTGAGACGCTTGACGAATTCCTGGCAATCATCATGCGAAACCTGTTCCACCGGGCGATCCGCACCTTTGAATTTGCTCGGATTTCTTCCCATTACCGCTTCCCATTGCGCCTGTGTTACCGGATATTTTCCCAGATAAAAATCACGGCTGATCGTTACCTGATGAACCGGGCTGTGAGATGAATCACCCATCATAAAGGTTCCGGCAGGGATAGCGCACAAGTCAATTCGAACAGTAGTGGCTTTGTTCACCGTGCGTTTTCTGGTCACCGTCCGCGTCCTGGTCTGCATTTCGGTCACTGCCTTGCTGAACCAACCCGCTTGCTTGATAACCACTTCCTCCTGATACGACTCCTGCTCCTGATAGGTTTCCTCCTCGGTTCTCGGCGCTTCAATAATGACGGCTATCGGCAGCCGTTTGGCTTCGGCAATCACCGCATCCAGCCCCTGCACCACAGCAAGCATATCCATCAGTGGCCAGTTTTCACCCCTGGCAAGAAATGACTCCAGCTTTTCAATCGCTTTGTTTCCCTTTCCGTCCGGGCTCCTCTTCAGAATTCGCTGAACATCCTCCAACGCCCCCCGCACCTTGGGCACCGCCTGCCGGTATTTCTCCTTCCGCATGGCATCCAGATAGCCGCGCAGCTTATCGTCATAGCGCTGAAAATCACCATCCCCGGCCGCCTTCAGCGCATAAAAACGATCCTGGTCAATGGCTCTGGCCAGGACCGGCAGGGCGGCATCCACCTCGCCCAGCGCCATTTTTACCTTGGCAGCCTGAAACAGCGCCTCACCCAAATTGGGATTGATGGCAATGGCCTGTTCGGTGTGGGTCAGTGCCACATTCATCTTCCCCTGGCAATAGGCGGCCCACCCGGCAGAGAGGAACGCCTTTCCGGCATGGTCGGGATAATCGGCTTTGGCGTAGCGGGCAGCCAGCAGGAACGATTCCTCGGCAAGTGGCAGGTCGATCATCGCGGCATCGCAGCCGACAAAACCGAGCAGCACCGAGCCTTTCATCTGGTGAAAGCGCCACTCCAGCTTGTAGCCGGTAGATGCCTGGTTGCCGTTGATGCCGATGTTGAGCGATTCCATACATTCCTGATACAGCCCCTGGCGGAAGGCGTCGCGGGCAATCTCGTACTGTTCATAGGCGGCGGTCTGGGCCGGGGTCTTGGCGATCCTGATCAAATCCTGCAAAGAATCATTCATCCGCCCCATGGTGGAGAGCATCTGGCTGAAACCCCAGTGAAAGGTGGCATTCAGCTCATCGATCCCGGCGGAGACTGCCTGAATGTCATACGAAATTCTGCTGAAGCCGTCACTCATCACCCCCGAAAGCTCGCCAAAGCCTTGCGACATGGCATCGCTGATCTGTCCGGCGGCAATCTCGGTGGCGCGGATGTTCTCGGCGTTCAAGGCTTCGTTGGAGGCAATCACATCGCGGGTCTGTCGGGAGATGGCCATGGAAACCCGCTCCCCCGCCTCGCGGTTTGATGATTTGATCCCATCGACAAAGTTGTGGGCCATCGTGTATTCTGCGTAGTTCAATCTGGTGCCCGCATAGGAATAGCTCATGTTACGCCTCCGTCAATTATTGAGTTGTTGCATTTAACAGCTTCGCAGGTCGCGTTACGCATCATCAACGCGACATTCCCAATCTTTCCACCACCACAAACCGTTGCGTTCACGCCTGCCTGAGCGACTTGTACTGAGCGAAGTCGAAGTAAGTCGAAGGGATGAACCCGCTCAACGCAACCTACCACTACGGTTTTGAACGCGACATCATTGTAAACGTCTTCCCTGGTGGCCCGGTGACGTTCTTGTTTGTTTTTCTATTGACCATTTTTCCTTCTCATTACCGAACTAAATTCATACAAACACAAGCTGGTCCACATCAACCCCTCACCCGAATTCTGTGAGGTTCTACGACAATAAGCTTGCCTTTAAAATCGGCCATGTTTTGGTGACTCTCGAAAAACTTTGCGAATCTTTCACAAATAGCCGGGATGTTTTCAGGGTGATTTTTCAATTGTACGGAAATTATTCCTCTGTATCGCTGAGGTGGATAGTTTATCAAATCGGCAAAATCACCGTTAAGCGTAAGTAATTTTGATCCACACTCCTGAGCCTTGTCTATGACAATCGGATCAGGCGAGTCTTTCGGAATATATTCACGCAACACAAGGACTTCACAACCTTGTTCTCGGAGAAATCTGATTATGGAATTGGGAACGCAGTGATCAGCAAAGATCTTTAGCCTCATGCGGCAAGCTCATATTCCGTGAGATCTCTGGCATAATCAAGGCATGCATAAATCTGTGCCGGCGTAATATCAGGAAACTCATCCAATATCTCTTTTTGAGACTTGCCTTCAGATAGATACCCCAAAATGAGACTTACAGGTATACGCTGCCCCTTGATTCTCGGCTTACCTTTCAACACATCCGGTGTTGATTCAATATAATCTCTCCAGTTTATTGACATAATCAGCCTCTTTCTTTGAAAAGCTTCAAGGTTGCGTTTCACGCCTGTCCTGAGCGAAGTCGAAGGGATGAAGAATTCCGGGGACAGTTTATTCAACTCATGGGTAATTCCGGGGACAGTTTACTTAATTCCAATCATAATTTTTTGAACGGCAACCAGCAACATCGGTAAATCGTCACGAATAGTATTCCAGACTATCTCCAGATCCACCCCAAAATATTCATGCGCCAGTAAATTGCGGAAATCCTTTATGTCCTGCCACGGTATCTCCGGGTATCCCCGCTTCAACTCCTCAGATAACTTGCCCACTGCCTCACCAATGATTTCGAACTCGCGAATTACTGCCGAGTAACGCATGCGATCATGCTCAAAAGCGTAGAATGTTACTTCCTGAACGTATGACTGAATCGCCGTGCCTGAATCAAGAATATCCTGACAGTAGAGAAGTTGCGGACGCTCAGACATGAATAATCTCCCTGGCTACTGTTTCCCGCGCCAGCGGCTTCAAAGTGCTTTCAATTCCAAGATCTACTGACTTGCCAAACTGCTGTTCGAGATAGCGCCTGATACCAAGGAAATTACCCAGAGACTTCTTCTCAGACAGAATCTCTATGGCAATGTCGATATCGGAATCCTCATGTGCCTCTCCGCGAGCATAACTGCCGAAAAGACCTACACTCACCACACCGAAACGATGCGCCATTTCATCCTTGTTCGCCCGCAATAACGAGAGAATGTCGTTTCTATTGCTTACCATGACGCTACCCCATTTCTCTATTGACCATTTTTCCTTCTCATTACCGAGAAGAATTCCGGGGACAGTTTATTCAACTCATGTCAACCTTGATCTACCGTTTCCCCTTATATTCTGCAAAGTCCTCAGCGCAACTAACCGCCTTGTGTAACTCGTCATGCCTGTGAACCTTTGTAACCAATCGCCCAGTATCGCCAGATTCAAGTGCCTTCAACTTTCTGACGTACTCATAAAATCCCCCGGCGTCGGCCAATAATTTCTCCCTGACATCTCTGACCTCAGCAACTATCGGATCTTCAAAGGCCATGACTATCCCCTTTCCATCAACTCTTGCGGCGTGACTATCATCGGTTCAAACAATCCCTGAGTCTGGTTGTATCGGTGCAATCTGGTCCTGACCTCGCCATGAGCCAGAGAATTATGCGGATTTGTTTCCAATACATCTTGCGTAGACATATTCAGGATCGAGGTCAACCCCGCAATCCCATTCTATTGTGTCGAATGATACTTGAACCCGCTTGAAAGCTTCATAGTCTTTAATGCGCTGAAATATGCCAAAATCTAGGATAGGCTTCATATCAAGAACACCATTCTCTCCATTGTCGAATAATATTGTAAGCACATAGTTGTCACCAGGAACAACTTCTTTCACAGAAGGATACATAGTTCCAGTCCTTTATTGCAGAGGCTCAATTTCGAAAGGTTCTTTTCCACCCATCACAAGATCCCAGTCATTTGGCAGCTCTTCCATCAACTTCAACCAAACAGCAAACGCACAACTTCATCTTTTGAAATCTTCATCTGCTGTGCGATGTCGGCAATTATTGCAGCCAACGTACCAAGCTTGAGCGGATCATGGGCTGGAATCGTCAGGTGTTGCTCCCCATCCTTCGTGCAGGTCAGTCGGAATGACTTCCGCTCCTTCTCGTTTCATCATATCCCAAGCGCTTCAATGCCTTTGTGAGGTCAACTCCCGAAACATCCCTGGGCAGTCTCATGCCGCAATCAACTCCTCTCGCACAAAATGAAGCCTGATAATCTTTGGCATTTCTGATGGATCAAAATGGCATTGAACAGCATCGCGGACCTGCTTGTGCAATTCCTCGACAGTTTCCGCTTGGGTAAAGATCGAAGCATTGAGTGCACGGGCAGAAAAACCTCCCTCCAAATCTTCATCCACTACAAACAATATCTCGTTCATGATATTATCCTTTCGTTTTCTCGCGATCCCGACAATTCCACCTTGCGGCTGGATTCAACACTGATTATCCGGTGTGATCCCATAACCTCATGGATGGCGGCGGAAATTGCGACCAGGTGATGAGCGTTAATTGCAGGTGACTCAGCTCTATCCGACGGAACAAGACGAGGATCATGCCCGTCCGCACTATCATCGTTTTTTGAAGAGAATCGGTTCAGCAGAGGAAAAAACGACAGAATTACGCCGATACCGGCGATGATGACAAAACTGAGGAAAAAATCAATCACGCTCAGGATGAGAGCCCCCTCAAGCGTATCCGGTATGATTGCACGCATGTATATCCCCGTGTTTCAGTTATGCGATGGTTAACAGTACCTGGCCGGTATCTATCTTCTGCCCTGCCTTGACGGCGATACCGGAGACTACTCCGCTTCTGGTTGCAAACATCGGCGTCTTCATCTTCATCGCCTCAATTACCACGACCTTGTCACCCTTGTTGACACTCTGCCCGACTATTACCTCAATCGAATCTACGACTCCCCCCAGCCTGCATTTGACATTCTCCGGGGACAAGGCTGTTTCGGCAACCGGCGCGACAGGCGCGTGAATAATGCCGGATGCGACAGCTTGCGTCTGTACCGCACCGGAACCAAGATCATCAACCGTGACGGTGTACACACTGTTTTCAACAGTGATCCTGAACGTTCTCTCCATTATATTCCCTTCCGGCTGAATTTCACTCTAATTTACACCGAGCAGCGCGAGCAGAATTCCGCCCGAGATGGCGGTGCCGAATACTCCCGCCAGATTCGGTCCCATCGCCTGGTAGATCAAGAGATTGTTGGGATTTTCCTGCTCGGCTACGATGTGGGAGACCCGCGCTGCGATCGGCACGGAAGCGATTCCGGCCGATCCGATCAGCGGATTTATCTTGATTGTCATGAAGAGGTTCATCAGCTTGGCGGTCAGCACTCCCGAGGCGGTACCGAACATGAATGCTATCAGGCCTAGTACGACGATCTGAATGGTCTGCCATGTGAGGAATTTATCCGCTGCCATGGTCGAGCCGATGGCTACGGTCAGGATGAGGATGATCACGTTCATCAGACCGCCGCCCGCCGTTTTGGAGAGCCGGTCCGTCACGCCGGACTCTTTCAGCAGGTTGCCGAGCATCAGCATGGTGATGAGGGGCGCGACGGGGGGGAAGAATAGATTGACGATGATGGCAATAACCACCGGAAAGGCGATCTTTTCAAGCTTGCTGACATTTCGCAGCTGGGCCATTTCGATCCGTCGTTCCGCTTTGCTGGTGAGAAGCCGCATGATCGGCGGCTGGATCATCGGCATCAACGCCATGTAGGTATACGCAGCGACCGAAATCGGTCCGAGCAGATGCGGAGCCAGCTTCATCGTAACGAATATCGCCATGGGCCCATCAGCGCCGCCGATAATCCCTATGGCGCCCGCTTCGTTTATCGTAAAGCCGAGTATTTTTGCCAGAATCAGGGCGACAAAGATTCCCGAATGCGCGCCGGCACCAAGAATCACCAATTTCGGATTTGCTATCATCGGACCGAAATCCGTCATGGCTCCTACTCCCAGAAATATCAGAGGAGGGATGATGAGTTTGGCCACCCCCTGATAGGCAAAGTGAAAGAGTCCCCCCTCCCTGACCTGATAGAGCAGAGCGGATACTGCGCCTCCACCCGGTACATCGGGAGGGCCGGGAACATTGGCCACGATACAGGCAAAGCCGATGCCGATCAGCAATAACGGTTCGTAATGTTTTGTAATTGCCAGGTAGATCATTGTGGCGCCGACAACGCACATCACGAAATTGCCGAACGTGAAATGTATTGCGCCTGTCTGCTCAACCAGCGCCTGCAGGAATACCATTACCTGTTCAACCATTCATAACTCCTGTTCTCATGTACGCATCCCGTTATTTGCCTGCAACCCCCATGACCAGATCAGGAAACCATGTGGCAATGCCGGGGAACACGCATATCAGCACAACCGCAAACATCATCAAAAGAACAAATGGAACGGTTCCCCAGATGACATCTTTCAGGGGTATGTCAGGAGCAATGTTTTTTATGACGAAAATATTCAGTCCAACCGGCGGATGAATGAGCCCCATCTCCATCACAACCGTCATGACGACGCCAAACCAGACCAGATCGAAGCCGGCCGCCTTCAGGGGGGGCAAAATAATCGGAGCCGTCATCAGGATGATTGATACCGGCGGCAGGAAAAATCCGAGTATCACGACAAAAACCAGAATGGTTGCCAGCAGCAGCCATTTCGAGAGATGCATGGCGACAATCCACTCCGCAGCCGACTGGCTGATGTGCAGATAGCTCATAACATACGAATAGAGCAGCGACATGCCGATAATCAACATCAGCATGGTTGATTCCCTGAGGGTACTCGTAAAGATGATCTTTACATCTTTTGGACGCCAAACCCTGTAGACCACAGCGACCAGAACCAGCGCCAGAATTGCGCCCAATCCTGCTGTCTCGGACGGGGTCGCATAGCCGCCGTACAAGGCTACCATGACGCCGGTCAGCAGGATTACAAATGGCAGCACTCGCGGCAGCATTCTGGTCTTGTCAGCCAGGGTCAAGTGCAAGTCATCAAGATACGCGGACTTTATTCCGCCCCCCTGATAGACATCAAGGGCAACCTTGTACTCGCGTTTGTACTGCCAGGCCGCATAAGCCGAAAAGAGCACGACCAGCAGAACGCCGGGGCCGATGCCGGCCAGGAATAGTCTGCCAAGAGACTGCTCTGCCGCGACAGCAAAGAGAATCATGGTGATGGATGGGGGAAGCAGGATGCCGAGCGTACCGCCGGCAGCGATAAGTCCGGCTGCAAATCCGGCTGAATAGCCCCTTTGCCGCATCTCCGGTATACCTGCACTGCCGATGGCGGAGCAGGTGGCCGGGGATGACCCGGCCATGGCGGCAAAGAGCGCACAGGCGAAAACGTTGGCAATGCCCAACCCGCCGGGAATCTTGTTCATCCAGGCATGAACGGCAGAGTAGAGATCGGCGCCGGCGCGCGATTTTCCGATCGCCGCCCCTTTGAGTATGAAGAGCGGGATGGAGAGGAGCGTGATGCTGGCCATCTCCTCATACACGTTCTGGGTGATCGTATCGAGCGCCGAGCCGGGCATGAAGATCGCCATGAAAAGTGTTGCCACAGACCCGAGTGCAAACGCGATCGGCATACCGGAAAACATCACGATGAGTGTGCCGACTCCATAGAGAATGCCTATGGTTGCTACGCTCATGGCGCGACCTCCTTGCGACTGAAATGGGTGAGTACCTGCAGGAGGAGTTGCAGTGAAAGAAGCGTCATGCCGGCTGCCATCAGACTGTAGGGGATCCAGAGCGGCGGTGCAAATGATGATGAAGTTGTTTGGCCGCCGACAAGTGCTTCATGAAAAAGAGTCCATGATTTCCAGGTAAAGAAGCTGCAGAAAAAAAAGGAGGCAATATCGACTATCATTTTGCGGATACGGTTAACCGACGCCGGCAGGATACTCGCCAGCGCATCGATCCCGACATGTCCCCGGTAGGATTGAACATAGGCGCAGCAGGCAAATGTTGCGCCTACCAGAAGGAATACGGAAGCCTCATCCTGCCAGTCAGTTGATATCTTCAGAAAATACCGGAAGAGGACACCCAGGGTAAGGATGCCTGCGGCACCCAGAAGCGCGATGGTTGAAACCAGCATAACCCACTCGTTAAAGATTGCCATCCACTGGCTGATCCTGGCGAGTATGCCGCTTTCAGCCACTTCAGGCCCTTTTGCGGGATTTATCTCAAATCCGTGGCTCATTTTTTCTTCCCTTTTGGGGCCGCCGCTTTCGGTTCAACCTTCGGTTCCGGAGTGACGACCACTTTCTCTGCCAGCGCTATCAGCTTGGCGCAGCGCTCGTTTTTTTTGGCGTAATCCTTCCACGCTGTCTCTTTTGCAATATTCTGCCACTTTGTGACGGTGGCATCGGACAGGTCGTATACCTTGGCGCCGGCTTTCTGGTAAACCTTTGCAACGGCCTGGTCATCTGCCTTGGCCGCTTCCAGAGCAAACTTTTCCAATTCAGCCCCTACGGTCATGATAGTCGCCTGCTGATCTTTCGGCAGTTTGTCAAAGACCGTGCGCGATATGAGCAGAGGCTCGAACATGAACCAGTAGGCCTTGCCGCGTCCGGTAGTCAGGTGTTTGGCAACTTCTTCAAGTCGGAATGAGATCAGGCTGGTGGAGGAGGTCATGGCAGCGTCCAGTGCTCCGGTCTGAACCGACTGATAGATTTCATTGGATGGAAGCGAGACAACGGACGCCCCTGCCGCTTTGAGAACCATATCCATTTCGCGACTGCCGCCACGGACTTTCATCCCCTTGGCATCTTCCGGCTCTACGATAGACTTGGTGCGACCTGCAACACCACCGGCCTGCCAGATCCAGCTGACGATAACGATCCCTTTCTGGTAGAGCAGATCTGACAGGTACTTGCCGACCTCGGCGTTTTTCCAGGCCATACCCTGCTCATAGGAAGTCACAACTCCCGGCATCAGGCCGATGTTGACTTCCGGTACTTCACCGCCCGCATAGGAGAGCGGGAGCAATGTCATGTCGAGAGCACCCTTGCTGACAGAGCTGAACTGTGCGTTGGTTTTCATCAGGGAGGATCCGGGATAGACGGTGCCCTTTATCGCACCCTTCGTCCGTTTTTCTACTTCTGCGGCGAATTTCCGGCACAGACGGTCGCGGAAATCACCCTCGTCAATCGTCCCTCCAGGGAACTGGTGAGAAATTTTGAGCTCCTGTGCAAATACCGTTTGAAAACTGCCTCCAAACATCGCCAGCGACAGGGCCACCAGCACTCCAATTGCGGAACTGCGCAGTACGTGAGACATGTGTAACTCCTTTCTCCTTATTTAAAATACTAAAACCATGTTCTTGTATACAAGAATATTTATTTTGCATACAATGTCAACTGTTATTTTCATATTTTTTGTGCTACAGATACAGATAGAAAAAGTCATCCATGAGGTCATTATGCAGAACGTGATTGTCCATTCACGTCGTTCGGAGCAGTTGAGGGAAACAATTGAGGAGCGCATAGCCACCGGACGGTATACTCCCGGGATGCGCCTGGACGAGACAGAGTTGGCTAACGAATTTGAAGTATCCCGCACACCGATCCGCGAGGCGCTCATGCAGTTGGCTTTTAGCGGGCTGATCGATATGCGGCCCCGCCGGGGTGCTATCGTCGCCGAAATAACTCCGCAGCGATTATGTGAAATGTTCGAGGTAATGGCTGAACTTGAGGCGATGTGTGGCAGACTGGCAGCACGGCGCATGACTGCGGCCGATCAGCAGGCGTTGCTAAAAGCCCATCGTACCTGTGAAGAGGCACACAAAAAAAATGATCCTGATGCCTATTACCGGAGGAACGAGCGCTTCCATATGGCTATTTATGCTGCCAGCCACAACGGATTTTTGATCGAGGAGGCAGATGCCCTGCACAGAAGATTGCGAGCGTATCGGCGCCTGCAGGTACGCGTACGGGATAGAATGCGAACGTCATTTGCCGAGCATTCGGCCATTATAGACACTATCATTGCCGGTGACGGGGAGCTGGCAGCGGACATGCTGAGGAAACATGTCATCGTACAGGGTGAGCGTTTTGCCGACCTGATAGCGTCAATGTCGAGCTTTGGAATTTCGGGCAATGCCGAGTGATCAACATTCAAGCCTGTTTCAGCTTATGACAGAAGAGACAGCGGTTCTTGGCAGGATGGTTGGGTGGAAACGGTACCTTTTTTTCGAGGTGACAGGGCTCGCAGAAAGCCTCCGCCCCCTTCTTGTCAGGTTTGAAAAAAGCCCGTTTGAACAGCGATGCGTCCGGCCCCGGCGCATTTCGAAAAGCCGTATCATACGTTATCCTGTGCATGGCATCATACGGCACCAGAGTGGTTTTCTCCCGGCCGCTGATCCCGATGAATATTCCCAGGACTATTACAATAAGCCCAACAAACATCCAGTCACGTTTATCCAGTTTCATAAGGCACACAATCCTTTTAGTGGTATCACTCCGATTTTACAAATGAAAAATAGATTATTACCACACCGATCAGCAATCCGAATCCGATGAAGGGAAACAGGGTTGCCATCGATAGCTCCTCGCCCGGCACCGGCATAGCGAAGCGCAACATGACAATCAGACCGATCATCAAAACCAGTGTCATCAGGACTGCCATTGAGCGCTTGATGATACCAAAGAAGAGTACGGCAGTAATAAAGATCAGCATTACCGGGTGTGTGAAAATCTGCTTGAGAGTCAAATGCTGAATGGTACTGATAAGGTTGGCTGTTTCAAAGGGGCGAAGCACTTCGGTGGCTTTTTCCGCCATCTGCTGTTTGTCCATGATGTATTCACCCCGTCAGTTAACTGAATTAATGCCTGGATGCTAAAATATATTATCTGCTAATTCCAAGTCGCATTCAAGATGACACTCACGTAGGCGAAAATAGATATCATCTTGATTGCAATAGTGAATAAGACAAAAACCGTCTTTTAACGGCTTAACCGTCTCTAGCTCAGAAAATCCATCACCTTATCGACGAACCCCTTTTTCATCGGGTGAATATCCTCACCGCCTATTTTGGCGAACTCCTCAAGAAGTTCTCTCTGCTTTTTGTTCAGATTGGTAGGAGTTTCGACCCTGATGACCACCAATTGGTCGCCGCGCCCGTATCCCTGAAGAGAAGGAATTCCTTTACCTTTCAGTCGGTAGATCTTGCCGGATTGGGTCCCGTCCGGAACTTTCATGGCAACCTTGCCATCCAGGGTCGGTACCTCAAGCTCGCAACCCAGGGTTGCCTGGATAAAGCTGATAGGAATCTCGCAAATGACGTTGTTGTCTTCGCGCTGAAACAGGGCATGCTCTCTTACACTGATCGCAACATACAGATCCCCGTTCGGTCCCCCTTTGCCCTGGCCGCCTTCTCCGGTCACCTTGAGGCGAGAGCCGGTTTCAACCCCGCCTGGTATCTTGACAGAGAGCGTTTTGGTGTCCTTGACGCTGCCTTTACCCCGACAGTCGGAACAGGGGTTTTCCACCACTTTACCTTCGCCGCTGCAGTGGCCGCATGTCTTGCTGACGCTGAAAAACCCTTGCTGGTAACGCACCTGCCCGGCACCACGACACGTGGGACAGACTTTTGGATCGGTGCCGGGTTTGGAACCGGAACCGTTGCAGGTAGCGCATCTTTTGGCAAAGGGCACCTCGATCTTCTTTTCAATACCAAAGGCGGCCTCTTCGAAGCTGATCTCCATATTGTAGAGCAGGTCGTCGCCGCGTCTTCCCTGGGAGCGGCCTCGTCCCCCTCCTCCAGCACCGAAGATATCACCAAAAATGTCTCCGAAGATGTCACCAAAGGGAGTGCCCGCCCCAAAACCGCCGCTGGAAAATCCCCCGCTTCCGGACACACCGGCATGGCCGAACTGATCGTACTGAGCCCGCTTCTGCGGATCCGAGAGTACTTCATAGGCCTCAGTCGCCTCTTTGAAACGATCTTCTGCTGACTTGTCACCAGGGTTCTTATCGGGATGATGCTGAATGGCCACCTTGCGGAAGGCCTTTTTAATCTCGGTTTCCGAGGCGTTGCGGTGGACACCCAGCACCTCGTAATAATCACGTTTTTCACCATTGGCCACGATAGATTCCTTGAAGAATGCAACAAGCAGCGACCCCGGAATGAGGCGCTGCCCGCAACATGAATGATTAGTACAGACCTTATGTTACATCCGCTTGCCGGGATGCTGCAACTGCTCCGACAGATATTATTTCTTCTCGTCCTTTACTTCCTCAAAATCGGCGTCAACCACCTTGTCGTCCTTGGGCTTGGATGTGCTGCCCTGATCTGCTCCGCCGGCATCAGGCTCGCCGCCTGCGGGTTTAGCGTACATGGCTTCTGCCAGTTTGTGGGCCGACTGAGCCAGTTCCTCAGTGGCTTTCTTGATGGCCTCAGTGTCCTCGCCTTCCATGATCTTTTTCAGTTCATTGATTTTGTTCTCAATGTTGCCCTTTTCGACCGCATCGATCTTGTCCCCGAACTCCTTCAATGACTTTTCGGTGCTGTAGACCATGCTGTCGGCGTGATTACGCGCCTCAATAGCCTCACGTTTCTTCTTGTCTTCACCGGCATGGATCTCCGCGTCACGCACCATCTTGTCAATCTCTTCCTTGGAAAGCCCGGAAGAAGCCGTAATACGAATCGACTGCTCCTTGCCGGTTCCGAGATCTTTGGCCGAGACATGCACTATGCCGTTGGCATCGATATCAAATGTCACCTCCACCTGTGGAACACCACGCGGTGCGGCAGGAATACCGGTCAGTTCGAAATTGCCGAGGGTCTTGTTGTCACGGGCCATCTCTCGCTCACCCTGCAGAACATGTATGGAAACTGCCGGCTGGTTGTCCGCAGCTGTAGAGAATACCTGGCTTTTGCGACAGGGGATGGTGGTATTCTTTTCAATCAGACGGGTCATGACGCTCCCCAAGGTCTCAATGCCGAGCGAGAGCGGAGTAACGTCAAGCAGAAGTACGTCCTTGACGTCGCCCCTCAGAACGCCGCCCTGGATGCCGGCGCCGATGGCGACGACCTCATCCGGGTTAACGCCTTTACTGGGAGTTTTGCCAAAGATGTCTTCCACTTTTTTCTGTACGGCCGGCATGCGGGTCATGCCGCCAACCAGAATAACCTCGTCGATATCCTTTGCAGATAGACCGGCATCCTTGAGAGCGGTACGGCATGGGCCGTCCAGTTTGGACAGCAGTTCAGTACAGATGGATTCCAACTTGGCGCGGGAGAGCTTCAGGGTCAGATGTTTTGGACCGGAGGCGTCGGCAGTGATGAATGGCAGGTTGATGTCGGTTTCCATTGAGGTCGAAAGTTCGCACTTGGCCTTCTCGGCCGCTTCTTTAAGGCGTTGCAGGGCCATCTTGTCGCCACGGAGATCGATGCCCTGATCTTTTTTGAACTCGGCAGCAATCCAGTCGATCACCAGTTGATCAAAATCTTCTCCACCCAGGAAGGTATCTCCGTTGGTAGATTTTACTTCAAATACGCCGTCGCCCAACTCCAAAATCGAGACATCGAAGGTACCTCCGCCCAAGTCGAATACTGCAATTTTCTCGTCTTTCTTCTTGTCCAGTCCGTACGCCAGCGCTGCAGCAGTTGGTTCGTTGATAATCCGCAAAACGTTCAGACCGGCTATCTTGCCGGCATCCTTGGTGGCCTGACGCTGGGAGTCGTCGAAATAGGCCGGGACGGTGATGACGGCGTCGGTGACAGTGGTACCCAGATAGTCTTCAGCGGTTTTCTTCATTTTCTGCAGGATCATGGCTGAGATTTCAGGGGCGGAATATCGCTTGTCGCGCACCTCTACCCAGGCATCGCCGTTATCTGCTTTTACAATTTTGAAAGGGGAAATGGCGATATCTTTCCTGACCGGATCAGAATCATATTTGCGCCCGATCAGGCGCTTGATTGCATACAGTGTGTTTTCAGGGTTGGTGACCGCCTGACGCTTGGCCTGCTGGCCTACCAGACGTTCGCCGCTGTCAGAGATGGCAACCATTGACGGGGTAGTGCGACTGCCCTCGGAGTTGGCGATAACGACCGGCTCGCCCCCCTCCATAATTGAAACGCAGGAGTTGGTTGTTCCGAGGTCGATTCCGATTACTTTACTCATGACTTGTAGTCCTCCTATTTAAGTAAGTTATAATTTTTTCTGCAACTAACGGCAGGAAATAATTTTGCTGTAGTCCATTCGGCAATTGTAAAAAGCACTCGTCCCGCTCAGAAGGCCAAGCCCCTACTCTTCGAAGCTAATCACTGAGTTATCCAAAAACAAGGTGTCGGGGAAATTATTTTGCAGGCACCGACACTGTCACCATTGCCGGACGCAGCAACCGTTCCTTCAACATGTAGCCCTTCTGGTACTCCTCTATGACAGTATTGGGAGCGTGCTCACCGGTCGGCACCTGGGCCATGGCCTGGTGAAAAGCAGGATCAAACGGTGAACCGGCAGTCTCCAACGGCGATACCCCGAACTTTTTCAGCGAGTTCAGCAGCATGCCGTGAGTCATGCGGATCCCTTCCACCAGAGCCCCCAATCCATCCTCAGAGGCATGCGTCAGGGCGCGCTCCAGATTGTCGATGATCGGCAGGATCTCTTCGATCAAGGATTTGTTACCATAGTTAAGCAACTCTTCCTTTTCACGGTTGACCCGCTTGCGGTAGTTTTCCAGATCTGCCCGTTCGCGCAGGAAGCGATCCCAGTTTTCACTGGCTTCCTTCACCTTGGCTGCAAGTTGTTCCTCCAGTGAAAGAGGGGAATCGGCATCAGTACATACGGAGCTGTTTTCAGTTTCGTCGGGTGCCCCGTTGCCGGAGAGTTCTACGATATCTTTTGTTTCCATGTTGTATCCTTTGGTTGATCTCTTTAATCTCTTGAGACTTGAGTCGATTTTCCTATGTTTCGCTTAACAGTCGACTGACCATCCTGGCTGTGTAGTCCACTATCGGAATAACGCTGGAGTATCCCATCCGTGTCGGGCCGATAACCCCCAGCATCCCGACCGTGTTGCTGCTGGTGACAAAACGTGCCGTGATCAGGCTGATGTCGGCCGACCGGCTGAGAGAAGTTTCCGAACCGATGTATATCTGCACACCATCCGCAGTCATGCAGCGAGACAGAAGCTGGAGTATGATCCCCTTCTGCTCGAAGGCCTCGTAAATTTCCTTCATTCTGGCGGCATCACTGAACTCCGGCTGATCAAGGATGCGGGCCTGCCCTTCGATAAATATCTCATCACTCTCAACCGTCACGGCCTGCTCACTGAAGCGAAGGGCTTGTGACATGAGATGGTCATACTGTGCCTTCTCGTTCTTCATTTCGGTCAGAATACGTTCACGAGCCTGAGTAATCGTCAACCCACGCATCATTTCATTCAAGTAGTTACCCATTCTGAGCAACTCTTCAGGAGCATGGTCAACCTCGGTCTCAATCAGCCGGTTCTGGACAGCCCCTTTGCTGGAGACCAGAATGGCCAGAATCTTGCGGTGTCCGAGACGGATGAATTCTATGTGCCGGAATACATCGGATGTGAAACTGGGAGCCACCACAACGCCCATATAGCTTGAAAGCTGAGAAAGTGTACGGCTGGTCTCTTTCAGTATTCCGGACAAACCTGCGCCCGACTGGCGGCAATGACGTATTATCTGGCGCTTTTCTTCGCGGCTGACCCTTCTCAGGGCAACCAGTGAATCTACATAGAACCGGTAGGCTTTTTCGGTTGGAATCCTGCCGGCCGAAGTGTGCGGCGATGTCAAAAGCCCCATTTCCTCCAGATTAGCCATCACATTACGCACGGTGGCGGACGAGAGAGTCAGGGCATGGCGGCGGGCAACCGCACTGCTGCCGACCGGTTCGGCGGTAGCAATATAATCCTCGACAATCGCTTCAAGTATCTGTCTGCTGCGGGCAGAAAGTTCAACTTCCATGATATGACCCCAAAAAAATAGCACTCGTCACCTTTGAGTGCCAACTTCTTCAAGGTAATAAGCGCCCTGCGTCTTGTCAAGGAGATTTCGGGTTTATATGACCTTTCCGACAACTCGTACCTACTTTCAGCACCAAACCAGTGATTGTCTCAATTTCTTGGCAAGAATATTGACCCGGGACTTCTTAGAGAGCGTATAAGAGTTTTATACAGGTAGCTTCAAAGAGGAGTAGTGGGTAACATGCCGTAATAATAGGAACTATGTTCAAATCACTGATTATTTGTATCAATCAGGTATACAGTCATTGCAGTTGTTGATGTTCAGCATATGAAGTCATCTACTCGTTAATAAAATTAATAGCACATGATAACAGTATGATACAGCTACAGCAGATTTTATATGATCGCTTGGCACCAGCTATGCATTATAGAAATACAAAGGCAATCAAATTCAAAACCATCAACACATAGGAGGATGTCATGAGAGCACTTATCAGCACCATCATTGGAACCATCGCCCCAGCGACGGCATTCGCGGCAGCAAACGGATTGAGTGAAGACAACAGTGGGATTTTCGTATGGGTATTTCTTGGATTTTGCGCACTGATAGTGGTAGCACAGGTAATTCCGGCAGTACTGTTGATGACCGGAATGGTTAAAGGGATTGTCTCAGTGGCGAAAGACGAGATGGCAACCGCTACAGCAAAGAAATAGCAAAGGGGGAATACATGCCGAGCAAAGGAATTTGAAAGGCCACTTCAGGGTGGCCTTTTTCTGTTGGTGAAGGAGCGTAAGTAACCTTGTCGTCTGAAAATATTCTCCATTTTAATCATTCCCTGTTTGACGTAGAAGGGTTGCATGTGTATACTCTTGCAACGTTTTCATTTTAATAAATAAATTATATTATTGAGGAGTGGAAGAGATCATGAGCGAGCTTCATTGCATAGAACGTTTTGTCCGGTTAGATAACGAGGTTCGCCGCGAATGTTATCCTAATGCATTCAAACTTTCCTCGTGGAACATGACAACTCACATAAAGGTTATTACTGATGATTCCACCTTTTAGCTTCCAGTTATCCTCATCTCCGATGGCATCCTGAATTTGTGAAGGAGTTATCAAATTGAACGTTTTCCAAACTCACGCAGATATCGTTGGTGACTATTCTTCCTACATACGCAGTTTCATTTCCATAGCTGACCCAGAAATATATAGAATCGTCAATCGGGAGTTGGGTAAAGCAATACTGACGCATGAACCATGCACCGTCGTCAATACGGGTGACCAAGGGAGGATTCGCATCTTTATCCTCGGCCTGACATACTCAAGGCCACGTCGTTACCCCCATGAGCACTGTTGATTGCTTAATTACGTGCCGGGGAAATTGCACGGATTGTAAAGCTTAGGGCCGACAATCCGCAGCTTCA
>JBAXVG010000109.1:0-8815 GCA_037129255.1 Desulfuromonadales bacterium | reverse complement strand
CTTGCTGACTTGATTTACTACAATCACGAAAATGCTATTCGGTTTTCAAAGACCAGCTGTCAATCAGGAATTTCAGACTCTATACAATACTGATGTGGATGTCAAGAAATAATATCGGATGAAATATCATTTTTTCACGCGGGTCAAAATATCAGGTGAAGGGAAGCCCGGTAAAACCGCGCGCAGACTCTATGCTGATTTATTTTGTTGCCAATATTCCGAGAGATATTGTAAATAGAGAGATTATGAGAACCATACACACTAACAGGGTATCACCTGTAGGCAACATTACTAAAATAACCGTTTGTGTGCTTGCATTATTCATGGCGCGCACCGCGCTGGCTGACACCCGTTTGGACGCAATTACCGCCATCACAACTCTTCGCACGTCCGTCTTGGGCAAAAAGATGCCGGATGAAGTAAAAAGTCTGGATGCTACCTTTGCCATGGCAGAACTGTACTTCCAGGCTAACGACACCATCAATTCTGAGCAATACTACCGTCTGACTATTCAGAAGGCACGGATATTGGCTGCTGGAATGGTAGATCATCCAGTCTCTTCACCGGAGCAGCCGCGTGAGAACCGATCCCAATCCGATTTCCCGCAACCAGAAACTTCATCTGTAACAATCATGCCGGTAACGGCAACCCCTGATAACGAATCTGAACAGGTACGTGAAAATACCGTGCTGGAACCAGAGACCTATTCCGCAGACATAGTTTCTGAAAAGCTCGTTGGAACCGCCAGCACATACACGATAATCAAGGGCGACAACCTTCGGCTCGTAGCCGCCAAACTCGGCGTCAGTCGGCAACATCTTTTACGGATGAACCAACTTGATGCCAAGGCATCACTGCAGGTTGGACGCCAGTTAAAGTACAACAATCGTAAAATCATCCCGCTACGGATACGTGAAGGGATCGTCATTAACATCCCGGACCGTACCCTGTATTTCTTCCAACAGGGGAAACTTGTGCGGTCACTTCCCGTAGCCCTCGGCACTGCCACCAAGAATGAAAAATATGTATGGCAAACACCGACCGGTAAGTTCAAAATTACCGCCAAGCAAAAAGACCCTACCTGGTACGTGCCTCCTTCTATCCAGTCCGAGATGGAGGAAGAGGGAAAAGAGGTCATCATAAGCATCCCGCCAGGACCAGACAACCCGTTGGGGAAATATGCCATAAAAACTTCAATTCCCGGTATTCTGATACACAGCACCACAAAACCATGGTCGATATACAGCTTTGCCAGTCACGGCTGCATAAGGGTCTACCCGGCCCAGATGGAAGATTTTTTTAAAGAAGTCAAGGTAAACACACCGGGAGAAATAATTTACCGGCCGGTTAAATTGGCGGTGACCGAGGAAGGTCGGGTTTTTCTGGAGGTACATCAGGACGTGTACAGCAAGAGTGGCGGCCTTGCGGCAGAAGCCCGGCAACTGGTAGAGAAGAATCGGCTTTCAGACCGCATTGACTGGAAGAAGTTCGACGCGGTGGTTAAGCAGAAGCTTGGAATCGCTGAAGACATAACAATGTAGTTTTCAGCTTCAATGATTGGCGATTATTTAAGGCGAGAGTGTAGGTTTTGAAAACCCGGTCTCTCATTTCGGAATTGAGTCACTCATACGCGGATGGCTCCGTCCCCTTGATAAAGCATTCCATAACCGCATCAGCAGTGCCCTCTTTGGCCAGCTTTCCGGAGTGGGAATTTATGAGTACAAAAGATACATTTTCCGGAGCTTCGAAATCCTCGTACGGTAGCGAAGCAACGGCCACTTTCATATAGTCGCCCCAGATGGGTGCTGCAGCCTGTCCGCCCGATCCCCCCGCACCTAGAGAGCGTTCCTGATCGAAACCAACCCAGACTCCAGTAACAAGCTGCGGAATATACCCCACAAACCAGGCGTCTTTTGATTCATTCGTGGTACCGGTTTTGCCGGCCACCGGACGGCCGATGACCGATGCACGGTGGCCGGTTCCGCTGGCAACAACACTCTGCATGAGATTTGTAATCACATAGGCGGTTTCAGGAGAAATTACCGGAACCGGAACGGAAGGTGGCGTCTCCTGAAGGACAGTACCATCGTTATCGGTCACTTTGGTAATGAAATTCTGGTGGGTCAGCACACCTTTGTTGGCAAATACCGCATAAGCCGCAGTCAATTCAAAAGGCGATATGGTTGCCGCACCGAGCGCCAAAGCAAGGTTAGCCGGAATCTGCGATGTGAAACCCAGCTTCTTGGCATATTCAGAAGCATACTCGGCACCAATCTGCTCAAGTATTTTAACACTTACTATATTGATAGAGTGAGTCAGGGCCTCGCGCATAGTGACCGGACCACGAAAAGCGTGGTCGTAATTTTTGGGTCTCCATATGCCGCCGGCGCCGTCCGGATATTCAACTTCAGAGTCCTCAATGATCGTGGCCGGCGTTAGCCCCTTGTCAAGCGCCGCAGCATAAATAATCGGCTTGAAGGCGGAACCGGCATTGCGCTTGGCCTGAATAGCCCGATTAAACTGGCTTTTCTTGAAATCATAGCCTCCAACCATGGCCTTGACCCCTCCCGTACGCGGGTCGATGGATACCAGAGCCGCCTGTACATCCGGAGTCTGATCAAGGGTGAACAGTGCCCCCTCCTTCTCTGTTTCGGGCGAAACAACTGAAACCTCAATCACCGAACCAAGCGTCAGACTTTTGTTACCCTTCTCCGGTTTACCATAGCTGTTGATCATTCCGATCTTGCCGGCCCAGGACATATTTTTACGCGCCAGGATTCCTTTGCGGTCGCCAACTCTGACGATAGCATCACCTTTGCCGGAATTGAAGCCGACAACGACCCCCTGATAGGTCTCTCCGGTCTTGAGCGCTGCGGAATCAATGCTTTCTTCGACCTTGGTACAGAATGTATCAACATCAGAATCCTTCAGATATTTGGACGGACCGCGGAAGCCCTGACGCTTGTCTACTTCCTTGAGACCCCTTCTCAAACTTTCGTAAGCCGCCCGCTGCATTCCGGCGTTCATGGTGGTATAAATCTTCAAACCACCCTTGTAGAGTTGATCCTCACCGTATTTTTCCTCAAGCTGAATACGGAGATGCTCAAGATAATAGGCCGACTGGTCGTTATTCACCTTTTTCATCGGATGCAGATTAATAGGAGAGTTTTTAGCGTGCTCGGCCTCTGCAGGGGTCACATAGCCTTCCTTCACCATTCGCTCCAGCACATAGCCCTGACGTTCGCGGGCCTTATCAAGGTGTTTGATGGGAGAATAGGCGTTGGGTGCTTTGGGGAGCCCCGCCAGCATGGCTATCTCGCCCAGATTGAGCTGATCAACATTCTTGCCGAAGTAAGTCTCCGCCGCAGCCTGAACTCCGTAGGATCCTCCACCAAGATAAATCTGATTCAAATACAGGTATAATATCTCATCCTTGGAAAGTTTTTCCTCCATCCGTTTGGCCAGAATCGCCTCTTTGATCTTGCGGGAAAACTTTTTTTCGGGAGTCAGCAGCATGGATTTGGTTACCTGTTGCGTGATTGTGGAGGCTCCCTCTTTCTTGCGCATGGAGATGACATTTTTTACCGCCGCGCGCATGATGCCGAAGTAATCTATACCCTTATGGGAGTAAAAGTTGGCGTCTTCAGCAGCGACAAAGGCCTGGATCAGCTTGCGCGGCATCTTGTTGACCGGAACAACGATGCGGCGCTCCAGGTAAAATTCACCAACCAGCATACCATCATCACCAAAAACCTGTGATACGATGGGGGGCTTGTAATCTGCCAGTCGATCAACCTTGGGCAGCTTCGCCATAATATAAAACACGTAGCCGGATATGCCCAACAGAGCTACGACCCCCAGGGTGACGACAAACAACAGCAGAGTCGACAAGAATCCATTCCTCCCTGAAGATGCCGGTGCTTTCCTTTCCATACGAACAACCTTTCCTTCATGACTCAAATTCAGAAAACAGCCTCTCGCTGTGAACAGCTTCGGCAAAATAACATATCACTTCAGGAATTCAAGTTTAATCGGACCGAGACGCTTTGAGACATAATCCTTGCCAACCCAGACGCCTCAAATGTAAATCCCCCCTCAATCCGGTGGCTTAGGGGGGATTTATCATTATAGGCGGCAATCTGACAAAGAACTACTTGAGTAAAATTTCAATTTTGGCTTTTTTCCTGGCTTCAGACAAATATTCCATCACGGCCGCATTGATCTTCTGCCCCTTTAAATACTCATCGATCTTGGCCTGAACATCTTTGAACGGCACCGATTCCGCCGGTTTTTTCTCCGTCAGTTTAATGATGTGATATCCGAACTGAGTCTCCACGACATCACTGATTTCACCCGCTTTGAGCGCAAACGCTGATTTCTCAAAGGCAGGCACCATTTGACCTTTTCCGAAAAATCCCAAATCTCCCCCCTGCTGACTGCTGGGGCAGGTTGAGTTTTCTTTAGCCAGCTTGGCAAAATCGGCTCCTCCTTCAAGCTCTTTACGAAGCTTATCGATTTTTTCACGGGCTTTTTTCTTTTCTTCTGCGGAAGCTTTTGTGTCAACACCTATCAGAATATGACTGGCCTTGACGGACTCACTGCGTGAGAACTTGTCCGGATTCTGATTATAGAACGTGCGGGAGTCGTCTTCCGTTACCTTGACCTTCGGCACAAATTCAGATTCTACAAATTTTGAGATGAGCAGATCCCGGCGGGTATACTCGCGCAGATCTTTTTCATTCAATTCCAAATCCTTGATCGCCTTTGCAAAATCCTCTTCTTTGGTAAAACGGGCTCTGCCCTGAGCCAACTTGGCATCGATCTGCTTGTCCAAATCATTGACCTCCAGCTTAGCGGCGGCCTGATAGAGCAGCTCGGCAGAAAGCAGCTGATCAAGAGCCTGCTTGTCAACCAGGGCCTGTTGCTCTGGCGGTACCGTCTGGCCGCGCAGCATTACTTTTTTGGCCCTCCGCAGCTCGCTGGCATCAATCGTAACTCCGTTTACACGCGCGACGGCCCCCTGTAGAACAGCAACCGGTGCCGCTGCCAACGGTGGTGCTGTTGGCGCTGTTCCTGGCGCCGGAGCAGTTGCAATCTCCTTTTTTGCCTCGGGCTCGGCAGCCTGAACAAAAGCCGCACATGCAACAAGAGCAGCTATGACAAAACCTTTGACACACAAAACTGACGGGTTATTCTTTTGCATCGTAGACATCTCCTTGGGGTTGGTTTTTGGAAACTCTAGCACAGTTCAGGGCGCCATGAAAAGTCAAACATACAACCGCGATCCACCGGCTGATTCTGTTTGTATGGCCTGACATTATCACAGAGCAATATATTGGCTTGCATAAATCTGCCTATTACATGACAATACAAATCTTACATATGACCGCATGGCTGCTGTTCGGCAGCTCTGAGACACCTATTCACACAGGAGGAGACAACTATGTATTCCGTGGACAATGTTGGCAGCAACACCATCGCAATGGTTCTGGCCGGAGGCAAGGGAGAGCGGCTCAGTCCGCTCACGCTCAGGCGGGCGAAACCGAGTGTTTCTTTTGGGGGCAAATACAAGATCATCGATTTTGTCCTCTCCAATCTGTTTAACTCGGGGATAAAAAAGGTCTATATCCTGACTCAGTATCGGGCTTATTCGCTCAACAAGCATATTCGGGAATCGTGGGGCAAATGGACCGGACTGGGAGAGTTCTATGTAGCCATCTCGCCCGAAACCAGCAGCGAAAGCGAAGAGTGGTTCAAGGGAACAGCTGATGCCATTCTCCAGTATCTGCGATTTGTAGAGTCCTCGGACGCCGATTACGTCGCGATCTTTGGCGGCGACCACATCTACAAGATGGACATCACCCAGATGATTAATTCGCACAGGATGAACCGGGCTGATATCACAATTGCAGCTCTTGAGGTTCCTGCGGCAGAAGCCAGCCGGTTTGGCGTATTTTCTGTCGACGATGATGCACGGGTGACAGGCTTTACCGAAAAACCTGAAGTACCGGAGACGATACCGGGGCGGGAGACCTGTTTCGCTTCTATGGGCAATTACATCTTTTCAACAAAGAAACTGATTGAGGTTCTGCAGGAGGGGAAGAAACATTTCGAGGATCTTGATTTCGGCAAGCACGTCATCCCGATGATGCTGCAGAGTGGTGACCGGGTGTTCGCCTACAACTTCAATGACAACGTGATCCCCGGTATGAAGGCCGAAGAGCGGGGTTACTGGAAGGATGTCGGCACGATCGACTCCTACTACGAGGCCAACATGGATCTGATCCATGTCTCTCCGCAGCTGAATCTCTACAACTACAAGTGGCCGATCCTCACCAACCAGGGTAATCTGCCGCCAGCCAAGACTGTTTTTGACGATGATGACCGCCGCGGTCAGAACATCGACTCGTATGTATGCGCCGGCTGCATTACCAGTGGCAGCACGGTCCGACGCTCCATCCTCGGACCGCTCTGTAAAATAAACAGTTACAGTCTGGTTGAGGACTCCATACTCTTTGAAAATGTAACGGTCGGTCGCCACGTCAAGATCAGACGGGCGATCATCGACAAGGGCGTCGTAATAATGGATGGTTCAACCATCGGTTACGATCCTGATGAAGATCAACGCAGGGGGTATACCGTTACGGAGTCAGGGATTGTCGTGGTTCCACGCAGAGACAAGTAGCAGATTGCCTGACTTATTCTCGACCGTAATACGCGGCAAGCAACTGGCTGGCGATGCTGATGGCGATCTCCTGCGGAGAATTGCCTCCGTTACCATGGCCGACGGGACAGCGAACCTGTGAGAGATCCAAACCTTTGCCATCCAGGTTCTTTTGCACACCGGCCCATTTGCCCTTGCTGCCGATCATACCGACAAATCGCGCAGGATGGGGCAGAACCTCTTCGAGTACCTGCTGATCAACCGTTCCGCTATAGGTAACAATGGTTACGAACGTCCGTTTGTCGCACCATGTTGCACTTTGAATGAAATCGCTCCAACGGCACTGATGGCGGATAACACCGGCAGGGATGGCAGCGGCGTTTATCCATTCTTTCCTTTCATCTACCAGATGCACACGGAACGGGGTTCCTTCCAGAACCCGGCACAATGACTGCCCGATATGTCCGGCACCGAACAGATACAGCACGGGGTTGTCGTTAATCAGTTCCATGTGCAGTTCCATGGTTCCTCCACAGGCGGGAAACTCGCCTCTCTGCTGCAACGGAATATGTGAGGTAATGCCATGCATCTCTTCCAGGCATCTGCGGGCATCTTCAAGGGCACAATACTCCGGAGCGCCGCCCCCGACCGTCCCAAAAAATGTCCCGTCCGGCAGGACAATCATCTTGGCACCATGCTTGCGGGGCGTCGAACCGCTGGTACTGATCACTGTCACCAGCACGGCCAGCTGGTTCCGACGCTGCAGTTCACCGAGTTTTCCAATCCAGTCCCACATCGTTCTCCCTTTCAACAAAACCCGCCGAACGTTGAAAGCTTACGCCAACATTCTGCCAGCCGATTACGACCTGCACGCCTCGATCAGCTCGCCAAGCACCCTGTCAGCCTGGTCATAGGGCACCTGGCACGTGCCGACTCTCTTGTGTCCGCCGCCGCCATACTTAAGCATCAGTGAGCCGACATCGACCGTGGCGGTCAGGTTGAGAATATTATACCCGACAGAAATGGCAACAAACTCTTTTCCTCTGCCATCGATCATTCTGATTGAAATATTGGTTTCCGGAAAGAGCGAATAAACCAGGAATCGGTTAGATGGCGGAATCTCTCCGGCGCCACGGGCATCTGTAATCAATACCTGGCCGTCAACCCTCGAATGTTGCGGGAGAAACTCTCTCGACTTCTGGGAACAATCCCGGTAACGCACAATTCTCTCCTGAGTATCAGGCAGACAGAGAATTTCATCTACCGTTTTTGTTCTGATATGGTCAACCAGATCATTCATAAAGGCGAGATTGCTGATGCGGTAGTCTTTAAAATATCCGAGTCCGGTTCTGGGGTCGCAGATGAATCCAAGTAATATCCACCCCTGGGGGTCCAGGATTTCCATTTCTGTAAGCTGCCCCGCATCGACCCTGTCGACATATTCAAGCATCTCCTTGAATCGCCCGAACTTCGCCTCACCATAATAGTCGGCTATTACACGCGCAGCACTGAACGCCGGCTTACTGCACCCCTCGTACGTGCCTGCAAGTTCAAGACGCTCATGCTCGCTGGAATGATGATCAAACCAGAGCCCGCATCCCGGAACATACGGTACATTTGCAAGGATGTCATTTTTCCCGACCGGAATCTTGCCATCCTGCAAATCTTTGGGGTGTGCATAAAACATTTCATCCATCAGCCCCAGTTCCTTCAGTAGCACAGCACAGCAGATGCCATCAAAATCCGAGCGTGTTAAAAGCCGCATATCAATTCTCCTTGTCTTTGAAATATTTGTTGCTGCGTCAAATTATTACCCGGAGATACCGTCAGTGTCAATCACCTGTCATAGATCATGGCGCAATTTGATCAACAGATAAAAACATCCGACACCGCCACCACCCATGAGCAAATCTCTTATCCAGGGGATTTGCTGATCTAGCATGGAATAAATGATGGGGTCAAGAATGGCCGAAGTCAATAACCCGACAGCACCCCATGTAAGAAGTTTCTTCAAATTAAGGCCGCTCCTGGCTTGCTTGCTGAGCAGCGCTGTTGAACTCCCTGAATTCCGTCTCAAGCCGCGCCAGGAGCTCAGGCCACTCGTCGCGTTGTCCTTCCCGGGCCATCGTCTCCAGGAGCGAGGCGGTCTCT
>JBAXVG010000108.1:0-9019 GCA_037129255.1 Desulfuromonadales bacterium | reverse complement strand
AATATGCCAAACCAGTTTACAGGAAAAAACGCTTAACTACAGGCGGGATCAGGAATTGTGACGTTGCATAATATCGGTATATGAATCGATATTAGCCGAATGCGAAAACAAGGTAACGGTAAATTGCATGGCAGTTATATTTTTATAGCCATTCCCCGGAGCAGTTATGACTACACCACCATGTCGGGTTATTGATTACTCGGACCGGAACAAAAAGGCCAGGCGCTGGATTAACTGGGATGGGACAGCAGTGGTGATGTACCGTCAGGACAGTCGGGGTGAAAAAAACTCATACTCTGTTCAGGCGATATCGGTGACCAAAGAGATGTAATACAAACCATCTGAGTATCACGCAACACGTCCATTAAGCTGTTCAGCCTGTTCTCCTCGTCGGTAAAAAGTAACACAATATTTACGCGGCCAAAACAAATCCGTCACAATTTTCGTATATGATGAAAACATGGTCAACAAATCAGAAACGGATAAGGTGCCGGAAAGCGTCCGCAAGGTTTTTGGACGTCTTGGGGTTTCATTTGCTTCCAGAGACGACCTGGCGGCCACGTTGCCCTTCTCGTTGAATGATGTGACCACCGGTTCGGAAAGCGAACTCCAGGCGGTAGTGTGCGGCGCAAAGGAAGATGTTGACCTGCCGCTTTTAATTGAGCAATCCAACTTTTTCGCCAACATGATGAAACGGGCTGCATCGGGTGAGACTCCTCGCAGAGCCGTTGCCGATCTGGAACGATTTCTGGCAGATAACTCATCCAGTGTCTGGGAAAACAGCTGGGTGCGCTTTCCCCTCCGGAATCTATCCCGGTTTGCACGCGAAATATTAGAAAAAGATCTGTTGGCAGATAAACAGAATCCGGTTGACGGCAGACGTGCCGACAGTGACCGCTTCATGTTTCGGGATGCTTCCGGCGAGGAGATGCTGCGGTTGCCGATCAGCTATCTGATCAAGCTGGCCCTGGCAGACCTGGTCGGCTCCCAGCATATACTCCCTTACATGATCAGACAAACTGGCATTCGTTTGCTGGAACACTACCTGAACGATAACACCTCGCCGGAGACATTCTCGTTTAATGTTGTAACTCCAGCGCCCGGAAACGGCATGGGCAGGGCAATTGCCAAGGAAACGGCCATACGGTTCCTGATGACGCAGCTGCTGCTGATGTATGCCAATCAGGCCTTCGGCATCGCAGAGCGCGGCCAGCAGGCCATGACCTATTTTGCTCCACACCCTCCGGTCCGGCAGAAAGAGCTGAACGACCATGTGTCAGACAGCTTCTACCGCGATCTGTTTATGAGCCCCTGCCTTTCCGGTTGGGACAAGGGGGAGGATAAATTCCGCTACATGCAGCTCTGCCACCAGGTATTATCCCGCAGCCAGCTCAACGCGGTAGCCAAGCTGCGTGATTCCAAAATTATTCTTACCAATCTGGTTGTTCTGCCCAGTCTCTCCAATGTCAGTCTGGCCAACAACGGTACTCATATCAGCATCGGCAGCAAACGGTTGACCCGTGCCCTGGCCGACGGCGGTTCCGGCTTTGGAGCGTCCCACGAGAAGCATTTTGCTGACCTGGCAATCAAGATCAGCGAACATTTCCTGCCACTCTTTGTCGGCACGTACAGTGCTGCCCCATACCGTATGGCTTTCAGCGATTTTCATCCGGAAAAAGCTCTCGGGTTTCTGCCGCACGAGCTGGACTATACCCACCTGCGAATGATCTGGCGCCGCTGGAAAAAGAAGGCCGATCTTTCTATTTTCGGCCAGCCGCTGACCCCCTTCGGACCGCAGGCGCTGGACAGGCTGGTCAGCTCTCTGTTCAGGCTGAAGGGCGATTTTGTGCCGGACTACAGATTGGTTGATTATCTCGTCTGTCTGCTCTCAACTGAGCACAGTCCCGGCTTGAATGGCCAACCGGGCAATAACGACCGGCTCCGCAAAGACCTGGCTGACATGGGTGTGTTCGATGAGCAGATGTCGGTCTACCTGCTCTACAAGCAGCGTGAATTCGCCAAAATGGGTTTTTCAGGTTTTGAGGGGCGCTATTACAGCGTTTTCGAGAATTTTGGCAATGACATGGGGCGGGCTGCCGATCTGCAAATTCTGATTACGGCACTGGCCTACAAATACATGGCACTCGGCACGACCCATGCCCACATTCCGGACACCCCGTCAGTGGAGAGCGAACGGAGGCAGATTTTTTTCGGCGCTGCTATCGGCATCCCCACTTTTTTTGTACATAAAAACAGCACCAATGCCTTTCTGGAAAAGGTTCTCAAAAAAACAGACGGAATCCGCTCCAGCCGCCGCTATCCCGGCTATCTGCGAGTTCAGATACATGAGTACCGTCGGGCGCTGGTACAGGTCATTCGTGAGGATGCGGCCGATCTGATCGAACTGATGAATCTGCACGAAACCCTTAATGATCTGGAAATGCGGCTAAACGAACCTGCAATTCATTCCGCTGCCGGTCGTTTAACCTCCGGCATCCTGGGCGAGGTGAACGCATCGTCACCCATGCGCGTCAATGCCCGCGAATTCAATGTCGGCGCGGAGCGATACTACCGGACCACCCTTCGTAAGCAACATATTGAAGAGGCACTCAATTTTCTGATTCAGGATTGCAGTGTGCTTGATCTGGAGCGGAGTCCGCTGGATGAGTCGCAGCTCCAGGCCTTGCGGGTTATTCTCCAGGGACAGGACTCTGGTCGGTTTATCGAGAATGCCAAAGAGGATGTCCTTCACGATCAGGCCGACATCCCCACCCTGATGCGGCTGATGAACCTGGTGCTTTTCATGGTGCATTACGATCAGAAGGAAGCCATGCAAAAATCAGACTATAACAGGAGTAATCCGAATGCAGCACCAGTATATAGAACGGGATAGCGGCAGAGTTGTCACCGAACGGCTGTTCGGAGATTGGTTGATCCGCCTGCTTTACCATGGTGTACGCGAGAGCAGCACGGCTCTCTTCAGGATGTTAACCAGCAGCAGGTCATCCCATATTCTTGGGCTGGTCAACTTTGATCACCCCGTACTGACAGAGCGTGCCTTTCTTGCCGAAAACGGCATTAACCTGTCCGAGTGCCTGGATCAGGCCAGCACGCTGGATACGCCGCGCAAGATATTCGAACGAAAGATCTGCTACTGGAAATGCCGCCCGATGCCTGAAGAAGCTGATGCGATTGTGTCTCCTGCCGATGCGCGGGTACTTGTCGGATCGTTCCACGAAACCTCGCTGGTTTTCCTGAAAGAAAAATTCTTTTCTTTTGAAGAATTGATAGGACCTGATAACAGCGTGTGGCACAGGGCTTTCAACGGTGGCGACTTTGCCATCTTGCGGCTGACACCGGACAAATACCATTACAACCATACCCCGGTTGCAGGACAGGTAGTAGATTGCTACGCTATTGACGGCGATTACCACTCCTGCAACCCGGCAGCTGTCGTTGCCGTTGCGACACCGTACTCAAAAAACAAGCGGTTTGTGACGATTATTGATACCGATATTCCGGATGGCACCAAAGTCGGTCTGGTAGCCATGATCGAGGTTGTTGCCCTGATGATCGGCGACATCGTCCAGGCCTACAGCACAAGTAGTTATGACGCGCCGCAGCAGATCGAAGCCGGTATGTTCCTGATGAAGGGACAACCCAAAAGCCTTTACCGGCCTGGCAGCAGCACAGACATTCTTATTTTCCAGGAAGGGCGCATCGATTTTGCTGCCGACATCCTGGATAACATGCGTAAGAGCGGCATATCGAGCCGCTTTTCTCAGGGATTTAAGAAGCCGCTTGTGGAAACTGACATCAAGGTACGATCGTTGCTCGGAAGGAGTCGAAAAACATCAGGGTCTGGGGGAGAACAATGATGGTAAGCATGATGCTGCTGACGGCAGCTATGCTGCTGGCCGTCTATCTCTGGTGGGGATTCAGGGTGCTGCCGGGGGAGAGGTGGCAGATCGCGGCTTCCGTCCCGATATCCAGAAACGATCAGGGGGTGTGGCTGGGAATTAACTACACCTGGTACGGACTACTGACAGCTAATGCATATTTTGTGGCAGTAGCGGTATTGCTTGTGCTGTTAGGGTCGATAGCAGTTCCGCCGATTGGAACAGCCACCCTGGCAGCCGGCATGCTCTGCTGCTGCGTGCCGGCATCACGTCTGGTTGCGCGGATTGTTGAAAGGAAGTCCGATACCTTTACGGTCGGCGGGGCTGTTTTCGTTGGTATCCTGATCACCCCTTTCCTGATTACGCTGGTAAACCGCACGGCAGGAGAAATACTGGCATTTCATATTCCGATCATGTCAGCATATGCAGCTATCGCCATTGCCTACGCCTTTGGCGAAGGATTGGGACGGATGGCCTGTATCAGTTTCGGCTGCTGCTACGGAAAACCGCTGGCAGGTAGTCCGGATCTGATAAAGCGTCTGTTTACCGGTCGTGGCTTCATATTTTTCGGCAGCACCAAAAAAATTGCCTACGCCGGCGGATTGGAAGCAACGGAGGTAATTCCTGTTCAGGCCATCACGGCGGTCTTATACACCGGTTGCGGTTTAATCGCTGCCGGAATGTTTCTCACGTCTCATCAGGCTGTTGCATTTCTCCTGGCCACCGTCTCCACTCAGGGGTGGCGTTCATTTTCCGAAACCCTGAGGGCCGACTATCGTGGAGATGGTAAAATATCTGCATATCAGATCATGGGAATAATCGGAGTAGTATATGCCATCGCGGTTGCTTTTTTTCTCGCATATGAGCCTGTGGGCGTGCCCGATCTTTCAGCCGGTCTGAAAGGTCTTTGGAGCCCGGCACTGATTATATTTTTGCAAGGCATCTGGCTGGTAATTTTTCTGTACACCGGACGCAGTACGGTAACCGGCGCAACTCTCAGCTTTCATGTGCACAGTGACCGGATTTAGCTCTTCAGCCTCACAGCGGCTCAAGCATCTCAAGAGTATAATTGCCGAGCCTGTTACGCAACGATTACAGGGCATCCTGTCATGCGGCCTGACTCCCAAAAAACTTGTTCTGACTCTCTGTATCGGGACTGCTCTCGGGATCTTGCCTCTCGTGTGGGGTACATCGCTGATCTGCTTCATGCTGGCCCATCTGTTCAAACTCAACCATCTGGTGCTGCAGTCGGTCAACTATCTGCTCTATCCGCTTCAACTGGTGCTTCTGGTCCCTTTTTTCAAACTGGGAACGTGGCTGTTCCCCGGTGGGCCGCCAATGCCGCCGCACTTGCTTGCAACCATGGTGCGACATCCTGGAAACTCATTGAGCATCATTGGCTGGATTACCTTTAAATCGCTTGCGGCCTGGATGGCAACAGTATTTCCGGCTGTTCTGCTGGTCTGCATTGTCTTTAAGGCAGCAACACACAAAAATAAAGTTCGAACCTGAAAAACAGGCGGAGATCACATGCCGGGCCCCTATGCACACATCACGCTGCTTCATGAACTGACATTGCCTGCCGGACTGCCGTCGCTCTTCTCCCCTTCTTCCGGTTTTGAGTCCGCTCTGACGACATATTTTCCCTACTGTACGCTGGGCGCAGTCAGCCCGGACTATCCCAATCTTGCCGGAGGGAATGGCGCTGCTGCTCAATGGGCCGACGCAATGCATTATACACGGGCCTGCGAGATGATGACACGCGGCATCGAACGTGTCGGAAACTCGCAAGGAGTTGTTCGTGACAAGCAGTTGGCGTGGCTTCTTGGATACTGCGCACATGTAGCAACCGATGTGACCATTCATCCCGTTGTAAGGGCCAAGGTCGGAGAGTATGCTGAAAACCGGCGTCAGCACCGTATCTGTGAGATGAATCAGGATGGTTATATCTATCGCAGAATGAATCTGGGAGAAATCGGTGAATCGGACTATTTCGCTCTGACTGTCGCACAATGCAGCAATTCAGACGACGGAGCAGAACTGGATCATGACATTGTTGCACTCTGGGAAGGCATGCTCGCAGACGTTCATCCTGATCTGTTCGAAGCTGATCCGCCGGATACTGTGTCGTGGCACCGGGAGTTAGTTGCAATGGCTGCCAGGTCCAGGGGCGATGCTGTTCGGCTTTTTCCACTGGCCGGCGTTATTGCCGCAAAGATGGAATTGGCATATCCGGCATACAAAATGGTCGACCGGCAGTTTATAGAAGAGCTGGCAGTGCCCTCCGAAAGGCCGTTATGTCTGCATTATGACGAAATCTTCGACCATGCCGTCGGCAATGTCGGCATACTGTGGAAGCTGGTGGAACGAGCTGTTTGTGCCGAAGATCCGGCAGACCAGCCCACATTTGGGGACTGGAATCTGGATAACGGGTGTGACGAGCATGGCAGGCTTGTGTTCTGGGAGTGAATCTGTGTGGACAAATTCCCCCGTTCATGATTTAAAGGGAGGGAGGTCGGTGACGAGGTGCACAGTGCGGACTCAGCTGGATATACGATGGTGAAGAAAAGGAGGGGTTACTTCATGCAAAAGAAGAACGTAATGATAATCGGAGCCGGCGGTGTGGCGCACGTTGCGGCCCACAAGGCAGCGATGAACAATGATATCCTGGGTGATATACTCATCGCATCCAGAACGCAGGACAAATGTGACGCAATCATTGAAAGCGTGAATCGTAAAGGGCATCTCAATAACCCGGCCGGCCGCTTATACTCGGCTCAACTTGATGCCCTGGACATTCCGGCGACCGTTAAGCTGATAAAGAAGAGTAAATCCGGCATCGTGATCAACCTCGGAGCATCCTTCATCAATATGTCGGTGCTGGAGGCATGCATCGAGACCGGCGCGGCATATATCGACACCGCTATCCATGAGGAACCGGACAAAGTCTGCGAAGAGCCCCCCTGGTATGCCAATTACGAGTGGAAGCGCAAGGATCGCTGCGAAGAAAAAGGGATTACTGCAATACTCGGCGCCGGTTTTGATCCGGGTGTGGTCAACGCTTACTGCGCCCTGGCCGTCAAGCGTTACTTCGACAAGATCGACACGATCGATATCATGGATGTGAATGCGGGAAGTCACGGCAAATATTTTTCGACCAACTTTGACCCGGAGATCAATTTCCGGGAGTTTATCAAGGTCTGGACATGGATCGACCGGCAGTGGAAGGAGTATCCCACCCATTCTGTGAAACGGATCTATGATTTTCCGGTTGTCGGCAAACAGCCGATCTACCTGAACGGCCACGACGAGCTGCACTCACTGTCAAAGAATATAGATGCCAACAGTATCCGTTTCTGGATGGGCTTCGGCGACCACTACATCAACGTCTTCACGGTGCTCCGCACGCTCGGCTTTCTCTCTCACCTTCCGGTGACACTGACGACCGGCCAGGAGGTAGTGCCGCTCAAGGTTGTCAAGGCGCTGCTTCCCGACCCGATGACACTCGCCCCCGGCTATACGGGCAATACCTGCATCGGCAACTTCGTCAAAGGATGGAAGAAGGGCAAAAAACGCGAAGTGTTGATCTACCAGGTTTCGGACCACAAGAAATGCTTCGAGGAAGTTGAGTCCCAGGGGATCAGCTACACAGCCGGAGTACCTCCGGTTGCCGCTGCCATGCTGGTTGTCACCGGAGAATGGGATACGAAGACGATGGTCAACGTCGAGGAGCTCGATCCGGAGCCTTTCATCGCAATACTCGACCGGATCGGCCTGCCTACGGAGGTGAAAGAGATCAAGCCAGACAGCAAGGGATCATTCGACGGGAAAGTCAGGTCTCTTAAGAAAGAGCTTGCCGATTCAACCGCTACGGTCACGGTTTCAGCGGCGAATCCGATGATAGCTCTTGGTTCACGCAAGCGGGGCAAAAAGAAATAAAACATGTCTGGTTGAATATCTCTCCCTCATAAATCCTCCAAAATTTAAAATGGGAACGATGAACTTATGAATTCATAAGTTCATCCATCTGTTTCTCATAACACTCTGGGCACATGCCATGACTGAAAAGTGCTTCAGAATGATTCGATATATAGGTTTCCATCTGTTCCCATGAGTTGGCGTCATTTCTGATTTTCTTACAGTAACTGCAGATTGAGATGATACCTTCCAACTGCTTTACCCGGGAAAGTGTCTCCTGCAATTTCTCATTCTGGTGTTCGTAGACTCTGGCCAGTTCCAGTAGAAGCACCTGCATGTCAATCAACTTTAACCAACCATTGTTGGTATGTACCACGATTGGTTCATACATTTGGTCATGGGGCCTTGCCAATGCTGTTCGGACGGCATGGTCAATATCGCCGGATTCTTGCAGGCACAGTGGTGAGTCAAATTCGTATTTGACCAGTAGTTTGAGGGGTTTCTTGTTGTGCAGTTCTTTGCGGAAAGGTTTGCTGTACAGCTCCATGAAACGTTTGCGGGATATCATACCCAGTAGTTGCTCGTCATCTTCATCAATAATTATAACACCAGCCAACTCAGGGTCGTCATCAAATATCTCCTCAACCCTTTTTGCCATGTGGCCTGTGTGAATTATCACACTCTGGGAATCAACATCCGCAAGCGTGTTGTTGAGTTTTGTGATTGTGGCACTATGTAAATCTGATTTCTTCATTGGGTGCCGATTTTCGACAAAAAATGTCGTTCAGATTCGCTATTCACAATATCAGAAATTCTGACTCATTATCAGGGTAAAAAGGACTCCTCGATGCAAGGAGTCCTTTATCTTACGTGCCGTCATGTAATTAGCTGGAATTTAGCAGCTACGAATGGATAACAGTTCAGTAATTGCCAAGATGCATTGGATAACCCCACCCGCAAAACTCATCTGTATCAAGAAGAGTATACGAATCGCTGGCTACTTTCTGTTCGCTTTGCCTGAGCGTGTTGAGTACCGCGGGTTTTGAACATAAAACAGTATCGGGGATACAACCTTCCATGCCAGTAGAATTAAAATATTGCTCTCTTTTGTTTGCATTCTCCATAATTAATCTCCTTTTGTTTGAATTCGTTGTGTCAAATTTTTTGACGTTTTTTATTCTTTTCCGTTTTAAATCCAGCGT
>JBAXVG010000107.1:0-9039 GCA_037129255.1 Desulfuromonadales bacterium | reverse complement strand
GGTTCACGATACCGCCGTTCACCGCCAACCTACAAAACCTGTCCGTTGATTTTGCACTCATCCCCTACCCTTCCCAGCGTTCGCCGAATCCGTTAGTACCCACCGTCCCGCCTTTTTGCCGCCAACTCTTTGCAAAATCTGTTGTTTTTGAAGCTTGTCGGTTAAGTAACGAACGCCTCGTTCGCTGATATCCAGCTTGATCGCCATGTTTTTTTGGGTGATGTCCGGATCTTGACGAACCAAAGCACACAGGGCTTTTTCCTTGCCGGTCAGATCAAGCTTTTCGACAGTCTTTTCGACAGTCTTATCGACAGTTTCTTGGGTACCCTCCTCAAGAAAAGACGGCCGCTCAAAACTGGCAATAAACAGACCGGCTATCTGCCGAAACTGGACGCTGGGCGCATTCTCCAGGATCAACGGCATCCCGCGACCCCACCCTTCAACCATGTGAATGCGGCGGAAGAGATCGGCTATCAACGGGTTACGGCGACGGGAAACATTGCCGCCGCGCATCTCCTCCATGGTCAGACCATCATATAACCCCCCAGGATTACGAATCTCCACGCGGTTTTTGAAAATGGCAACCTGAACGTAATCGGGATCGCGGTAATCGCGGTGACAAAAAGCGTTGATAATCGCCTCGCGCAGGGCAGCCATGGAGATTTCCGGCACATCCACACGGTAGAGACCTTCCAGGCGCATGCCGATGTGGATGTTCTTGAGGATGTATTTTTGCGCTTCTTCCACCAGCTCCAGGATGTCGCCGTCAAAGTCATGGCGGTCGATAATGGTGGCGCTGTCGGTTGTGGCAAATACGGCGCAACGAAGTTGGAGCGGGGGCCGACGGGCAAAGAAGAGTTTGACGGCATTCAGCGGTTGGCCGTTCTTGCGCAGTTCAAGCTTGTCCAGGGCGTTATCCGGATTATCCCACGTCAGCTCGGCCTTTTCCACAAACCGCTGGATTTTTGCGGTATCGAGAGCATCCGGGGCGAGCGTCCCGGCTTCGCAGGGCTGATTATCCCACCGTAGCGCCTCCTTGTTCTTGTGGAGAATGAGGTTTTCCAGCTCGCGGGCGCTCAGTTGGCGGTCTTCATCAGCCACCCGCATATAGGCGCGACCAGAGGCGAAATAAGGCGCGTCCTGCCCGCGAAAGGTAATTCGCAGACAGCTCTTCCGGCCGGCATGAACAATCTCGATATGCGGGTAGCAGCGCGGTTCGATGTGGGCGCCGATGGCTTGGGAAACATCACGCAGGGTCTTTTCGTTGGCGTCCAGACCCACCACCCGCCCGTCCGGCGCCACACCAAACCAGAGTTCCCCGGCGCCATGCTTATTGAGCATGGCGACCATGGAAATCAGCCCCTGCTTCAGTTCCGCCAAGCTTTTCTTGAGTTCGACGGTTTCGCTTTCCCCCACCGGAATAGTCGTCTCAGAACTCATACCCCAGACCTCCCAGCTTCCGCCGGATCAATCCGTCCAGTTCCGCACCCTTGGCCATCTGTTCACCAAGCTTTTCCGTCAACCGCTGCATCTTCTCGGCAAAGGCTTCGTCGTCATCCGCCACCGCCTCCGCCCCCACATAGCGCCCCGGCGTCAGGACATGACCATGATCGGCAATCTCGGCCAGGGTCACGCTGCGACAGAAGCCGGCCACGTCGGCATACTCGGCGGATGTTTCACCATCACCACGCCAGGCATGGACGGTGTCGGCGATGCGTTGGATATCGGCGTCGGTAAACTCGATCTGGACCCGGCTGATCATGGTACCGAGCTTGCGGGCGTCGATGAAGAGCGCTTCCCCCCGGCGTCGGCTTTTTTGCTTGACCAGAAACCAGAGGCAGGCGGGAATCTGGGTGTTGAAAAAAAGTTGACCAGGCATGGCAACCATGACTTCCACCTTGTCGGCCTCCACCATGGCGCGACGAAGATCCCCCTCGGAGTTCTGACTGGAGGACATGGAGCCGTTCGCCAGCACGATCCCGCCACGGCCGGTCGGCTTCAGATGATGCAGGATATGTTGCAGCCAAGCGTAGTTGGCGTTCCCCTGGGGAGGCGTGCCGTACACCCAGCGCGGATCGCCTTCCAGACTGGCATGCCACCAGTCGGAGATGTTGAAGGGGGGATTGGCCAGGACAAAGTCGGCGCGTAAATCGGGATGCTGGTTGCGGACAAAGGTGTCGGCGGGTTCTTTCCCCAGGTTGAAGTCGATGCCGCGAATGGCGAGATTCATGGCCGCCAGTCGCCAGGTGGTGGGATTGGATTCCTGGCCGTAGATGGAAACATCGCCAATCTTGCCGCCGTGGGCCTGAATAAATTTCTCCGACTGCACGAACATCCCGCCGGAGCCGCAGCACGGATCATAGACCTGCCCCTGATGCGGGGCAAGGACGGCAACCAGGGTCTTTACGATGCTCGCGGGGGTATAGAACTGCCCACCTCTCTTGCCTTCGGCGCTGGCGAACTGGCCGAGAAAATATTCATACACCTGGCCCAGCAGGTCACGGGCGCTGTGGCCGGTTGCGCCAAAACCGATGGTGGAGACCATATCCACCAGTTCCCCCAGCTTGCCGTCAGGGAGCTGAACGCGGGCATAGCGCTTGTCCAGGATACCCTTGAGTTTGGGATTCTCGTTCTCGATGAGCGTCAGGGCGTCATCGATCCGTTTACCGATGTCGGGCTGCTTGGCCTGCGCCCGCAGATTTTCCCACCGCGCCGCCTCCGGAACCCAGAAGACATTGACCTCCCGGTAGTAGTCACGATCCTCCAGCTCGCAGACCAGCGTGTTCGGGTCGGCGTCCGGAATATAATACTCATCCTCGGGATCAAGAAAACGCTCCGTCAGCTCATTACCTCGGGTCTGGAAGGTATCGGAGATAAACTTGAGAAAAATCAGGCCGAGCACGACATGCTTGTATTCGGCGGCGTCCATATTGGCGCGCAGCTTATCGGCGGTGGCCCAAAGGGTTTTCTTGATATCCTCGATCATGCGTCATCTAACTCCTTTTAGCATGGCCGGCCCTTTAGCTTGCGCTCCCGTTCACCTGCTGTTTTACTATCGTTCATCTTTTTGCTTCAATATCTGGCTGGCCTTGAAAATCAAGATCCGCCGGGCCGCAATGGGCATCTCTTCACCGGTATGTGGGTTGCGACCGCGGCGGGTGTTCTTCTGCCTCACCTCGAAGTTACCGAAGCCGGCCACCTTCAACTTTCCCTCCTCAACAATGGCTCGCTTCACCACCTCGAAGGCCAAGTCTACCAAGTCCAGGCTTTCCTTTTTGGAGTAGCGACCAAATCGATTCATATATTCGTAGACCTGTTCCGCCAGATCGGCTTTTGTCATGCTCCCCCCTACCCTTCTTTGTTGATGTTTCTTACTACCCTTATGTCCCCCGCCAGTCGCCCATGCGGGCTGTTCCTGGGCATCGTCGTATCGGTCGTAATGTAACTGACCCGGGACACCTTGGTCGCTCACAGCGCCTTGCTTCCATTATCTGGCCCCATAAACCTGACAATTCGTACAAACACAAAAACAATAGTAGTGGCAGGCAAAGAATAAAGTTTATTGTGAGAAAACAGCATAGAGGCGCATCAGCGCGTCAACTTCTGTGTGTCGCTGCCTGGTTTAACATCTTTTCAGTCTCGTTTATTGCTTACCTTGCCTCGTCCAGCGCAGGCTGAGCTTGGGGAACTTGCTCTTTTCATCAGGTCTATTCCAACTACAGTAATGTCGTCTACATTGGGAAATTGGGAATCTTGAGCCGACCTTCAGAGACAATGGCGTCACTTATAACCGAAATCACCATATCTGCGAGTTCTGTGCATTTATGTTGCAGGCAAGTGCCTCCCCTCCTATCCCCCGCCCTGCCCTACCCTGCACTATTGGCTTCTTGCTCGACAAGTCTGTTGGCGTGTATTTCGCGCATCGCACTCTCCAGCATCTTGCCTTTTCTGTCTCGCATTACGTCCGGCAATGCGTTGTGCAACGCTTGGTACTCGTCTCCGGACGGATCGTTGAGTATTTCCTGGAACCTGGCCTCGATGTCAAGTTTTGCCAGTTCGTCTCGTGCAGCCGCTGTTTTTGACAGCACCTCTCTCATCCTTTCTGCTCTGAGTTCTTCCGGGGTTTTGTACCCCTTAGCCGGGTTGTAGCAACCGCCGGTTCGCCGGAGGATTCCGTAGAACCAGCTAATGACATCTTTCGTAACATCAGCTTCCTTGCCGTTGTTCAGCAAATCCCATCGCGCCCAGGCGAGTTGTTGCCGCATGTCGAGTGGCTGGATACCGAATTCTTGACACCACTTGGCCGGCTGCGGTTCCTTCATGCCCAGGTCGATCCAGTAACACGCTTCTGGTCCTTCAAGGATGGTTGAGATAGTTGAGACGGTTGGGATGGTTGTAGTAGTAGTTTTTAGTTCTTCTACTACTACTAAAGGGGCATCCGGAAACGTACCATTCAATACACCATTCAAGTGAGCATTCAATACGCCATTTAATGAAGCATTTACTGGTGTATTTAATGCACCATTCAATACACCATCCAGTATACCAAATCCCGTCGTCTCTGTTGAAAGGAGCATCTGTTTTGGCCTTGCATTTACGGCGACAATCTGCCCGTCTTGAGACACGCTAAAGTAGTTGCTGGCAGTAGCGTTGTATCGACAAAACAACTGAACCATTTCCGCTGAACAGGTGTAAGTAAAGCCTCTAAAAGCATGTAAAATTATATGCTCGGTGGTGATAATACCATGTGTTCTAAGGTATTTAAGCGCGTTCGCGATAGAGTTTTTCGGAATACCTGTGCGCTTGGAAAGTATAGGCTTGGTGCATATATTTTTATCGTTGAGCATTAGCATGATGAGGACCTTGGCATACGCTTCAGACATGCAGGATACACACAATTTTTTGTCCTCTAGCGACCTGTCATCGATACCTCCAGCGGTACCCGGCGTTTTAATTGATCGACCATTCAATGTGCCTTTCAATGTACCTTTTGGTGTATCATCGTCGGTACCATTCACGACACTGGACACCGTATCATTCAATACTCCATCCAGTACGCCATCCAGCGTGCCATTCAATATATCATCAACGGCATCATTCACTGCATCATCGCCAGATGGTACCCTGGATGCCACACTAGGCGGTACCGTTGATGATGCAGTAAATGGTACCCTGGATGGTGTATCACTATCTGGCACTGGTACCGCATCCTTGGGTTTTAAGCTGGCGCGGATATTGTCCATGGCTTCAGCAAAAGTTTGATCCTTGGACATGATCTCGTTGAAATCGCCACCCTTGGCTGATGACCGTTTCTTTTTCGGCGGACTTGGAGGAGGGGGCGCTACATCACCACTTTCCTTCGTAACCTTTCCAAAATTCACAGATGCGAACATTTCTGTAAAATTGGATGGCGGTGGAGTTGTGGCAATTTTGGCGCTTTGACTGTTGCTGCTCATGAGCAATGTGTCGGGTGGAAATAGAGCCTACAGACCAGCGGGCAACCTATACGGCCCTGCTACGGCCATGCTGTCGTGCCGCATTCAGCCAACACGCCAAAGGCACACTATCCCCCTACCCTTCTCCTTGTCTTTGTCTTTGGTTATTCTGGCTCCTGCTGGATGAAGCTATTTCGTGTCCGCCGGTTTTGATGCTATCTTTTTGGATTTTTTTGGTGGAGCACCCTTTTTTTCGGCAGCAATCAGATCGATTAACTCCCCTGCCAGCTCCCGGAACTTCAGCGCACCTACCGCCGACGAAGCATGGTGTATGATCGTTTTCCTTTCCGATTCTGCGGCTTCAAATTGGATATTTTTCGGAATGGTGGTGTTAAAGATCATGTCAGCAAAATTTGCCTGTAGATATTCCAATGCGGATCTTGATGTTCGTGTCCGCATGTCTGAGTAATTAATGATGGCTTTCAAAAACTTGAGATCAGTGCCCGCGCTTTTTGCCGTAGACAGGATCGCCTCATGTGCGCTCTTGAATCCGTCAAATGAAAATCGGCTTCCGGCTTTGATCGGCACGATAGCAGAGTCAGAGGCTACCAAGCTCATCATCACGAAAAGTCCGAGGTTGGGGGGGCAATCAATTAGAGTAATATCAAAAGTCTTTGTCGCATAATCTCGCACTCGATTGTATAGAAACTGGTAACTTTCGGCCAAGTTCAGGTAGAGCCGCGGTTCCAGTACCGCAGTTTTATCGCTGTTGGGTAGGATATGAAGATTGGAATATACTGTTGGTTTGATGCACTCATCGACCGGGATGTCGCTTGCGATCATGTCGTATAAAGTCTTACTGTCGGGTCGTAACTCGGCGAGGATCGACGTGGTATTGCTTTGCGAGTCCATATCAATGACCAGAATCTTTTTGCCTCGCAGTGCTAGGGCATGTCCAAGGTTCATGCAAACCGTGCTCTTCCCAACCCCCCCCTTGTTGTTGATAACGCTGATTATCATAGCCTTTCCTCGCTTTGACTCGCTTTGACCACCGAAAGTTCGGGGGGTGCCCCGGCCTTAGCCGTGGGGTACCTGAAATAGCGGTTCAGATATACGATTATGAGCTGGTCGCGTCAAGCATTATTTTGTGAGAAGAAAATCTTTTCTACATACTTGTGAAATAATATTGTTACCATAACCATTCAAAACTGTTGTGTAAAATTTCAGTATTGCATATGTGATGCATTAGCCTGTTTCATTTGCCGAGGTATTTGGCGTCAGTTGTCAGAATCGCCGTAGAACCACATCTCTTCCGAGGAATGCTATACAAGTACACCATTCAAGGTGCTATTCATGATACCATACACCGCATCACTCAGTATACCTCACAAGGTGCCATTCACTACACCGTACACAGAACCAATCAATAAATCATTTATTGAATCATCAGATATGCCATACACAATACCATTTAATGCATCATTTATAGAGCCATTTACAGCACTATTTAATAAACCATTTAGTACACCATTTAGTGCACCACGCAAGGATCTGTTCACTTCACCGTACACGGCAACATTCAACCTGAAAACGACATTTGAACCACGGAGACACAGGGAAACTATTAAAATCATAGAAGAAATCGAGATTACGGCGCTCACCACACCGGCGAAGCGAAACAATTCTGAATAAAGACGATAACCAACTGATTTTCTTTGTTTTTACTCTGAGTTTCCGAGCCTCCGTGGTGAACTGCTTTCTCCAGGTTCAATACACCATGCATGGAACTATTCACTATGCCGCAAACGACACCATTCACTGCACCATCCATAGCAGTATTCAATATAGTAAACAGAGAATCATTCACTACGTCATACTCGGTTAGAACCCCCAACCCTAGTTTCGACACCAAACACGATGAGACATTAGCGATGATGCCGAGGATCACATTTAAATTACTAGGTTTTTATCGGATAATCGTCCATCCCTGTGGAACACACGCACCAGGGGGTTCTAACCGACTACCCCCTTTGCGGAAATTCATCTGGATTCAAAACCTGTTGCCCAGAATGATGATTGAATGGCAGACGGCATTGTGGCTACACCGCAGCGACGGGATGAGGAGGCAAAAGCGAGCAACCTGGCAGAAGCTATAGTTGCACTGCCACCACAGAAGCTGGCAACCGGGAGAGAGATCGCAATTCAAGTCAACTGGATCTAAGAGGGTAGGGCAGGGGGCTGATGCATGCCGGCGGCATAAGGCGAATTGCTGTTTTTTCAGGCATTAGGCTATTTCGTCGTAGATTCCGCCAGAGTGCCACTGTCTTTCAACAGAAACCGGTTCAAGTCTCCACATGCATTGTGGAAAACAAAGTGCATCAGGTACCGCGGTTCAATCCGGGAGCTTCGCTGTTACCGACAAAGCCGCAAGTAGTCGCCCAGGAAGTAGCTGTCGCAGATACCGCGAACATGTGCTAGACTGTCTCGGAAAGGTGTTTCCCCGGTCGCGGGGTGAAGAGTACAAATTTGCACTTAATTGGTGGAAGGGAAGGGCGGACTACATTAAGGCAACACCACAGCAGCAGACAGGGAGAACGCCGGGAACCCATTGCATTATTCAAGGCAAAACCCATCTCGCAGCATGAGCCAAACCCCGCTACTCTGGCATATCGGAGGTTTTTGATGGCATTCAGCCTAGAGCAATTTGACAAAATAACTGTATTGGCAAAAAGTTACGGTGCCACGCGGCTTATTCTTTTTGGCAGCGCTCAAGACAACCCAGAAGCGGCAAACGACATCGATCTTGCGTGTGATGGTGTTTCTGGGTGGAAGCTCTACGAACTGGCAGCAAAAATTGAGGAAGAAATAAATGCCTCTCTCGACTTGGTACCTTTAACCCCACCGACTCGTTTCACTCAGATGATAGAACGTAGAGGAAGGCGTTTGATATGACTGTGGCAGAGTTACGTTAGGAAATCAGCATCGAACTGGAAATGATGAAGTCTGTTGTCTCCGAGGCAGTCTCGCTGCTCGAAGATCTTAACGACAAAGAGCCGACCGTAAGGGAAAAGACGGCAGCGGCGGCATTTCTTGCCCAGTTTTACGGTGGCATCGAAAACATCCTTAAACGTATTCATCGTTTTCATGGTGTAGCCATGCCGGTTGGCGACTCCTGGCATATCGACATCTTCAAGCGTTTCTGTTCTCCACCGTATGCTCCATTCCCGGTTCTCTTTGACATTGAGTTGGCAACCGATCTCGCACCATTCCGTAAATTTCGCCATGTTGTATATCATGGATATGGTTTCCAGTTTGATTGGGAGCGAATGAAAGAAGGACTTGAGCGGGTACATGCCGCCTATTCTAAGTTTGCCTACACTGTATCGGACTATACAACAAAATTGGTTTAGCTTTTCAACGCGAGACTCATTACCCCCTCACTCTGTCCCCTTCAAAGCGCAGGAAGAAGAGCCATTTAAGGACGCCGCTGACAACATCCTCTGTTCATGGCTGGTGATCAGCGACTGCTTCAACTGCGCCAGGGTCTGTCCGCGCAGCAGCCACAGCCGTTTCTGCTGCGTCATGCCTGACCCTCACATGGTGT
>JBAXVG010000106.1:0-10116 GCA_037129255.1 Desulfuromonadales bacterium | reverse complement strand
CCAGATTGCACCGCTCGTGGAGGTTCCATTTAGTCAGGGGTTCACTGGAAAGCCACTAAGGTGATCCGCGAAACCAATTCGAAAAGACTCAATCATAATGTGCCTATAATTGCTATGACCGCCAATGCCATGAAGGGTGACCGGGAGCAATGTCTGGATGCGGGAATGAGTGATTATCTGGCAAAACCGGTTAGAAAACAGGAACTTGCATATATCATGGATAAATGGCTGAAGGACAAAGAATAGCACATCCTTTTTTACTTTAATTGCATGTAGTGCGTAGGAGTGACATCTCGTGTTTCGTTCTGCTGACATTTTTTCAATATCCAATGAAATCAATAGGAGTTTGAGGGTGTACAAGAAAAGTCGAACTAAAAAATAAAGATTGATTTTTGCTTCGATTGAATTTTTTGAAATTTGAGGTATAATTAGCCGTAGTCGTTTGTACCGGAAATATGTTTGCTGCAGGGAATGTGGAAATTGGATGTTAAGCGAGAGGAGGATCACATGTCAGAGGATACTCCACCAGATATGTTGCGGATTTGGTGTATGACGAGGTCAGGATCATAAATGTACAGTTCCACGTCAAGATAAAGTGAGGTGAACTGAAATGGCACGAATGATTGTTGGCGAAGATAAAGGAATATTCAGCAAAAACGGTGAGCGAAGGTTCGCAGAGAGACGGTCGGATGAGGATACCGGTGCGTGGAAGATTGTAGACGAATACTGGAGCAGATTTGCTTACCGCAGATGCGAGGGCTCAAGAAGGAGAGTTGATTCTTCCGCAGGTCATTGGTATGACATTGGAAGTTCTCCAAGTGATAGTAGTCCCAGTTTCGTGAAGTAGGAAGTGTCAAAGGCTTGGTTCATATGCGAGGCTCCTGAGTTCCACCAGGGGCCTCGTTTATTTAGGGTGTTCTCCATGCCCGTTCAGCCGGTAACTCTTTATGATGCGGCAGGACGTGCAGCACTTCTTCTCTGGTTTGTTAGTCTGATGGTAGCGGAGGCCGGTGTCAAACAGATTATATAAATAACTGATATACAAGATATTTGAAGTGCTCAATTTTCCCACTTACCCCTAAAGTTGCCCCCAAAATGTTTTGTCACAACTTCTCATATTCAAGACAACAATTCCCAAAATGGGTAATTTTAAGCCGCAGCAACCCTCAAATGTGCTTGTTGCCGTGACCGTGGTTTTGGTTTTACAACAATATCGACGTCGCGCCCCAGCGCATTAAGGAAGTGAAACAGGCGCTCCATTGAAAAACCCGAAAGTCTGCCACGAATAAGCGCAGATACCTTTGGCTGATCTATTCCCAAAAGTTCAGCAGCCTTTGCCTGAGTCAGGTGGCGTTTTTTTATGATATCATGGATCTGAATAGAAAGTATCGCCTTTGCCATTCGTTCTTCGGGGTTTGGTAAACCCAGATCAGCAAATATGTTGTCGCTACCGTGATGAACTTCGATTTCTTCTTGCATGATTTATTACCTCCCTTTGCTTCGGTGCAACTCTTCTGCTATAGCCAGGCGGCTTTTAATCGTAGCGATTTCTTCCTTCGGTGTGACTATTCCCCTTTTTGACTTCTTCTGGAAGACGTGCAGGACATAGACTACATCGGCAAATCTGACGGTATAAACAGCCCGATATGTATCGCCGTCATGGTCTTCAACAACCTCAAGAACACCAGCGCCAGTAAAGCCTTTAAGTGGTTTTGCCGCATCATCCTTGCTGCCCAGTTGAGCAATGAAGAGCGCCTTGCCAAAAACATCCTGCACATCTTCCGGCATGGATTTCAAGTACTTCAAGGAACTGCTGATCCACTCTACCGGCTTTATCTTTGGTTTTGCTTGCATGTGGACATTATGCCCGTATTGGCATAAATAGCAAAAGAAAAATTACAATGATCCATCATCAAGATTCTCTTCTTTCTGTCCTGGATGCCAAATCTGCCCTCGCACCCACTTGGATCGTTCCTGAGTGAACTTTAGAACCACGTCGAAGTATTCCGTGTTTTGGAATATACCAAATGTCTCGGTCAGATGGGGCTGCCAATCCTTCTGAGCATGCGGCGTGAACACTTCATCTTCAAGCTTAATCATTGACATGCGGGACAGTAGAAAATCCCTCCAACCTTTCCTCATCCGGCACCAGGCAATCAAGTGCCACGTACCCATGTAATTCACCATGTGATGAGGCTCAACGGTTCGCATGGTGCATTCTGAACTTTTGGGAGAGTAATAGCAGATCGAGAGACAGCGGCAGTTCAGTAGCGCCGTAGTGACCTGTTTAAAATTCAGGTTGTCACTTGGATAGAACTGATTCAATCGGAACGAGAATGCCTGTTCAGGGTCAACTGTGCCCGGCAGATGTGCAGATATAAGGCCGCCAAGCTTCCGGGCAACGGCAGAGAGTTCTTCCCCAAACCTGCCTGTTGAAGCCTCGCTCAACAACTTCCTGGAAATCAGAAGAGACATAAGCTCCCCTTACCCCGCCATGGAATGTTAATAATCACCATAACAGAATTTTCTGAAAAATAAATAAAACATATGACGCTATATGGGGGAGGTAGGCTGATATTCTGACACCACAAAGATGATATTTTTGTTTCAGGAGGTGTGCCATGAGAGTTCTGGACGTGATTTTCCCGGACGGTTTACCAAACAGAAAGTCAAAGAAACCGGTCAGGGTACTCGGTATCGACCTTGGCACCACAAACTCAACTGTTGCTGAAATCGTCTGCGATCCCTCCAGCAAAGGTGATATCAGTGTCCGTTGTCTGGCTGTAGAACAACCGACCGGCACTAGAAGCCACTGGAATCCGCTTGTCCCATCTATTGTTGCCATTCATGACGGGCAGGAAATAATCGGTGAAGGAGCAAGACTGTTGCGGAGCAAAGGTCGAGAAGCAGGCATGATTGAGCAAGGAAACATCTTTGCTGCCGTAAAAAATGACATGGGACTTCGTCGCACCTACAACATGGCACCTTCGGGCTACAAGTCAGCAGCAGAGGTGAGCGGGCGTATTTTAACCTATCTTAAAGATGCTGCAATGAAAGATAAAGCGGTTGAGCCGGAACGCACTACAGTTACTGTACCAGCGTCCTTTCAAGCGGCGCAGCGAGAGGATACTTTCAAAGCGGCTTCTTTGGCACAGCTTTCAATTAAAGGCGGTGATCTGCTGGATGAACCGGTTGCGGCATTCATCGGATACCTGGCAGAACATCCGGATAAACGCCTGGTGGAGATAGGTGAAACAAAACATCTGCTGGTATTCGATTTCGGCGGTGGTACCTGTGATGTTGCAATATTCCGTATGAGTACCGATCTTGCCGGCAGTCTGATGGTGGCATCGTTATCGGTGTCACGCTACAGCCGGTTGGGCGGAGGAGATATTGACCAGGCTATCCTCTACGATATTCTTCTGCCGCAACTCCTTGAGCAGAACGGACTGGATCGACACTCACTGGATTACGGGATAAAAAAATCAGTACTTGAGCCCGCCTTTATCGGTGTTGCCGAACAATTAAAAATAGGATTGTGTGAAAAGATCGTTCAGGGGTTGGAAAATGATGAGGATATCTCTGAACTACTGGAAACCTGCCACAAGAAATTTGTCTGCCAATTGCCTGAGGGTGGAAGCATAAGCCTCCTCAATCCATCGTTAAGTCTGGAGTCTTTTGACAAGGTGCTGTTGCCGTTAATTGACGAAGACATGCTTTTTACCCGCGAGACGGAATACTTTCAAACACTCTCAATATTTGTGCCGATCCAGGATGCACTGGAGCGCAGCGGACTCAATGAAGACCAGATCGACCTCTTTCTGTTGGCAGGTGGCAGCTGCCTTATTCCTCAAGTGCGTCACACTCTTGAAAAAGCTTATCAGAAAGCCGAATTTCTCAGTTTCGAGACTGCCGATGCCATGCAGACTGCCGTGGCACGTGGCGCAGCATTGAACGCGCTATCGCTTGTCATGCAGGAACGTCCGGTAATACAACCGGTTTGTCAGGAGCTAATATCCATAGTTACGGGCAACGGAACGATTGATCTTGTAAAAAAAGGGGTGACTCTACCCTGGCCACCGGAAGGTGGTTACAGTGAAATTACCAACCTGATGCTTCCCGAATCCTCTCCACGTGACCCGGTTACTGTACGTGTCGAGCTGGTGGCACGGGAGGAAAGCGGTAACCGAATCCTGATGAGTGAACTGTGGGAAATACCGGCACCGGTCAGGGCGGGTGAGCGGATCAGGCTTGAATACCGCTATGATGAAAATCAGGTATTGGATGTCCGGGCATTTCACGCTGAACGAACGGATGTAATACCGTTGCAGGAACAGAAAGAACACCCGTTGACGAACATTTCAAATCCCCAGGTAATCAAACTGAGGATTGAGGAAACGGAAGAAAAGCTCCGAACCGGTGTCATACAACCGAACGAGCGTAGAAACATTGTCATGAACCTTGCCGAGGATTGCGCTGAGATCCGCCAGTATGAAAAAGCAATCGCACGCCTTTCTGAACTGTTGCGACAGAGAAATGAACCGGATGCCTTCATCATCAACCGGATGGCGCTGTATTGCGGATACATGGGTGACGTAGCCAGGGAAGAGCGTCTCTATTCCGAGGCCAGTGTAGCCAGTCCAACCATGAGCGCACCCTGGTTCAATCTTTCGCTCCTGATGAAAAGACAGAAGCGCCTTGATGAAGCCAAACACGCCATTGATATGGCTATCGGCCTCGAAGAGACTTCGGCCCCATATTATGTCCTTAAGGCACAGATAGTACGGGATTTAGGTAAGGACTTTGCCATGAACGAATTTCTTGATATCGCCTGGAAACGGTTCCCGAAAGTCATAGAACAGGACGACTGGGAACTTGGCTGGTATATCACCGCGTCAGAAATGCGCAATGACAGGGAATCAGCAACTTCAGCAAAAAGCGAGCGGAGTCGCCGTAAAGTCGGAAATGCACAGGTACGAAGCGAATCACAGGGATTGTTGCCGATGATGGCAGCATAAGGGGGTTACTGGAATTGCACAACGCCACAGACGGAAAAAATTTGTTGTGAGTTCTGATATGAAGCTGCATTCAATGAAAGGTAGTTGAGTTATGAGATGGTCGTTTGGAAAGCTACATATTCAATGGGAAATGCCAGAATTCGATTTTGAAAAAACGGTGGGTAAATATTTGATGGAGCTTCCACGCTGCACTTCCAAAGTTTTGGTTATCAGCCCGAAATATGGAGACAAGCATTACCGATGCGAAATGATAGCGGAAGCATCCGGACTACTTCAGTGGGCTGAGAATCACTCAAAAGCCGTATGGAGTGCAGATAAAGAGGTACAGTCAGCCAGAATAGCACTTCCACTTTGGCTGCGAGGAACCATGTCTGATGATATAATTCCTTGTGATGTACCGCATTATTTTTACAAGGTATTGGTACCTTATGCGCTGAATTTCGTCAATTTGGGGATAACAGAAATAATCTGTCCTGATTGCCAAAAGGTGGTTGAGCACATCGATATGAGAAAGCTCAGCAATCACCAGATGGGGGTTTGGACATGCTGGACATCTGAATGGTATTGTGAAAATGACCACCTCCTCTATAAGGAAGCCCACGGGCTGCACTTCTTTTGCAAATGAGTATAGGAGCATGACCAAGTTCGATTTACAACAAAACGAATGCCCGGTACAGATACACGCTTATAGCCCGGACCCGATTGCCACTGAACAGGTCAAACTTATCACCAATCAGCCGGCGCTGCACGGACTCATCTCCATCATGCCTGATGCACACGCCGGAGCTGGCTGCGTCATCGGTTTTACCTGTAAGTTCCGGCAGGTTGTCATTCCCAACATTGTCGGTGTTGATATCGGCTACGGGGTTTTGTCTGTCACTTCCCGGAATCCAGAAGATCAACATCCAGGGACTTAAACCATGAAACCAGACAACTCAGGAAATTATCTCATAATGGGGACCTACCCCTCTCTAATAGTTAAATTTAGAGGAGTTTTCAAAAACTCCAGTGGCGAATTCGTCAATCTCAAATTTTATATCCATAAATTGGATGGCACAAAACACAAGAGACATAAAGCCTGTCAACTCAAAGAATGGCTAGAATTACTGGCATTTCTTTCGATGCCGAGTGCCAATCAGATATGTGTCTGTCTCAGCAAAAATAGCGGCGAATTAAGAATAGGACCATTTGCTGATGGGAAAGTACAGCTCGAATATACGATCAAAGCAGATTCTCGCGGTCCTGAATTGAATGAATCCAGTCTGGTATCGCTTGACGATATTTGGCATCCATTTTCTACTAATCCTATAACGGGCGGAAGAAGAAAAGCCGCTATTTTGATAGGTTTTCCGGGAACAGGGAAAAGTAGCTTCTTTAAACGTAGATTTCATGGTGCTTACACGTTGATAAGCAGAGACAAACTGAATACATGGAATCGCGAGCAACTGATGATGAATGAATGTTTTCGATGGCGAGAGTCTTTTGTCGTCATTGACAACACCAATGTCAAAATTGTCGATCGAGAGAGATTCATCACGCCTGCCAGGGATGAAGGCTACAAGGTTGTAGGTTACTACTTCAGTACCAAAGGTCAGGATGTGCTTGACCGAAATCAGCAGTGCGAAGGTGCTGCTCGAATCCCTGACAAAGGCGTGCTTGGCAGAGCAGTCCAGCTAGAATTACCGACAATGGCAGAAGGTTTCGATGAACTCTGGTATGTCAGGATGGACGGTAACGGCAGTTTCATCATTGAGGAGTGGAACGATGCACTTTGACAAGCTTGATAAAACCATGCGGGTCTTCGAGACCACTTCCGATCTTTGTGTTCTGCCCGGCATCTACATGGTGGCTCGCATTGACGGTCGAAGCTTCAGCCGACTCACTAAAGAAGTGTGCCAGTTCGAGGCACCATACGATATCCGCTTCCGAGATATGATGGCTGAAACTGTGACTCATTTGATGCAGTGCGGTTTCCGGGTGATCTACAGCTATACCCAAAGCGATGAGATTTCACTGTTGTTCCACAGGGACGAAACCGCTTTCAATCGCAAGCTGCGCAAGTATCACTCCATACTTGCTGGAGAAGCCAGCGCCAAGTTCACCAATATTCTTGGTCAACCCGCTGCATTTGACTGCAGAATCTGTCAGCTTCCCGACCCGGAACGTGTTGTGGACTATTTCCGCTGGCGCATGGCGGATGCTCACCGCAACTGCCTGAATAGTCATTGTTACTGGATTTTACGTAAACAAGGGATAGAAGCGAACACTGCTGCTAAACAGTTGCTTGGCTTGTCAGTGGAAGGGAAAAACGAACTGCTCTTCCAGAACGGAGTCAACTACAACGATCTTCCTATCTGGCAGAAGCGTGGTATCAGCTTTTATTGGGAAGCATATCCAAAGGAAGGTATTGACCCGCGCACTGGAGTAACGACCTTTACAGAGAGGCAGATAATTAAAGTCGATTATGAGATTTCAGGAGCATATCAGTTTGACAAGTTCCTGCTTGATCTTATTGATCCGCAGATTTACCTGAAATTGCATGCCATGCTGATAGATGAGAAAAAGGAAGAGTACAGAACACCATGACAAACACCATCCTCAAAAACCTCTCCCGCATCGAGCGTGAGCACAACATCCGCATCCTCTATGCCCTGGAGTCCGGCAGCCGAGCTTGGGGCTTTGCCTCCCGTGAAAGCGATTACGATGTCAGGTTCATCTATGTTCACCCACAGGAGTGGTATCTCTCTATCCGTAATAAGCGGGACGTTATTGAAATACCCATCTCCGATGATCTGGATATATGCGGATGGGACATCCGAAAAGCTCTTGGCCTGTTCATCAAATCAAATCCACCGCTTCTGGAATGGCTTGGCTCTCCGGTTGTTTATCTGGACAATTTCGGGTTTGCCAACAGGTTGCGGGATATGCTGCGGCGCTCGTTTTCCCCGCAACGCTGCCTGTACCATTACCTGCATATGGCAAAAGGAAACTTCCGCGAATACTTGAAGGGTGATCTGGTGCGGGTGAAGAAGTATTTCTATGTACTGCGACCGATTCTGGCTTGCTGTTGGATTGAAAAATACAACACGATGCCGCCAACTGAATTTGACCGTCTCTACATCGACGCGGCACTTTCATCGGAGCTGGTACTGGAAATTGATCAACTACTTGAGCGGAAGAAGGCCGGTGACGAACTGGATATGGAACATAAGATAGATGTGATCAATGCTTACCTTGATGAGAGGATAGAGCATTTCTCGGTATCTGCCAGAAGAACGGAAACCAGGGATAAGGACATTGCCCTATTGGACGACCTTTTCAAGGAAATGCTGCAGAAAGTCTGGGTAAAAGAATGAATCCTGAAATTGCTTTCCTGAAGAGCCTCTTTCCAGCTTCCTGTCACGACAGGATTGTCATGGTTGGTGGCACTGTTCGGGATATACTTCTGAAGCGGGAATGCAAAGACCTCGATCTGGTTGCTGCATTTACCTGTGACGAGCTGCTTTCTCTCGATTTCCGCCTGGTGGAGGCAAGCAGCGGTGCTGATATCTATTTTCGCCACCACCCAGATTACGGCAAGATAGAGATTACCCGCATCGACAGCATGGATGCTCTGGAAGATAACCTTCGACGTCGTGACTTTACTATCAATGCTATTGCCATGACTTTGGACGGAACAATCATTGACCCGCTGAAAGGATGCGACGATCTGGTCACAGGACCACTCAGGACATGCAGCAGCGAAACATTCAGTAACGATCCTCTCCGCGTATTCCGTGCATTTCGCTTTGAGTGCGACGGATGGCGGATGACGCCGGAAACAGAGGAACTGATTCGTCAACAGGACTGGTCTTCATGCTTCTCCATTATGCCGGTAGAACGGTTCAGTAATGAGATGATGAAAGCCCTGGCTGGGAAAACACCGGAACGGTTCTTTGAGCGAATGATCGAGTTCAGTGTGGGAGCAGAGTTTCTGCCGGAACTGTTTCAGATGTCAGCGATACCTGCCGGGCCTCTCGAACACCATCCAGAGGGTGATCTGTTGACGCACTCTGTCCAAGTGTTGCAGCGGGTGGCAGAAATATCTGAAAAACCATTGGCTCGTTTTTGCGCTTTCTTTCACGACCTCGGCAAACTTGCTACTGATCCAGCGCTCTACCCAAAGCATCACGGTCATGATGACGCAGGTTTTGAGATGGCTGACAGTTTCTGCAACCGATTATGCCTGCCAGCATCTTACCGCAAAGCGCTTGCCTGGATCAGCCGCCTGCATGGTAAAGCCAACAAATGGGAGGAGTTGCGGGATACCACAAAGATAGAAATGGCGGAACAGGCCATTAAGGCGGGTATCATTGAAATTCTTCCACTTGTTTCTGCTGCTGATAAACCGGGGAACATCCAAATATCAGGATGGGATGATGCTGTCCGAATTGCAGCGTCAAGCGCAAGCGAGTTAGGCGTTGATATTGAGAAGCTGGAATCCATGCCTATTGATAAACGGCCAGCCTTTATCATGCAGAAGAAGATAAAAGTGTTCCGTGAAGTGAAGAGAAGCAGGGATAAACGGCTGATCAATAAGATCATCTCCGGCGGACAAACCGGCACTGACCGGGCTGCTCTGGATGTAGCCTGTTAGCGATCCCGCAAGCGAGTCCGTTTTCGATCATGTGGCTTTGAGGTAAAATCCCCTTCTTCTTTCTTCAGGTTCCGCTGTTCATCTTTTCCCATACGATATTTCTGTTGAAGAACTGTTACGACCAATTCCGGATACTTTTTCCGGAGGTGGCCATGAGCAAGCGTTGTGAATTCTGCGGTCGTTTTTTTGTTCCTGATCGCCGAGTCGGTGATCGTCAGCGAGCCTGCTCCCAAAAGGAATGCAAGGCGGCTCGTAAACAGTCTGCTAAACGCCGCTGGGTTGATGACAATCCCGGATACTTCTGTGGCCGCTACCCTGAACTGAAAGAGCGGCGGCACAAACAGCTTTCCTTGAGCCTGGAGGTGATACAAGACATGATACCCCCTGCCAAGCCGGTACTGAAGCTGGTTGTATGGGTGCCGGGCACTCGACTTTCGATGATACAAGACGAGATAACCCTGC
>JBAXVG010000105.1:0-10729 GCA_037129255.1 Desulfuromonadales bacterium | reverse complement strand
TCTGCCTTCATCATCAGTGAAGTTCCGGCAATCGTGCCTACGTCCATGGTGCACCTCCATTATCTGACATATTATCGCACGTAGTGTTATAAATAGCAAAGAGGAAATTCAGCCCGGCGCTCGCCTTAATGAACTGGAAATGTTCTGGCTGGTCTGTTATCCTGCTTGCGGTTTTGAACCGATTTCAGAGTATGAACGGAGGAGTGCCATGTCCGACACCATGCTGGACGAAACGATCAAGAACGGCATCGATCTTCTTGATAAGGGGAGGACGAAGGAAGCCATCAAGGTGCTGGAGGGGTTCTGCAATGATAACCGGAATAATCCGGACAGCTGGTTCTATCTCGGGGATGCGCTGGCCGAGGATGGTCGGCTTGAAGACGCTATTGCCCGTTACCGGGAAGGTCTCAAACTCTCCCCGAATGACGCCGATGCGCTGACAACACTGGGCGATATGTATTTAGAGGCAGGAAAACAGGTGGATGCAATAACCTGCTATAAAAGAGTTCTGGATATCGATCCGAAGGATGCCGATGCCATGGTCAGCATCGGCCTGGTCTACAACATCCAGGAGCGAAGTGATGACGCAATCCGGGCGTTTCGTCAGGCGTTGGAGATTGAAGCGGACAATGTATTTGCCTGGAATGCTTTGGGGGATGCGCTCTACGGTCAGGGGGATGTCGACGGGGCTGTTAAAGCGTTCGGCAAGGGGATTGAAATCGACCCCGAAGATCCTTCAGCGCATTTTAATCTGGGTGAACTGTATTACGATCTGGAAGAGCTGGAAGAGGCCGAAGAGGAGTGTCTTGAGGCTGTACGGCTTGATCCGGCCTTCAGCATGGCCTATCTTACGCTGGGTGGGATCTGTATGGATCAGGATCGCACTGCCGATGCGATTGGTTTTTTTGAGAAGTACCTGAAATATGAGAAATCAGCGCAGGCGACCGAAATGATCAATGAGGTCAGGGCAGTCATTGAGGGTCTCAGGGAAGAGCTGAAAGGTTAAATGATGTCTGAATTACAAACAGTTCTGATAGATTCTCATGCCCATATCTACTACCGCGACTACGCCGGCGACTTCGATGAGATGTTAAAGCGTGCCGAAGATGCCGGAATTGCTGCTATCATTGTAGTCGGCACCGATATTGAATCAAGCCGTGAAGCGGTCGAACTGGCAGAGAAATACCGGCAGTTATACGCGACGGTTGGAATCCATCCCCATGATGCCGGCCGGATCACCGAAAAATGCTACGGGATTATCCACGCTTTGGCACAGGCAAGTTCGAAAGTAGTTGCAATCGGAGAGATCGGGCTTGATTTTTATCGTGATCGCTCTCCGCGCGACCTGCAGGAACTTGCCTTCAGGTGTTTTCTGAAGATGGCCGACGAGCTGCAAAAACCGGTTGTTATTCATGATCGTGACGCACACAACCGAGTCATGACTATTCTGAGGGAAGAGGCGGTCAGGCGCGGTGTCCTGCACTGTTTTTCCGGTGATGCCGGAATGGCATCCGAGGCAATCGGGATGGGTTTCCATATCTCCATTCCCGGAACCGTCACCTATCCTGCCAACGAGGCATTGCGGGACGTGGTACGTGCCGTCACGATAGACCGGATGCTGCTTGAGACCGACTGCCCGTATCTGACACCCGTACCGTACCGTGGGAAACGCAATGAGCCGGCCTTTGTGAGGATGACAGCTGAAAAGGTGGCCGATGTGAAGGGACTGACCCTGGAGGATGTCGCTCGAATCACAACAAAAAACGTGCGGGACCTGTTCGGAATCCGCCTTTGGGATCAGTCTGCCAAGATTGCCTACCGTATCCGTAATTCGCTCTATCTGAACATTACCAACCGCTGCTCCAATCGCTGCAGCTTCTGTGCGAAATTTGACGACTTTACCGTCAAGGGGCACAATCTGCTATTGGATGGTGAGCCTTCATTTGATGAAGTAATGGCTGCTGTCGGTAATCCTGAAGGCATTGATGAGGTGGTTTTTTGCGGCTTCGGCGAGCCCCTGCTCCGACTTGATCTGGTCAGACTGGTGGCGACCGAACTCAAACGGCAGGGGTATCGCATTCGCATCAACACGGATGGTCAGGCCAATCTGGCGCATGGTCGTGACATCCTGCCGGAACTGGCCGGACTGGTCGACAGCATCTCGGTCAGCCTGAACGCATCTGATGCAGCGACGTATGATTCAATTTGCAACACACCATTTGGAAAAGCTGGTTTTACCGGCGTATGTGATTTCATTACACGGGCAAAGAAATACATTCCCGATGTGGTAGCCAGCGCCGTGACCGTACCGTCGGTTGATATTGAAGCCTGTCGCAAGCTGGCCCTGTCTCTGGGGGTCGAGTTCAGAGTGCGGGAATACGCCGAAGTGGGATAAGCATTTGGAAATCAATATCAATGCATGGGCAAGAGACAAAGCCGCTTCACTAATTCGCAACCACCTGTTTTGTATTCTCGTAATAACCCTGCTATCGATTTTTGCGCCATTGGACCCGGCACATGCCCTTGAGGCATTTGCCGCCTATCCCGCCCTGCCGGCAGGCTATAGCTCTATCAAGGTTTTCGACAACAAGGGGAGCTTTGTTGGCCGTGTCCTTCCGGAGCAGCGCTATTGGGTTCCTATAGAACGAATTCCCCAATTTCTCCAAAAAGCGGTGGTGGCAGTTGAAGACTCACGATTTTATGAACATGGTGGTATTGATGTACTCGGTATTGCACGGGCGGTTTACAAAGATGTGGTAAAAGGACGGCTTGCCGAAGGTGGTTCGACCATTACCCAGCAACTGATAAAGAACATGTTCCTTACCGGAGAGAAGAGTATCGACCGCAAGGTCAAGGAAGGGATACTGGCGCTGGAGTTTGAACAAAAATACTCAAAAAAGCAGATTCTCGAAATGTATTTCAACGAAATCTACTATGGTAACGGCGCTTGGGGGATTGCCCAGGCAGCCCGGCTTTACTTTGACAAGAACCCTGAAGAGCTGACTGACGCAGAATGCTCACTGTTGGCCGGTGTGCAGAAAAACCCCGGACGATACAACCCTCTTGGCAAATCGGTTGATGTTGGCATGAGACGGGATGTGGTACTCAAGCGCATGGTTGCGTTGGGGATGATTGAAACACGTCGTCAGGCTGAGCTGCGAAACAAACCGCCGGTCATCACACCTCCCAGTCAGGCCCCCTCCTATCTGTCTCACATCCGGGCTACGCTGCTTGAGCGTCTCGGCAAGACGATCGTTGATCAAGGCGGGCTGGAGGTTACGACCGCCATGGATCTTGCTCTGCAGAAACTGGCAGAAAAAACCTTGCAAGATGGTGTAAAAAGAGTTTCTCCACAACTGCAGGGAGCTCTGGTCTGTCTTGACCCCCAAAATGGTGATCTGCTGGCGATAGTGGGAGGTGTTGAAAGCGGCAAGACCCCCTTTAACCGTGTTTTTCTTGCCCGGCGTCAGCCGGGATCGAGCATCAAGCCGCTGATTTACGCTACGGCTCTGGAACAGGGGATCACCGCCGCCAGCATTTGGAACGACACACCGGTAAGCTATGACCGTGGTAATGGCGAACATTGGGTCCCCCATAATTACGACGGGAAATCCCATGGTAACATGAGCCTGAGACAAGCGCTGGCAAGTTCCAATAATATTGTGGCTGTCAAGCTGCTGGAGCAGATTGGTATGAATTCCTTTGCTGACCAGGCGCTCAAGCTGGGTTTGAGCCTGCGTGGCCGCGATCTTTCATTGGCATTAGGAACCGACGAGGTTACACCGGTTGAGCTGGCAATAGCCTACGCTCCTTTTGCAAATGGCGGATCCCGTCCGGAACCGCGCAGCATCATAAAAATCTACGACACCAACCGGCGAGTGTGGTCTGAGAATCCGCCAATCCTGACACCGGCACTTTCTCCGGCAGCTGCATACATTACAACACAGATGCTCAAGGATGTCCTGATATCCGGAACAGCCAGGAACTTGAAAAAGTTTGCCATGGAACACCCGGCCGCCGGTAAGACCGGCACAACCAATGATTACCGCGATGCCTGGTTCGTAGGCTACACACCGCAGATGGTCACCGGGATCTGGGTCGGCTATGACAAACCTAAACCGGGCGGCAAAGGGTTTACCGGTGGTGCAGTGGCTGCCCCGATATGGGGTACGTTTATGCGTCAAGCCATGGCCGGCAGAGCGGTGACCGATTTTGTGCGCCCGGATAGCGTGGTCAGTATCGGCATCGATTCGACAGGCGACTGTCTTGCCCCTGATAACTGGCCGGAGAAGCACGACGAATACTTTATCTCCGGAAGTGATCCCAAGCGGTATTGTGACGAGGTTAAGCCGCCACCCGAACCACAATCGGCAGAGAACGCGATAACACCCACGCCTCCCTAGCGTTCTGCAGACCGGTTTCTCGAAAATCAGTGGGGCACTGTTTGTCCATTGAGGTTTACAACAACGATGTCTTATGACAAATCTATTGAAAAACGCATTGATGGCTTGATTGCACCGTGGCTGAACATCGAAAAGAAAAAGATGTTCGGTGGGGTCTGCTATCTAACGCGTGGTAATATGCCAATATGAAATCGCAGTCAGAGTTACCCTGGCGATTCAGAGAAGGTGCGCTGATACCGGACAGATGATGAATACTTTTATCCAGGAGGGGCAATACCAGATGAATTGTACTATTGAACAGTTTGAAAGCGTTGTTACCAAATTCAAAATCTTTGTCGAATCAGTGGATATTGTGCTTGCATCCGAGGCTGATGCTCTTCGGCAAGAATTGGTTGTAATATGTGCAGAACTGCTGGAGTCGGTTCGAGAAGAGATTAAAGCTGGAGAGGATTCGATAATCTGAAAACTTTTTACTGCCAAACACTGCAACGGATAATTCGTCTTGACACCACGTAACTGGAAATCAGGGTATTCTTTAGCAGTTGGTCAAAGCATGTGTCAAAGCCAAGGGATATGAGTTGATAACTACCTGAAGTAGTTGATAATTTTTTGGGGTGGCTAGTGGGAATTGAACCCACGTATGTACGAGTCACAGTCGTAAGTGTTAACCGCTTCACCATAGCCACCATGCAAGGGTTGATTTAATAGCCTGAAACCTTTGTTCAAGTCAAGGTATTTTTGTAAGAATGCGAGTTGGATCGGCTTGTCCGGATGTGTTGGCAGTCCGGAGCATTTGTTATGATTATCGGAGACATATCGGCTATGAAAATACTCATCATCGGCGCCGGCCCCTGCGGTCTGGGCGCTGCCTCTCATCTCAGCAAACGTGGCTATTCCGACTGGCAGCTGTATGAACGCAATAACCATGTCGGTGGTCTCTCCGCTTCTTTTCAAGATGACAAAGGGTTTACCTGGGATATTGGCGGACATGTTCTTTTCTCTCACTACGAATACTTTGACAAGGCCGTTGCAGAAGCCCTGGGAGCTTCGTACTACGAGCATCAGCGGGAGAGCTGGATTCGTATCCTGCAGACATGGGTGCCGTATCCCTTTCAGAACAATGTCAGATATCTCCCGGACGATGCGCTCCGTGAATGTGTCGCGGGTCTGCGGGATTTGTCAGGTTCTCCCGACAAAACGACAAATTTCAGAGAATGGATGGATACTGTCTTCGGTCGCGGTATCGTCAGATATTTCATGGAACCCTACAACCGCAAGGTGTGGGGCGTGCCGCTGGAGAGCATGAGCAAGAGCTGGATTGCCGAGCGGGTGAGCGTGGTCGATCTGGCCCGTATCGAGCGGAATATTGCCGGGCGGCATGACGATCTGAGCTGGGGGCCGAATAATACTTTCACATTTCCGAAAAAGGGCGGTACCGGAGCGATATACGAAGGGATTGCCGCGTCGTTCAGAGACAGGATTCATCTGGATCATGAGATGTCATCCATTGATCCGGAGCGGAAGCAGGTCTCCTTTTCCAACGGCAAAGCGGAGCGCTATGACGTTCTGATAAATACTTCACCGCTGGACCTGTTTATCGGCGCATGCCGGCCGTTTCCCGACAATCTGGTCTCCCATGTTGATGACCTCGTTCACAACAGCGGCCTGATCGTGGGGCTGGGGCTTTGTGAACGCCGGAAGGACACCAGATGCTGGATGTATTTCCCCGAGAACACGTCGCCGTTTTACCGGGTGACGAACTTTCACAACTATTCCCCCTTCAACGTGCCGGACGGCGATACGGACCGGTATTCATCCCTGATGTGCGAGACCACCTATTCTCCATATAAACCGGAAGACAGAGCAACTATCATTGACGATACCATCCAGGGATTGATCAACAACGGCATGATGGATGAGGGGCATACGAAGCGAATTGCAAGCCGCTACCTGATCGACATCCCGTATTCATATCCGGTGCCGACTTTGGGACGCGACAAGGCGCTTGCAGCCATTCAATCGTATCTGGAATCAAGGCATATCTATTCACGCGGCCGCTTCGGTGCCTGGAAATATGAGATCGGCAATATGGATCACTCCTTCATGCAGGGTGTGGAGGTCGTTGAGCGTCTGTTGTCAGGCCGGGAAGAATGCACGTTGAACGGTGTGTCACGATGAATATCAGGCTGATGAAGATGTTTGACGCAGTTTTCGGGCGACTGGCAGTCTCACTAATGCCTCGTCCAGCACATCAAGGCATTTCCGGCACGATCAGTTCTATTCTTATCATCCGTCCCGGCGGTATCGGCGATGCGGTACTGCTGATTCCGGTTATTCTGGCGATCAGGAAAAAATACTCTTCCGCCACAATCACTCTCCTTGCCGAACGGCGCAACAGCGCCGTCTTCGAACTCTGTACCGAATGCGATCATGTTTTGCAGTACGACCGTCCGGCTGATCTTTTCGCAGCCCTGCGAGGCAGGTACGATGTGGTCATCGACACGGAACAGTGGCACAGGCTGTCTGCGGTGATAGCGCGACTGACCCGGGCGCCGCTGCTGATCGGCTATGCCACTAACGAGCGTGCTCGCCTTTTTTCCAATCCGGTGCCCTATTCACACGACGATTATGAAGCTGATAGTTTCCTCAACCTGCATGAACCGCTTGAAATCAAACCTTCGCACATCCCTGAACGCTTTTTGACACTGCCGTCTGATGCCGTGGCAACGGTTGAAGGTTTATTGGATGAGCTCAAAACCAAACCGTTCATAACCATTTTTGCCGGTGCCAGCATTCCGGAACGGAGATGGGGAACGGAGAGATTCAGACAGGTGGCGGAACAACTGGCGGTTTCGGGCTACAGCGTTGTTGTGGTTGGTGGTGGTGAGGAGCGGAAAAAAGGGGAGGAGATTGTTGCCGGTGGGCTTGGGCTGAATCTTGCCGGATTGACTTCTTTGATCGAAACTGCCGCTGTGATTGCCCGTTCCCGTCTGGTTATCAGTGGGGATTCAGGGGTGCTGCATCTGGCGGTCGGGCTGAATGTACCGACCGTGTCACTGTTCGGTCCCGGAATTGCGGCAAAATGGGCGCCCAGGGGTGAGATGCATATCGTGCTGAATCACAATCTTTCCTGTTCTCCCTGTACCAGGTTCGGCACAACGCCCCCCTGCCCTATTGGCGCCCGGTGCCTGCAGGAGATATCCGTTGATGAAGTTGTACATGCTGTCGGCAGGTTACTGGCACGCACTTGATTTATCCTATAAAAAGTATTTGAACATGTTAAACCGCCGTTTTTTGGTTTATGCGAGCCTGTAGTTGCAACCGGGATTGGCTTGAATTGGAATATGACTCTAAATCCCTGATTAATCCATCATTAAGAATGCTACTTCTTGTTCAAGATTCCTCTTTGCCAAATTTCATCCATCATGCTATTTTTCAATACAATCACTCCACAAGGATACGCCAGTGACTCCTGCAGAACTGACAAATCAAATCACGCATGTCCTTGACTCCATTGCGCCTTCGTACGAAGCATTGCTCTACGGTTCAAGGGCACGGGGAGAGGCCACGGCTGAATCAGACTGGGATATTTTGCTTTTGCTGGACGAGGTAACCCGCCAGAAAAAACAGGAATTAAGACGTATCCTGTATGAGCTGGAATGGCAGACCGGCCAGGTTATCAGCGTAATCATCCATACCCGTGACGAGTGGAGTCGCCTCTCTCATACCCCATTCCACAGAAGAGTAACGTTGGAAGGGATACGTTTATGAACGGGACAAACTCAGAAATTATTGCGCATCGCCTGATCCGTGCTGATGAGACACTGGAAGAAGCACGAATCATGGCTGCGGCAGAGAGGTGGAACGCCACCGTAAACCGTCTGTATTATGCTTGTTTTTATGCTATCAGCGCTCTTTTGCTGACCAAAGGTCTTCAATCCTCAAAACATACCGGCGTCAGGGGGCTATTCAGTACCCACTTTGTGCGAACAGGCCAATTTCCAAAAGAATTCGCAGGGCTATATAATTCACTATTCGACACGCGTAATGAAAGTGATTATGAAGATTTTTTTAGCGCTGATCCGGACGAAGTTCTTTTGTGGCTGGAAATGACTCCAATACTTCTCGATAAGATCAAACAGATTATTTACTCCTGAGTCGGCAGGGCCTGGTTTAAAAAATCGTGTGGTAAATTCCATAATGCGACGCATTATGGAGTTAGTGATATCATTTTTCAGAATTTCTTCTCGTTACGCATTCCCCATCCGGAACAGGCTGTACCTTGTATTTTCTCACCACCCAGTTCATTAAAATATCCCGCTAAACTGCAACATTAGAATTCTTGACAACTCACTTTCCGTTGCGGTATACGTTTTTTCATTCTCCATCATTCCCCGTAACTGAGGTGCCTGCAATGATCTCCGGTAACTCTCGCACCTCCACACAACGCACATATTTCAGCCGTGTGCGCCGCACTCTTCCGGATAACGGGGGGGGGGGGAGTAGTTCTCTACAGGGCTTCTAGCGTCATTTTTGGAGGCCGTTTTTTCAACATTCACAAGCGCCGTTTTTCCGGTTCAGTCTGGCCGGAGAAGCGGCGTTTTTTTGTGCCGTTTATACGCGACAGGACTGTACAAATAATTGTCATTCCGGCAGGGTTTTAGCCGGAATCCAGATTCTAAAAGTCTAAGCTGGACAAGACGGAACCCCAAAAAACAAGGAAATTTTTTTGACATGGATGGACAGGATGAACAGGATAAACAAAAAAATTAAGGTCTTTCATCCTGTCCATCCTGTCCATCCATGTAAATACTTCCTTTCATGGATTCGCTGTTCTCACCTTTACTCACAAAATGTAGAGACTGAAGTTGTAAGCGCCTAAAAGACAGATCCTCGATAGAATCACTCGGGGATGACATGCCATATTACACGTAGTACCTGAGTACTTACCAATAATGTTTCATAACGACCTTGGTCATTTGTAATGACAAAGGTAACCTGACGAAAGGAGAAAAAATGGATCGAGTATTACTGGTAGGCATCAACAAGTACCCCGGTAATTCCCTGTACGGTTGTGTCAACGATATTACCGACATGGCCAATTTCCTGAAGGAGACATGCGGCTTTGCGATGAACAGCATCCGGCTGCTCACCGATGGCAGGGCAACAAAGGCGGCCATTGTCGAGCGTTTGAATCTGCTGGTTAACGGCGCACGTCCCGGTGATCGCCTGCTGTTCCACTACAGCGGTCATGGCGCGCAGATGCCCACCAGGAACCCGGCAGCCGAGGTGGACAAACTGGATGAGGTGATCTGTCCGGTTGATTTCGACTGGAGCGATGAGCACGCCATCAGGGACAAGGAGTTCTACAAGATATTCGCCACGGTACCTGAAGGGGTGGAGTTTATCTGGATTTCGGATTCGTGCCATTCGGGTGATTTGACCAGGGAATTTCCGCAACTGAAACCGGATCATTATCACAAGACCATCATGCCGCCGGAGGATATCAACTGGAGGCTGCAGACCGCCAGGGAACTGCAGGTCAGGAACCCGTCAAAGATTCAGACCACTACGATGAGCAGCGCCGTCAAGGCACTCAATGTGGCGCTCATTTCCGGCTGCAAGTCGGATGAAACCTCCGAAGACGCGCTTTTCAACAACAGGCCGAACGGTGCCTTGACCTATTTTCTGTTGAAAGAGCTGAACTCGGCAAATGGCCTGAAAGCACCGCTGGCCGATGTGGTCAAAAAGGTGGCTAAAGCGGTGGCAACCTACAGCAAAACCCAGCATCCACAGTTGGAAGGGAGCAAAGAAATCGCGAAAAAGCCGTTTGCGGCAAGAAAGGAGAATCTCCATGTTGGCTGATTACAAGATAGTAGCCCCGGAGTTTAACAAGAATTACACGATTGGGAGCATCGGTTTTTCCTACAATGTTACCAGTCCGGTTTCCAAAGGTATTGCCTGGTTTACCAGGTGGGATCGAATGAGCGACATCAAGGTCTCACATGCCTTGGTAGTAACCGGGGCAAATGAGTGTGTGGAGGCGTCCGCATCAAAAAATCGGGTTGGTTGCGCCTCGCTGGATGAATATTTCAATGATGAGCACTGCCTTATATTTTTTAGAAAACCGGTACATTTGACCAGCGAAATTGCTCAAAAAATCGTGCAGACCGCCAAAGAGCAAGTCGGTAAGCGGTACGATTACAGCCTTATCGCCGCCCAAGCAGTAACAGGCTCATTTATTGGGCATCTCATTAACGACATCTTCAAGGGAGATAGTGTCAAAAGTTCCATGAAAGACCGGGATGTTTAATGGAAAGCGCTGG
>JBAXVG010000104.1:0-10827 GCA_037129255.1 Desulfuromonadales bacterium | reverse complement strand
TTCTTCAAAAACCGTATCGAAGTGTTGAGCTGAGCAGGATTGTCGCCGAAACGATTGGCCTTGGAAAACAGTAAAAATAATGCCTAACGGATCTTCCTCCTTGTTCGCCAGTCTCCCTTTCTATCTTGATGTCACGTTTCAGACTGCAGGGGCGGTATCTGCCATCTGCTGCTGTACTGCGGTCAACTCCGGCAGTCTCGACAAAAACGCATCTACAACAAGCGGGTCGAAATGCCCTCCTCGGCAGCGCCTTACTTCCGCAACCGCTTCATCTATTGACCACGGTTTTTTGTAGGGTCGAGTGCTGGTCAGCGCGTCAAAAACATCTACAATAGCTACAATTCTACCAAACAGCGGGATGTCAATCCCCTTCAGGCCATGCGGATAGCCACCGCCATCCCAACGTTCATGATGAGTCAGAGCAACCGTTGCTGCTGCCTTCAGCAGATTGTTATTACTGGTGCCTATTATCTTGTGTCCGATCTCGCAGTGTGTCCGCATGATCTTCCATTCCTCATCATCAAGTTTTCCCGCTTTGAAAAGAATATGGTCCGGAATGCCGATTTTACCCGTATCATGCAGAGCTGCAGCATTGTAGAGCAGTTCCGCTTCGCTTTCCGGGAGACCTGTTGCATTGGCAATTATGCGGGAATAATGGCACACCCTGCCGACGTGCAGAGCGGTCTCGTTATCCCGGAATTCACCGGCGATACCAAGCCGATGGAGGATTTCAATACGGGAACTGTTCAACTCGGCAGTGCGTTGCCGGACAAGCTTCTCAAGGGTACGGTTCTGGGTGTAGAGGGCAACATGCGTCCTGACTCGAGCCCGAACGGTGGATGAATTAATCGGCTTATTGATATAGTCAACGGCACCACAGGTAAAGCCGAGCGACTCGTTATTGGCCTCCCCCTTGGCGGTTACAAATATCACCGGAACAGCACTGGTCAGCGGGTTTTCCTTAAGGCGCCGGCATGTCTCAAAACCGTCCATCTCAGGCATCATCACATCAAGTAGGATGAGATCGACCGGCACGGAGAGGCAGATGTCGATGGCCTTTTTTCCGCTGATTGCAGCCTTAATTGCGTAATTGTCAATCGACAGTGCAGCGTTGAGCAGGCTGATATTCTGTGGTTCGTCGTCAACAATCAGAATTGTTGCGGGATATGACGGCGTTGTCATGGTGTCCTCGATTCAAGTACAATCCCGTGTTTCTCTGCCAGTGCCAGCAATGCCTCCTGGGCGGCGGTAAAATCAAAATTCTTCAGATGTTTCCCGAGCATGTCCATATCCTGTTTTGGCAGGCTCTTCAGCTCATTTTGATGATCGTCAAGATACTGCTCCACGATACAATCACTCCCTTGAATGCAGAGGAGCAGTTGCTGCAGTACCGGAGTCACAGCCGCTCCGTCAACCGAGCCAGGGGAGAGTGAATTATCGCTGCCTGGTGCGGCAGGCGGCAGAGTGTCCGCCAGAAATGCAACCACCCGCTCCATCTCGATTGCAAATTGCCTGAGTGCGACGGAGACAATCTCCGCTGATTCTTCAAGCTCAATGGCGTTTTCAAGGTTCTGCGCCAGCGACTCCAGCTCCACTGCGCCAATGCTTCCGGCACTGCTTTTGAGTGTATGGGCATGGCGTGCCGCCAACGTGGTGTCTCCGCTACTCAGCGCCTCTTCAATTATCTTCACCGCATCCGCTTTATTCTCGACAAACGAACGGAGCAGCCAGCGAAACAGCTTCTCATTGCCGTCAAGCCGATCCAATGCAGCAGCAACATCAAACCCGGCAATAACGGGAATTTCCGCAGCACCGCCATCGCTTTCGTCGTGTGTTTTCGAAAGTGGCATGTCCACTGTTTGCACACCAAGAAAAAGACGCATAACCCGCAGCAGAGCCCGGACATCAATCGGCTTGGGTATGTGGGCGTCCATGCCGGACGTCAGGACCTTCTGCTGTTCTTCCAGCATGGCGTGGGCTGTCATGGCGATGATCGGCAGGGCGGTAAAGCGGCTGTCAGCCCTGATCAACCGGGTAGCTTCATAACCATCCATCACCGGCATTTGAATATCCATCAAGATCATATCAAAGGTATTATTCCCCTCAGTAACCGCTGCCACCGCTTCCGCGCCGTTTGAAGCCACAGTTACACCAACTCCGGTGTCTTTCAGCAGTTCAGTCGCCAGTTGCTGATTGATCTCGTTATCTTCCACCAAAAGAATATGATACGTGGAAAAATCGTAGGAGTGTCGGGTATCTTCATTGTTCAGATTACAATGAGAGATGCACTGTGCCAGGTCACTTTCCTGGCAGAGGCCGAACCAGGCGGTGAAGCTGAAAGTGCTCCCCAAGCCTGGTGTGCTTTCGCACCAGATTTCGCCTCCCATCAGTTCTACCAGCTGTTTGCAAATGGAGAGTCCCAATCCGGTGCCGCCAAAGCGGCGGGTTGTGCTTTCATCCGCCTGGGTAAAAGGCTGGAATAGTTTGTTGATCTGTTCAGGTGAGATGCCAATGCCGGTATCGCGAATGGTGAATTTGATCTGCTGCCTGGCATCCGCTTGCTTCAGCAGCTTGGTTTCCAGCATAACCTCACCGCGTTCAGTGAATTTGACGGCATTGCTGAGCAGGTTGACGACAATCTGGCCAAGCCGGAGCGGGTCACCTATCAGGCAGGATGCGACGTCCGGCGAACGCCTTACCAGCAGATTCAAACCTTTATCCGCAGACTTGTGCTGCACCATATCGATCACATTGGCAAGCTTGGTATCAAGCATGAACGCGGTCTCCTCAATCACAAGCTGTCCCGCTTCAATCTTGGAATAATCAAGGATGTCGTTAATGATGTTCAGTAGTGTTTCTCCGGCTGTGTTGATCTTCTTGATAAAATCATGTTCGTCGGGAGGCAGCGTACTCTTCAGCATAAGGGTTGAAAAGCCGATGATGGCGTTCAGAGGTGTACGTATTTCATGGCTCATGTTGGACAGGAACTGGCTCTTTGCAGTGTTGGCTTTGATTGCTAAAGAATAGGCCTCTTTCAGTTCGCTGTTTTTTGCTTTCAGCCTTCGGGAAAATGACTTGATCTCTTCTTCTGCCATTTTTGTTCTGGTTATATCCCAGTTCGCACCGATCATGCGTAGCGGTTGACCGGCAGTATCCCGCTGCACTTTACCGGCGGCAAATATATTGTGCATAGAATAATCAGGCCAGATCACCCGGAAATCAGATTCAAACTCTTTTTCACCGCTCAATGCCATCCGGACTTCCTCGTAAACACGCAACACATCATCCGGGTGCAACAACGCCGTCCAAGACTCAAATATATTTGTAAAGGTATCAGGCCGGACTCCGTAGAGGAGATACATCTGATCGTCCCAATGCAGTTTGTCAGTAATGACGTCATATTCCCAAAAGGCAACGCCACCGGCTTTGGCAGACAGTGACAGTTGCTCTTTGGCAGCCTCGGCGTCTGCTTTGGACCGTCGCAATTCCTCCTCCGCCAATTTCCGTTCAGTGATATCGGTAATTATCGCCTGTTTGGAAACAGTGCCATCAGCATTGTAGACAGGTGTGTTATGAATCTCGTACCATCTGTCATCCTTCGGACTCCTGGTGTCCCAATGCACGGTTTTACCTTCAAAAACCTGTTCGTTTACACACCATGAACAGATGGAGTTGAGACCATGCAGCGCCTTGAAACAGGATTCTCCGGTAGCATCCCACCCGGTCCGTTCAATCAGATTCCTGTTCATGAATTCTATCCGGTACTCTTTGGAACAGATGTACATAAGGCCGTCAAAGGAATCAATAATTGAACGATATTTCTTTTCACTCGTCTGCAAAGCCAGATCTCTCTTTTTCCGTTCGGAGATGTTTCGGCCAATCCCGAAAAGGCTGATTTCTCCGCTATAGGAGTCGATTACCGGAGACGCATTGGCTGTGTACCAGAGATAGTTACCGTCCATGCATCGCACACGATATTCGATCCCGCCATGTTTTTTATCAGATGTCAGAACCTGCTGCAAAAAGTCTGCGAAACGATCTACGTCATCAGGATGAACAAAGGATTCAAATGATTGGCCGATCACTTCGTTCAGCTCATGTCCAAACTCCTGTTGCCATTGGGGCGAGACATATGAAAACACACCATCCGGTGTCATGATAAACAGGACGTCATTGGCATTTTCGACAAACGAGCTGAAACGGAGTTCGCTTCTCACCAACTCTTCTACCCGCTGCGCAACCTGAACTTCCAGCGTTTCGTTGATCAGCCGGATTTCGTCGTTATTTTTTTGCAGCTGCTGTTCCCGATGCTGCAGCTCGTTCAGCAGCGAATTGAACGAATCAGCCAGCAAACCCAACTCATCTCCCCGTTTAGAGTCCAGACGCAGTCTGCTGTTTGAATCCTGTTCCGCCACCTCCCTGATCTGCCGGGTGAAAACGGCCAGAGGTCTGGTAACCCAGTGCCTGATGACAAATAAGTACGACATCACCAGGATCGCCACCGCCAGCAGGATTGTCCTGATCATGGAGTTACCTACAGATTGCACCTCAACTTTGAGGTCATTGAGTGAAGCGGAGGCGCAGATGATCCAGTTCCACTCCTGAATGTGCCGGAACGCCGCGATCTTTTCGACCGGAGATCGTTCGCCTGTACCCTGATTCATCCAGTGATAGCGGATGAATCCTGTTTTTTTGCTGAGGATTTCCCTGACAAATTCCCGACCATTATCAGGGTCTCTGAAATCCGCTGCCTGCCGCCCCTCCAAGGCAGGATGAATCCGCAATATTCCGGCCTCTTTGCCTTCCTGAGCATCAATAGCAAAGAAATATCCGGAATGGGCAATTTTCGTAGAGCGGATTTTTTCTTTCAGAGCCTTCATGCTTTCGGTGAAGTCAAGTCCTATAAACAGTACGGCAATGACAGTGCCGGCAGAATCTTTAACCGGCAGGTATTCTGTCATGTAATCTCTGCCGAACAGTGTGGCCTTGCCGACATATTCCGAGCCCTTGAGCAGCCCGGGATACGCAGGGTGCGTCCTCTCCATAACAGTGCCGAGCGCCCGGTTGCCATCTTCCGTTTTCAGCGAGGTTGCTATGCGGATAAAGTCGTCGCCGGAGCGTACAAAAACGGTACAGGCCGCTGTAGTGACCTGCGTGAACCGGTCCACGATATCTCTGCTCAGATTGAGTGTGGTCGATCCGCTTCTGAGAATGGGGGCCTGCCTGCCTGCGATGGCGATGGTGCGGGAAACATCCCGTGAAAATGGGCCGGGAAAAGAGGAGCGGAATACGGAGGTCAGTCTGGCGGCATTGTCGGCCAGAGAGGCGTGATACGATGATATGTAATTGACCAGCAACGCTGCCTGCTGCGAAAGCTCCTGTTCGGCGTGCTGTTCAAACCGGTTTTTGATGTCAACCGTCAATAACCTGATGAATACGGCCATGACAAGGACTATCAGCAGAGTCAGTACAATTGAAAGTCGAATCCCGAGTGGGTGTTTAACGGATGCAGTATTCATGTTCTCAACCTACAACGCACCGCCCGCTTGCGCAATCTGTTTTTTCTGGACAGTGAATACGGTTTTGGCTGGTTCAGTTCGTCATCAATTCAGTAACGGCAGTCCTCAGCGCCTTCAGGTCGAGCGGTTTGGAAACCACCCTGTGGGCACGCAGACGGTGAGCAAGGTTGATAAGCATATCCCTGTTCAACCTGTCTGATCCGCCGGTCATGGCGATGATCCGTGGCTGTGGTAATTTTTTTGAAACTTCTAAAATGACCTCGACTCCATCCATTTCCGGCATGATGATGTCTGTGATGATCAGGTCATAGCTGTTAAGCTCAACCAGTTTCATTGCGGTTTTGCCGTTCTCGGCACTATCAACCGTATACCCGTCGGTCGTGAGTGTTTGCGTAAGAATAAAACGCATATCAGCTTCATCGTCTATTACCAGAATGTGTGCCATGGCAGTGCTCCTATTCTTAATTTGTATCTATTGCTATAATTTGAACTGATGTACCAGTCGCTGCAACTCCTCGGCATTGCCGTTCAACTGTGCCGCTGCAGTAGCCGATTCATGAGCGCCACGCGATGTCTGCTGCACAACCTCGGTTATCTGCATCATGTTGCTTGATATTTCACTGGTTGTTGCGGTCTGCTCTTCGGCGGCGGTGGCTACCTGATTGATCTGCATGGCAACGTCGTTGACCTGTTGAAGAATTTCCTGAAGAGCCTGTCCTGACTTTTCCGCTTCTTCTGTGCCTGCCTCCACCTGGCGAACGCCCAGTTCCATTGCTGTTACAGCATTCTTCGTTTCATATTGAATCGCCTTAATCATTTCGCCGATCTCGCGGGTTGCACGTGTGGTACGCTCGGCAAGTGCACGGACTTCATCGGCAACAACTGCGAATCCTCTTCCCTGTTCGCCGGCGCGGGCTGCCTCAATGGCGGCGTTGAGCGCCAGCAGGTTGGTCTGGTCAGCAATATCCTCGATTGTGCCGATAATGGCACCGATCTGGTCGGAACGTGCCCCCAGGCCTGCCACCGTCTTAGCGGTTTCCTGAACTTTCTGAGCAATCTCTCCCATGACTACTACGGTTCGCTCAACAACCTCCGCTCCAGCACTGGCCGATTGCGATGCCCTCTGCGCACCTTCTGCAGCCATCTGGCAGTTTTGAGCAATATCACCGGATGTGGCGGACATTTCCTCACTGGCAGTGGCGACCGAACCAGCCTGCGCGGCAACCTCTTCCGCTCCTGTGGCAATATGCTCTGCAGTTGAATGTAACTGGTTAGAAGCCGCAGCAACCTGGTTGGAAGTATCAGAAACCTTGCTGATGGTGGAACGGAGACTTTCGACCATGATGCGGCATGCTTCGCTCAATTCACCCACTTCGTCGCCGGAACGATGAGTGATGTTCACCCGCAGGTCGCCATCGGCAACCTGGCGCGCCTGACCTGCCAGAGTGTTGAGCGGCAGACCTATCGAACGCGAAAGAATCAGTCCAAGCACAAACGCCAGAATGGAACCGAGAATAGCGGTACCTATCATCAGTAAACCGGCTCTGCCGGAAGTGACAGTGTTCTTATCCGAGGCTTCCTTGGCGGCCTTGAGGTTGAGGTCTACCATCGTATTAATTAACGTACGCGTTTCCTTGCGTAGCTTGTTCCCTTCTTTCTCCTGCAATGACAGCATTTCATCAAACCTGGCTGCCTGGGCCAGGCTCTTCAACTGCTCTACATACTTTATCCAGGCCGCCCACTGTGCCAGAAGCTGGTTGTAATATTTTTCATCTTCAGCATCAATCAAGGTTTTTTTGTATTCTTTGAGTGGGGCCTCCGTCTCTTTAATAGTCTCATCAATGGACTTTATGTGTTCAATCTGCTTATCCCTTATCATATAGCCGGTGTCTGCTGCCATGCGTTCAAAGCTTGATTCAATTTCGGCCATTTGTCCGATAGGAATTGTGCACTTTTCATAGAGAAAAATATCGGCATTATTGATTTTATGGATTTGGAAATAGCCGAAGACACCTATTACCAGCGCAATTAACGCTACTGTCAGAAAGCTGCCGATAAGTTTTGGTCCGAGTTTGATGTTTGAAAGCATTTGTTATTTTCCTCCATTTATTTTTGTATCTGCTTCCGGTTTGTCGATGGTGCCGTATAGCCACGTGTAAACTTCTGCTTGGAACCCTTTGCAACAATGTTCGCAACCATGCCCGGAAGTTCAAGCATGGCCCGGTGCTTTTCAAGATACCCTGCCGCCCCCATCTTTATACAGATTGGCTCATAGATCTCACGGGGATGCATGCTGACAACCAATACCTGCTGCTCAGGCCGCTCTTCCCGGATTTGCCTGAGCACTTTCAATCCGTTCTGCTCACCCAGTGACAGATCAAGAAGTACCAGATCATAATCAGTAGAAAAGACCAGCTGCAGAGCGGTAACTGCATCGCCCGTCTCCTCGATTTGATCCGGTTCAGACACACATTGTTTCTCAAGAATCCTGCGTAATTCGGTACGGATGTGAGGATTGTCATCAATTATGAAGAATTGCATGCAAAATTCTCCTGCTGATACATCAATTGGTACAAGCGGGAAAACACGTCTGTACATGATGTAAGAGTATAGATTTTGATGTTTTTTGTAAGTCGGAGCATAGATGATTATGCTGTAGGAGTTTTGCTGCGCAGCGGTGTAGGTGAATTACCTACAAAAGGAATCAGGGTATGAGGTTGTTGTGGATAAAGTACGAGGTAAGGCCGACGTTGTTGCGAACAGCAAGCTTGTTAAGAAGGCGGGTCCGATAGGTATTTACCGTCTTGACACTAAGGTTTAAGGCCTCTGCTATTTCAGCAGGCGATTCGCCTCGGGCGATCATGCCGCCTATTTCCATTTCGCGGTTTGACAGATGTTCATGCAAAACGGTTCCATGACCCGTTCGGCCGAGATCCTCAGCCATCAGCAGGGAGAGGCGATGGCTGATATACCTTCCGTGTGTACGGATGCCGGTAATAGCAGTCATCAGCTCAGCAGGGGCCGACTGTTTGGAAAGATATCCGGCGGCGCCGAGCCTGATGGCCCGAAGTGCATACTGGTCCTCCGGATGCATGCTTATGACCAGCACCGGAGTATGAGGCCGTTCTTTTCGTATCCACATGAGGAGGTCGAGACCGTTCCTGCCTTCAAGTGAGACATCCAGCAATATCAGGTCATAACTGGCGGCCGATAAACACGAAAGAGCCTCGGAATGGCTGCCTGCCTCATCAATCCGGACGACTTCATTGGCAAGTTCGTACTGCAGCACATGAATCAGCCCTTTGCGGATAAATGGATGGTCGTCAACAATAAGTATCTGCACGGCACGACTCCTTTGTCCCACAGGGTATATTAATAGTAATGACGGTTCCCTTTTCGAGCGTGCTTTTCAGGTTAAAGGCAGCTCCAAGTGATTCAGCCCGCTCACGCATGCTGATTATGCCAAAGCCGCTCCCTTTAGGGATGGAGTCAACGTTAAAACCGCAGCCGTTATCATGTATTTCCAGGAGGTAGTTGCTGCCGGAACCGGTAAAATGTATCTGTACATCCGTTGCCCCAGAGTATTTGGCGATGTTGGCAAGAGCCTCCTGAATAACCCTGAAGATATCTGTAGTACAGTGCGGATTCCTGCACGGCTCGCCATCCCAACTGACAGTACATGGTATTCCGGTGCGCCGGGTAAAATCATCGCCAACCCAGTCTACAGCAGCCTCCAGGCCAAGATCATCAAGCAGCGCTGGCCGCAGGTTTGTGCAGATTTCCTGAAGAGCTGTAACCATATTCTGGATGCTCTTTAACATTCCATCAAGGAGTCCGTGCAGCCCGCTTCCATATCCGTCTGTTTCCTGCTTGACCCGTATGGTGTCAAAAGAAAGCAGCGTTAGAGACTGCCCAATTGAATCGTGGAGGTCACGGGCTATCCTTATGCGTTCCTTTTCAATGGATTCATTCAGATAACGGGCATGTTCACGGTGCTGCTCCTGGATTTCCTTGATAAGAGTTATGTCGATGCAGGATCCGATAAACCCCATGAAAATAAAATCATTTGAAAAACGAGGGACGCCGTTGTCAAGGATCCATCGATATGTGCCGTCATTATGCCGTAAGCGGTACTCCATTGAGAACGGGATTCTCTGGTCAAATGAATCCCGATATGTGGAACAACACGGATCAATATCTTCAGGATGAACTCCTTCTACCCAGCCGTTGCCAATCTCTTCCTCCAAAGAGCGGCCAGTGAAAGCAAGCCACTGTTTGTTTACGTAATTCACCCTTTTGTCGAGACCTGACATCCAGATCAGGACAGGCGCAGACTCAGCCAGATTTCTGAAGCGCGCTTCACTTTCAATGGAGATCGCAAGCGCCTCGGAAAGTTGGGTCGTTCGCGCCTGCACTTGTTGCTCCAGTAATCTGTTCTGCTCTTCAATGGTATGCTTCAGATCCATCAACTCGGTAATATCGGACAACATTCCGTTCCAGATGACACTGCCGTCTTCAAGCTCCCGAGGCAGTGCAGCACCACGAATCCATTTAAGAGCGCCACTACGGGTGCGGATGCGGTGCTCGTGATTCCAGGGTGTCAGTGCTGATACTGCCTGGATGACCGACTCCCGATGGCTGGGACGATCCTCATCGATTATACAGCGAGTCATCACATCAGCATCAGCGCAGGCATCATCTGGAGTAACCTCGAACAGGTCTATAATACCCTGGCTGACAAAGGTGAAATACCAGCTTCCGTCCGGACCGACCAGAAACTGGTAAATAACACCAGGTATAGATGCTGTTACTTCTTCCAGTATGAGCGGTGCTCCATTATTCATAGTACCTTTCAGAATAGACGGAGAACTGGTTGTTGATTATTTTTGTATATCATAATTTGTGTTTACCCAGAGGTCAACTGACATAATCCAGAATGACTGGCAGTGAATCAGAATGTATGCTGGACATAGTTCGGATTTATGACTCTTTGCACTGAATCAAAGTGCTACTCGCATCTTATGCTATTTGAGCAGAATAGCTGATTGGCAGGTGAATTGCGTTGGTAACGGGAGGGGGCCTATCCAGCTGCAGGTGCTTCTGGAATAAATGGATTGTGAATTCGGCAAAGGATTTGTCGTGGTTGCCTGTTGACGACGGCAGGAAAGCGGTTGATCTGTTCCGGCAAGCTCATGAATCCGGCTCACTGTGAGCGGCGCCGTGAACATGTAGTAAATCTGGCACTTTAAAAAGGCTGTAGTAATGATCCGCCGCCTCCGAGTTTTCTCGCAGCCGGCGGTTTGATTTT
>JBAXVG010000103.1:0-11078 GCA_037129255.1 Desulfuromonadales bacterium | reverse complement strand
GACCTTCGGGTTATGAGCCCGACGAGCTACCAGACTGCTCCACCCCGCGACAATTGAAACACCCTTATAACAGCGTAGGCTGTCTGATGTCAACTAATCATTTTACAAATATGATGTAACAACCTATTTAGACAGTTGTTGCTTAATTTACACAGACTCGACGTATCTCGTGAATATCGGTAAGGCCCTGAAACACCTTGAGAATGCCATCTTGCTTGAGAGTAGTCATTCCGTCACCGATTGCCTGTTCGCGAACATGGTCAGTATCGGCATGACGCTTGATGAGGGCTTTCAACTCATCCGTACATTCAAGCACCTCATGGATGCCGAGGCGATCGCGATACCCGGTATGACCGCATTGTTCACAACCGACCGCTCGACACATGACAACATCCGCAAGCCCCAATCCGGTGTTGGCAAATTCGTTTCTGCCGAATTCATCAACAAGTGCCTCATATTCGGCATTTGACGGGAAAAAGCTTGCCTTGCACTCCTTACAGAGGAGACGCGCCAGTCGTTGCGAAAGAATGCAGACCAGAGAATCTGAAAAACTGTAGGGATCAAGCCCCATTTCAAGCAGACGGGTAACCGATTCCGGAGCTGAATTCGTATGAAGTGTTGAAAAGACCAGGTGCCCGGTCAGTGATGCCTCAACCGCTATACTGGCGGTTTCCACATCGCGCATTTCACCAACCATTATGATGTCGGGGTCGAGCCGGAGAAATGACCGAAGCACCGCAGCAAAAGTCAGACCGATACGCGGGTTTACCTGTACCTGACGAATACCGGCCTGTGTGATTTCAACCGGGTCCTCTGCAGTCCAGATTTTGAGATCTGCCTGATTTAACTGGGCAAGAGCTGAATGAAGGGTAGTTGTTTTACCTGAACCGGTCGGGCCGACGACCAGAATAAGCCCATGAGGGCGCGATAGCGCTTCCTTGAAAATCCGCTGATTTCGTTCCGTCAGGGCAAGATCGGTAAAACCTTTTGGATCGCCGCTTGTAAGAATACGGATAACTACATCTTCAAGTCCTCCTACCGTCGGCATGGTTGCAACACGCAGTTCGATATCGAGCGGTCCGAATTTTTTGAACACAATTTTTCCGTCTTGAGGTCTTCTACGTTCGGCAATATCCAGATCACCCATTATTTTTATACGTGAGGGGAGAGCAAACTTATATTTATAGGGAATCTTTTGATACAGTGAACACCGGCCATCAATCCTGGTGCGGACAACGACGTCTTTTTTACCCGCATGCGGCTCTATGTGAATATCGGAGGCTTTATTCTTGTAAGCGTCATAAATAATCCGGTTGACCAGTTGGACAATTACATTGTCCTTTTCGGTAACTTTCTTGATTTCATCTTCAATATCAGGCTCATCATTAACAGACGACATGCTCAGCAGATTCAGAATATTGTCGGGAACCAGATCGATATTTTTCCCCTCGCCTGCGGTTACAGAACCTGCTGTTTCAATATTGTACAGCTGCTTGATAAATTTGGAAATGCTCGTCTCGGTTGCTATAAAAGAAATGATTTTGAGCCCGATACTGTCTTCCAATTCGCGCATGTCATTCGGCTTGAGAGGTTGAGCCATTGCCAGAGCAAGAGTATTGCCGATAATTGAAATTGGAACAATTCGCCGCTTCTGGGCATACACGGCGCTGATGTAACGTGAAAGTGAAAGATCAATATTCTGGTCACTGATCTGGATATACGGCATGTCATACTGGCTGGCAACGGACTTGGAAAGGCTCTCTTCGTCCACATAATTTAACACCAGCAGCGCTTCTTCAAGTGATATGTTATTCTTCAGGCACACTTCCCGGGCATAGGAGATTTTTTTCTGATCTATGATCCCGTCTGCCGCCAGAATATCGATCAATTTACGACGTTTGTTTTTTTGGTCCAGCACAAAACTGAGATCACTGTCACTTAAATAGCCAAGCTTGCACAGTATCTGCCCGACCAGTTGATCAGGAAACGATTTCTGTACATCAAGTGCCTCAAGCAACTGGTCCCTGGTAATCAGGTTTTGCTCGATAAGCAATTCGCCGATTTTTCTTTCATTCATATCCAATATGAGCACTCCCTTAGATAATAAAAACGCTCGACCTTATCAATAGGTGCAAGCGTTATTGCAGGTAAACTCCAGGATTACGCGGCCTCACCGGTTGTAAATGTTAAATCCATTTTCGATAAAAAGATCTCTCACAACACGATCCATAGCGCGATCCGTCAGAAAGACTCCTCCCCCGGGAAGCATGGCATCTTCCAGTTTAAAACCCGACATTTGCAGGGCATATCCGGCAACTCCATCCTTTAACAAAACATGTTGAGCAAAAGCTCCTTTAATCTTCATGCGAGAGATCAGTTTTTCAGATATCTTGCGAAAATCATCCGATGCCTCGAGAATGACAACTTTATAACCTTTGGTCTCAAGAATTCTAAAAAGGGTATAATTTATTGGATCACCATCAAAGCTCGTAACAACATAGCGTTGACCTCCCCGTTCGAAATATCGTTCGGACTTGACCGACAGGGAAAAACCGTTATTTTCCGGAGTAAACACATCAACACGTCGATTCTGTTCCGGTGAAACTGAAAATGCGGTCAAAAGGGAGTCGATTACGTCTGTCTGCTTTTTTGACGAAATGGAGTAGATCGCGCGAGAGCCGGTTTGTACAGACGGTTTAAATGAAGCAAACGGTTCATAGAGCGAAAAACCCTCTTTTTTTAAGAATTCACCCAGTACGGGTGTAAGTGACGAGCGACTGCTGTTCACGAGATCAACATCCTGGTTGATAAGACTGTCTGCCGTTTTTTCAACTTTGAAATCGAATTGAAGCGTGAGTTTTGGATCGACGCCAAAATCCATACTGAAATCTTCTTCAACAGAATAAAATCCGGCAGCATTAAGCAGTGATGCCATGAAGCGCCTCGTTCTGGGAGGCTCTTCTGACACTATGCGTACGCTGGAATCTTTATTTTCAATCAAAGTTTTTACGAGCGCCGGAATGCTTCCATTCGGGTCCACCACGATGCGTCCGCCATCCATCCTGCCAAACAGATGATAGCGCTCTGGTCCAAGACTGAACGAAAATGTCGGCGTTTGAAGCACCAGTGGTTTTTGCTGCAGTTCTGTCGACGGAATAAGGCGGTTCCACATGGTACGTATTCCGGTAACCGCCTCCTGCTCTGAAATGGCTGCAACTGGTGATTCGAGTTTGAAGGTCTGCTTCGCAAGCGTGTCTGATTCAGGGCCTGAATGAGCGGCAGAAGAAACATGAGGTTGTATTTGAACGCCGTCGGAACCACGCCTGACAGGAGGAATGACTATCTTTCGTCCAGCTTTGATGAGCTCAAAATCGCTCATGTTGTTTGCGCGCCTTATTTCTGCCATAAACTGCGAAGCTTCACTTGTGGACAGACCATAATCACGTCTGAGGATCTTATACACGTGATCACCAGGTTTTACCGTGTAGACGACACCTTTATCAGGTTTCAAATCAGATTGCCTGCCGGGGCTACGTGAATGTTTTTTTGGAGCCTTATGCGATATGGTGTCGTTCTTCGCACTGGCAAGTGCCTGTGGATCTATTTTGAATCGAGGATCCATGTCTGCGTGCACAGACGTGAAACTCAGCAGTATATTCAGACAAACAGCAGCGGCTGCAGGCAAGCGAGAATGCAAAAAAATAGGCATTTTGCCTCCGTACGGGTAACATCGGAGATGACGTACATTGTAAAAAGCTTCAGTTAATTGACACGGCAAAGGCAATAAGTGCTCCTTTTTTCCTGTAGATCATAATTTCATACTTGTTCTGGATAGTGCCGCTCTCGATGCGCACCCCGGCCTCTCTGCTTCGAGAGGTTATCCGGTAGTCAGAACATCCGGTAAATTCCTGCAGTACCGTTTTAAACAGCGATTGTGAAAGCGGCACATTGTGCAGAGCAAGTACCTGCAATGCCTGTAAACGCCCCGAAGCACCGAACACTCTGAATTCAGCAGATTTGCCCGCATAACGCTCCCACCCCGGATTTTTTGCCGCGTAAGATGGGTCATGGCCATCTTTAGGAATAAATCCGGGTAACAGCGGAGTTACAACCTGTTTCGAAAGCGGGGCCTGAACCGGCTTTTTTTCGGGAGCACCGGATGGAACAACATTCGGCACCTGTTCAACTCCCGAAGAGGGCATGGTATTCTGCTTCTGCGAGTGCACTGACAGCGGTCCCTGTACGACAAGATACCAGCCACCAGCAACAGAGGCGACGCAGAGGAGGGCGATAATGAATCTCCGCCGCACATTCGGTGATTCTGATCGATAGTCCTCTTTCAACGCAAAAAGCAGATCATCAGGAATATGCTTTTCAGCTGAAAGTGTTTTTTTCCTGGTTTTAAACTCCGCAGGGGCAGGAGGCGCCAATGCCGGAGGTGGTGATGAAAGTGGTACCTGATCAGGTTTAACTGGCGTTGCAGCACTTGGTATATTCATATTTACAGAAGTGGACGCAACCGACCTTACCAATGGGGTTGCACTGAATGAAGTTTCGGGTGGCACAGGTGGCACAGGTGCTACAGGTGGTACGGGCGGTACGGGTGGTGCAGGTGGTGCGGGCGGTGCGGATGGTGCAGGTGGTGCAGGAACGACAATGGATGGCGTACTTATGACTGCCGCAGCCGGTTTCCGCTCATCAGTCGGGCCAGCTCCCGTCTTATCAGTGACTAAAGAAGATTCTGCGTCCGGGTTTTCATCCTGATGACCGCTGTTTCGCTCAACAAGATCTGTTTCGGCCTCATCGATACGGATAGTTTGAGCCCTGTCGGAATCAACTGTTTTTGGAACACTTTCAGATATCCGTGATAATTCGACATCTGCCTGAGACTCTTCCGGGAGTATTACAGAGGATCTGACTAATGCAGGCGTCAGTTTGGGCGGAATATAAATCTTATCCCACTCATCTCCAAGCAGGGATTTGAGGGTATTTGTTATATTCTCTGCAACTGTTTCATTCGACTGGCTTAAATCAACGATATGCTCATACAGTCCCTTTATTAATCGTGCTTTGCCATTACCTGTGAGGAGAAGAATAAATTGAGGGGCACTGTTTCCAAGCAGCATCTGGATGTGACGGGCAACATTTTCACCGGTAACTCCGCCAATCTGATCCTGAATGCAAACAGTCGAGGGACGCTTGCCAAAGACATTCTTCAAGCCTAGATCAAAGTCGGCAACAACATCAATGACGACCTTGAGTACAGGCTGAAGCACACTCTTGGCGTACATGGCCTTTGGACTATCTGATATGATAAGCAGATTAAGCATGCATGCCCTTGAAAAATAATGAGTCTAAGTATACGAACTTCCTTTAACTGTCAACAAGAATAGGCTCATCCGCCTGCATCTGTTCAAAACCATCGCAACTGCTGAGAATCTTTATCACCCTTATTGTTTTTTTCGACAGGGAAGGGATACTCCCCGGTCAGGTGGGCAACATCCATCACCTGGTCAGCTGAAAGGGAGACCAGTCGAAAACCCAGGTGCGTGAACCGGCCGTCGGGAGCGCCTCCCCCCCGACCGGACGACGTGACATGACATGCGTCGTCGTACCAGCCGCCACCACGAGGCACACGGTCAGAACCGGTAGACGCGCCGCATGGATCTGTCACAGCAAACGACGGGTAGTCGCCATACCAATCCAGACACCACTCCCATACATTACCATGCATATCATGCAGTCCCCACGCATTGGCTTTTTTCTTCCCCACCGGTTGGGTCTGGCTGCCGGAGTTTGCACTGTACCATGCATATTCTCCCAGAAGCGCTTCACTGTCTCCAAAACAGTATGTACCTGTAGACCCGGCACGACATGCATATTCCCATTCTGCTTCAGTCGGCAGACGATAAGCACCTTTGGTGATCGCATTAAGCCGCTTGATAAACTCCTGACTGTCCTCCCATGAAACCTGCTCCACCGGAAGATCGGAACCGATAAATTTGCTCGGGTTGCTGCCCATCACCGCTTCCCACTGGGCCTGGGTCACCGGATATTTTCCCAGATAGAAATCAGAACTGATAGCAACCTGATGAACCGGGCCATTGGCCTTGTCTCCCATGGAAAAGCGACCGGAAGGAACAAGGCAGAAATCGAATGAGACTTTGCGGGAGCCCATGCCATCAAGAAAATCGAGGCGAATCCCTTGAAGTGAACGGCTCTTTCTGACACGCTTCATGACCTGTCTGACTTTGGTCTGCATTTCAGTAACTGCACGACGGAAAAAGCTGCCCGGTCTGATAACGACTTCTTCCAGATAGGTTTCTTCCACTGAACAGTTCTCTTCAAAATAAATGGAAACGGAATCTGCAATGACATGCTTGACAAACAGTGCCGCCAATGCATCTTTCTCCATCCTGGCCAGAAGCTCCGGCAATGTTTGAACCACATTCAACATATCCAGGAGCGGCCAGTTTTCTCCGCTATTGACGAACGCTTTCGCTGTGCGAATCGCGTCATTTTTTTTTGCGTCCGGCGAATTCTCGAGCCAGAAACAAAACCTTTCCAACGCCTCCCGTACTTTTGGCGCCTCCTGCCGGTATTTTTCTCCCCGCATGGCATCCAGAAAACCCCGCAGTTTTTCGTCATACCGCTGAAAGTCTCCATCTCCGGCAGCTTTGAGCATATAAAATCGATCAACATCTATGGCTTTGTTCAAGAGTGGCAGGGCAGAGTCAACTTCTCCCAGAGCCATGCGCGCCTTGGCTGCCTGAAACAAAGCTTCGCCCAGATCGGGCTTGATTGACAGGGCATTTTCGGTGTGTGCCAATCCCTCTTTGATCCGCCCCCGGCAATACGCTGCCCACCCGGCGGAAAGCAACGCATGGGCAGCGTGGTCGGGATAATCACTCTTGGCATAACGGGCTGCAAGGAAAAAAGATTCCTCGGCGGCAGCAAGATCTACAAGTGACATGTCACCATTAACAAATCCAAGCCTTAGTGTCCCCATCATCTGATGGAAGCGCCACTCCAGTTTGTACCCGGCGGAAGTGTGATCGCCGCTGATAGCTTTGATCAGCGACTCCTGACATTCCAGATACAGACCCTGTCGAAAAGCATCACGAGATATTTCGTACTGTTCATAGGCTGCGGTCTGGGCGGGAGTTTTTGCGATTTTTATCAACTCGGTAAGTGTGTCATTCATTCTTCCCATGGAGGCGATCATCTGGCCAAAACCCCAGTGGAAGGTAGCGTTCAGTTCCGATATGCCGGAGGAAATATCCTGCATGTCGTATGAAAGGCGTGCAAAACCATGCTGAATGTTGGAAGATAATTCGCCGAAACCGCTGGTCATGGTGTCACGTATCTGCCCCGCAGCAATCTCTGTGGCACGGACATTCACTGATGTAAGCGCCTCATTGGAGGCGATCACTTTCATGGTCTGACCGGAAATAACCATGGACAACCGTTTACTGGTTGCTATGGAAGTGGATTTGAGATCTTCCACAAAATCATGCGCCATGACGTATTCGTTGTACGACAGTTTGTTATCAACGCTACTGTAACTCACAGCCCATCCTCCCGATCAGATTCTATGGATACCGGCCGCATCAAACAGCGGCGGTGCGCCCGTTTTATCAAACTCTTCCTGTTGCAGCCCTTCCTTGTAAACGTTGATGGTAAACCAACGTTCGATCGCCGATTTCAGTTCTTCCTTCTTGACCGGTTTTGCAAGATAATCATCCATACCGGCTTCAATGCACCTGTCCCGGTCACCCTTCATGGCATTGGCTGTCATGGCTATGATCGGCACATCGTGATTACTGACTTTCGAACCGGTATCCCTGATCACGGCAGTTGCTTCAAAACCGTCCATATCCGGCATCATGCAATCCATCAACACCAGATCGTAATTGATCATTTCCAAAGCCCGCACCGCCTCCCAGCCATTAGCAACCACATCCACCCTGTATCCCAGCGTTTTAAGCATGTGTTGAGCTACTTTCTGATTAATAACGTTATCTTCTGCCAACAGAATCCGCATTCCATGTTTGGCGTTTTCTGCAACGATGTGCCGCGTGATGATGCCACGTGCCTCCGATGCTTGATCTGCACGCCCCAACGCCAGTTCCAGACATTCACGAAGTTGTGAATGCCGCACCGGTTTTACCAGATATCCGACAAAGCCGATCTGTTCCAGAACAGCGGCGTCTCCCCGTTGACCAAGAGATGTGACCATCACCATCAGGATTGACGACAGCAGCGGGTCGGCCTTGATCCGACGGCCAAACTCCAGGCCGTCCATGCCCGGCATCTCATGATCCAGCAAGGCTATACGGAAAGGATCCTGTTTTTCTGCCGCCTCATGCAGCATAGCAAAACCGGTCTCGCCATCTGCGGCGGATTCGTAACGACATCCCCAATTATTCAGGAAAGTCGTCATCAGTATCCGGTTGGTAGCATTGTCGTCAACAACCAGTATACGGACTCCTGAAATGTTCGCATGCGCAGAAGAGTCGGAACTTCTCGACACCTGACTGGTTTGCTTCTGAAAACGGGCGGTAAACCAGAAGGTGGAACCTCTGCCCACTTCGCTGAAAACACCGATTTCACCCCCCATCAATTCAGTAAGCTGCCTGCAGATTGCCAACCCCAGACCGGTGCCGCCGTATTTACGGGTTGTGCTGCCGTCCAGCTGGGTAAAGGGCTCGAAGATTGCGGCGAGACGGGACTCAGGTATTCCGATTCCGGTATCGAGAATTCCGAAATGAATGGTTACAAGATCATCCATCTGCGATTGGAGCGCTGCACTGATGACGATTTCGCCTCTGTGAGTAAACTTGATGGCGTTACCGACCAGGTTGGAGATGATCTGACGGAGCCTGCCGGGATCACCTCTCAGATATGACGGCACAGCGGGATCGACGCGAATGATCAGCTCCAGACCTGCATCGGCAGCCCGCACGGCAAGCAGCTCGGCAGTATCTTCCAGAGTCACCCGCAGATCGAAGTCAAGTACCTCCAGGTCCAGTTTACCGGCCTCAATCTTCGAAAAGTCAAGAATATCATTGATCAGGCTCAGCAGGTTCTCGCCGCTCTTGCGAACAATTTCTGCATATTCGTACTGTTCGTCGGTCAGTTTCGTTTCAAGCAGCAGACCGGTCATGCCGATCACTCCATTCATCGGTGTACGAATTTCGTGGCTCATGGTGGCCAGAAAATTGCTTTTGGCCTGACTGGCCGTATCGGCCTGCTTTTTTGCGACAGTGAGTTGCTCCAGAATATTCTTCTTTTCAGTTATGTCTTCCTTGACGGCAATATAATGTGTGATGGCTCCTGAATCATTACGAAGCGCAGTAACCCTGGAATGCTCCCAGAACAAACCGCCATCCTTGCTCTTATTGAGAACATCCCCTTCCCACGTATCGCCAGAGGAGATAGTCGACCATAATTTTTCATATGTTTCAGGTGGAGTTTTGCCCGACTTAAGTATACGCGGGTTTTGACCTATGGCTTCTTCGGCAGTATAACCGGAAAGTTCGATAAATTTAGGATTGACAAATACAATCGTACCCAGAATGTTCGTTATTACGATGGAAACCGGGCACTGTTCAACGGCGCGTGACATCATACTCTGTGTTTCCTCAAACAGCCTGCGCCGGCTGATGTCTTCAATAATCAGCCAGTATTCGCCGTTGTACGCCGGTTTAAACAACAGATTGGCCAGGAATTCCGTCCCGTCCATTTTCAACATCTGCAGTTCGAATGTCAACGGTTCTCCAGTATCAAAGAGCTGCTTGCAGTGCAGGTAGTAGGTGTCCTGGTGATCTTCCGGGATGATACGACTTATCGGCTGCTTGACCAGAGCGCCCCGGGCCATTCCAAGCATGGAGGTAGCGGTGAAGTTGGCCTCCAGAATCAGTCCCTTGTCGCTGATGATCAAATAGCCGACCGGCGCCAGGTCAAACAAACCAAAGTAACGTTGCTTGCTTGCTTCACACTCTTCCTGGTAACGACGAAGCTCTTCGTTTTGCATTTCAAGCTTGATCTGACGCACCTGCAACGCGTGAAGGCGCTGCTCTGTCTCTGCGGGCAACAGCGGATTATGGCCTGTTTCGGTTGACGGGCATGGCGTGGTCTTGTCTCCAATAATCCCGGGGCCTTTCATCGCTCTCTCTCGACAAGAGCTATTACTCTCTTTGACCATTCGTGAGCACGTTGATAGCGCTCCAGTTCCTCCACAGTGGGAATTCGACCGGAAGTAATAACCAAAGAAGCCTCCTGGAGAGCTTTTAAAGCCGCAAGTAAATCACCTTCAATGAGCGTCATCCTCAACTTCCTCCATGTTAATTATAAAAGTTTTTTCTAACACACTCGTCCAGTGCAGTCTACAATTTTATTCGGGCGCGTCCGGAAGCAGAGCCTCCGGCTTGCCCGCTGCTATTATTTCCCGTTGTATGCCAAGCAGCTTTTCAGCACTTCGGATATGCTCATTCAGCACACCGATTTCGTAAAAAGGGCGGTCAATATTGTCGTTTTCGTACCCTGTCAGAACATCTTCATATATTTTGATACCTTGCTCAAGCATTTTACAAAGATTTATCTGTCGGTCAGCAGTCAATTTGACCTTGCCGGCCTTCCAGTGAGATATTGACATCTCGGGAACTGCCAGTTGTCTGGCAATGAACCAGTCGGGAGCATCCAGTCGTTCAAGCCCTGCCAGCACGGGAGGCATGGTGAGCATCCTCAACTCGTCAACAAGCTCATTAAGGTTTCTCAGACTCAGAACTACTTTTAGCCCATCTACCTCATTGATGTATCTCATGTAAGTTTGTCCTCCAAACAAGCCTTATGGCTCACTCTAGCAAATACAAAAACTAAATGCAAGAAAAAGCTATGAATTCAACTATATAGCATTTCGTGATTAAGATAATTACTTCCTGCGGGAAATCCCGGTTCTGCCGATGGCTCCAATTTGTTTGAATATTCCCGAAACATCTGTTCCGAAATTTGTAGAAGAGTCGAAATCCTGTGATATAGTGCACGGCAAAACGGGGTTGATGTAATGTAAGTCGGGC
>JBAXVG010000102.1:0-11201 GCA_037129255.1 Desulfuromonadales bacterium | reverse complement strand
GGGGATATTGCGCTTCGGAGGTCCGCGTCCTGACCCCGGACGAAATCAACCTTCTTATACTTGAGAGAAAAATTACCCCGATCAATGAGATAAAGTACAACAAAAGAAGCGGCAGGGTAAGCAGACCGAGTAATTGGAAGTATTACGAATGGTAGCCATACCATGCGTCATACCTGTTTTCACGCAATCACCACACATCCTCAACCCACCTTCAGGATTCCGGGGTTCCGGGACACTTCCCTATTTTTATGCAAGAGAAATATGGGAAGTGTCCCTATTTTCTCTATGCAAGAGAAATATGGGAAGTGTCCCTATTTTCTCTTCTATTTTCTCTTGAGCTACCGGGGTGAACGGACAACTCCCCGGACGGGACTTAAACCCGTAAGATATCCAACTGTTACTGCGTACGGACACTTCCCTGTTTTTATGCAAGAGAAATATGGGAAGTGTCCCCATTTATCGTGAAGCAGTGTATCTCGTGAAGCTGATGTAGCTGAAAAAGCAAGAGCCTTGCTGGTGTTGACCGACAAGGCTCTTTTGCTTCTGATTGATAGATGTTGAGTTTGATGATTATAACTTCTTATTCATCTTCTTCCGGGCATAACCTACCACTCCCAAACTGATACAAAGCAGGGCATAGGTGGATGGCTCGGGGACGGCATTGCTCTGGGTCACGTCAAAGTTGACGCTTTGAATCCTATGAGTAAAGGCATCCACGTTCGTGATTTGTGTTTGGACATATAAGGTCTGCAGTCCGTTGGTTGTGTACGTTGCACCTGTTTGCGTCCCAACCAGGGGGGTGGTATTCAGCACAGTAGTGAATGCGTCACTGTAAACAGTGGTGGTTGATCCGCCATTGATGTTGCCTAACACATCAACTTCATTAGTTTTGTTATATAAGAAGTAATTGGTGTTGTCAGTGATAGTAATAGAGTATTTTAGGAAATCATTGGAGGAGGCATCTGCCAGATTCGTGACATTGAACGAGTGAACTCCAGCGGCTTCAGTCGCATTAACAGACGAATTGAACACGAATGATTGACTTGCATCGATGTAGGTGTAGACCTTGTCACCCACAGTAATGGGAGCATTTCTCCAAGCAGACACAAACACGACTGAAGCATGCAGAGGGGATGGGGGTCAGGTCTACAGAATTCAAAAATAGGAACTGATGATTTTCCGGCTCTTCCGTAGTATCTGTGGGTGATGGAGGGAAGCAACTGGTGACGATCATCGGCCAGCCCAAGGCACTGGCGATGGCGGTGAGGAATCTCAACTCCAACCGCAGGCTGACCAACCTGACGGCCCGTTTGGCAGGCGCGGCGCCGTAAACCGGCGGACACCCTGCTCTGACAACTCGCTCTCTCTACCGGGATCACCACGGTGGATCGACTGAAGATAACGAACCCTGAAAGCGCAAAGTACCCATGAAGATCAGCAATCTCCTGATCCATCTGCACAATGACATTGATGCGTTCACCCTGAAACCACGGCACGTCGCGCACATTCGCCACTCTCTCCCGGAAGTCGGCATTACCGTCGCCACGAGTAACAGCGACTTCCCGAAGCCGAGTGTGCCCTTGTGTGGGTATTCAAGCCCGAGTGGTATGCAAAAGCCCCTCGGCTCCAGGCGCTGTTCACCCCCGCCGCCGGCCGTGACTGGGTTTCGGATGCGGGGCGCTGGGGCAGTCGATGGCGGAGGCGCTGAAAGCTTTCGGGGCGCACATCACCGGGGTCAAGCGCAATCCGGAATCCTTGGCCGGCAGCCCTGTTATCGACAGGGTGATCTCCTTTGACAGGATGGAGGAGGAACTGCCTGAAGCCGATCATGTGGTTTTGCTGCTGCCGGGCGGAACGGAAACCGCTGGTATTTTTACCGCACGGCGCTTCAATGCCATGAAGTCGGGAGCCTGCCTCTATAACCTGGGCCGGGGGAACTGCTACCGGGAAGAAGATCTGGTGGTTGCCCTTGAGAGTGGCCGCTTGGCGGGCGCCGGTCTGGATGTGTTTGCCGAAGAACCCCTGCCGGCCTCCTCGCCGCTCTGGGAGCGCCATAACGTCCTGATCACACCTCATTCCAGCGCCATCAGCCGGGAATACATCGACCTCTTTATTGAAGAGTGGCTTGAGCAGTATGCCTCACCAACGGTGAAACCATAGCCGATTATCTCGGTGACTGCGAAGCCCCACCACTCCCCGACCCGGATCAGACGCATTCCCGAGTAACCGGTGGGGAACAGAGCGGCCTGCCAGCGGCTGAGCCGTTCCGGGGTTACCATCCCCTCAATACCTCAGCCATCGCCCAATACTTGCCCACAATCCCGCCACCCGATGACGCAGATGCCTTGGTGGTGATAGCTGTCCGCTCCCCCGTAGATCAGCCCCCGAAGTGATGACCTTGAAAACCACGCCCTTAATCCATCAGATCGTGGGTAGCGTTGACCAAATGCCGCGCATTCCGAGCTATGCGGTCCAACTTCAAGACCACCAGCCAACATTTTCCCGGAATTGCGGCCGAATTAATGTAATTTCAGAAAAATAACGTCTAATTTATTCGCGGCGCGCCTGTATAGTATTTCGTACAAATGTCGTCCATTGCGATACTATTGAAAATTAAGTGCAGTAAATAAAATAATTGTTTAATTTATTTTAGATATTGCTCTATAGTTGAAATTACGGCATGGCAGATATTCAGAATTGACCAGCCTCCGACGGATAGAGACCGCCTTCAGCAAGACCTTGGACACAACAGAGCTAACCGCGCTCCAGGAATTGGGGCGTCTGCTGCTGAGCGCAATCCTGTACGGTGGTCTCCTCCGGACAGAGTGGTTGAGTCCGTGGCTGATGGCCGTGCAAGAGGGACGGGTCAAAACCCACGACACCACGGTCTGGGTAGATATGGAGCAGCTTTGGACGCCCACCCGTAAAGACGGGGCCAAGAACACAACGACGGCCACCATGACCAGGCGTTGGTTCGCCGATCCGGTCAGCCACCTGCTCTTGATGCGGTGGCTGAATCTGCCCGAGGGAAAACGCCGCATCACCGGCAACCAATCGGCCCCGTTTGAGCTACTTAAGGCGTTTTTGCAGGCCGCCAAGGTGGCTGACGCCGACTGCCCCCCCAAGCTCACCAGCCTGCTGGACATGGCGGCAACCCGGCTCGGCCTGGCCGTCACCCCGTACCTGGTGAGCTACGCCACGGGCGAGCTCAACGCCGTGTCCGTCCCGGCGGCAACCTGGACCAGGCTCTGCAGCAATCTGGCCGTCCCCGTAACGGCGCCCGGCTCTGATGAAAACGAGGCCGACCAGATACCGGGCAGAGCCCAAAAAACGCCACTGCAACCTGTGGGCGTTCCGCTGCCGCTGGCCGAGCAACAATCCCTGGTACAGAAACTACGGCGCATCTTCAGTACCAGCAAGAGCCGGCTCCACAAAATGCAACAGAACCAGCGCAACAATACCGAAGCCATGGACAGCAACCACGGCCGCGGCGCCCCGCGCAAATCACCGCAATATCATGCGGTAGTCGACTTCCTGGACCGCAATCAGCCCCAGTTGGCCAGGCTGCCCTTACTCCTGGCCTTATGGTGCAAACATACTATCGAGACTAAGGGCTTGGCGCCGCGCACGATGAAGCAATACCTCGGAGCCATCGCGAACCTGCTGTTGCTCATCTGCGGCGACACCGATATTCTGAAGTGGGATGAGAAAGAATTTACTGAGTGTTACGACCGGGTCTTGGAGTCTACTTCCTCGGAAAAAAAAAACCGAGTACCCCTGGGCCTGTTCCATAAGTATCTCGTCACGTTCCACTCCGTCACCCCAATGCCCAAGAGCTATTTTGCGAGAGACGCCAGTCCGGCGGAGGTCACGGTTGACGCCAACCTGGTGAGTCAAGTTGAGTTTGACCGAATCAAGCTGGCGCTGGGGTGGGCTGACGCCAACCGCCCGCGCATGGCTACGGCGGCCCTGCTCGTCACCATTTTGGGGTTCAGATGCACCCTACGCCGCGACGAGGTTCAGTTCTTGCGGGTACGGGATATCAAGGGGCGCATCAAACCGGAACTGACGCTCCGGAATACGCCGGCCCGGAGCCTCAAGTCCCCCAGCGCCACCCGGCGTCTGCCACTCCATGTCCTGATGACCAAGGAAGAAGTGACCCTCCTCATGGCATGGATCGACAAGATCGGCGATGAACAGCAGGAGGCCCTGCTGTTTAGCTATCTCGACCGCCCCACCAGAAAATTACCGGAGAACGCCCTGTTCAGACCAATCAGCAGGGCGATGACGTTTGTTACCGGAGACAGTTCCCTGACGTACCATCACCTGCGCCACTCTTGCATCACTTGGCTCCTGATCCGGTTGACCGGCCCCCGGCACGCCATCTACCAGGTTGCCCCTTTTCTCGACCATCCTGAATTCTTGCCAGACCGGCTGGATGAACTCCGTAACACCCTGCTCGGCAACGAGCATCTGGGCCGCAAGGGGGCCTACGCTGTATCCGATTTGTGCGGACACGCGGAGTTGAGCACCACTTTTACCAATTACATCCACCTCAATGATTGGCTCTTGGCACAGGAACTGGCCGCTCCCGCGGACCTGCCCCGCCTTGACATCCAGTCATTGGTGGCTCTCGCTGGTCTCAAGCGGGCGACATTTTACAAGCGCCGGCAAGGTATCGAGCCGGTCGCTTCTGAATTCCCCGACGACGCTAAAGTCATGCAGGATTGGGCAATCCTGATAGCCGCCGTCGCTCAGTTTCGAGAGCCCCTCAGATATCCGCTCCTGGCCCAGGCCTGCGCTCCCAACCCGTGTCAAGTCAATTTCCCGTCAAACTCCGATCAGCCTTCTCCTTTGGCGCAAATCAAGATGGTGTTGGTCATGAGCCAACACGCCAAACCGATCGAGGATATCTGCCGCAAAACCAGCCTCCCGGAAGCGACTATCAAGGGCTGGCTGGACATAGCTAAAAAGTTCGGTAGTATGAGCACGAAAGGCAAGACCTTCCGGCACCATCGAATGGCGACGCCGAACTTGTTCCCGTTACGACCACGTAACGATGCCGACCGGAAACTCGCGCAGATAATGCTGACTGAATTTGACTTACTTGACACGCCCGGTAAGAATAATACTTATCAATTCATTGACTATTTTATTGAAACATTTACGATCCACAACGACATGCTTATCTATAGAAAATCAAACAAGCAACTACTTAAAGATCATATAGACATCCTGCTTACGCTCGGAATATCTAAAAGCCAACTCTGCCTGGTTACTCTTGACAAAAATCTTTCAAAGGACAGTATCCGGCAACTCAAAGCGGAGTGGAATAAAGCACTAGGCATCAAACTAGCATGGAGGACTCGCGATAAAAATTGGTCAACTAAGTCGTTGGGGCCGGTAGGGTTGGATGTCCGTGTTGCTTATGGTTCAGACCGAGGCAAAAAAGAGCAGTAATCGATAGCTGGAACCGCATCATGTGGTAAAAGCCACATACACTTTTCTCTCGCGTGGCCCATCAAACTCGCAGAAATAGATTCCCTGCCAGGCGCCAAGCTGCATTGTGCCGTTGGCAACGATCACCTGGACCGATGAACCATAAAAACTGGCCTTGAGGTGCGCATCAGAGTTGCCTTCACTATGACGGAACCGTTTGCTCCGCGGTATCAATTCGTCACTAAACGATTCCATATCCCGCGCAACATCGGGATCGGCATTCTCGTTGATGGTAACTCCAGCGGTCGTATGCGGCACAAAGATGGTGACCACGCCATCCTGCCAGCCGTTTTTCGTAACAACCTCGACAATTTTGGTAGTGATGGCGATAAATTGGGTGCGTCGTTGCGTTGTGACGCTCATTTCTGCCGTTGTTGCCATGTTGAACCCCTTAATCGGCGGCGGCAACGCCACTCATGCTCGCCTCAAATTCAGCGTAGCCAGTCTTTTCGCTTGCGCTCCCGCTCACCTTCTGTTTTACTATCGTTCACCTTGTGCTTCAATATCTGGCTGGCCTTGAAGATCAAGATCCGCCGAGCCGCTATGGGCATCTCTTCCCCGGTATGGGGGTTGCGACCCCGGCGCGTGTTCTTCTGCCTTACCTCGAAGTTGCCGAACCCGGCCACCTTCAACTTCCCCTCCTCGACAATGGCTCGCTTCACCACTTCGAAGGTCAGGTCTACCAAGTCCAGGCTGTCTTTTTTGGACGTACGACCTACGCGATTCAGATGCTCGTAGATCAGTTCCGCCAGATCGGCTTTTGTCATGCTCCCCCCTACCCTTCTTTATTTAACCCTCTAACATACGGAGTGCCACACTGGGTCTGCCGCGGTGATACCTTCTACGGTGGTAACGCAACTCTGGACTGCCCTACCCTACCCCTCAACTCGCCTGCGGTGGTGTTGCCACCGAGGCAGAGAAAACAGTTATCCCCAGCTTCTGGGGATAACCCGGCTCAGAAAATGATAGTGCCGCTGCCAACTATTTGTGACTCTTCCGCTTCTAACTCTTTGCCGGTTTTTGTAGCAGGGTTTTTCGATTTAACCTGGAACCGCCCTACCCTGCCCTCCCGCCACCGCCACATTCTTCCTGCCTCAAAACCCGTAAAATGCTCATCCTAATGCAAAAGTATAGTTGCATCGCACTCCGGCAGGCTAATCAAAATGACTTTCTCCTGCCTTACCCTACCCTGCTTTAGCTAAAAACCGTTCCCGAAGCACCGATTCCAGCGCCCTGCCCTTCATGTCACGCATCGCATTCGGCAAGCTGGCCAGCAACTGTTGATACTCATCCCCTTCCGGATCAGCTAGTACCGCTCGGAACCGGCCCTCTTCCTCCAAGGTTACCAACTCTGCTCGTGCCTGGTTTTCCTCCTCCAGTTGTTCTTTCAACATCCTGGTACGGATTTGGATCGGCGTCTGATAATCTTTCGGCCGCGGATAACACCCTGCACTGCGCTTCAGAACACCGTAGAACCAGCTAATGGCATCTTTCTTGACCTCAGCTTCCTTGCCGTTGTTCACCAAGTCCCACCGAGCCCAGGCCAGTTGTTGGCGCAGCTCTGCCGGTTCAATGGTAAATTCCTCACACCACTTTTGTGTTTGCCGTTCATGGAGACCCTGTTCCTCCCAGTACGCCATCTCGGGGCCTGTGAAGACGGTAGTAGTAGTTTCTTTACTCCTACTACTACTAAAGGGCACTTGTTGCGCTGAATACACATCGGTTTGTATATCGCTATATGGTTTAACTTTCACACCGGTTTGTATACTGGTTTCTATATTGGTGTATATTGTCGGTTGTATGCCCGATTTTCCCTTCAAACGGGTATAGAATTCAGCACATTGCTGTTGGTTGATAGAGAAGGTAAATCCACGTTGTTTATGATTGTAGTAGCGTTGAATGTTGGTGATGTAACCTTTTTTTCCGAGTAAGGCAACAGTTCGTTGTACTGTACCGTAGGGAACGCCTGTATCCTTAACAATATGTAGTTTATTAGACCGGCCACCGCATTCAATTAAATACAGAAGGACAGCTCCCTGGTGGGGTGAAAACGGGTACCAGAGTTCTGGATTTATGTTGGCATACATACCGGTATCTAGTCCGGGTTGTATGCCGGATGGTATGTGTGATGGTTTATATGTTTCCGTACCGGAATGTAGTGATGTATCTGAACCGGTTTGTATATCGGTATCTATGCCGGTTTGTATATTGGGTTGAAAACCGGTTTGTTGATTGGTTTCTTGGTATGTAACCTGATTTTCATTCCGGTTTTTAATCTGAGTTGTAAACCGGGTTGTATTTCGGTTTGTAATGCTAGTTATATCATGGTTCTTATGATGGTTCGTAACATCAGTTGTATCGTGGGTTATATTTCGGTTTGTATTATGGTGTATATGGTGAGTTGTATCTACTTCATCATTAGAGGAGGCGGGTAGGGTGGCAGACTGATCAGTAGTCTGTTGGCTATTGACTTCCGGTTTACCATGAAGAGATTTGAACAGAGCTGTAATCTCTTGATCTTCGTCCAGGGACTCACCGAAATCAATCTGGCCCCTCTTTTTAGATGGTTTTTCACCAACCACCTTGTTCTCTTGGAACATCTCAGTGAATCGATTCGCCGCCGCTGTCATGACAGGAGTTCCAGCAGTTCATCTGCTAAAAGTTTAAAACGTTTTGCTCCTGTTGAATGAGGAGCAAAGCGAATACAGGTCTTGCGATCCGCTTCAGCTTTCTGAATATCTGTGTTAGCCGGGATAGTTGTGTCAAACATTTTGGCGCCGAATTGGCGCCGCAGGTATTCTACTGATGATTTTGAAATTGAGTTGCGAAGGTCAACCTTGTTAATGACGGCCCGGAGAAATTTCAGGTTGTGTTTGACGGTTCCAGATGCAGCTTCGATAGCCTCGTAGGCTGATTTGAAGCCATCAATCGAATAGCGACTGCCAGCTTCAATTGGGATGATCGCAGAATCGGAGCAGATTAATGCCATCATCACAAATAGTCCTAGGTTTGGGGGACAATCAATCAAGGTGATGTCGTAATTTGCCAAAGCATAATCACGAACCGAGTCGCGAAGTAGGAAATAACTCTGGCGGACATCGCCATACAGCTCGATTTCGACTGTGTCGGTTCGGTTTGAGTTGGGAACGATGTCTAAACCATCGTACGGGGTAGGATAGACGCATTTTGCTATTGGCATGCCATCTTTGTAGAGGTCATAGAGAGTGTTGGCTCCGGTGGGAGGAGTCAGCACGGAGGTGGTGTTTGATTGAGGGTCCTGGTCGATTACCAAAACTTTTTTGTTTTTGTTTGCCAAAGCATGGGCGAGATTTTGCGTAATTGTGCTCTTCCCAACCCCTCCCTTGTTGTTTATAACGCTGATTATCACTTGTGCCTCCATGACGCTTCTTACATCAAGGTGAAATTTATAGTGCTAACAATGCAGTATGTCAATACATTATTGTGGATTGGAGGTATTATGTGGTAGTTTTTAGGTAGAAAACAATTGAGGTAGAGGTGTATTTGGGGACGTCAGGATTACCGACGTCCTCGACATACGGGGGATGGGTCTTCAAGTTGTAGCAGTTAGTATGACCGCAATAATTTTCTGACGTACCAGAATCTGTGACTGTTCACTCCAGCCCTGAGTGCTGAGTAAGGTAACAGCATGTTCAAGTTGGGTGCGGACTTCTTTGGCCACGCACACACTCACTTCGTCTACTTTCTTCTTCGACATAGTAGCATCGTGCGTCATCAAACCCTGCACCAGCGCCGGCACCACCTCGCTCGCAACGATGTCCAGCACCAGTCTGAGTTCCGGCGTTAGCCGCGTTTCTCCCAAAGCTTTCGGCCAGGAGAAGCTGGCGTCAGTCAAGTCGGCAGCAGCGAAATCGGCTACGCTGAACTGGTAGAGGAAGCGGCAGGGTAGGGGGGGAGTACCGGCCTCCGGCGCCAATAGATTGGCCAGCGCCTCCGTCACGGCTGTAGTCAGCGTCAGTGATGCCGTGAACAACAGGCAGTGGCGGCCGTCGTCGGCGCTCAGGAGGAACACCGCCCCGTCCACATAGTCCCGCCGCGACACGGTGGTGAAGCGGTTCTCGTCGCAGAACGGAAGCAGGAGCGCCGCCAAGTCCGCGGCCAGCCCTTTTCCCTCCCGCGCCGGCTCCCAGACCTTGCCCGCTAGCGCTGGGTAGCCGAACGTCAGATAGGCTGGGTCCACCCCCAGCAGCGGGGCCATGATGGTCGTCGCTGCCACCGAAATGTTGCACACCCCCCGCTCATAGCTGGTAATCAGTGACTGCTTCAGCCCCGCGGCGGCGGCCAGCCCCGCCTGGGTCTGGCCGCTCAGCAGCCTCAGCAGCCGCAGCCGTTCCTGCTTCGTCATGCCCGTTCCTCCCGTAGTGTTGCCCAGAATTACAAACCGCATCTCGAAGAGGAAACATGCATGACAGCGTCTACGGTCCACGGAACCATGAAGTGCGCTTGACTCTGAGATTGAGGCAGACCGAAATCACTGGACTTGGCTTCTTGTCCAGCGCTAGCGCTTTCCCATCCTGGGCCGGCTCTCAGACCTTGCCCGCCAACACTGGGTAGCCGAGGCTGGTCGCCGTCTCCTCTGGAATGTTGCACACCCTCTGCTCATGGCTGGTGATCAGCGACTGCTTCAGCCCTGCGGCGGGGTCTGGCCACGCCGCAGCCGTTCCTGCTTTGTCACGCCTGTCCATCCGTAGTGCCCACTATGTAACCCGTAGCCGGTCAAAACACAAGGAAAACGTCTTGCCTGTTGTTTCGCTTCTGTATTTAATTGATATTATATTTAACAAAATTTTAGGTAATACAAACAGCAAAACGACAAACGTAATTACGAACCGCTGACTGAGGAAGAAACATGCAAGACAACGACGTCTACGATCAACGTAACCAAGAAGTGCATCTGAACCTGAGCCCACACTTGGAGTAGGCCAAAATCACTGGGCTTGGCTGCCGATCCAGCGCCAGACCTTTCTTGTTTCGGGCTGACTCGCAGACTTTGCCTACCAGCTTCAGGTAGCCGAACGTCAGATAGGCTGAGTCCACGCCTAGCAGCGGGGCCATGATGGTCGCCGTCGCCTCCGGAATGTTGTTCATGGCTGGTGATAAGTGACTGCTTCAGCTCTGCACCGGCTGGCAACCCCGCCTGGGTCTGGCCGCGCAGCAGCCACAGCCGTCATGCCAGACCCTCACGGAGTGTTTGTACACTATCTGCGGCTAAAACTCAAGAAAACGCATCTTACGGTATTTTGTTATTGCATATAATTGCTATTATTTATAACAATTATATATGTAGTAATAATATCAATACAGCGGACAAGATCACGACCAGCCGTCCGAGGAGGAAACAAACAAGACATCGTCTACGATCCACAGAACCATGAAGTGCTTGGGGCAGGCTGAAATCACCGGACTTGGCTTCCTGGCCTGCCCTTTCCCATTCCCATTTCGGGCCGACTCCCAGACTGTGCCCATCAGCTCCGGGTAGCCGAACGTCAGGTAGGCTGAGTGCACCCCTAGCAGCGGGGCCATGATGGTTGCCGTCGCCTCTGGAATGTTGGACATCCTCTGTTCATGGCTGGTGATCAGCGACTGCTTCAACCCCGCCAGGGTCTGGCCGCGCAGCAGCCACAGCCGTTTCTGCTGCGTCATGCCTGACCCTCACATGGTGT
>JBAXVG010000101.1:0-12034 GCA_037129255.1 Desulfuromonadales bacterium | reverse complement strand
CTGCGGCTGTGGGAGTTGGAGAGCGGACGATGCCTGGCGGTCATGGAGGGGCATATGGATCAGGTCAACGGCGTCCACCTACTCCCCGCCGGCCGGGCTTTGTCCTGGTCTCTTGACTATACCCTGCGGCTGTGGGAGTTGGAGAGCGGACTCTGCCTGGCGGTCATGGAGGGGCATTCGGGAGGGATCTGCGACGTCCTCCTGCTCCCCGACGGCCGGGCTTTGTCCTGGTCTGATGACAAAACCCTGCGGCTGTGGGAGTTGGAGAGCGGACGATGCCTGGCGGTCATGGAGGGGCATGAAAGTTCGGTCAACGGTGTCCACCTGCTCCCCGACGGCCGGGCTTTGTCCTGGTCTGAAGACACCCTGCGATTGTGGGAGTTGGAGAGCGGACGATGCCTGGGGGTGTATGAAGTAAATAATCTTTTCTCCGCGCCGGTGCAAGTCTGGCGTGCATACCTGGATGTAACAACATCCACAGCAGGGATTTATTGCTCAATCAACTCTGCAATATTCGGTTACCAGCAAGAAAAGACCACGCACATCCTCTACTGGCAAAGCGCATCAGAATGTAATGCCCGCAACCTTTTTGAAGACGGCCGCGCAGTTGTGACACAAAAAAACGGGCAGTTCTGCTTATTGAGGACGTATAACGGGGATAAGCGGGTGACGATTGGGGAGTTGGGAGGGTGAATTGTCAGGGACCAGGCGGGGTCAGGCTTTAAAGAGTGTAGAGACCAGGCGGGGTCAGGCTTTAAAGAGTGGGGGACCAGGCGGGGTCAGGCTTTAAAGATTGTAAGTTAAAGTTGCAACGGTGGTTTACAAAAGGATTACCAGAGGGTTTTCACGCAATCGTTCTTGATGATGACTGCATTCTTGGCATGAGTATCGGCGACGTAGACATTTATTGAACTCATAAACGGTACTCATATGAAAAGAGGGAACGGCGGGCTTCGGCAAAATCTTCTTCTTCAATTACAGCCCCCTGCCAGATACCTTCAAGAGATTTTCTGCTTTTTGTTCCTGCTTCATTTGGCAAAAAGCGCGTTTTCAGAATATGAAGCACCTGATACACATCAGGCAGAAATGCATCGGGGATACTGTCTATTTCATCAATAATTTTATCACGGTAGGTGGTTGCCATAGCATTCTCCAACTGACGGGATTTTATCAAAAGTCATGCGGCAAGAGATTCAAACTAGCTGTGATCTATAACGGAATGGCAATATTGCAAGGCGGCTACAATCTGCTGACGGTCCAGTTCCGGATACAAAGCCTGAACATTTTCGATAGATCCGGTTTCAACCATCTGATCCAGTATGACCGTGACAGGTATTCTTGTCACAGCAATAACCGGCTTTTCGTTGCATGTTCGATAAGGTAGATGACGATGCAGGTGTCGAGATAAATCACGGATTCACTGCTCCCATGCTGTACGGAGGTCTTTGATATAACGTTCCATCTCTTCAGAAGTGCGGCCGGAGACCGCTGCCGGGGGCATGGAAAGCCAACTGTCCAGTCCGGTTGTGCCGCCACTGTGCGGGGGAATCGTCTGATCGCCGGTTTCCAAGAAAGTTACCAGCACACGAACCGGTTTTCCGACATGCACCGGCTCAAGCAAATGTACACCGCTTGCCGGGTCAAAGGTGGCTTCTACAGTTCTTAACATTGCAGCCTCCCTGTGTGTTTCCAGACTATTACAATGAAACTATATCAGATATTCGTGGCTGTGCAAAATCAATTCATTACACCTACAGAGTCTATCAGGCTTTGTCTTTTTTATCCTTAAAGCTGATGAAAATCAAAAGCAACCACCCCTAACCCCTCTAAATCTCCCCTTATCAAAGGGGAGACTTCAAGGCTTCCCCCTTAGTAACTTAGGCGGTTTGGAAGTGTAAAGGAAAGGAGCGCCGATGGATCTGTACCGTATTAACAGCATTACAGATGAAGATGACGTGCAGGCAATCCGGGTGCATAGTACCTGCATCATGGGCAAATGCCTCAGCATCTTCGATAGACATCGCAGCCCCTACTACATTGACCGCTATCTTCGCCGCCTGCTGGATGGCGATTCATACCTGAAGCTCGATATCATAGAGGATAATCTCAGGCCGATCATCAATAAGCGCTATTTTTCCTTCCCAGCCGAGGACGAAATGCTGCTTGAGGCGTTACAAGCGCGAGGCAGGAACTATTGATGAAAAGACTGAAGAAGTGGACAGCGATGATGAGTTGGATGATCCAGTCTTGGCCAATCATGATGGTTTGGGATTTAGTTTAACAAAGTAGCATTGTTTTCACTCAACAAGGCGCCTTGTTTTATAACAATTTGATATTACCGTTTTTTTTATGTATAAATCGTTTCATTATCATTTCACATGAGTGAGCATGGACATCGATCGGCAGCAAAAAACAGTGCTCGCCCGTCTGCTTGACGGCCCGGCGACTCCGACTGATCTCAAGCGCGAGCTTGGCGATATCAGCGCGGCAACCCTGTCACGCCTTATCGGGCGTCTTGGCAGCAAGGTCGTGGTGCTTGGGAAGGCCAGGTCGACCCGTTACGCCCGTCCCCGTGATATCCGTGGCATGGGCGACCGGTTCCCGGTCTACCGCATAGACAGTACCGGCAACTCGCACCAGACGGGTATGCTCCTCTCCCTGTGGGGTGGAAAGTTCTGGTGGGATAGCGGCGCGCTTTCCTCCCTCCACCCCGGTCTTCCCTGGTTTATTCAGGATATGCGCCCGGAGGGCTTCACCGGCAGGGCTTTCGCCCATCGGGCCTCCGGTGAGTTGAGGCTGCCGCTGCGGCTTTCCGACTGGAACGACGATGACGTCCTGTACGCCCTGGCCCGACGCGGCGAAGAGTGCATGGGCGATCTACTGGTGGGTGATGAATCCCTGGAGCGCTATCTGCGTCGGAAACCTACCGCTCCGCTCCGTGTGCCGGATGATTATACTGAATATGCCCGACGGGCAATGGAGGGAGACCCTGCCGGCTCGTCTGCCGGTGGAGAGCAACCCAAGTTCACCGCCTTGATCGAACGCAACGGTGAGCCGCTCCATGTACTGGTAAAGTTCTCACCGCAGCAGGCATCCGCTGAAGGGGTCCGCTGGTCCGACCTTCTGGTATGCGAGCAGATCGCCCTGGAAACTATCCGTGAAGCAGGAGTGCCGGCTGCCGCAAGCAGGCTGCATCAGGCGGGCGGGCGCACATTCCTCGATGTAGAACGCTTCGACCGTGCCGGGGTTGACGGACGACTGCCCATGCACTCACTAGGTGTGCTGGATGATGAGCACTTCGGCCGCCGCGACACCTGGGCGGCGATGGCGGGACGCCTTGAACAGGCAGGCATGCTTACCCGTGAGGATGCAGACTCCCTCAGGTGGCTGTCACTCTTCGGTGCCATGATCGCCAACACCGACCAGCACTTCGGCAATATTTCCCTTATCCCCCGTGATGAGCGTCGTGACAAGTTCGTGCTTGCGCCGGCCTACGACATGCTGCCGATGCTCTACCGACCCCGCGATGGTGAAGCCGCGTTCCCCGAATACATACCACCGGTGCCTCTGTATGGCACTGCTTCCTGCTACGGTAATGCGCTGCGCCACGCACTTATTTTCTGGGAGCGTGCCGGCAGCGATGGCAGAGTATCCGATGAATTCCGCCGCTGCTGTGTGAGGAACAGGGAACTGCTCGAAAAATCGGCCGATGCCGGTGGACGTGTCGTGCCGGGGTTCATTGCCTGTAAGTAATAAATATATATCGGAGGTTTAGTCTACCATGAAAATTTTCGGCAGAAATGACATTAAAACTACAGTGGCTGCGGAACCGGTCAGCGCAAGTGAAAGAAATAATGAGTCAGGGACGCAAGCGCCGGCTTTGCACCTGATGCAGGCGCTTTCAATGTTGCTGATGTACGCGGTTGTCGGCGGTGCGGTTGGATTTGCCCTGCGTGCCTTGCTTTACATGGCAGGCTTCAAACAGTGGATGTTCCTGCATATCCCATCGTTTGTTCCCTTGGGAGCAGTGCTTAAATCGCTCGATGGCGAATGGGGCGCTTTTCTGCTGATGATGCTCGCGTTTTTCGGGGCAATCTGTGGTGTCTCTTTAGCAATAACAAGAATGCTGGAGGGCTGACAATGGCTTCAGAGAACAAGGAGATGGGATGCGGAGGTCTGGTTTTTGCGTTGCTGGCCGGCGCCCTGCTCACTGGCGGCTGGATATCCATAAACGGCATGATACTTTTTGACAGGCTTCTCTTTACCGCTCTTCCGGATTCTCCGCTGCTGGCCTGGACAGTGGCAGGTGCAACCTTCGGCACTATTGCGGTATCGGGAAAAATGCTGAGAAGACATAACAAGCCCACTTTGTTCAATCTGTTCACTGTGCTGTTAGTAGTGGCGATTCTTGCACTGGCGGCAATCAACTGGCAGCGGACCGAAAGGTTCATGCCGACAACTGGCAAAAAGATAATCATCCCAAAGGGGTCATAATGAGTGGTCCGAAAGTTTCAGAGTATGAACTGCGCCTGAGAAGGCTCCGGCTGTTGAGATCACAGGCTCAAAACCTGGAAGGCTCACTACAGGAAAAGCTGGACCGGTTGGCGTCTTTAAACAGGGAATCCGCCTCTCAGATCAGGAACTCTCTTGGTTGCAGCGACTGGGAGGACGAAAGCGCGCTGCAGAGTTACCTGGAAAGTCTGAATCAGGCTTTCGAGGAAATAACTGATGCTGAGGCCCGCATCCAGCAGAATGCCGACCAATCATTCCGTTCTGCCATGTCGGGTATGGCAGAGTCGGAAGGCAGCATTGAAACAGCTTCAGAGATACTGGAAGAGATTGCCGAGATAACCCGGTTTGATATCACTGAAGCAAACGACCTGCTGGCATCTATCGGAGAAGTTCGTACACAGCAAGAGCAGGGCGTTGCAAATAAGCTTAATGCTGTAGTCTCTGGCACTGCATCAATGGATGCAATACTTCGTGCTGATGCCGAAAAGATCATAGCCGCACGCGACCAGGAGGAGGCCGGGGAGATAGCCAGAGAGGCGCTTGGCGAACTCGGATACGATGTCTCCGGGGAGTTCAGCACCCTGTTTGTCAAGGGGGGCATGGTTCATTTCCAGAAACCTGGCTGGAAGAATTATTACGTACGGATGCGTGTCAACCCGGACGAACACTATTTCAACCTCAACATGGTGCGTATCGGCGAACCTGACGAATCGCGAGAACAGAAGGTAAGTGATACCGGGATGGAGCATACCTGGTGCGGTGACTATAAACGACTGCTGGAAGAGTTTACCCGTCATGGCATCGCCAGCAGAAATACCAGGGCATTTGATCCTGGTGCGGTAGCAGTCCAGGCGGTTTCAGCGGATCAGATACCTTCTGCGGTAATGGAAGAAAAATCAAAGCGATCGGCCCGAACACAATCCAAGCTGCACACATACTGATATCACCAGGAGTATTCATGGAAACGCCAGATGTCATATCAGATGAACAGACTACAGCATACACGCCGCTCTGGCTTTCAGAGCTTACCCGCTTACTGCCGATACGCTCGCAGTTTGTGCTGTCAGGCAACATCCGGGACATATTCATTGTTAATAATACTCTGGTGCCGGTATTGGATGCTCTATGGGGAAGCCTGAAGGGTAAGGGGTATAAATTCCTTGCGGTGTATGACCGGAGCGACGGCCTTTCCATCCGTTATGCCGAACCCGAATCCCGTGATCAGACTGAGGCGTTGCTGGGTGGCGGCAAAGACGTGCCGCTGGACAAAATGCCGCAGATTATCCGCAGCATCGCCTCGTCACGGGAACTGCGGGGCGCTCTGGTTATGGACTATGCCTCCCGCCTGATGCAGAATGGCGAACCGTTCTCCGAACATGCCGCAACCCTTTTTGTCTCGTGCGAAAAAGCTGCCAACACGGCGGCGGCGGTTTTCATTAAGGAGATCGACAGGGTGCCGCTTTATAACCCGATCATCTGGCTGGTCAACCGTGACAACGACCTTCCATCATGGCTTACCCTGGACAGCGAACTGATCTCCTCCATAAACATACCCATCCCTGATTTTGACGGCAGACAGAAGGCGGCCCTGCAGATGATCTCTCAGTTCGCCGGAAATGCAGGGGCATTGCCGGAGGACAGGGACTGTTTTACCAGAGAATTTGCCACCCATACCGAAGGAATGACCTTGCGCGCCATGTTCTCGGTTGCCATGCTGGCAAGGGAGGGGCAGATTCATTTCAGGGATGTTGACGACGCTGTCAGGAATTACAAGGTAGGAAAATCTGACAGCCCCTGGAAGAAACCATCCCTGCGCGACAAGGTGCGGGGGGCATCCACTTCCATCTGCAACAGGGTCAAGGGGCAGGAGCGCGCCGTAACCAAGTCGCTGGATATCCTGATCCGCTCAATAATGGGGATGACCGGGGCCTTGTCGAAGTCAGCAAGCGGAAAACCGCGTGGAGTGCTGTTTTTTGCCGGTCCCACCGGTGTCGGCAAGACCGAACTGGCTAAGTCTATCACCGAAAATCTGTTCGGCGACGAGCGAGCTTATATCCGCTTTGACATGAGTGAGTTTTCCGAAGAACATTCCGCAGCCCGATTGATGGGCGCCCCTCCGGGTTATGTCGGCTACGAGGCAGGCGGAGAGCTGACCAGGGCTGTCCGGGCAAAACCGTTCAGCGTGATATTGTTCGACGAAATTGAGAAGGCCCATCCCCGCATCATGGACAAGTTCCTCCAGATACTCGAAGACGGGCGCCTCACAGACGGTCAGGGGCAGACGGTCTATTTTTCGGAATCGGTAATCATCTTTACATCAAACCTGGGTATTTACATCACCGCCCCGGACGGCAGCCGGGTGCAGAACGTCAATCCAGGCGATCCGTACGATACGGTGGAGAAAAATGTCCGCGAAGCGATCGGCAACCATTTCAAATTCGTTCTGAACCGTCCTGAAATCCTCAACCGCATCGGTGACAACGTGGTTGTATTCAATTTCATAATTCCTGAAGTGGCGGTAAAAATATTCGATGGCATGTTTGACAATGTGCTTGCAAAGGTAAAAGAGGAGCATGGCGTCACACTGCTGATACATCCCGAATTGCGTGGCAAAATCAGGGGAGCCGCTACTGCCGATCTCTCTAATGGTGGGCGCGGTATCGGCAACAGAATCGAGAGCCTGTTTGTCGAGCCTCTTGCAAGGGCATTGTTTGCTCACAAATTAGCCAGTGGCACATCTCTGGATATAACCCGCTGGGAAGCGACTCCAGCCGGGCACACTCTGGAGCTGAATTGATGATACGGGTCAACAAGGCACATTTCCCGGTTACGGCGCTTGGATACGGACGCCGTATTGGAATCTGGCTGCAGGGGTGCCCAATACACTGCGATGGGTGTATATCGGCAGACACCTGGGAGGACGACCCGGAGCGTGAGATTCCTCTGGATATGCTTCTTGACTGGTGCATGGATATTTCTGGCGGAGAACTGGACGGTGTGACCATTACCGGCGGAGAACCATTCCATCAACCGGAAGCCCTGCGTGCGCTTCTCGAAAAATTGCGCCGCTGGCGACTGGAGATCGGCATTACACTGGACATCCTCTGCTACAGCGGGTTTGATATGAATCATCTGGAACGCCGGTTTCCTGCAATCCTTACCCTTATTGATGCTGTCATACCTGGGCCATTCCTCGTTAACCGCCCCAATGGCGATTCACTGTTCGGCTCTGACAACCAGAGTGTTGTGATCCTTTCCGCCTTGGGTAAAGAGAGGTATGCCGGTGCATTATTCCTGGAAACGTGCAGGAAACAGATCCAGGCAAGCAGCGACAGCGAAGGATTGTGGCTGATAGGCATACCGGGGAGGGGAGATATGGATACATTCAGGTCAGGATGCACCGCCAGGGGGTTGGATATCAAGGAGGTCTCATGGAACAGGTAAAGAAATGCCCTACCTGCGGCACGGTGAATGCCGCATCTGAAGCATTCTGCAGCAAATGCGGCGGCATGATGGCATCGGTACCGCTGAGTTCAGAGGAAACCCAGGCTGCCTCACCCGAGCAGAAGCCTGACCAAAAAACCGAAGGGATTGTCTGCCCCGATCCGACTTGTAAATACCTCAACCCGCCTGGGCAGGAGCTTTGCATCATGTGCAACAGGTCTCTTGTTCCCGCTGCCGCAGCTGAGAAGGCAAAAGAGGATAAGCTGGAAAAGAAGGTTTCTGAACCACCACCCCAACCATCTTCGGTGCAGCCGCCAAAAAGCACAGCGGGAATCCCCTACAAAACCGGCGGGAAGGAATTCCTGTCGCTGCACGATATTGCCCTCTATTTTTCCGGCGACTGGAATGCCGGGATGGAGCAGATAGATGACAACTACATTCTGAAATGGGCCGAGTCGAATTTCCCGCAAACAGTGGATGTGGATTCGATTGAGTTTTTGAAAAAACTTTTTACCAAAAGGAACCGCGACCACGACATACGGCTGCTGCAGTTCATTGTCAGATTCGCGCCGGAATTGCCGCCGATCTGGAAAGGTATCCCCCTGTCACCTGACAACCTGATAACAATTCTCGAACAGGCAGTAAATGGTGATGGCGGCATGCAGGCAAATATGTTCGAGATTTTTTCCAGGGATGTCCTGAAGGCAGCAATTGATATAAATGATGCCAGTGACCTGAAATGGTGTATGACAGCCATTGCCGATGCATCTGATTCGTATAACCGCTCCTGGCAGTCAATCGCAGATGCCGGCGGTACTATTGGCGCCATGCCCACCCCCTCGCAAGCGGCAACAACCATAATGCTGGCGGCACTGTCGGAAAAATTCAGAGAAAGCCTGCGCGGCACGGTCAAGAGCGAGTTCAGGAACGCGACAAAATACTGCAGCTGGTTCGCATCGCTTGGAAATCCGGGCAGCGCAGATGCCGGAAAACTCGTTGTCATGAAATGTGTCGGTCCCGATGCGCTTGCCCTGGCGAACAAGAGCAGCGCCGCTTGCAGGGCTAAAATTCTCAAATTCTCGCTGGCTCCGATTGCGATCGCTGTACTGGCAGCCGGATATTATAACATGCCGAAAAATGCTGTGACTGTTCTCAAGGAAAAGGCTGCAAATGCCAGGATTTTGCCCGTGTCAGCAAACGTAATGCTCAAAAAAGCTACCGTAACGGCTGCATCGGCAAATCTACGCACCGAGCCATCCCCGAAAGCACACATCATGGCACGACTCTCGAAAGGATATACTGTCTATGTTGTAAGTTCTGATGGCGATTGGTTAAAATGCCGCCTTTCAAACAAAAGCGCTGATAAAGAGGGTTGGATTCGCAAAAACCTGCTGCAAATGAATTAAATTGCAAAGGCAGCATCAAAAACCGGTACACCCTCAAAACCGACATGTGCGCGCAAGCCGAACAGACCGGCAGCCTTCAGTATTGAATGTGATCGAAAGGAGGATAATGTGCACAGTTTTGGCGTTTTTTTGACTTTGTTCGAGACTCAGTCAGGTACACTCTGTAATTACTAATAATTCAGATGAGGAGGATGTTATGGCACAGAAAGCAATAAAGGATTTTTACAGTTATGCTGTTTTTGGCGACAACTTTGACAGTAGATGGGATGAAGTATTTTTGGAAAAACGTGCTCTAACGGAAGACAGTGTAGATGAACTTGGTGATGAACAGAAACAGCAACTTGGAGATGAGAATGATCAATTCGTTCTCAAGCAGATCAAGGAACTTTTAGACGATGATAGTTACGGGGCTTCGCATGAAATTTTGGATGAACTCGTATCATTCAGAACTGATAATCTAGTCGGTTTTGTATTCAAAGCAAAACAAAATCTCAAAAAAATGGACCGTATTTTCCTTAAAATGTCAGAAACTTACAATATTTATGTGGCCGATTTTACTTCTCGATTATATCAACTATATGACCAAGGAGAGCATGACTCTGGCTCGTTAAGATACGATAAAGAGGATTACTATGAGTTTATTGATGATTTGCTGGATGAACTATTAGCACTTGAGCAGGACAATTTGACTGCAATTTTACTGGAGAAGGCGACGCAGGCACCTCAAGGTAGCGTGCCGGATGACCTGGCTCGGTTCCTTGCAGGAAAGAACGTATTCAATCTCTATAGAAATGAACAAATGATTTACGAAAGGGGCGCTTCCGAGGGCTACTATACCGAGGCAAAACTTGCGAAATGGGATAAAAGAGACGTACTTTACCGCTATACCTATTTTGCTTTCTCATTTGATAGTTTTGAGGAGGAGGACATGCAATTGCTCGCGCAATTCATGCCCAAAGGATATCATGACTGCCTTTTTCCAGAGGGGAGTTACGAACCGAATCTCGGCATACTGAATCTTTCGACCGGTCAGATCGTTGGGTTCGGTTTCGGGCGCAAGAACCGCGTCTTTATTGTTTCATCCGACGGAACGATGAATTGTATGGACGATATGTCTGGTTTCTGCAATCTCGATCATGGTAACGTCATCGGCCAGATATACGATGCACTGGAAAAGGCAGGCGATCTTCACTGGGATATGGCCTGCCTGGACCCAGAAGGAAATGAGAAGGGGGCTGAGGAGCAGGAGGCTCTTTTAGAGGAGATGGATAAACATTTTTGCAAGCTGAAAGCCGCTGTTCCAACCATCATGGAAATTGGCGAAATGAGCCCGGCGAACTTTTAGGACGCGGGAGAAAACATAAAACTCACAACATTCAAATCCAAAGGGAAATTCGGCCTCAAAGCCGGTTCCAAAATTATCCTGCCGGTCGAATACACGGAAAGTATGCTTAACTGAAATATTTTTTACAATATATTAATAGAGGAGGCTTGAGATGGCTAATATGGCTTATGGGAATTTGTACGTAATAAGCGATAATAAGGAAATGCTGGGGGACTTGGCAACCCGCATAGAAGAAAGTGGCATCTTTAATGCGTATGGCAATAATTTGAATATCATTAAAGAAGAAGATGGACTCAATATTATTTTCTCGGGGCGCAACACATGTAATTTTGCTTGGGATTTCATAGATGGGCTTCTATCTGATAAAAAATACCCTTTTCGCAAAGTATTGATAGAATCTGAAATTTCAGGTCGCGGTGATGAGCCAGGATCGAATTATCATGAGGAAGTTAATAAATCCGCCCGCAAAGATTCTCTTGTTGTAGAGGATGTTTCGGAGGTGGAAGAAGAAGAAGAAGAGGAGGAGGAAGAGGAGGAAGAGGAGGAAGAGGAGGAAGAGGAAAGGGAGGGTGAAGCATTTCCTGAACATGTCGTTCTTGGTGTAAGCATTTCTCATCGTGACTATGAATACTATATGAAAAGTATTATGAAAAATGAAAAAGAAACACCAATAATATACCACATTAAAGATCATCATGAAAATGTTACTAATAATTTGGCTAAAAAAATATATGCTGAATTGAAAGTACTAGCAAAAGATTACGTAGATCCTTCTGGACATGTTATCAATGGTGTAGCAATTTCACATCGTAACTATGAAGCGTATATAAAAGGGATAAAAAATGGTGAAACAATGCAAACAATTAAATCCATTCGCGAAAATTACAATTTGGGCATTGCTGATGCTAAAAAAATAAGTGATGAATTGAAACGTATTGCAGGTGTTTAGACTGTTAAGGAGACTCTTCACTCATGTCCTTTATTGTCAGGTGACGACAGTTATACGGAACCCAGTGTTACAATCAAAACGTTTTACCGCTGACCTTTTCATCAAGCTCTACAACACCGAAGATCTGCTTGACCCTGGCTGGGAAGCCAGGGTCGAGGTTATTGAACGGCTCTCATCAAGCCATGAGCTGATTCCACTGACTTCGTTTGAGCTGTGTGATGGCGGGCAGCTCTGCTACCGCCAGCAGCGGCTCAAAAGAATGCAGCCGGACTTGGCAAGCCTGCCGGCATACTTGAAACGCCTTGCCGAAGAGCTGGAATGCCTGACGGATACTGCTTTCATTCATGGGGACATCAACTTCAAGAATCTGCTTTTCGA
>JBAXVG010000100.1:0-12817 GCA_037129255.1 Desulfuromonadales bacterium | reverse complement strand
TCCCTATGCCTGTACCTTTTGCAACATGAGCAAAATCGGATACCAGTTCCGTCCCGTGGACAATGTTATGGCGGAGTTCAAGCTGCTCAAACGACTTGGTAAGCGGGAAATCTTTTTTATCGATCAAAGTTTCGGCGTCGACAGGGCGCGCACACTGGAGTTGTGCGCCCGGATGCGGGAGGAAGGCTTCGATTTTGGCTGGGCCTGTTTTTCAAGAGTCGATCTCCTTACGGATGAGCTGATTGCCGCCATGCAACTGGCTGGCTGCCACACGATAATGCTGGGGGTGGAAACTGCCAGCCCCGCACTGTTGGAGATATACCGCAAGGGCTATACCAAAGAGCAGATCCGGAAAGCCTTCCGCCTGTGCCAGGCGAGAAAAATCCGGACGGTGGCCACCTTCATTCTTGGTCTGCCCGAAGAAACCGAGCAATCGGCTCACGATACAATGACATTTGCCCGGGAACTCGGCTGCGATTTCGCCTCGTTCAATATTGCCGTACCGAGGATGGGAACCCATCTCCGCCAGAAGGCGATACGGGAGTGCCTGATCTCGCCGGAGCTGGTGACAATGGACCAGGCCGGGGATCGCATTGCCATGCCCACCAGGCACCTGACGAAACAGCAGGTAAAAAAACTCAGGAACCGGGCGATGATACATTTTTATCTCCGGCCCGGCTATTTGTGGCAACGTGCCGTAGGCATCAGGACCTGGTACGAGCTGGGAGAACACCTCTCTGAAGGGTGGTACCTTCTCAAGGGAATCTGGCAGGGTAGCGATACCGGTGAAAACTAAGAGAGTACTGAAAAGAACAGGAGAGCCATGAACATCGAACTGGTGAGAAAACTGGACTATTACATCGGTGTGCCGCTCTGTTTTCTTGGAACGATGCTGAAGTATCTCGGCAGAATGTTCGGCTCCGGGCGTCATCCCGAACGACCGGCCAACGTTCTGTTCATCGAACTTTCCGAGATGGGCAGTGTTATCCTTGCCGATCCGGCCATGATGAAATTAAAGCATTCAGCGAATGCCAGCATATATTTTGCCATCTTCCGGAAAAACCGTGCCAGCCTTGAGTTTCTTAACACTGTCCCGCCCGGGAATATCTTCCTGATGGGAGATACAGGTCTCCTGGCCGTTGCCATGGGAGCGATACGTTTATTGTTCTGGACCAGGGCAAAGGGAATCGATACGGTAATTGACCTTGAACTCTTCTCCCGGTTTACCGCGCTCCTGACCGGATTTTCCGGTGCCGGGCGTACCGTCGGTTTTCATGGCTTCTACAATGAAGGCCTATACCGCGGAAATTTTCTGACACACAAGGTAGCCTACAATCCGCACCAGCATATTGCGAAGAACTTTATTTCCATGGTGAATGCGCTGCTGGCTGACTCCGTAGAGGTTCCCTACTCGAAGAGCCTGATCCGGGATGAAGAAATTGTGCTCCGCACGGTAGAGGTGAGTGTCGAAGAAAGGCAGGCAATGCTTCGGAAGATCGGGATGATTTGTCCATGTTTCTCTCCCGAACGACACAAGGTGATCCTGTTCAACACCAATTCATCCGATCTTATCCCTTTGCGGCGCTGGCCGCAGGATAACTACATCAGGTTGGCACGGATGATCCTGGAGGGATATCCCGACACAGTAATCCTCCTGACCGGAAGCCCGGTAGAACGGGCCGACAAGGAGAACATCATCAAGGCAGTGGGGAGTGAGCGTTGCGTGAATTTTGCAGGAGAGACATCCATCTCCGAGTTAGTGGCACTCTACACAGTAAGTTTGTTCATGTTGACCAACGACTCGGGTCCGGCACATTTCGCCTCAGTCACTGATATGCCCGTTTTTGTGCTCTTCGGCCCGGAAACACCGGCCATTTACGGGCCGCTGGGCCGGATGACCCCGATTTATGCCGGGTTGGCCTGTTCTCCCTGTGTATCTGCGATAAATCATCGCAAGAGCGCCTGCAGCGACAATATATGCCTTCAGGTCATAACTCCCGGGCAGGTCATGAATATGCTCAGGCAACACCTGGAAGGCGGGCGGCAGCCGTAACATGAAAAAGAGGAGGTCACAACAAACGCCGTTAGACGCTCTGCAGTCATCGGATGGCTGTCCACGTGGTGGCGAGCGGACTTTTGACCGCCGACAGATTTCCCTGCTTGTTTCGGGCGCCGTTGCCCTTTTGACACTGCTTGTCTATGGCGTTGCCATCTTGAACGGTTTCGTGAACTGGGACGATGATCTTTACGTTTACAACAATCCGTACATCCGCAATTTGAGACCGTCATTTTTCTTCTGGGCATTTTCCGATCTCTCAGCAGGATTCTGGCACCCTCTCACCTGGTTTTCCTACGCTGTGGATTTTGCCATATGGGGTCTGAATCCGGCGGGATACCATCTTACCGCCATTATCCTTCATGCGCTCAATACATTTCTGGTCGTGCGGCTTGTCATTGAAATCCTTGACCGGAGGTTCGCGGGAGAGCCGGTTTCATGGCTCCATCCATTCCCTGAGGGGAGGGGAGTTCTTATTGCTGCAGCGGTTACCGGTCTGCTCTTCGGGCTGCACCCGCTTCACGTGGAATCGGTGGCCTGGGTGAGCGAACGGAAGGATCTGCTCTGTGCGCTGTTTTTTCTTCTGAGCGTAATGGCCTATGTCGACTATGTCTGTTGCCTGGACAAATGCCCGGTCCCTCTGCAACCGCGACCCTTCTGGCGAAACGGGAAGTATCTGCTGTCTCTGGGAATGTTCGTGTTCGCTCTGGCGAGCAAAACCATGGCGGTGAGCCTTCCGGTGGTTCTCATTATTCTTGACCGCTACCTTTTTGACAGGCTCAGTTCCATTAAGGAATTGATGGGCATGCTCGTGGAGAAGATTCCTTATATTGCCGCCAGTCTGCTTATCTCGGTGGTGAGTATCACAGCTCAACAGTCGATCGGTGCCATGCCGATGATGGCCAGCACCGCGTTGGGGCAACGGCTGCTTGTGGCGTTCCAGTCCCTCGCCGCTTATCTGGGGAAAATGTTTGTCCCGCTGGATCTCCTGCCATTCTACCCCTATCCGAAAGACGTATCGTTACTGTCTCCGGTCTATGCAGCTTCTCTTTTCCTTTTCATTGCCATCAGCGTGGTGTGTTTTCGGGGAACGGCAAAAATGCGGGCTTTGCTGCCGGCGTGGCTCTATTATCTCGTTACTCTGCTGCCGGTACTCGGCATCGTCCAGGTAGGCAGTTATGCCATGGCGGACCGGTTTACCTACCTCCCCAGCCTCGGGCCGTTCCTGCTTGCCGGACTGGCGACTGCCTGGTGCTGGAGCAGTGGAAATGCATCCGGAGCCGTTAAAAAAACCGTTGTGGCCGGTGTGATTGTACTGTTAACGGTCATGTCATACCTGACAGTGAATCAGATCGCTGTCTGGAAAACGAGTATCAACCTCTGGAACCATGTGATTGAACGGGAGCCCCTCAGAATTCCGACTGCGTATCTTAATCGAGGAGTTGCTTTCGGCGATAAGAGCGAGTTCGACATGGCGATAAAGGACTTCACTACGGCCATTTCTCTTGATCCCCGCTATGTGGACGCCTATCTCAACCGAGGTATGGCATATGTTGCCAAAGGAGAGTACGACAGAGCGCTACAGGATTATGACACAGCAATAAAGGTGAAACCGGACTTTGCGGATGCCTTTACCAATCGCGGCAGCGTGTTTCTTCGAAAAAAAGAATTCGATCTCGCCATTGTCGAATACAACCGGGCAATTGTTCTGCAGCCGGGGCTGAGTGCCGCGTACCTGAATCGAGCGCTGGCTCATAAGAACAAAGGAGAATTTGACAAGGCTATCAAGGACTACGACACTGTGTTACAGCTGCATCCCGAGCTTGACACAGCATATGTGGGGCGGGGAGATATTCATATGAAAAAAGGTGCTATCGAGCTGGCCGTGGCCGATTATCAAAAGGCATGTCAACTGGGGAGTGACGTTGGCTGCAAGAAGGCCTTGTTGCCGTTTCCTTTGAGATGAAAGGGAGAGTCCCGTATCAGGTAAACATGCTATTTTACAGATTTATTCGCCCAAATAGGTGTATCCTTGCAATGTTCTGTCCAGTAGTTCGATGAAGTGGCTGCTCTCCTCTATGGAAATTTTCTTCAGTGACACGCTCTTTTCCAGATTATCCCGAACATTCTTCAGGATTTCAGGCCCCTTGTACTGGACATACTTCAGAGTTTCCCAGGTTACGTCGCCGTTGATGACCGTGTCGATCATGTAGCCGGTCTTCTTGTTAAAGGTGATATGCACTGCGTTGGTGTCGCCGAACAGGTTGTGCAGGTCACCCAGGATCTCCTGGTAGGCGCCGATCAGGAAGAAGCCGATGTAATATTCCTCATCCTTGCGGATCTTGTGGAGAGGCAGAAATCTGGTTCGGCCGTGCTCACCCACAAAACTGGTGATTTCGCCGTCCGAGTCGCAGGTTATGTCGGCGATAGAGGCCATCACATCCGGTTTCTGGTTAAGACGCTGCAGCGGCATGATCGGAAAGATCTGGTCGATGGCCCATGAGTCGGGAATGGACTGGAACAGAGAGAAGTTTGCGAAATAGGTCTGGCGCAGATGCAGCTGGAAGTTTTGCAGTTCCTCGGGAATTGGTTTGATCTTCTCGACGATACTGTTGATCTTTCTGATGATCTTTGAGTAGAGCCATTCGGCGATGGCGCGATCGTTGAGCGTAAGGTAACCCAGATTGAACAGGCTGACAGCCTCATTGATCAGTTGCAGCGTGTCGTGGTAGTCCTCGCGCAGCGAGAAACGGTCCATACTTTTATTGATGTCCATCAGTTTCTTGACGGTTGGTGCCACCTTCTCGGATTCGGCCAGCATCTGCTCGAAATCAGGCATCAGGTTCTGGGTGTTGGTGTTGAGAACATTGGTCACCAGCACCGAGTAGTGGGCTACGGTAGCCCGGCCCGATTCCGAAATGATGTTGGGACATTCCACTCCCGCTTCGTCGCAGATGTTCTTGATCTGATAAATAACGTCGTTGGCGTATTCCTCGATAGTGTAGTTGACGCTGGAGAAGTAGCTGGATTTGGAGCCGTCGTAATCAACCCCCAGTCCACCGCCGATATCGAGGTATTCGATTCCGACCCCCAGCTTCTTCATCTCGGCGTAGATGCGGGTAACCTCGATCAGGGCGGTCTTGATCTTGTCTATTTTGGTGATCTGGCTGCCGATGTGAGAGTGCAGCAGTTTCACTGATTCCAGCATTTCCTGTTCGTCCAGCATCCGGATGGCGGCGATGATCTCGGACATCCGCAAGCCGAATTTGGCGTCTTCGCCACCGGATGTGGCCCATTTGCCGGTCCCTTTGGAGGAGAGCTTGACCCGGATGCCCAGCTTGGGCTGGATACCGGTTTTTTTCGACAGATCTATGATCTTTTCCAGCTCGAACAGTTTCTCCACCACAAGAGTGATGTCATAGCCGATTTTGGTGGCGTAGAGCACGGTCTCGATGTATTCGGCGTCCTTGTAACCGTTGCAGATGATAGGGAGACCGTTGCCGGTGGAGATTGAGATAGCGGCTACCAGTTCCGGTTTTGATCCTACTTCCAGCCCGATATTGTAGCGTTTGCCGTAACCGGCGATGGCCTCAACCACCTGCCGTTGCTGGTTAACCTTGATCGGATAAAAGGTCTGATATCTGGCCGGGTAGTCATTCTCCTGGATAGCGTTTTTAAAAACCCGGTTGATAGAAGCGATGCGACCCTGAAGAATGTCCATGAAGCGGAGCAGGATTGGAGGTTTGATTTTGCGCTTGATCAGGTCGTTTACCAGATCGCGCAGGTCGATGGACTGCTTGGAGTTGGATGACGGATGGACGCAAATGTTCCCGTTTTTATTGATCGAGAAGAGATCTGCTCCCCAATTGTCAATGTTGTAAATCTTGGCGGATTCGTTGATGTTCCATTTTTCCATTGTCATGCATCCTGTCTTCCGATTGTTCAACCCCCGAATAAGCTAGTCTATGTATTGCATGGAGTGCTCAAAGTCAAATATTACTTCATGCTTTCACCTTGAACCGGCAGTTATTGAAACTCTACCGATCTTCCCGTGTATGCCAGATCCGAAGTATGTAGATAACGCTACTTTGTATCTCATAGCGCATTTCATAGTTGCCCGCGACAACTCGCCGGACTTCCCGTGGATCGAATTCTTCAAGTTTCTCACCTATCCTTACCTGATCCAGAAGCCTGACCGGCGTGGCCGACAATACTTGCACCGTACGGGCTGCTGCCGGTTTGTTTTTCATGGCAAGAAATTCGTACAGACGCACCAGGTCGGATAACGCCTTGCTGGTCCATTGTATGGTCATACGCGGGGCGTCGGTAATGGTGTGGTGTCGCTCAAGCTGTTGGCCCAGGCCTGGACAGCCTGATGATCAATGACATGTCCGCCATCAACATCTGCCAATGCTTCCAGCGTTAATCTCCGGCGTTCTTCCTCCTGTCCGACCCAGGCGCTTAGAGCCTGTTTCACAATCCACCCGCGCGAACGCTCCAGGCGAGCGGCGATTTCGTCGACTTTATCGGCAAGCGGCAACGGTATATGCGCAGTCAAAACTTTCGTGGTCATACGGTATGGCACCTCCTTTTGTTGATGATATAATCATAGTGATTGATTGTGATTATTGCAATTGCAAAAAATATCCATGTCTGCCATATGACATTACCGAGCTCTTGCTCTGCAGCGAGTAGGAACCCCAGCCATCAACCTCACGGAAGAAGAACTGTTGTCGGACATTCGCAATACCTGAACGTAAAGAGATTGTTATCAACACCGGCCCGTTTCCCGTTACAACAGGATCACACTTCGAATTAACCTGCAACGGAATGTCTTCCTTGACATTGCCGGGTGTAATGATTACTTTCGAAAGCAGTTGTTTCACTCAGGTCGCTTACCCCGTCCACAGGTGTCCCCCATGCCCAGATTCACAGGCAGAAAACCGTTTCAACAGGAAATATTCAGCCGTCATGTCGGCGAAATGCGAAACCTGCTGCATGCCCTTGAGTTGCGCGACACCTTTGAAGAGGATGAAAACCGGCCGAAGATGGACATGTACGAAACCGGCCGGGAAATCATAATCGAGTTTGACCTGCCGGGGTTCGACGTGGAAAGCATCACCCTCAAAATGTGCGGGCTGACACTGGTGCTTGAAGCTCAGAAACCACGGGAGCAGAACGACGGGACTTTTATTTGCGTAGAACGAAGCTACGGCCTTTTTCACCATACGGTACTTATCCCGGTAAATGTTGATTCCGGTTCTATTACGGCGGAATACCGCCTGGGAGTGTTACGGGTGATATGTCCCAAATGTGGTGAACGGCTGGTGCCGATAAAGGAGATTTCAGATTGATCGAGATTGAGAGCGAAATCGAAGAGAATTCCGAAGAATTGAAGATTCCTGACCTGTTGCCACTCTTGCCGATACGGGATGTTGTGGTCTACCCTTTCATGATCATCCCTCTTTTTGTGGGGCGCGATATGTCGGTCAAGGCGGTTGACAGCGCTCTGGCCGGTGACCGGATGATCCTTTTGGCCACCCAGCACGATATCGGCGATGAGGACCCGCCGCCCGAAAAAATCTACGAAGTCGGCACGGTCGCCATGATCATGCGGATGCTCAAACTTCCGGATGGGCGTGTCAAGATTCTGGTACAGGGATTGGCCAAAGCGCGTATTACCGAGTATATCTCCGATAACCCGTTTTATACCGTTCGCGCCGTGCGGCAGTACGATTCTCCGCTAGCGGATATTTCTCTGGAAATAGAGGCGCTTGTTCGTACCGTGCGCGAACAGCTTGCAAAGGTGATGGAACTGGGCAGACAGATTTCGCCCGAGGTAATGGTTATTCTGGAGAACATCCAGGATCCCGGCAGTATGGCTGACCTGATCTCCAGCAATCTGGGTTTAAAGGTCGCTGATGCCCAGCAGCTGCTTGAAATCAACGATCCGATCGTGCGGCTGACCAAGGTTAACGAATTCCTTAACCGTGAAGTGGAGCTTTTGAGCGTTCAGGCCAAAATTCAGAACGCGGCCCGCGAGGAGATGGGGAAAAATCAGAAGGAGTATTACCTGCGTGAGCAGATGAAGGCCATTCAGAGTGAGCTGGGCGACAATGAGGGGAAGGAGGAACTGGCCGAGATAAAAAAAGGCATTGAGGCAGCCAAGATGCCGGAGGCGGTGCAGAAAGAAGCGCTCAAACAGCTGGGGCGCCTGGAGAACATGCATCCTGATGCCGGCGAGGCTGGCATCATACGCACCTATCTGGACTGGATGGTGGAGCTTCCCTGGAGCAAGTCGACCCGTGACAGCCTTGATATTGTCCGCGCCAAAAAAATTCTGGACGATGACCACTTCTATCTGGATAAAATAAAGGAACGCATCCTTGAATTTCTGGCGGTGCGTAAGTTGCGGAAGAAGATGAAAGGCCCCATTCTCTGTTTCGTCGGGCCTCCGGGTGTCGGTAAAACCTCTTTGGGCAAGTCTATCGCCCGTGCCATGAACCGCAAATTTGTACGCATATCGCTTGGCGGCGTGCGCGACGAAGCCGAGATTCGCGGTCACCGCCGAACCTATATCGGGGCGTTGCCGGGGCGTATTCTGCAGGGGATGAAGCAGGCCGGGGCCAACAATCCGGTTTTCATGCTGGATGAACTGGATAAACTCGGCTACGATTACAAGGGTGATCCCTCTTCGGCGCTTCTGGAGGTGCTCGACCCGGAACAGAACCATTCCTTCTCCGACCATTACATCAACCAGCCTTTCAATCTTTCCAATGTAATGTTTGTGGCCACTGCCAACCAGATCGACCCGATCCCGTCCGCCCTGCGCGACCGGATGGAGGTTATCAACCTGGCCGGATACACCGAGGAGGAGAAGCTGGAGATCGCAAAACGGTATCTGGTGCCGCGCCAGACGAAAGAAAACGGACTTAAGCCCAGGCATATCTGCTTTGACGATGAGTCCATCGGCGAGATTATCGGCAAATATACCCGCGAGGCAGGGTTGCGTAACCTGGAGCGGGAGATAGGCAAGGTCTGCCGCAAGGTAGCCCGCAAAGTGGCCGAGGGGAACGTACGTCTTGTCAAAGTGACTGCCAGGTCGCTGCATACCTATCTCGGGGCTCCCAAGTTCGTGCGTGAGGAGGAGCTGGACAAGAACGAAATCGGAGTTGTAAACGGCCTGGCCTGGACCCCGGTGGGCGGCGAAATCCTGCATATAGAGGCCAGTTTGATGAGTGGCAAGGCCGGCTTGACGCTGACCGGACAACTGGGAGATGTGATGAAGGAATCGGTTCAGGCAGCTCTTTCATATATCAGAGCTCATGCCGACACTCTGAAGCTGAAACCGGAAATTTTCCAGGATAACGAAATCCATGTCCATGTTCCGGCTGGAGCCATACCAAAGGACGGACCATCGGCCGGTGTCGCCATGACCATAGCTCTGACTTCGATCCTGTGCCGAATCCCGGTAAGAAAAGATGTTGCCATGACCGGAGAAGTGACGCTACGGGGGAAAGTGCTTCCGATAGGCGGTCTGAAGGAAAAGATTCTGGCTGCCGTCCGTTCCCGCATGCGGCTGGTAATTATTCCCGAGCAGAACAGGAAAGACCTGGAGGACATTCCCCCTGAAATTTTGAAGAGGGTCAGGATAGTGCCGGTCTCGGAAGTCGGGGAGGCTCTCAAGCTGGCCCTGGAAAAGTTCCCCCCTCCGGCTCCGGCGGCCCCCAAAGATCCGCTCAAAAAGTCGCGCGCCACATTATCCACCCCCAAAATGCTTGTACGTCCCGGCAAGGAGATATCGGCCGGAGCACGGGAGTAGCGGGATCAAGTAGTATCATCGCAGAGAGGGCATGATTGGTTTTCATGCCCTTTTTTATTGTCTCATGAGCTGAAATGCGATATGGTGGTATAAAGTAATACTACTATTAAGGCGGAGTACATATGCATCTTGTTAAGACATCCGTTACCTTGCCTGACGATCTACTGCAAGAAGCCCGCTCAATATCGCGGAACGTCAGCGGTCTTGTCACTGAGGCTCTGCGGGAATATATCCGGCAACGTAAAGTTCAGAAAGCAAAGGAGAGTTTCGGAAGCTGGAAGGGGCGCAAAGAAGGCAGTGTAGATCTTGTGAACGCATTGAGGCTGGAAGAGGGGCGGGATTATGCCGGGCGTGCTCGTTGACACCGACGTGGCAATTGACTTTCTGCGTGGGATTCCGTACGCACAGTCGTTGCTGGTTGGTTTGTGGGTGGAAGGTCAGGCTGTGCTGAGTGTGTTGACGGTCTATGAATTGACAGCCGGCATGCGGGATTCGGAGAAAATTCCGACGCGCAATTTCATAGAGGCCTGCGTGATTGAACACGTTACTGCAGACATCGCATTCAAAGGTGGCGAGCTCTACCGGAAATACCGCGCAACAGGCATCACACTTACCTCGCTTGACTGCCTTATTGCAGCCACTGCGGTGGTCAGGGACTATAAGATTGCTACCAGAAATGCAATGCAATATCCGGAAAAAGGATTGCTGATGGCCATGTAATAGAAGGGGCTGTTTGTTCCTCGTTACATCACAAAAAGAATGTAACGGTTCACTGCTGTCCATAAATCGGAGAAAAGGATCTGGTCATGAAAATGAGTCTGTCGGTAAAAGTTTTCTGCATTATCGGAATCACTCTGTTTCTAGGTTTCAGCGTTATGGGGATTACCTCGCTCTGGCTGGGGCTCGATGCTATAATCAAGAGCCACGAATCATCCAACCAGGATTTGTCATTATCTATCCGGGGGAGCGTTGAGGAATTCATGATGAAGAATGATCTTGATTCCGTAAAAAATTATACCTCACAGATGAAAAACAAAAATATAGTGCTTGACCTGACGATATACGGCAAGGAGGGCAAACCCTCGGGGGGCGGTTCAAACGCTGAACCTCTGGTCCTTGAGACATTCAAAACAGGTAAACCGCTCACCATTAAAAGAAAAATTAATGGCATCAATACTCTGACAACAGTACTGCCTCTTCCCAACGAACAGCGCTGCAAGGCATGTCATCCGGAAACCGGAAATACCGGGGCTATCCTGCTGACGACCTCAATCGAAGACGGCTATAACGATGCAAAAAAGCTGGCCTTGCTGCTGTGCGCGGTCGGAGCGGTCTGTTTTTTACTGATCGTCGGCAGTTTGAATCTTTTCATGCGTTTTACCATTGTCAAAAGCATTGTCAGCGTGTCGAACAACATCCTGATGTTGTCGAAGGGCGAAGGAGACCTGACAATACGGATCCCTGTGACTTCAACCGACGAAATCGGCACCTTGACCGAGGGAGTCAACAGTCTCGTGGAGAAACTCAGGAGTGTCATCTCTGAGCTGTATAATCAGGCCGGGCATGTCGCCATCACATCATGTCGTACCATGGCGGGTATCGAGCGTCTTGCAGCATCAATTTTCGAGCAGAAGGAGCTGACCTCATCCGTTGCGGTTGCCACCGAAGAGATGTCAGCCACGCTGAATGACGTTGCCGCAACTACCACCAGAGCTTCGCTTCTCTCGAAACAGGTAGATGAATCTGCCATCGACGGGCGTAACATAGTGGGAGAGACAGCGGACAGTATTGACCGGATCCGGGTTGGAGTCGAACACACTCTTGGCGTCATGAAGCGGCTGGAGCAATCGTCCGGCCAGATTGGTGAAATTGTCGGCATGATTGAGGATGTTGCCGACCAGACCAACCTGCTGGCGCTGAATGCAGCCATTGAAGCCGCCAGGGCAGGAGAAGCGGGCCGCGGCTTTGCAGTTGTGGCCGATGAGGTCAAGCTGCTGTCCGGAAAGACTTCCGCCTCTACACGGCAGATCGCCGTCATCATCAGGACAATCCAGGATGATATCAGTGAGGCCATGAAATCCATCGAGGATGAAAAGGGTCGCGTCGAACACGGAATTGTCAACTCCGACCGGGCCAGCCGGCAGATTTCCACCATCCTCAGCCTTGCATCAGAATCTGCCGGCATGATCAATTCGATAGCCATTGCGACGGAGGAACAGGGTGCGACGACAATCGACATTACCAGCAAGATCCATCAGGTTTCCGAGACTTCGAACGAGATTGAGACGCAGATGGGAAAGGCTGTCTCGACGTTCGGGGAACTTACCTCAACAGCGGAAAAGATCTACAATACGGTGGGAAAATTCAAGGTTGGCAACGATCATGACCTCATCAAGGGTTTTGCGTGCGAACTTCGTGATCGGGTTGCGGCAACTCTCGAGGATGCTGTCAACAGCGGCAGAATCAGCCGTGATGCACTTTTCAGTACGGACTACAAGCAGATTCCGAATACTTTTCCCCAGAAGTTCTCCACTCCGTTTGATCGCTTCTTCGACGAAGTCATCTCTCCCATCCAGGAGAGTATTGTCGGAAGGGACAAGCGCATGTTCTATGCCATCTGCGTGGACCGTTCCGGTTATAATCCCTCGCACAATCTGCGCTACACACAACGTCTGACCGGTGATATGCAAAAGGACAAGGACGGCAATCGAACCAAAAGAATTTTTAACGACAAAACCGGCCTTCGCGCGGCCACCAGTGAAGATCCCTTCCTTCTGCAGACATATCAGCGTGACACCGGCGAGGTCATGAACGACCTGTCGACACCGATTGTCATTGCCGGCAAGCACTGGGGCGGTGTCAGGATCGGATATTCGGCGGAGAATCGCTAATCAAAGGAGAAAAACAATGGCACTTATGGAATGGAGTCCGGCATTCAG
>JBAXVG010000010.1:0-102507 GCA_037129255.1 Desulfuromonadales bacterium | reverse complement strand
TTTCGACGCCAACGGCTCGGTAGATCTGCTCTGGTGGAACAGTACAACCGGTCAGGCAGCTCTTGGCCGGACCAACGGAATCAGCGCCTCCACCGCCGGAATCATCTGGACCGAACCAAACACCGACTGGCGGATAGCAGGGGCGGGCGACCTGGACGGCGACGGCAAGGCAGATATCGTCTGGCACAACAGAACAACCGGCCAGGTCTACGGCATGCAGACCAATGGCTCGTCGGTAACAAACGGCGCGATGATGTACACCGAGCCGAACACGCAGTGGGAGATTGTAAGCGTCGGCAACTACAACGGCGACAACAAAGCCGACCTGCTCTGGTGGAACCAGCAGACCGGTCAACTCTACGTTATGCCGATGAACGGACTGTCGGTTGCATCGGGAGGGTCTTTGCTCTACACCGAACCGGATCTCACCTGGCATATCCAGGGTGAAACCGAATGGCGGGACAATGTGTACGGCAAAGGAGTGACAACGACATCTGCGAGCGGGTCTGTTGCCGCCGGCGTGTCAATTGAGGTCGACACAGCACAGGTGGGCGGCGCTGTTCGCGATCTGTTCGGTGTCAACAAGAATCCCAGGGCTTCCCAGTTTGTCGGATCATCGAACATGTATAATGTTTCGGCACTCTACCAGCAGCTTGGTGTGTCCCATGTCCGGACCCATGACTGCGGCCTGGACCTGTGCGGCACCTATAAAGATGCAACGCTCTACGACATGACGACCGCCACCCCTACGGTGCTCACCGGAACCTGCACCGCTGCCGGAGTGAACGCCCCGCCGCAACTGAAGTGGAACGTAAATAACGCGGCTGATGTCAACAACCCGGACAACTACAATTTTACCGAAGTTGACCGGGTGATAGCCAATGCACTCGAAGCGGGGGCAGCGGTCTATCTCAGACTGGGCCAGACCTTCAATGGCCCGAGCATGACCGACGATCCGGATGCCTGGTCAAAAGTTGCTGTCAATATCTACAAGCATGTTATCGGTCAGTTCAAACCGTCGGGAGTGAGTGTGGACCCGGTTGCAGTCGAAGTTTACAATGAACCGGACGGCGGTTTCTGGAAGGGGAGCAAGAGCGACTTCATGATCTATTTCAACAACACGGTAGATGGTGTTCGGGGTGCAGCGGCAGCAGCCGGGAAGAGTCTGAGGATCGGCGGGCCGGGATTCACAAACGAACTGGTCAACCATTCCACCACAACCCAGAATGTGGCAAGCACCTTCGTTGAAACAGCAACACTTGGAAGGCTCGATTTCCTTTCCGCCCACCACTACAACGGATGCAGCAACGCTACCCTCGCAAGAGCGGCTGACTGGTTTGACTCCGTCCGGGCCCTACTTGCGTCGAAGGGTTATCCGCAAAGCAAACCTCTTGATGTTTCAGAGTACAATATCGGTCTGGGGAACACCTGCGGCAACTCCTTTTTTAGTGAGGCGCAGGTACAATCGTTCACAAGCGGCATCCTGACGCTGATGCAGGGCGTGAACGAATGGAACATCGAACGTGCCATGTTCTATTCGGGGTTTCCTCTCATGGGACTCATGACGGTTAATGCGTCAATAACGGGGGTTGTGACGGTGAATCCCAGCGCCTGGGCGCTCTGGGCTCACAGCCAGCTCAAGGGGGGGACTCTGGTATCGGCAGTGACCTGCGTAAACAATTCGTCCTGTGTTTCCGGAAAAGCTGCGGCCTCTTCGTCCATTGTTGCCCTGGCGGCCAAAATGTCTGCGGGAGGGTATCGGATCATTGTCACCAATATGACCGGCGAAGAGAAAACCTACTCCCTCAATCTCAAAGGGTTGACCACCTCATCGGCAGGCATTCAGATCCGCACACCGCTAACAACTGCCCAAACCGTTGCCGCCGTCAAGAGCGGGAGTGACTACTATCCAACCACCAGCGCAATCACCGGGTTGATGGCCACGATTTCAACCCGGAGTCTGACACTGCCGGTTTTGTCCGGAACAGCGACGTCATCCTCCCTGACCCTGCCTGCCTGGTCTCTGAATGTCATTGATGTGGCCCCGTAGGGATGTCAGGCACTTTTTGAATCCCAAAGCTCATTGAAAAGTAAATCTTTTAAGCCGCAACGTGACAGGTTGTTGCCATATCACACCAAAGGAGATGAAGCCATGAACCGTCACTGCACATTTTATCTGACCACCGTAATGCTGTTGCTCATCACCCTGCCTGCTCAGGCCGAGAGGCTTGCCTGTACGGCCACTTTCAGCAGCGCCACCGGTGCGATCAACATCGACGCAGTTGATGTCGGCAGTAAACGCTATGTCGTCAAACTGGCATTGGTGACCGGGGCATCTACCATGCGATTCAGGCTTGAATCCGCCACGCTGACAAGCAACCATGAGTGCTATGATGCCGCAAGCGTCACCGCCACCACCCTGACCATACCGGATATAGCCGCCGCTGACAGCTTTTTCAACGCAACTCTGACGCTGGTCACCGGTAACGGTCCCACCCAGATAGATCTGGCTACTACCAGCCCAGCTTCGATGCTGTTTGATCTGACCGCATCAGCCAAGAACCCGCGTCTTGTCCCTGACGCCGGCCTGCGGGTCGAAAAGGCCGGCATCCCGTTCGCCACGGTCAACAGCAGCAGCGGCGTAACCTATCTCGGTTATATCAGCGCCGTAGACGGCTCGGAGGCATTCCAATCGTCAACTGACGGCCTTACGTTTTCGAATCCGACTCCCCTGACTCTTAATAACCGTTCAGTGGACTCACGCCGAACCCGATTGACCGACGGTACGTGGCGTCTCTACATGATGAACCAGAATACAGGCGTCATGACCAGTTATTTTTCAAGCGATGGCAATGTATTCGGTCCCTCCCTCGAATCAGGTACCCGTTACAGTGCGACAGCGGATGACAAGCTCAGCGGCGCCACTCCCTACACCGGTGTCTACGATTTCTACTACGCAGGCGACGGTGCTCTCATCCTTGTCTATCTGGGCGACCTGATGGGCAAGAACAACCTACGGATGGCGAAATCAATCGACAACGGCGTCACCTTCACGTGGGTCAAGGGCAACGTCCTCGGCGATGATAATACGGGCTACGCCTTCGTCGACAACAAGACGATCCGTCTCGCCGACGGCCGTACCCGTATGTTCACCATGCGCTCCGGCCAATTGCAGTCCTTCGTCACCAGCGACGGCTACACATGGAGTCGCGAAGTCGGTACGCGGATCAGTTACCGGGATTTCACGTCGGTCGGCCTCACCCTCTATTCGCTGAATGACCCGGTCCCGGTTTTCGACAAGAACAGCAATCTCAAGGTGTATGTGGCAGCTGCAACTGCCGCCAATGCCAATACGGCGGGCAACACCAACTGGGCCATCGTCAGTACAACCTGGAACGAGAATGTCGGCAGCGGGGTGCTGGGGGTCAACGGTTCCTGCGGCACGAGTAACAGCCAGAGCTTCACCGTCGCTCCCGCCTCCAATCTGTGTACCATCGGCGCGTCATCGACGGTCACCGGTTCCGGGCCATGGAGCTGGACCTGCAACGGTATTAACGGCGGCAGCAACGCATCGTGCTCGGCCAGCCTTTCTACCCTCACTCCCTCCATCACCTGGCGTCACCAGGGAGACGGGAAGGCATACGGCATGACCACCAACGGCAGCACAGTCACCGGTGGCGCACAATTCTGGCAGGAAACCAACCCGGCCTGGTCAATCGTCGGTCAGGGAGACTTTGACGGCGACGGTGTCAGAGACCTTGTCTGGTGGAACAACGGCACCGGTCAGGTCTACATCATGCTGATGTCCGGTTCCACGGCGGTAAAATCCGGAGCACTCCTCTACACCGAACCCGACACTCACTGGCGTATCGCAGCCACCGGCGACATCAGCGGTGACGGCAAGTCCGACCTGATCTGGTGGAACAACAGCACCGGCCAGGTTTACGCCATGCTGCTGAACGGAACAGCAGTAGCGGGGGGCGGATTGATCTACACCGAAGCGAACACCAACTGGAAGATAGTCGCCGCCGCCGACTTCAACGGCGATGGTAAAGTGGAACTGCTCTGGTGGAACAGCTCCACCGGCCAGACTGCTATTGGTCAGACCAACGGAACCAGCGCATCCAGCGCCAATCTGATCTGGACTGAACCCAACACTGACTGGCGCATAGCCGGTGCGGGTGATCTTGATGGTGACGGCAAGGCTGATATCATCTGGCACAACAGAACAACCGGCCAGGTCTACGGCATGCAGACCAACGGCTCGTCGGTCACGAACGGCGCGATGATGTACACCGAACCGAACACGCAGTGGGAGATAGTCAGTGTCGGCAATTACAACAGCGACAGCAAGGCCGATCTGCTCTGGTGGAACCAGCAGACAGGGCAGGTTTACGTTATGCCGATGAACGGTCTGGCTGTCGCCTCGGGAGGGGCTTTGCTCTATACCGAACCTGACCTCACCTGGCACATCCAGGGTGAGACGGAATGGCGGGATATGACGTATGGCAGGGGAGTTACTACGACGACGAAGTAGGTTTGCCATAGCTCTGCCGATCACGAAATATATCATTGGTGGCAGTATTTACATGGATGGACAGGATGAACAGGATGAAAAACCTTGGTTTGTATATGTAAAAAAAAGGAGACCATCATGAAAAGTCGTGTAAGAATCAACCCGGTATTTCTGGTCTGTTATTTGCTCCTGCTGTTTCCGAACATACTGTTTGCAGACTGGTACTGGAGAAACCCTCTTCCGCAGGGTGCGTGGCTGGCCGCCGTGGCTTGCGGGAGTGGAACGTGCGTGACAGTCGGCGATAATGGCGCTGCAGTGGCATCAGCCGACGGAGGCGCTACCTGGACGCCGTATAATCTTAATGCTCCCTACTATACCACCTTTACTGCGGCAGCCTTTGGGAACGGGACCTATGTGGCCGGTGACGGAGGTCTTCTCTACACGTCAAAGGATAACGGCAAGACATGGAACAATACGGCCGGGCCATGGTCAACATGGAACGGCTCCGGCATTGCCTACGGGAACGGCAGATTTGTCGCCGGCGGATATGCCGGGACAATCTATACCTCGACAGATGGCATGACATGGTCCTCCAACTCATCAGGAACCAACTCGGTGATTGGAATAAGCTATGGCAATGGTACCTTTGTAGCATTCGGATATGGAGGTGTAGTCTACACCTCGACGGACGGAGTCATATGGACGTCGAGATCATCGGGGATCACCAATGATTATGCCGTTGGAGTGACTTTTGGAAACGGCGCATTTACCGCACTCACTTCAGGCGGGAAAATAGTTACCTCGCCAGACGGAAAGAGCTGGACATCGGCTGCGAGCTTGAGCCGCATTTCCGGTGCATATTTCAGCGGGATTGCCTATGGCAACGGCACACTTGTGGCGGTCGGTGACAGAGGCATGGGATTCAGTTCACCGGACGGAGGCAAAACCTGGACCGCACTTGCGACCACCGTGATCGACCTCTCCCTCAATTCCCTTCGAGGGGTTACCTATGACGGCAATGCTTTCTGGATTGTAGGAGAAAGCGGTGTCATCATAGGTTCGACGGATAGCGGAAAGAGTTGGAATCAGAAGGGGGGGAGCACCTTTGCCCCTTGGAACTCAAGCCTGAGGACTGTCACCTTCGGCAACAGCGCATTTGTTGGAGCCGGGTTTACCGGAAACCTGTTTACCGGGAGCAAATCAGCACTGATGGTGAAGTCAACCGATGGGGGGCTGACCTGGACTTCTAAAATTCTGAACCCTGCAAGTTCAACAGGCCTGTACGGATCGACATTCGGAAACGGTACATTTGTGCTGGTCGGCGCCAATGGTCAGATATACATCTCGACCGATAACGGGACAACATGGAGTGCAAAGACATCCGGAACCACCAATCAGCTGAACGCCGCAGCCTTTGATCCCGGAGACGGCTCATTCTGGGCGGTCGGGAGTTCAAACACCATCATCCGCTCGACTGATGGAGGAGCCGGCTGGAAAAACCCCTTGAGCATATCTTCCGCACCTGCCGAGGCTGGTGAGCAGGCTTCAGCTGTCCCCAATATCTGGCAAGACACCTGTAATCTTGAGTACCGGGACAAAACGTTACAATTACCTGTAAAGAGGGTTGTAGTAGTTGGAGATGGCGGATCCATAACGCTTCTTACACAAAATAGCAGCAGCGGAGGCTTCTCCTCACAATCGGTGCTATCGGGGACTACCGAAAATCTGACCAGCGTTGATTCCAACTCAGCGTATGGCAGCGAGATACTTGTTGCTGTTGGAGGCTGCACCGTGCTGGTTTCGGCGGATGGAGGGCAAATATGGAAAAATTACACCATCGCCAACTGTGACAGCAGCAATGCTTTGATAAAAGTTAAGTACAACAGGTCCAATACTTATATGCCCCCTTTTGGTTTAACTCCTGCTACATCATACTTTTTTACAATTACGGATAATACCGGGCATATTCACGATTTAAAGATTGATGTAACAAATGGCCTCACCAGCGGCGTCTCACTTGATGGACCTGTTCTCCCTTCCTTATCCGCAACTCAAAGCGGACTCTCTTTAACTCCCGCAGATCCGCTCTTGACCAACAGCACGAATAATCACAACCCGCTGTTTGGTCTTGCGAATGGAAATGCAACGATTGTGGCGGTAGGCTACGAAGCAACCATACTGCAATCGGATGTATTGTGTTACTTTACTATTACAACTCCAAACAACACGGTCAGCATCTCAGGTGGCACGGGAAGTGTCAATTTCACGGCAACAGCCGGCTCCTGCGTATGGAATGCCACAAGCGACTCAGCCTGGCTGTCTATTACATCAAACGCCAATGGCGCAGGCAGTGCGACAATCAATTATTCGGCATCGGCAAATGCTGGTACGGCCCCAAGGAGTGGAACCATCATCATCGGCGATGCCACATATACAGTGACGCAAGCCGGGGTCCCCTCCATAACGTGGCGTCACCCGGGAGACGGCAGGGTCTACGGCATGACCACCAACGGAAGCACAATAACCGGCGGCGCTCAGTTCTACCAGGAGGCGAACGCCGCCTGGTCAATCGTCGGCCAGGGTGACTTTGACGGCGACGGAATCCGGGATTTTGTCTGGTGGAACAGCAGCACCGGCCAGATCTACCTCATGCTGATGGCCAGCCCCACGGTAGTCAAATCCGGCGCAATCGTCTACACTGAACCGAACACCTCCTGGCGTATCGTCGCCACCGGCGATCTGAACGGAGACGGCAGGAGTGACCTGATATGGTGGAACAACAGCACCGGCCAGGTTTACGCCATGCTGCTGAACGGCACAGCTGTAGCGGGGGGCGGATTGATCTACACCGAGCCGAACACCAACTGGAAGATAGTCGCCGCCGCCGACTTCAACGGCGATGGTAAAGTGGAACTGCTCTGGTGGAACAGCTCCACCGGCCAGACTGCTATTGGTCAGACCAACGGAACCAGCGCATCCAGCGCCAATCTGATCTGGACTGAACCCAACACTGACTGGCGCATAGCCGGTGCGGGTGATCTTGATGGTGACGGCAAGGCTGATATCATCTGGCACAACAGAACAACCGGCCAGGTCTACGGCATGCAGACCAACGGCTCGTCGGTCACGAACGGCGCGATGATGTACACCGAACCGAACACGCAGTGGGAGATAGTCAGCGTCGGCAACTACAACGGAGACAGCAAACCTGATCTCTTATAGTGGAACCAGCAGACCGGGCAGGTTTACGTTATGCCGATGAACGGTTTGGCTGTCGCCTCGGGAGGGGCTTTGCTTTACACTGAACCGGACCTCACCTGGCATATTCAGGGTGAGACGGAGTGGCGGGATATGACGTATGGCAGGGGAGTTACTACAACTACGAAGTAATGAAAGGAGTGGTCATTATGCTTAAAAACAACTTGTTTCGTATTCTCACCCTCTTAACTGCTGTTTCGATTATGAACACAGCCCACGTCTCTCTTGCAGCCCGGACTGTTCCTGACCCCGGTGACTCAGCTGTTTTTACAAGCGTAGCAATCAACTTCAGCGCATTGGCAGAGCGGGAAGCGCTTGCACCACAGACAAGGAACTCCCCTGTTGCCGCTCCGCGTCATCTGAGGGGAATGAGAAGTCGCGTAGTTGATGAAGAGTCCACTCCTTCCAGGGACGTTATTTCAGGTAATACCGGCATATCTTCAGCCCAGGCGCCGACGGTCACCGGTTTTCAGGCGATTGTAGACAACAACACTTCAATTCCTCCTGACACTCAGGGAGCGGTGGGGCCTTCTCATGTCATGACCACACTCAACTCCGAAGTACGTATTCAGAGCAAGACCGGCACAATAATTTCCACCGTACCACTCAGCTCGTTTTTTTCTACGTTGAAGAACGCAAGCAATGCTGCATTTGATGTATTTGATCCGCATGTACGTTTCGACCCGATCGGCAGTCGTTGGGTAATTGCCGCCACTGCGGATGGAGAGGCAAGCACGTCGGCAACCCTGGTTGGTGTGTCTCAGACAACTGATCCCACAGGCAACTGGTACCTCATGTCCATTCGTGCCGATAGTACCGGCACCAACTGGGCGGACTATCCGGCCCTCGGAATGAACAAGGACTGGATCGTTATAACAGTTAACCTGTTTGGTGTGGCCAGCTCAAAATTTGTGAACTCCAAAATTTATCTGCTCAACAAAGCCCAGATGTATGCCGGCTCATCGATATCGAGTAAAATATTTACCGATACAGCGGGCGGATTCACGCTTCAACCGGCCGTCACCCACGATGCATCACTCGCTACACTGTATCTACTCGACAGTTGGAACAGCAACTCAGGCGGCAAAGGATATCTGCGCCTCAGCACCATTACCGGTGCAGTTGGTTCGGAGGTGTTTACCGCTGGAACATTCCAGCCAAATGTTACATCACCCTGGGACGGGGGTTCAGTCGGTGAAATAATGCCGCAACTCGGTGATACTCATAAAATTGACGGTGGCGATGACCGTATGTTGAATTGTCAATACCGCAACAGTTCGCTCTGGTGTGCACATACCGTGTATCTCCCTGCTGCCTCTCCGACCAGAAGCGCTGCCCAATGGTGGCAGATCAATCCTGCTACGGGAACGGTTCAGCAGTTTGGACGTGTTGATGATGCTACGGGAGTAAAATTTTATGCTTATCCCACGATTGCGGTAAATAAAAACAGTGACGTACTGCTTGGCTATTCATCTTTTTCCGCTACCCAGTATCCCTCGGCCAACTATTCATTCCGTTATGGAACTGATACTTCCAGTACCCTCCAGGCCAGCACCGTTTTCAAGGCAGGTGAGGCAAAATATTACAAGACATTCAGCGGCACCGCAAATCGTTGGGGTGATTACAGCAGTACCGTGGTTGATCCCGCAGACGATCTTACCTTGTGGACCATACAGGAATATTCGACGACACCTTCCGGCGGTAGCGACCGATGGGCGACCTGGTGGGCGCAGGTCACGGTCACATCCAGCTATGCACTTTCAGTGGCAAAGTCTGGCACCGGCAGCGGCACTGTTACCAGCAGCCCTGCCGGCATCAGTTGCGGTGCAACCTGTAGCGCGAATTATGCCAGCGGCACATCAGTCACCCTGACTGCCGCGCCTGCCAGCGGCAGCACCTTCGGCGGATGGAGCGGCGCCTGCAGCGGCAGCGGGACATGTACCGTAGCCATGAGCTCTGCCAAGAGCGTAACAGCGACGTTTACCCTTGCACCGACCACCAACACCCCATCCATTCTCTATTACCACCAGCGTGACGGGGTAGTAGCCGGACTGACCACTGACGGGAGCAGCATCACCGGAGGTTCCCAATTCTATGCGGAAGCAAACGCAGCCTGGTCAATCGTCGGCCAAGGTGACTTTGACGGCGACGGCATCAGGGATCTGGTCTGGTGGAACAGCAGAACCGGCCAGATCTACATCATGCTCATGGCAAGCTCTACTACGATAAAATCAGGAGCAATCGTCTATACCGAACCTAATACGTACTGGCGCATAGTTGCCACAGGCGATCTTAATGGAGACGGAAAGACCGATCTGATCTGGTGGAATCAGGTGACCGGACAGGTCGTTGCCATGCTGATGGACGGAACTACCGTGACCGGCACCGGCCAGATATACTCCGAGCCGGATACCAGCTGGAAGATCGTCGCCGCTGCCGACTTCAACGGTAACGGCAAGGCGGAACTGCTCTGGTGGAACAGCAGGACCGGACAGGTAGCGATCGGAAGCACAAACGGGACGAACGCATCCAGCGCCAGTCTCATCTACACCGTTTCCGACACCAACTGGCGCATTGCCGGAGCAGGCGATCTTGACGGTGACGGCAAGGCGGACATAGTCTGGCACAACAGATCAACCGGAGAGGTCTACGGTATGCAGACCAACGGTTCATCAGTCACAAACGGCGCTACGATATACGTCGAACCGAACACGTACTGGGAGATAGTCAGCGTCGGCAACTATAACGGCGATAAAAAGGCCGACCTGCTCTGGTGGAACGAGCTTACCGGTCAAGTCTACCTGATGACGATGAACGGCCTCACCTCAACGGGAGGAGTTTCGCTCTATAGCGAACCTGACACCACCTGGAACATCCAGGGCGAGACCGAGTGGCGGGATAAATTGTACGGCAGGGGAGTGACTACGACGACGAAGTAGGTATACAACTTAAGCCTTTACATTTTGTGAGTAAAGGTGAGAACAGCGTAACCATGAAAGGCAGTATTTACATGTCAAAGAAAGGTTTCCGTCTAGTATTTACCACCATCTTTTTAACTATTAAAGGAGGTAGAATTTGAGAAGCAATATAATAATAGCAACGATGTTTTTGATAGTTACAGTCATGTCCGGTCTTGCAGGTTGCGGTAGTGATACTCCCAATCAGGAGGGCTTGAACAAATTAAACCCCAAAAACGTCAATCCTGCTGTTGCCGGAGATAATACCGTTACCTGGTTTAACAGTACAAGCGGCTCTGTGTACGGCATGACACTCAGTAACGGTGCTGTAAGCGGCGGGGCACTCTTTTATCAAGGGACAAGCACTGCTTTATCGATTGTCGGGCAAGCTGATTTTGACGGAGATGGAATCAGAGATTTTGTGTGGTGGAACAACAGTACCGGTGAAGTTTACATAATGCTGATGGCAAGTCCGATAGCAGTTAAATCAGTAACGTTACTTGGCCCGGGAACCACTACCACCTGGCGCATTGTTGCCACAGGTGACATCAACGGAGATGGAAAGGCGGACCTAATCTGGTGGAACAACTCGACCGGACAGGTATACGCCATGCTGATAAACGGGACATCGGTTGCCGGAGGTGGATTTATATATACTGAACCGGATACCAACTGGAAGATTGTTGCTTCCGCAGATTTTATCGGCAGTGGAAAGATGCAGCTGCTCTGGTGGAACAGAAAAACCGGTCAGGTTGCCATTGGACAAACCAATGGCACAAATGCTTCGACATCAGCAATCATTTGTACAGAATCCAACACTGACTGGCGCATAGCCGGAGCAGGTGATCTCAACGGAGACGGCAAGGCTGATATTGTCTGGCATAACAGGACAACAGGCCAGCTCTACGGCATGCAGACCAACGGATCATCAGTCACCAACGGCGCAATGATCTACACCGAACCGAACACGCAATGGGAAATTGAAAGCATTCGCGACTACACCGGCGACAACAAGGCTGATATTCTCTGGTGGAATCGGAATACCGGTCAGGTCTTTTTGATGTATATGAACGGATGGACTGTAGCAGGTGGCTCTTTGCTTTACACGGAACCTGACACAACCTGGAATATCCAGGGGGAAACCAGATGGAGAGATGCGGTTTATGGAAAAGGTGTGACAACAACAGCGGCAAACCCGGGTTGGACATTTGGTCTAAATATGCCGACAGCAAGCTATTGGTCAGCCAGTGCCGTGAATGGCAACGACATATATATCATTGGTGGTGCCAATACTTCCGGTTATTATAATGCTTTTATGAAGTACAACACGCTCACAAATTCATGGACTACCCTTCCGGTATTGCCATTTTCTGATTTTTTGATAAGAGCTGCCAATGTTGATGGGAAAATATATGTTTTTAAGAACAATTCTCCTGTGTATCGGTACGACATCGCATCGGGAATCTGGACAAAACTTAACAACATGCCGGTTATGGACTGGATGGGTACACCAGCGGTAGTCAACAGCAGAGTTTACATTTTTGGAAGCTATAACGGAGGCGGTTCAAAAACAGCACTGGAATATAACCCGGCCAACGATACCTGGACTACCAAAGCTCCCATGCCTACTGGTCGCTATGCTCCCTCAACTGCGGTATTAAATAATAAGATTTATGTGCTTGGCGGCAATTATGGCAACACCAAAAACGAGCTTTACGATCCTGCAACTGATACGTGGCAGTCAAAAGCTGACATTCCTTTCTGGAACGGTGGCTGGGGTGTTGCCGGACAAATAAACGGGAATGTATTTTTCGTCAATAATTCTGATGATAAAATGGCAGTTTACTTCCCCGCGACCGATACCTGGAAAACTATGAGCGGGCTTGCCATGCCGAGAGATTACCTGACCGGTGAGACAGTCAACGGGAAGCTTTATGTCATCGGTGGACAGATTTCAAGCCCTTACGGCACCTCAGACTCTGTTGATATTTATTCACCTTCCGCTTCTCTGGTTTCTGCTTTAAAATCGTCATCAACATCAACATCCAATTCGACAGATGGGCAAACGGATTACAATTATTACGAAAAGAAACACAAAGCTGATGAAGACAGGGTACGCAGTAAATCAAAAATCTAGTTTGACCAGGATGGCTCAACATGCAACGTATCTTCATTCTCATCGCAACATGCCTCACACTTAACTCACCTTTATCAGAAGCATATGCCGCTCTCCCGCCCGCGCCGGTGCCGCAAACCGGCCAGACCAGCTGCTATGATGCTGCCGGTGGAGCTATCAGCTGCTCCGGCACCGGGCAGGATGGAGAGTTGAAAAGCGGTGTGGTCTGGCCTGATCCGCGTTTTACCGATAATGCCAACGGCACGGTGAGCGACAACCTGACCGGTTTAATCTGGACTAAAGATGCCAATTCGCCCGGTCCGGCCGCCTGTGGTCCGGCCACAACCAAAACCTGGCAGGGGGCGCTGGATTATGCCGACTGCCTCAACAGCAACTACTATCTGGGGTACAACGACTGGCGCGTGCCGTCAATCCGGGAACTTGGGGGACTGGTGGATAAATCACGCACCAATCCCGCGCTCCCAGCCGGTCATCCGTTCACGTCCGTCCAGTCGAGCGGCTATTGGGCTGGTTCCACCTACGCCTTCAGTACCTCTAACGCATGGCTCGTCGGTATGATCGGCGGCTTCGTGACCTACGTCAGCAAGAGCTACAACGGCATCTATGTTTGGCCCGTGCGTTCAGGACAGTCATCAGCTCCGGCGCCAACGCCAAAGAGCGGCCAGATTTCAAGCTATGCAGCGCGGGATGATGGAGCTTTGCTGCCGGGCGTGACCTGGCCGGCACCGCGATTCACCGACAACACAAACGGTACGGTGACCGACAACCTGACCGGTTTGATCTGGCTGAAAAACGCCAACTGCTTTGGCACGCAAACCTGGAATAACGCGTTGATCAAGTCAAACACACTGGCCAGCGGCGCCTGCGGCCTGACGGATGCTTCCAAAACCGGGGAGTGGCATCTAGCCAACTCTAACGAGCTCTGGTCACTGGTGGATTACGGGCATTTCTCTCCCGCGCTTCCGGTCGGCCATCCGTTTACGTCCGTCCAGTCCGTCAGCTATTGGTCTGGTACTGCCTACGCCAACGGTACTTCCAACGCCTGGTACGTGGATCTGAACGTTGGCAGCGTACTCAACTACGATGAGACGTATAGTCTCTATGTCTGGCCCGTACGTTCGGTCCAGTCCGGAGCTTTTGCCACGTTGACTCTTTCAAAGAGCAGCGGCTCCGGTGCCGGCACCATCACCAGTAACCCGACCGGCATCAGTTGCGGCGTAACCTGTTCTGCAAACTACACTATCGGTACCCAGGTCACCCTGACCGCCGCTCCGGACAACGGCAGCACCTTTACGGGATGGAGCGGCGCATGCAGCGGCACAGGGACATGCGTTGTGACTATGGATATGGCAAAAAGCGTGGGGGCGAAGTTTGATGACACGTATCAGTTCATCAATAATATAGCACTCAACAAACCGGTAACGGCAGATTACACGCCCGGTTTCGGCACACCTTCCCTGATAACAAATGGCGTATTTGCGCCGGAAGCAACCTCCTGGGGCGATTCTAATTACGCAGTACAGCTCGATGGCAAATTGACAGTAGATCTGGGGCAGGTTTACACGGGCATTAACCGCCTGAAAGTCCAGACAGATAACAATGACACCTATAGAGTTGAGTATTCGATTGATGGTATCACATGGTCAACTTTTTATGACGTAGCCATGATAACCGGTTATGGACTCAACACACGATACAGCGGTATCCTGGCGCCGGTGTCAGCACGTTACCTCCGGATTTATCAAACCGGCGGAGATGGATTGTATTCGGTATCTGAGCTACAGGTATTCAGCCTTACCAACGGTACCTGCGGTTCATCCAACGGGACAACGGCCTTGACTGCCCCCACCTCAAACCTCTGCTCAACGGGAACAGCATCAGCCACGACCGGAAACGGCCCGTGGAGCTGGACGTGCAACGGCAGCAACGGCGGCACAAATGCAACCTGCACCACAACCACCCCATCCGTCACCTGGCGTCACCAGGGAGATGGTAAAGTCTACGGTATGGCTACCGATGGCAGCAGCATTACCGGCGGCGCACAATTCTGGCAGGAGGGAAACCCGGCCTGGTCAATCGTCGGCCAGGGAGACTTTGACGGCGATGGAATAAAAGACTTTGTCTGGCAGAACAGCAGCACCGGCCAGGTCTACCTTATGTTGATGGCCAGTCCTACAGCGACAAAATCCGGCTCACTCATCTACACCGAATCCAACACTGACTGGAAAATAGTCGCCACCGGCGACATCAACGGTGACGGCAAGACCGACCTGATTTGGTGGAACAAAACAACCGGGCAGGTCCATGCCATGCTGCTGAACGGAACAGCAGTAGCGGGGGGCGGAATGATCTACACAGAACCGAATACGGCATGGAAGATAGTAGCCGCCGCTGATTTCAACGGCAACGGCACGGTTGAGCTGCTCTGGTGGAACAGCTCAACCGGTCAGACAGCCATAGGACAGACCAACGGAACGAGCGCTTCCACCGCCAATTTAATCTGGACCGAACCGGACACAAACTGGCGCATAGCCGGTGCGGGCGATCTGGATGGAGACGGTAAGGCGGATATTATCTGGCACAACAGGATAACCGGCCAGGTATACGGTATGCAGACCAACGGCTCCTCGGTCACGAACGGCGCAATGATGTACACCGAAGCGAGCACGAACTGGGAGATAGTCAGCGTCGGCAATTTTAACAGCGATAACAAGGCCGATCTGCTCTGGTGGAACCAGCAGACAGGGCAGGTGTACCTGATGCCGATGAATGGTCTGGCTGTTGGATCAGGTGGGGCTTTGCTCTACACTGAGCCGGACCTGACCTGGAAGATCCAGAGTGAGACGGAGTGGCGGGATAATTTGTATGGCAGGGGAGCTACAACGACGACGAAGTAGGTATACTTGAATCTCACCAATTCCAAACTCAGTCCGGAGACCACAACATGGCCCACCTGCTCATAGCCTTTTTCGCCATCATATTTCTGAATAGTACATTCTCTATCCCCAACTGCCTTGCCGACACAGTCTGGCAACAGACCAACGGTCCCTATGGCGGTGAAATCCACTCATTTGCGATTGATCCCACCTCCACCCAGACGATCTATGCCGGGACTAGTGGCGGCGGCGTTTTCAAGTCAACCAACGGCGGGACAAGCTGGAACGCAGTCAACACCGGGCTGACAAATACAGACGCCATGTCGCTGGCCATTGATCCCATCACCCCCCAGACGGTCTATGCCGGGACTACCAGCGGCATTTTCAAATCCACGAACGGTGGAACAGCCTGGAGCGCTGTCTATAACGGGCCAAAAAACTTATTCGTCAGAACTCTCGTTATTGATCCCTCCTCCCCCCAGACCGTCTATGCCGGGGCAGACGGGGAAGGTGTCTTCAAGTCCACAAACGGAGGTGCAAGCTGGAGCGCTGTCAACACCGGGCTGACAAGCAATACCGTCTATTCTCTGGCCATTGACCCAACCACCCCTCAGACCGTCTATGCCGGGACATACAACGGAGGAGCCTTCAAGTCCACGAACGGCGGGGCAAGCTGGAGTGCTGTCAACACCGGACTGACAAGCACAGACGCCATTTCTCTGGCCATTGACCCCGTCACTCCCCAGACCATCTATGCAGGGACAAATGGCACCGGAGTTTATAAATCCACAAACGGAGGTACAAGCTGGAGTGCTTTCAACAGCGGGTTACCCATTTCAAGTGGCAATCTCCGCATCAATTCATTGACGATTGACCCTGTCACTCCGCAAACGGTCTATGCCGGGACAGCATACGGCGTATTCAGGTCCGTGAACGGCGGGGCGAACTGGAGCGAAGCCGATATAGGGCTGACAGACACACAAGTCTATTCGCTGGCGATTTCCCCCTCCTCAACCCGGACGCTCTATGCCGGGACGTATCGGGGCGGCATTTACAAATCAACAAACGGCGGGACAGGCTGGAGCGGCGCCAATACCGGGCTGACAGGCGCTCAGGTCAGGTCCTTTGCGGTTGACCCATCCACCCCTCAGACCGTCTATGCCGGCGCAACCGGCGGCGTATTCAAAACAACAAACGGAGGCACAAGCTGGAGTGCCGTCAACACCGGGCTGGCAACATATTCAGTCTATACTCTGGCCATTGACCCTGCCACTCCCCAGACCGTCTATGCCGGGACATATGGCGGCGGCATTTATAAAACCACCAGCGGCGGGACAAGCTGGAGCGCCATCAACACAGTGTTGCCGTGGGCATATGTCAGTTCCCTTGCAATTGATCCTTCTAACCCCCAGACCGTTTACGCCGGTTCAATTTTTGACGGCGTCTTCAAGTCCACCAACGGCGGGACAAGCTGGAGCGCCATCAACACCGGGTTCGCAACCACACAAATAGCTGTGCTTGCCATCGACCCCACCACCACCCAGACCATCTATGCCGGAAAATTTGATGCGGGAGGCATGTACAAATCCACGAACGGCGGGACAAGCTGGAGCGCCGTCAACAGCGGACTGCCAGGCACAAGTATCTCGGCCCTTGCGATTGATCCCTCCAATACCCAGACTGTCTATGCCGGGTCAAGCAGTGGCGTCTTTAAATCGACAAACGGCGGGACAAGCTGGAGCACAAGTAACAGCGGGCTGCCGGGCTATAACATCCAATCGCTGGTTATTGACCCCTCCGCTCCCCTGACCGTCTATGTCGGGCTGTGGGATTTCGGCGTCTTCAGGTCAACGAATGGAGGGACAAACTGGAGCGCCATTAACAGCGGGCTGGCAAACACAAACGTCTACTCCCTTGCCGTCAGCCCGTCAGCCCCTCAGGCAGTCTATGCCGGAATATTGAACGCAGGCGTCTTTAAAACCCAGACCGGGACAACCGCTGCTTTAGCCGTAGCCGTTTCAGGAAACGGTACGGGTGGCGGCAGCGTCACCTCGTATCCATACGGTATATCGTGCGGCGCAGCCTGTTCCGCCAGCTTTACAACCGGCACATCACTCACGCTGATAGCCACACCCGACAGCGGCAGCAGTTTTGTCGCATGGGGTGGCGCGTGCAGTGGAACCGGGGCGTGCACGGTGACGATGGATAGCGCAAAAAATGTGTCAGCACTGTTTAACCTGACACCAACCCCCTCCATCACCTGGCGTCACCAGCCAGACGGCAAAGAGTACGGCATGACCACCACCGGCAGCAGTATCACCGGTGGCGGCCTGTTCTACCAGGAAGCAAACCAGGCCTGGTCAATCGTCGGTCAGGGGGATTTTGACGGCGATGGAATCAGGGATCTCGTCTGGTGGAACAGCACAACCGGGCAGGTCTACATCATGCTGATGGCAAGCGCCACGGTGCTGAAATCGGGCGCAATCGTCTACACCGAACCGAACACCAACTGGAAAATAGTTGCCACCGGAGACATAAACGGTGACGGAAAAACCGATCTGATCTGGTGGAACAACGGCACCGGTCAGGTCTATGCCATGCTGATGAACGGACCGGCTGTGGCTGGAGGCGGAGTGATCTACACGGAACCGAACACGGCCTGGAAGATCGTTTCCGCCGCAGACTTTAACGGCACCGGCACGGTGGCATTGCTCTGGTGGAACAGCTCGACTGGCCAGGTTGCCCTGGGCCAGACCAACGGAACAAACGCATCCACCACCAGTCTGATCTGGTACGAACCAGACACAAGCTGGCGCATAGCCGGAGCAGGCGACCTTGACGGAGACGGCAAAGCCGATATCGTCTGGCACAACCGGTCAACCGGCCAGGTTTACGGCATGCAGACCAACGGCTCGTCGGTCACAGACGGCGCGATGATGTATACCGAGCCGAACACGCAATGGGAGATAGTCAGCGTCGGCAATTTTAACAGCGACAGCAAGGCCGATCTGCTCTGGTGGAACCAGCAGACCGGGCAGGTTTACCTGATGCCGATGAACGGTCTGGCTGTTGCTTCGGGTGGGGCTTTGCTTTACACTGAGCCGGACCTGACCTGGAAGATACAGGGCGAGACCGAATGGCGGGATAACCTGTATGGGAGGGGAGCTACAACGACGACGAAGTAATTATGATGCACTCGACAATTCTATCTGTCTTCCCCGAATGCTTCTATCGGGGATCCATGATTTCAGTTACTTACAAACTGGATTCCCGCTCAGAAACACTGCGGGAATGACAATTTGCGAGATCATAAGGTATACTTTGCGTGGTGGACAGGATTAACAGGTTTTACAACGTTCTATAAAGGCAGGCACCCATGCGACAATTCAATACCGCCGGACCAAGCGTTGCCATTGATCATTACTGCGTCGATCCGCTGTCCAGAATCGGTCTTGATGAGATCCTCGAACTGATTGAGGCTAAACGGTATTTTGTCCTGCATGCTCCCCGCCAGACCGGCAAAACCACCTGCCTGCTGGCGCTGATGAACTACCTGAATACCCAGGGGCACTATCGGGCTGCCTACGCCAACATTGAAACCGCCCAGACGGCACGAAATGACGTGTCCCAGGGACTTCGGGCGGTCTGCGGCTCTGTTGCCGGCTCCGTCAGACGCCATCTTGGCGACAACGTCCTTGAAGAACAGTGGCTGAAAATTTTTGAAGAACATGGGCCGAACGAATCTTTGCGGTATTTGCTGGAAGTCTGGACAAAGCGGTACCCATCCCACCCCACGGTTCTGCTGCTTGATGAAATTGACGCCCTGGTGGGTGACACTCTTATCTCGGTGCTGCGTCAGATCCGCTCCGGATATATAGATCGCCCTCTCAACTTTCCAACCTCGATCATCCTGTGCGGTGTTCGCGATGTTCGGGATTATCGCATCCACAGCGGTGGCGGCGAAATCATCACCGGCGGCAGTGCCTTCAACATCAAGGCGGAGTCGATCCGTGTCGGAAATTTCACCCGGGCTGACATCGTTGATCTTTACGGCCAACACACAGCTGAAACCGGCCAGCGTTTTGAGGACGAAATTTTCGCCAAGGTCTGGGATGATACCGCCGGTCAACCCTGGCTGGTCAACGCGCTGGCCCGCGAGGCCTGTTTCAAACTGTCGGAAGGGAAAGTCCGCAGCCGCCCGATAGACCTGGAGCTGTATCTTCAGGCCCGAGAGCAGTTGATTTCAAGCCGGGCCACCCATCTGGACCAGCTCACCGACAAGCTGAGGGAAGAGCGGGTCCACCGGGTTATCGCCGCCGTACTGGCCGGTGAAACGACCGCAGAAACCATATCAATCGATGATCTGCAGTATGTTCAGGATATGGGACTTGTCACACTTGACAAGCAGGTTTGTATCAGTAATGCCATATACCGGGAAGTTATCCCGCGCGAACTGACCTGGACACGCCAGATGACCATTGCGCAGGAAACATGTTGGTATGTTACCTCCGACAAGCGCCTTGACATGTCGAAACTGTTGCGGGCCTTTCAACAGTTCTTCCGGGAAAATGCCGATGCATGGATCGAGCGGTTTCAGTATAAAGAGGCCGGACCGCACCTGCTTCTGCAGGCGTTTTTGCAGAGGATAGTCAACGGTGGTGGCCGAATCACCCGCGAATACGGTCTGGGGATGAAGCGGATGGATCTTTACCTCGAATGGCCGCTTGATGAAGCCCTGGCGTTTCGCGGTCCATTACAGCGGGTGGTGCTGGAGCTGAAGGTACGGCACAAGGCTCTGGAAGTCACCATCGCCGAAGGGGTGGAACAGACGGCGTCCTACTCTGCCGCCTGCGGTGCCGACGAGGCGCACCTGATCATTTTTGAGCGCAGCAGCGACAAGGAATGGGACGACAGAATATGGGAGCGGTCGGAAACGGTTGTTGGGAGAGCGGTTAAGGTGTGGGGGATGTAAGAAAATATAATACCCTACCCAAAGGAGAACATCCATGAAGAACCGGTTATTATCGCTGTTGCTGTTTACTGTTCTCACTTCATTCTTCACTCTCCGCCCTTCCCATGCCGCCACACCACCATCTCTGCTCCCTCAGACCGGACAGACAACCTGCTATGACACGGCAGGTACTCTCATTGCCTGCGCCGGCACCGGTCAGGATGGGGAATTGACAATGGGGCTAGCCTGGCCCATCCCCCGTTTTCTGGACAACGGCGACCAGACGGTGACTGACAGACTGACCGGACTGATCTGGGCAAAAGACGCTCATCCTGCCGCTGTATCAAAATCCTGGCAGCAGGCTCTGGATTACATCAAGAGCCTCAACAGCAGTAAATATCTGGGATACAGCGATTGGCGGCTGCCCAATGTTAACGAACTGTTGAGTCTGATTCACAAGGGGCAGACGTATCTCAGCTGGCTGGATACGCAAGGCTTTTCAAACGTCCAGCCTTATGGTTACTGGTCTGGCAGTACCTGCCCCGGCTATGCCGATTACGCCTGGTACGTCAGGTTAATCAGTGGCAGCGTGTATACCTCGCTTAAGGGCAACCTTTACGACGTGTGGCCGGTTCGTTCCAGCCCCTCCGGAGCCTTTGGTCTATTGACACTTGCAAAAACAGGGCAGACTGCCTGCTATGATTCGGGCGGCTCTACCATCAGTTGCAGCGGCACCGGTCAGGATGGAGAGCTGCAGAACGGTGCGGCCTGGCCCTCCCCGCGCTTTCAGGATAACACAGACCAGAGCGTGACTGATAACGTGACCGGTCTTATATGGAGTAAAAATGGTAAAACTCCCGGTCCGGCCGTCTGCGGTACAGGCATCGAGAAAACCTGGCAAGGGGCGCTGGATCATGTCAAGTGCCTCAACAGCAACAGTTACCTGGGCAGGACCGACTGGCGCCTGCCAAACCTAAACGAACTGACAAGCATGATTAACCGTGGGCAGGACAACTCCGCCACCTGGCTGAACGGGCAGGGCTTTTCAAACATCCAGTACGCATACTGGTCAGGCAGTACCTACGCTTACAGCACCTTTAACGCATGGTACGTCATTATGAACGGTGGCAATGTGGACGTAAGCATCAAGGGCGGTTATGGCGGCTACTATGTGTGGCCTGTACGTTCGGGACAGTCTGTAGCCTCCATCACCTGGCGTCACCAGGGGGATGGAAAGGTCTACGGAATGACGACTACCGGAACCACAATAACCGGCGGCGCTCAGTTCTACCAGGAGGCGAACCCGGCCTGGACAATCGTCGGCCAGGGTGACTTTGACGGCGACGGCATCAAAGACTTTGTCTGGTGGAACAGCAGCACCGGTCAGCTCTACATCATGCTGATGTCAAGCTCCACGGCGGTGAAATCGGGCGCAATCGTCTACACCGAACCGGACAGCTCCTGGCGTATCGTTGCCACCGGCGACTTAAACGGAGACGGCAAGAGTGATCTGATCTGGTGGAACAACTCAACCGGTCAGGTCTACGCCATGCTGCTGAACGGAACAGCAGTGGCTGGAGGTGGCCTGATTTATGCGGAATCGAACACAAACTGGAAAATAGTCGCTGCAGCCGACTTCAACGGCAACGGCACAGTCGAACTGCTCTGGTGGAACAGCTCAACCGGTCAGACAGCAATCGGACAGACCAACGGAACAAACGCGTCCAACGCCAATCTGATCTGGTACGAACCGGACACAAGCTGGCGCATAGCCGGAGCTGGCGACCTTGACGGCGACGGCAAAGCTGATATCATCTGGCACAACAGATCAACCGGCCAGGTCTATGGCATGCAGACCAACGGCTCGTCCGTCACCAACGGCGCAATGATCTACACCGAACCGGACACCAACTGGGAGATAGTCAGCGTCGGTAATTACAACGGCGACAGCAAGGCCGACCTGCTCTGGTGGAACCAGCAGACCGGTCAGGTCTACCTGATGCCGATGAACGGTCTGGCGGTCGGATCGGGCGGAGTTTTGCTCTATACCGAACCGGATACGACCTGGCACATCCTGGGTGAAACGGAGTGGCGGGATAACCTGTACGGCAGGGGAGTTACTACGACGACGAAGTGAGTGAGTTAATAATTTTTGAAAGGAGCTTTACCATGATGAACAGTCTGTCTTCTATCCAACATCGTATCCTGTTACGTCTTATCGGATTCACCGCGAGTACGTTCATTTTCATTTTTGCCCTGTGCCCATCTGTTTTTGCGGCAACACCGACCTTAAACACAAATCTTCTTATTAATCCCGATGCCGAGTCCGGCACCACCAGCGGATGGGTCTGTCCGGACCGACAGTGGGTTTCGGCGGCGGAAATTACTCCCCATGGGGGGAACAGACATTTCTGGCCCGGCGGCGGCGATGTTGCCGATACTTCGATGTATCAGGATGTTGATGTTTCCGGTCTGGCTTCATCCATTGCTGCCGGTACACTGTACATGCATCTTTCCGGCTGGCTCGCAAACTGGGATCAGTATCCCCATGACCGTGCCACACTTGCCCTGTATGCTCTGGATGCCACTGGTAACACACTCGCTTTTCTCAGCAGCGAACACAGAAGTCCTGTGTGGACACAGTATCGCATGGACAAACTTATCCCTGCAGGAACCAAAACTCTCCGGGTGGTTCTCAGGGCAACACGTTTTGTCGGAACTGATGATGACGGTTATTTCGACGATCTTTCCCTGGTTGTCAACAACACGCCCGGCATTACCGTAAATATAACGAGTCCGGGTAATCAGTCATATGTGACGATCGGTGGCGCAACGTTGACTCTTAACGCGACGACTGTCGGCGGGACTGATTCCGGCTATGACTGGAGCTCATCCTTCCAGGCGGCGGCTTCAGTCAGCCAGAGTGGAGTGGTAACCGGATTGAGCTCGGGCAGAGCGACCATACAGGCACGCGGCAGAGACACCGGAGCAATCGGGGCGTTTGATGTTTCGGTAATAGTCGCAAATGGCCTTGTTTTTATTGAACCTTCTGCAAACAAGACTGTGGCGGGCGGTACGACATCTCCCGTTACCTGGAGTGTCGTCGGGACGGTGAGTTCGGCGGTTCTCTACCTGAGCATGGATGGCGGAGTAACGTATTCCCTTGTCTCAAATATATCCAATCCTGCTTCGGGCGCCTATAACTGGGCGGTACCTGCTGTTTCGTCCGACATACGCAATGCGATCCTGAAACTCACCTACAGCGGCGGCGAGTCATTAAGTTCCCTGTTCAGCATTGTGACTAGCTCGGTAAATGGCGTATGCGGATCTTCCAACGGAGGCTCCTTCACCATCGCTCCGACTGCCAACCTCTGTGCGTCGGGCACGGCCTCTGCCGTAACCGGCAACGGACCATGGAGCTGGACGTGCAGCGGCATCAATTCCAGTACTAACGCTGCCTGCTCAGCAAACGTACAATCCTCATCAGCCATCACCCCATCCATAAACTACTATCACCAGAGCGATGGCAAAGTATCCGGATTGACCACTAACGGCAGCACTGTCACCGGAGGTGCTCAATTCTATCAGGAAGCAAACGCTGCCTGGTCAATCGTTGGGCAGGGTGACTTTGACGGCGACGGCGTCAGAGACCTTGTCTGGTGGAACAGCAGAACAGGTCAGGTGTATATCATGCTTATGGCTACTACTACAGCCGTAAAAGGTGGCGATATCCTCACCACCGAACCGGATTCGCACTGGCGTATTGTAGCCACCGGCGATATTAACGGAGACGGCAAGAGTGATCTCATCTGGTGGCACCAGGTGACCGGCCAGGTTTACGCCATGCTGGTGAACGGAACCGCAGTTGCGGGAGGGGGAACCATTTTTAGCGAACCGAATACCACCTGGAAGATAGTAGCCGCCGCTGACTTTAACGGCAACGGCAAAGTGGAACTGCTCTGGTGGAACAACTCGACCGGCCAGGTAGCAATCGGCCAGACCAACGGAACGAGCGCTTCCACCGCCAATCTGATCTGGACCGAATCGAACACCGACTGGCGCATAGTCGGAGCGGGCGATCTTGACGATGACGGCAAATCAGACATTATCTGGCACAACCGGACAACCGGGCAGGTCTATGGCATGCAGACCAACGGATCGTCGGTCACGAACGGCGCGATGATGTATACCGAACCGAACACGTATTGGGAGATAGTCAGTGTCGGCAACTACAACAGTGACAAAAAGGCCGATCTGTTATGGTGGAACCAGCTTACCGGTCAGGTCTACCTGATGCCGATGAACGGTCTGTCGGTTGCGCCGGGAGCTTCTTTACTCTATACCGAACCGGACACAGCGTGGCGTATCCAGGGAGAAACGGAATGGCGGGATAATCTTTATGGCAGGGGAGTTACGACGACGACGAAGTAGCGATCCACGTAAGATGTATCCTCTATAAGAAAGCAACCCGCTCTCATCACGAGCAGCGGGTTGCTTCAACAACGTATGATTTCAGGAATACACGAGGGGGTTATTCACGGACATAGGTATCCATATCGGACTCATGTACCATCCCCATCAGGCGTGCATACTCTGACTCGATCATTTCGAAGTGATGACGGGTTTCTTTGGCGTTCAGTTCATAGACCGCTTTGATCTGAACGTCATCCATCGTTGCCGCCATTTCCAAAAGCGCTTCTTCGAGATTCTTTTCACGTTCCAGAGCGACCTCCATGGCTTTTCGCTCATTGAAATCTTCTGAAATCATGCGGGATAACGTTGAAATCCAGCTTGATTCATTATCAGGAGGAGTGTCAAGGAACGCCTCAAGCGAGGGAATGTCTGCACCGCTATAAATTTTGTAAAATTGCCCGGCATGCTCCCGCTCCTCCTGTGCCAGAACTTCAAAGATGCGACGGGCATCCGGATCTTTCATCTTCTGCGCCCCAAGCTGGTAGAAATTCATTGCGTTCTTCTCGGTCTGGATGGATCGTTTTACTGCTTCCTGAATGTTTATGCTCATTGTTCAAGCTCCTTTCTGGGATCGAATGTGCGGGTAAATAATACCGGATCAGTCCTGCATGTCAAGTTATTGTCGCTGATTGAGCGCCACGACTGGCACGCAAAAGAAAAGGCGGGATTTCTCCCGCCTTTTCTTTTGCGTGCAAAACAACTCCGGTTCAGATGTCGTAGTAAAGAGCGAACTCCAGTGGAACCGGCCGCATGCGGACCGGGTTTACTTCTGCCTCGGTCTTGTACTCGATCCACTTCTCAATGACATCCGGTGTGAATACATCACCTTTGAGTAAAAATTCATAATCATCCTGAAGGCATTTAAGTGCTTCTTCAAGGCTGCCCGGAGCGGATGGAATATCCTTAAGTTCCTCAGGTGTAAGCCCGTAGATATCCTTATCAAGAGGCTGGCCCGGATCGATCTTGTTCTCGACACCGTCGAGACCTGCCATCAGCATGGCGGCAAAGGCCAGATAGCCGTTACAGGATGGATCGGGAGTACGGTATTCGATACGCTTGGCCTTGGGGTTGGTTGAGAACATCGGGATCCTGATGGATGCAGAACGGTTACGGGCTGAGTAAGCCATGTTGACCGGCGCTTCAAAACCGGGTACAAGGCGCTTGTACGAATTAGTGGTGGGGTTGGTGAATGCGCAGAGTGCCTTGGCGTGCTTGATAATTCCGCCGATGTACCAGAGAGCTATCTGGGAAAGTCCGCCGTATTTGTCACCTGCAAACAGGTTGACGCCGCCCTTCCAGAGGGACTGGTGACAGTGCATACCGGAGCCGTTATCGCCATAGAGCGGTTTGGGCATGAAGGTTACCGTCTTGCCGTTACGATTGGCGACATTTTTTACGACATATTTGAACCACTGCAGATCATCAGCCATTGATACCAGCGAGTTGAAACGCATATCGATCTCAGCCTGGCCGCCGGTGGCAACCTCATGGTGCTGGCACTCAACGCGAATACCCACATTCTGAAGTTCAAGAACCATCTCGTTTCGAAGATCATTCTGCGAATCAGTGGGGGAAACCGGGAAATAACCTTCTTTATGACGCGGTTTGTAGCCGAGGTTCGGAAACTCCTCGCGACCGGTGTTCCAGGCGCCTTCTACAGAATCAACTGCGTAGAACGACTGATTGGAACTTGAGTCGTATCGTACATCATCAAAGATGAAAAATTCGGCTTCGGGGCCAAAATAGGCGGTATCGCCGATGCCGGTTGACTTGAGATAAGCTTCCGCCTTGAGCGCAATATTACGCGGGTCACGCGAATAACCTTCCTTGGTAATCGGATCAAAAATGTTGCAGATCAGCGACAGGGTCGGTACAGCAACAAAAGGATCCATTTTGGCGGATTTCGGATCAGGAACAATGATCATATCCGATGCATGAATCGGCTGCCAGCCGCGGATGGAAGAGCCGTCAAAACCCTGACCCTCTTCAAAGGTATCCTCACTGAATTCACTCATCGGTACGGAAAAGTGTTGCCAGATACCTACAAAGTCCATAAATTTGAAATCAACCATTTTTGCGCCATTTTCTTCTGCAAAATCTATTACTTGCTTCGGGGTCATCTGTTGCTCCTTTCGTGGGTTATGAAATGAATACTATAGTGCATCTTCTCCGGTTTCGCCGGTTCTTATACGAATTACTGCCTCTACATTAGTCACAAAAATCTTGCCGTCACCGATTCGCCCGGTTTTAGCTGATTTTTCGATAGCTTCAACAACTTTAGGCAATATGGAATCAGAAACGATGATTTCAATTTTAATCTTGGGAATAAAATCGACTACGTACTCTGCACCGCGATAGAGCTCGGTGTGGCCTTTCTGGCGGCCAAACCCTTTCACTTCGCTGATAGTTATGCCCTGAATTCCGATCTCGTTAAGAGATTCTTTTACCTCATCCAGTTTGAAAGGCTTTATAATTGCCTCGACTTTTTTCACAGCAGCACCCCCCTCTGTCCGAAAATTTTGAGTGTGAAAATTATTATCTGTTTACTATTTCTATTCAAAAGCAAGAGCAATATCAACTTGATTTATTGTAACGACTTACAAGCTTCATGCCAACGATTTAATCATAATTATATCTATTATTTCAAGCTTTTAAAAATAACGTGTTTCCCTGGCACCTGAAATTTCCAGGACATATGCCTAACTACGAGACACTGAAAATCGAATTTGACTAAAATATAGGCAGTTACCCGGGAACTCAAGCCTGTATATCTTTCAGCTCTTTGATTATTTCAACCTGACGTTGGTTGATATAGTAGGCAATCTGCTGCTGTGAATGTTTTTCCGGATGGAATTCGATTATGCAGTTAAAAGGTGCTCTATCTCCGATAACTCTGATAATGGAGGCACTCATCCCTACCTCTACTTTTGAGCTGGTGCAAAGATCCGGAAACTTGATAAAAAGATTAATATCAAGCCCCGGCTCCGGAGGATCGCATGACATGGTATGCATTGATGCTCCCCCCAAAGAAATATCCCTGATATTTCCCTTCAGTATGTCGCCATTAAAGATCAGATCCGCTTCCACAGGGTTATCAAGCAGGACCCTGACAAAACGTCGCAGGTCTGAGCGGATGAACGCATGTGCGAATTTACACAGGATAACTCGCTTTTTTGCAGAATTGATATAAAACGCCTCTCCGACCATGTCTTCGCGAAAAGGGCTCATAGCATGAGAATAGACAAGAGCCCGGCGTTCCAGGTTGATAACCTTGGCCTGGTATTCATGCACTGAAAACTCCGCCATTTCATTTTCGACGCTTAACAGGGTGGCATCATACGAAACCGGAATTTCCTTATAATAATTAAGAAACGAAAACTGCTTGCCGACCATACCCTTCAGAAACTGGAGAATGACCATCATGTCTTCGTTCTCTGAGTATCTTACGGCTTTGTCGTAATATTTGAACACCCCAGATACCCCGGTATATGATGAATTGAACTATTTGTCCGAATACGGTATAGATAAGGTAACGCATCAAACTAACAGATAATTGCCAGGACGACAAGTGCTAATGAGACTTTCTGAAAAAACCTCTCTTACCCGATGCAACAGATCAGAATTATTCGTATTTCTTATATTTGTGTCTTTATTCAGTTTTTCAATATCCACATCAAAAGCAGATATTTACAAATTTGTCACTCTTGATGGTGTCGAGACTTTTACTGACGCCCCGGTTAACAAGGATGCCAGAGTTGTCATAAAAGAACGCCCGGTACCGACCGCCAGGAAGGTGAAAAAACTAAAAACAGAAAAAGTGCATGAAGTGTCACTTAACGAAATTGTCGAAAAAACCGTAATTGCCTCACTTCAACCACAAGGTCTGCCACCACGGTATTTTGAACCGCGACTGCCTCCTGTGGGCGGCATGATCACATCCGGCGTGGGTATGCGTATTGACCCATTCGACGGCAAGTGGCGTCATCATAACGGAATCGATATTTCAATTCCGGAAGGGACGCCGGTTACTCCGGCAGCCCCGGGCATCGTGGTTTACAGCGGTCTGAGATCTGGCTACGGCTATACCGTCCTCATTGAACACGACAACGGTCTGATCACCCTCTATGGCCATAACAGCAGACTGCTGGTAATTAACGGACAGCAGGTTGAAGCTGAGACACCGATCGCCCTTTCAGGCAATACCGGACGCTCAACCGGGCCGCATCTGCATTTTGAGGCATGGCAGGCCGGTGTAAATGTGACGCCCACATTCATGCCGGGTAACACCCAGAAACTGCCCAAACTGCAGCTGGCTACCGCGAAAATAAAGAGCCATTTCCGTAAAGAGATACTGGCTGACGGATCGGTTCTTTTTACCAACATCCCTGCCTCCCTCCCCTGATGCGCGAACAGATCGTAAAATATTCCAATAAGATGGTTGCAGACCGATCCGCTCATCCCGACCATATCGCCTTTGCCGCCCAGGACGACTTCATGATCTCTGATGGTAACAGAGCCCTGGCTGCTCTGGCCTCAGATATTCTCTCGCGCCTGAATTGTCTGGCGCTGGTCACTGCCCGCCCTTCGCTGCCATTTGTCGATTTTCTCATCCAGAGGTCCCCTTGCAGCGAACAGGTGATCGTGCCCCGCGACACCGAAACACGTACATTCCTGCACGACATTCCGATCCTTACGTGCGCGGAACCGGGATCGGTCCAGGCATCCGCCATTGCCGGGCTTCTCGGCAACCGCAAAGGTATAGTCGTCGAGGGTGTCGGCATTATAGCGAGCGGAGCCCTGACGGTAGAGCAGGCCTACATCAACTGGTCCTCAGTGTTTCATGCCACGTACATCAAATATCTGGAGGATATCCTTGACAGCGGTTTCCGGTTACCAGGGGAGGAAGAAGCGTTCAACCATTTCCGCAACGAATGGCTTCTGCCTCTTTCTTCGGATGGTCTGGAGTTTCGGCAGGGACCGATCGATAACAAAACCGTACTACTGGACGAGATTGCACGGGTCGGAAGTTACACCGTCAAGCGAGGTCTGGTCGATTCGTTTTTCGGCAACATTTCGTACTCTGCAGGCGGTCTTGTCTACATCTCACAGACCGCTTCCAGCCTGGACGAACTTCACGGATGTATCGACCCGGTCCCTTTTACGAACAGTTCCACCGTCGGCATCACCGCCTCCAGCGAACTGGTGGCCCATCGCAGCATCTTCGAAACCACCGGATGCAGAGCCATTCTGCACGGACATCCACGTTTCGCGGTGGTAATGAGCATGTTATGTGAGGAAAAAACAACCTGTACGGTTTCCGATTGCTGGAAGGATTGCGGCAAAGTGAGATTTCTTAATGATACACCGGTTGTTGCCGGTGAAATAGGTGCCGGCGGGATCGCTAAAAATGTTCCGCCTGTGATCGGACGGACAGGACGGGCAATCGTGTACGGACATGGAGTGTTTGCTATCGGTCGGGTTGATTTCAGGGAAGCTTTTCAGGCTTTGGTGGACGTAGAGAACTGGTGCCGGGAGGAGTATTTCCGCACACTGGATTATAGATTGGGGATACCTGCTCCGGGAACTCCCCGCAAGGTTTCTTAGCGCGTTACTCCCCTTTGACAATCAACCCGAATTGGGGCATAGTCACCACAGATATCCAGAAATCATGCACCTCACCTCCGGAGCAGTAATGCAATCCCGTACCATCACCCCCGAAAAACGGGACGACGATAATCAGTATGATGCCACTCTGCGTCCACGCGCCCTTGATGAATATATCGGCCAGGAGAAGATCAAGGGCAATCTGCGCCTGTTCATTGATGCAGCCAGGGGGAGAGGGGAAGCGCTGGATCACGTCTTGTTATACGGTCCCCCCGGGCTTGGCAAGACAACACTGGCCAATATCGTCGCCTGTGAGATGGGGGTCAACATAAAGTCCACTTCAGGCCCGGTTATCGAGCGCCCCGGCGATCTGGCCGCAATACTCACCAACCTCGAACCGCACGATGTACTGTTTATCGATGAAATCCACCGGCTTTCCCATGTGGTCGAGGAAATCCTCTATCCGGCCATGGAGGATTATCAGCTTGATATCATTATCGGACAAGGGCCAAGCGCCCGTTCGATCAAGCTTGATCTGCCCCGTTTTACCCTGGTGGGAGCTACTACCCGCGCCGGTCTGCTCTCTTCTCCGCTTCGCGATCGATTCGGCGTTATTTCACGACTTGAATTCTACACGGATGACGAACTTGCCACTATCATCAACCGTTCCTCCCGCATTCTCGGGATGGAGATAGATTCACCGGCCTCGCCCGAGCTTGCCCGTCGCAGTCGTGGTACCCCGCGCATAGCCAACCGGTTGCTCCGCAGGGTGCGTGATTATGCCCAGGTGCGGGCTGACGGCGTCATTACCCGCCAGGTGGTGCAGGAGACGCTGCAACTGCTTGAAATCGACGGGATGGGTTTCGACCAGATGGATCGGATGATTCTTCTGACTATCATTGACAAGTTTGGCGGAGGTCCGGTCGGTCTCGATACGATCGCAGCAGCCATCAGCGAAGATTGCGGCACCATTGAAGATGTCTACGAGCCATTCCTGATTCAGCACGGTTTTATCAATCGTACTCCGCGCGGCAGGGTCGCCACTCGCGCCGCTTATCTGCACTTCAACCGCATCGCCCCGGAAGCCCCTCAGGCGAGTCTTTTCTGATAATGCAGCAGTTTTTCGATTTTCCAGTTACCCCCTGCTTCAGTTTCGACAGTTTCATCCCCTGTGATGGCAATACTGCCGCTCTGCGCTTTGCAATGCGAGTCGCAGACCAGGACGATCCGGAAAACCTGCTGTATCTGCATGGTCCGCCCGGATCGGGGAAAACTCATCTTCTCAAGTCCATCGCAACCGGCGGCAGAGTGTATGTTTCACTTCGTAACGCTCTTGATCCGGAAGGTCTCTTTGACCGGTTCAGAGACTCAGACGGACTGCTGGTGGATGACCTGCATGAAATGCCGGATGATCCCGCCCTGAGGGGTGTACTGTGGCAACTGTTCAATGAGTTTCATACATCCGGACGGATCATCGCCATGGCCGGCTTGCATCCGCCCCGTGAGCTGACCAACATGGATGAACATTTGACATCACGGCTTCTGTGGGGCCTGGTGGCACGGCTGGACACATCGGATGATCATTCCCGCCGAATGATTTTAATAAAGGTTGCCGGGGACCGTCAGATCAGAGTGCCGGATGAAGTGATCAATTACATTCTGAGCACAGCCAGCCGTGAAGTTGGAAGTCTGATCGGCTGTTTCAATCATTTATACCGCTTCTCCATGACGGAAAAGCGTCGTATTACGCTGCCGCTTGCCCGTGAAGTGCGAGAACTGGTTCTTGCAGGAAGGATTGTATGAGCCCGTTTCAGAGTCGTCTGAAAACTCCGGAAGAGATCGAGCTGGAGCACAAATATCAAAAACTTGCCCAGTCCAAGGCAGACTTGCAGCAACGTGAGCAGGTCTACAGCGCCCTCAAATCGGAAATCAGGATATTTGAGCAGGTATACGAAGATATACTGGGGGCCCGCATTGAAGTGCTGGAAGATCTGGAATGGCAGTTACAGGGGTTTCTTGGTGAAGCTGCAACAGAACGTAAAACGGAATCGTTGAAGCAGGAACAGCAATTTTCCCATTTCCAGCGCACGACCGATCTGCTGGATGAAGATGACAGCCAGCCGACCACCTCACCGGTAAGTATCAAATCCCTGTATCGGGGGGTTGCCAAGGCGGTCCATCCCGATCTGGCTTCTGATGAGGAAGATCGTCAGCGCCGTCAGGAACTGATGTCTCTGGCAAATGAAGCCTATCAATCCGGAAACCGTCAGGCTCTGGCGGATATGCTGAGCGAATGGGAACAACAGGCGCCGGCATACTCTTCAGAGCTTGATATTGCCATGGAGCTTGTACGCGTCATCCGGCAGATCGCTGCGGTAGAACAGAATATCCATGCGATTATCCGTCAGACTGAAGAGCTGAAGCAGACAGACATCTATCGCTTCAGGCAGCGCGTGAACGAATCTCAGGCTGATGGTATCGATCTTCTGGCGGAAATGGCCGCCAAAGTGGACCGGGATATTGTTCGCATCCGTAAGCGTCTGGGGACTCTGAAAGGAGATGAACAAACTGATTCCGGATTGGGAGATATCCCCTTTGCAACCAGGATTATCCGTTTTCCGACCGAACAGAATTGCGGCTCTCTCTACATCCGCAATGCCGGTTCGCTTGATTACCGCGACTGGCAGCTGATCGGCAATGCCCGTGGAGCAAAAGAGGTTTTGCTCGATAAATCCGTTCGACTTGATTTAAAAGTAGGCAACGGTACTGACATCACGTTTCTGGAAGATCTTCTGGCAGACGATCTGCAGTCCCTTTTCCTCTATAATGTTGACGACAGGATTCTGCCATACCTTGCACATCTGTCAGGTCTGCAGGAGTTGTATCTCTCCGATACGTGGGTCACTGACAAAGGATTGACCCTGCTGCAGCCCTTGAAAAACCTGCAACGGATTTCTCTCTACCATACAGGCGTAGGAGATGAAGGACTCTTGAATCTGGTGCTGATTCGCGGATTGAAGTGGCTTACCTGCAGCGGCACCGCCATTACGGAAGAGGGACTGAATCATTTTCGGAGTGTAATGCCGAACTGCAAGGCGGTCAGCTTCAAGTGGCGTTATGAAGGGCAAAAAGAGCGAGAGGCTTAGCGGTGCATATTAGAATATCTTCCATACTTTTGATTATGTGCTGCTTCGTTGCACCGCTCGTTCCGGGATGCAGCAAAGCAGAGGTAAAGCCTGCAGACGGCCTGCAGGTGGTCACTTCGTTGTTTCCCCTGTATGATTTCTCCCGGACAATTGGCGGCGACAAGGCTCGGGTTCGTCTGCTTCTGCCGCCTGGAATGGAGCCTCATACCTTTGAGCCCAAGCCTGAGGATATGATCACCATCGCCAGGGCCGGCCTGTTTGTCTATACCGGCAGACAGATGGAACCGTGGGCGGAAACGGTCATAAAGGGAATCGACAAAAAAAACCTGCGCGTTGTGGATGCCGGTAAACGGGTTACCTATCGAGCCGCCGCTGCCGATGACGATCACCACGAGCCGAATAAGGGCAAACATCACGAACATGAGGGTATGGACCCCCATATCTGGCTTGATTTTGCCAACGCCGCCATTATGGTTGACACTATCCTCGACGGATTCATCTCGGCTGATCCGGTCAACGCAACTGAGTACCGTAAAAATGCTGATATATTGAAAGCCCGCCTGGCGGCTCTTGATACCCGTTTCCGGGAGTCGCTTGCATCGTGCGCAACCAGAAAGCTTCTGCATGCCGGCCATTACACCTTTGGCTATCTGGCACAACGCTACAATCTGGATTATCACGCTCTGAGCGGTGTTTCCTCCGACTCCGAACCATCTGCCTTCCGGATGGCGGCGCTTATCCGTGAAATCCGGTCATCAGGAGCGACGTATCTGTTTGCCGAAGAGCTGCTGTCTCCCCGCCTGGCGGAAACTCTGGCCCAGGAAGCGGGTGTTCGGATAGTAACGCTTCATGGTGCACATAATCTGTCACGGGATGAACTGGAAAAAGGTGCAACTTTTTTTGATCTTATGGAAACGAATCTTGAACGCTTGCAGAAAGGTTTGCAATGCCGGGCGAAATAGTCGCGACAGAACTGCTTGCGTGCAGTTATCGAGAGGGGAGGGTGCTTGAAGATATCAGCTTCAAGGTTGAACGCGGTGATTATGTCGGCATCGTCGGGCCGAATGGTTCCGGCAAGAGTACGCTGGTCAAGGCGCTGCTCGGTTTGGTAACCATCAGTAACGGCACGGCAGCGCTGTTCGGGATTGCGCTTTCCGCTTTCAGCGACTGGCGGCGCGTCGGGTATCTGCCGCAAAGTCTGCATCTGGTCAATCCGGTATTCCCGGCGACGGTCCACGAAACGGTCGGACTGGGGTTGTTGTCTTGCAAGCGTTTCCCCAAACGTCTCAACCGTAGCGATAAACAAAAAATTGATAGTACACTCGATGAATTAGGTGTTTATGATCTTAAACTTAACCTGATAGGTGAGCTGTCTGGCGGCCAGCTGCAACGTGTTCTGCTGGCTCGCGCTATTGTGAATGATCCTGAGCTGCTGATCCTGGACGAACCGACTGCGGCGTTGGATCCGGAAACCCGCGAGCGCTTTTACGCCATGATAGCCGATGTGAACCGGACCCGGGGCGTTACCGTCCTGCTCGTGACGCACGACAGCGGCGCCATTGGGCAACACGCCTCGAAAATGCTCTATCTGGATAAAAGAATTCTGTTTTTCGGCGGCTTTGACGAGTTCTGTCTCTCACCGGAGATGTCGTCCCTGTTCGGCGAACATTCCCAACATCTTATGTGCCACCGGCACTGATGCCATGAACCTTTTGGAGATTCTGTCATACGGTTTTATTCAACGGGCGCTTCTGGCCGGAACACTGATCGCGTTGCTCTGTTCAGTGCTGGGTGTCTTTCTGGTGTTGCGCCGGCTCTCCCTGATCGGCGACGGCTTGGCGCATGTCACGTTCGGAAGCACGGCCATAGCCCTGGCGCTCAAGTGTTATGCAGCCATGTCGCTTCTGGTGTCGATGCCGGTGGTGCTGCTGGCGTCACTCGGAATTCTCAAGCTGACCGAAAAGGGGCGTTTGAGTGGCGATGCTGCAATCGGGCTCGTATCAGCCCTCGGAATCTCTTCGGGGATTATTCTGGCCAGTGTGGGAGGGGGGTATAATGTTGATCTGCTGAGTTATCTGTTCGGCAATATCCTGTCAATAACCAGTGAAGAAGTTATGATTGCGGCTCTGCTCTGCGTCGGGGTGATTCTGCTGCTGACGCTTTTTTATCACGAGCTTTTCGCCATTGCGTTCAGTGAAGAGCTGGCCCAGGTTTCGGGTATCCGCACCTCGCATATCAACGCGATACTGGTTCTGTTAACCGCTCTTTCGGTTGTGCTGGCCATGAAACTGGTCGGTATCATGCTGATTTCTTCCATGTTGATCGTTCCGGCGGCTTCAGCACTTCAGCTGGCACGCGGTTTCAAAGTCTGCATCATTCTGGCGGCGGTTCAGGGATGCAGTTCGGTGATTATCGGTATCCTCATCTCAATCATGTCAAATCTTCCTGCCAGCGCCACCATAGTCATGGTTAATCTCCTGTTTTTCTCGGCCGCTTTTCTGGCCCGCCGGATTATCTACCCGAAAAACAGCAACTGAGCCAACATCCGAATCCTCCTACTTTTGCTGGCTCGTACCACGAAATATCGTCCCGTGCTCCGGCGTGGGAACATAGATATACAGCGTGTTTGCTCATAGTTTTTCCTTTCATGCACAGTTGCCCTTCTTGCGCCAATTTAACCCCGTTGGGATCAGGAAATATGCATTTAGTAGGGACAAGATTTATTTCGTAGTCGTTGTAACTCCCCTGCCATAAACGTTATCCCGCCATGCCGTCTCACCCTGAATTTTCCAGGTCGTGTCCGGTTCGGTGTAGAGCAAAGTCCCTCCCTCCGCAACCGCCAATCCGTTCATCGGCATCAGGTAGACCTGCCCGGTCTGCTGGTTCCACCAGAGCAGGTCGGCCTTGTTATCGCTGTTATAGTTGCCGACGCTGACTATCTCCCACTGCGTGTTCGGTTCGGTAAACATCATTGCGCCGTTGGTGACTGATGAGCCGTTGGTCTGCATGCCATAGACCTGGCCGGTCGATTTGTTGTGCCAGATGATATCCGCCTTGCCGTCTCCGTCAAGGTCGCCAGCCCCGGCTATGCGCCAGTTTGTGTCCGGTTCGTACCAGATCAGGTTGGCGCTGGATGTGCTGGTTCCGTTGGTCTGGCCCAGGGCTACCTGACCGGTTGAACTGTTCCACCAGAGCAGTTCAACCGTGCCGTTGCCGTTAAAGTCGGCGGCGGCAACTATCTTCCAGTTGGTGTTCGGCTCGGTGTAGATCAATCCGCCCCCCGCTACTGCTGTACCGTTCAGCAGCATGGCGTAGACCTGGCCGGTGTTTTTGTTCCACCATATCAGGTCACTTTTGCCGTCGCCGTTCAGGTCGCCGGTAGCGACTATATTCCAGCTGGTGTTCGATTCGGTATAGACTATTGCGCCCGATTTCACCGCCGTGGGGCTTGCCATTAACATGAGGTAGACCTGGCCGGTGCTGCTGTTCTGCCAGACAAAGTCTTTGAGGCCGTCGCCGTCAAAGTCCCCTTGGCCGACGATTGTCCAGGCCGGGTTGGATTCCTGATAGAGCAGACTGCCGCCGGTGATGCCGCTCCCGTTGGTTGTCATGCCGTAGAGTTTTCCGTCAGTCTGGTGACGCCAGGTGATGGCAGGGGCGGCTGTCGTGAAAAAGCCCGGAACAGGATCGGAAACGAAGGTTTCCTGATACATCAGAATACCGTCGTTACCCCGTCCGGTCATGTCCCTGGTTGAGTCCCTGAAGGGATAATAGGCCACCAGTCCCGATTCCGTGCCGGTCAGAACACCATCCTTGGCTGATGCTATTTCTGCTGCGGTTCTGGCCCGGTTCCATATTCTGAAATCACTGAAATGCAATGTTCCGTAATAGCTGCTGGTATCAGGCCCCAACACCAGCGGCATGTAATCCATGATAACGTTGCCGGTAAGAGTCGCACTGCCGGCAAGCACGCCGTTGACATAATACTTCCAGTTGTTGGCTCCCCCAGCGGCGTCATAGGTCATGGCAATGTGGTACCAGGTGAGGTCTGCGGGAATTATGTTGGCTCCGATAAAATCGCCATAATTCTGGTTTGCTGCGCCTTCCGTCACCAGGCGTCCATAGAATCCGGTAAATCCGTTCCAGTAACCAAGCTCGAACGTTCCTGCACCTGAAACACGCTTCTTGGCGACCGATACCTGGAAATGAGGCCAGTTGCCACCATCTCCCTGGAAGTCCAGCTTTATCCAGAACTCGACCGTCATGGCGCTGGTCAGATTGATGTCGGGTGAAGCGGGAATCTGCATGTTGTCACGTCGTTTGGAACTGTCGGTGACCAGATTCAATGCCTTGGGATTTGCGCCCGGTGTGGCGGCAGGCGGCATCCTTCGGTAGAAAATGTCATGCCAGTCTCCCGGATAAGCCGATTGAGCAACGTAATGGATGACGCCACTGCTGTCGATAATGAGTGCCGGATAGTTCCAGCTGCCGAAAACATTAGGCGTCGGTGTAAAAACACCGTTGAACGAAGCCCCGGCATCGGTCGATTTTGCAAGGTAGTAGTTGGCCACATACACCCTGGAACCGTCACTGACCGATGGATCAATGCCGATCAACGGCCACCATCCGCCGTCGCTGATCTTTAAGGGTGTGGCTCCGAACGAGGCGCCGGCGTCGGTCGAACGCCAGAACATGGTGGCACCGTTATAAATGGTCGCCACATAGACGTTATTGCCAAAAGCGGAGACTGTCTCCTGCCCGACGCGAAGAACAGAACTTGAAGCCGGCGTAGTGGTGAGGGATACCGGATTTCCCAGCGTCTTGCCGGCATCCGTTGATCTCCGGAAACGGAGCGTAAAGGTGGAGGTACCGTAGTAATCGTTGCTCACCTCGTAATTTGACCACGTGACATAGACATTATTCCCTGCAGCGGCAAGGTTTGGAGAGTAACTCCCCCCCTGTACCGCTGTTGTGTAAAATTTAGAGTCGGTGGATGCCACATTGACTACGTTGGGCGTATTGAACGTTTTGCCACCATCATTGGACGAAACCAGATAGAGCTTCCCGGTTGAGTAGGAGTCGTTGATATCGGTGACGGTATAGAGGATGTAGATATTGGAGCTGCTCTGAATCATGTCCACGGCGGTGTAACGCCAGATTGTGGTGGAATGGGCGATCGCCGTTGTGCTGAAGGTGGCGCCGCCATCGTTGGAGTAGACGCAGGCCAGATCCTTTGGATACGGCGAGTTGTCGTCATTTGCCGATAGTGCTATAACAACCCTGCCGTTAGCGGCTGACAGGTAAACACCGTTAAAACTGGGGTAGCGGGCGGTGGAATAAACCGTTTTGGGCGATTCAAAAGTCTGGCCGCTATCGGTGGACCTGAGATATTTGAGGCTGTCGCCACTGCCGGACGAACCTGGTTGAATGTACAGGAGATGCACACTGTTTCCGTCTGCGGCAAGCATCATGCTTGTCTCACTGAAAATTCCACCGGACGTACTGGAGATCAGTGTCTGCACGCTGCCGAAAGTCTGCCCTCCATCAGCGGAACGGCGGTAAAACAGCCTGTATCCGCTGACATCGCCATACGCATTTGCCAGCCAGACGACATGAACATACGGTCCCGATACAGCCATTTTAGCATTCTCGTACGCGTAGTAACCGGTCGCCGTATCGGTAATGCCAGACAGGTTCCTGGTCCAGAAGGAGTATTCAGCAGACGCCGAAAGGCAGGGAGATGCGGAGACAACAAACAAAAAGATAATGCCCAAACACAATGAGGTGATACTTGCACGGCGTTTCATGATAACCTCCTGTTCTCTGTTTTCAGTGTACATTGCCCATGCTACCTGGTTGTCGTTGTAACTCCCCTGCCATACAGATTATCCCGCCATGCCGTCTCACCCTGAATTTTCCAGGTTATATCCGGTTCGGTGTACAGCAGGGAGCCCCCCGCCGCAACCGCCAATCCGTTCATCGGCATCAGGTAGACCTGCCCTGTCTGCTGGTTCCACCAGAGCAGATCGGCCTTGTTATCGCTGTTGTAATTGCCGACACTGACGATCTCCCACTGAGTATTCGCTTCGGTGTAGATCATCGCACCGCCGGTGACGGCTGTTCCGTTGGTCTGCATGCCGTAGACCTGCCCGGTTGTACGGTTGTGCCAGATGATTTCGGCCCTGCCGTCATCGTCAAGATCACCTGTTCCGGCAATGCGCCAATCGGTGTTCGGTTCGGTATAGATAACAGTCGCAGTGGACGCGTTCGTTCCGTTGGTCCGGCCGATGGCTACCTGACCGGTCGAGCTGTTCCACCAGAGCAGTTCCACCTTACCGGCACCGGTGAAATCGGCGGCGGCGACAATTTTCCAGGCCGTGTTCGATTCGGTATAAATCATTCCGCCTCCTGATACGACCGCTCCGTTTATCAGCATGGCGTAGACTTGGCCGGTACTGTTGTTCCACCAGATCAGGTCGGTCGTGCCATCTCCGTTGATGTCGCCGGTGGCGTCAATACGCCAGTGGGTGTTGGACTCGGTGTAGATGCCTGCGCTTGATTTCACTGCCGTTGAGCTTGCCATCAGCATGATGTAGACCTGGCCGGTGCTGCTGTTCCACCAGACAAAATCTCTGATTCCGTCGCCGTCAAAGTCACCCTGGCCGACGATTGACCAGGCCGGGTCGGTTTCCTGCCAGAATTGGGCGCCCCCGGTGATACTACTTCCGTTGGTGGTCATGCCATAGACCTTCCCATCCGTCTGGTGGCGCCATACGATGGGGTCGATGGCGACTGTTACCTTGCGGACGCGGTTATTGTTGGTATCGGCAATATACAGATTCCCGGAACTGTCGATGGTAACCCCGGATGGGCCATAAATGCTTGTTGAGGTGGCAGGAACGTTATCTCCGGTGAAATAGGGCAGACCATTGCCGGCAACGGTGGTGATAATGCCGGAAGCGGCCGCTACCTTGCGGATGCGGTTGCTGTTCTGATCGGCAATATAGATGTTCCCGGAGCTGTCGACGGCTATTCCGGTAGGGTAAAGGCTTACTGAGGTTGCGGCAACGTTGTCTCCGGAATAATAGCTGGTACCGCCACCGGCAACAGTTGTAATGACACCGCTGACGGCATCGATCCTGCGGACGCGCCCGTTGGTCATGTCAGCGATATACAGGTTTCCGGCACTGTCCAGCGTCACTCCGGTGGGGTAGTTGAGGGTGGCCAGGCTGGCCGGACCGCCATCACCGCTGAAGCCTGGATAGCCGCCGGCCACCGTGCTGATGATGCCGGAACCGGCCGCAACCTTGCGGATGCGGTTATTGCTGGAATCAGCGATAAACAGGTTTCCGTCTTTGTCAACGGTTACTCCGATCGGGGTAAAGAGACTGGCGGAGGTCGCCGGTCCGCCATCGCCGGCAAAACCGAGTGATACCCCGCTATCGGTATACCCGGCCACGGTGGTGATGATACCGTTATCAACCTTGCGGATACGGTGATTGCCGGAATCGGCGATATACAGTTTGCCAAATTTGTCAACGGCCACTCCGGTGGGATTGAATAGACTTGCTGATGTTGCCGCGACGTTGTCTCCGGAATAGTACGATGAACCGTTGCCGGCCACGGTGGTGATGATACCGGTGCCGGCGGCCACCTTGCGAACGCGGTGGTAGTCTCTGTCGGCGATGTATATGTTGCCGGAGCTGTCCAGAGCGACTCCCCAGGGGGTATAGAGGCTGGCGGAAGTTGCCGGACCGCCATCCCCGGGGGAGTAATAGTAAGTATTCCCGACAGCGTAATAGGTACCGTTGCCGGCCAGGGTGGAGATAATACCCGGCGAAGCGGCATAAGCACTGACGCTGATACAGATGATCACACCGATAAACAGGAAAAATCCTCCGGTTGCACGAAAAGTTCTTCTCAGCATAGCAGATGCTCCTCCATGTCCCCTCATAACGCCTCCCCTCAAAGATTTGATAACAGAAGTATGAATCATCATCTGGAATTGTCAATAGCATTTCAGTCAGATATCAGGCGGATTCAGAGTGTTGCAAGCGGCTCCATGCAGCCTGGCGGGCGGGGTACCGTTTCATCGATAGTAAAATTGAATCTCACTGACAGCAGATTTTACACTCCAGGACACTATATTTTCGATATTTTCGTTGCTTCGTGTTAAAAATACTGATACTTTGCCTGCGGATGCAGTTGGAGGATCCGGCTGTTGTTCACCGGGGGTTGTAGCTCAGTCGGTTAGAGTGCCAGCCTGTCACGCTGGAAGTCGCGGGTTCGAGCCCCGTCAACCCCGCCAGAAAAAAATCAAGGTACCTGCAGCCGCAGGTACCTTTTTTATTGTGCGCCCGGCAGGGCGCGTGGGCAAAAGCCTGACCATGACCCTTAGATATTCCCACCTTGCGAAAGACCATCTTGACACGACTGTTAATTTGTTGGCTGATAGGATGAATGGATTGACTTCACAATTTCTTCACAATCCAGAAAACGAAAGGGTTATGCAAGCTGCATAACCCTTTCGTTTTTATTTGGCTGGGGCGCCAGGGATCGAACCTGGGAATGTCGGAATCAAAATCCGATGCCTTACCGCTTGGCGACGCCCCATCATGACCGACTTCAGATCAGAGAGTTTCAGCCACTGCAACAAACCATCCGGGTGTGCCGAAAAGCTCCTTGCGCGCATGATCTGCGCAAGGTTGATCTCGAAAAACACCAAAAACAGTCGGGCCACTACCTGACATCATCGCAGCAACTGCCCCCAGACGGATAAGAGTATGTTTTATCTCATCCAGAACAGGAAAGGCGGGAATGGTTACCGCTTCCAGATCGTTCGAGAAAATGGAGCAAATCTCTTCAATGTCTGCAAAAAACTCTGGCAGTCTATTAAGCTCCCCACGGTTTGTCAACTGTAAAGTTCTATAGACCCAGGCTGTTGAAACATGAACACCAGGATTAACCAGGAGAATCCAGGCCTTGGGCATGGCAGGTATGGCGGTCAGTTTTTCTCCTATGCCTTCAGCCATTGCACTCTTTTTAAAGATAAAAAAGGGGACATCCGCTCCCAGTTTTACTCCGATCTCCATCAATCGCTGGTCTGAAAGTCGCAACTCCAACAATTCGTTCATCCCCATTAAAACAGTTGCTGCGTCGCTGCTACCGCCGCCGAGACCCGCTGCGACCGGTATGTTCTTGACTATGTCAATCACTGCACCCTGATCACTGCCGGCAATGTTCAGCATGGTATTGGCTGCTTTCCAGGCGATGTTACCAGGACCGTCAGGCACCCCTTTTTTACCGCAGGAGACCTTGATGCCAGGTGCGTCATTCAAGGTGATTGATATGTCATCACACAAATCAACTCGCTGCATGATCATGCGCAAGTCGTGGTAGCCGTCCGGGCGGCGTCTTATTACTTCAAGAAGGTAGTTGACTTTGGCCGGGGCTTTAAGTTTCAGACTGCGCACAGTGACTCCGAATAAACATTTGATGAATTATCGTCATGTTTATAGAAAAAAATGATTCCGTTGTCGAGCAGGAAGTTCAAACTGATCGATTGATTGAATTTGACAGATTTACCAGTGGTGTGCTAGGAACAATGGCACGGTTACTTTGCGACAATAAAGAGGTACGAATAATGCTGAAGAATTTTCGTGCGGATATTAATTCTGTTTTTGAGCGTGATCCTGCGGCTCGAAATGTATTGGAGATTATTTTCTGCTATCCGGGCCTGCATGCGCTGTGGATCTACCGTATCGCCCACTGGTTCTGGGTTGGTGAGTTTTTTTTCCTGGGGCGATTCATCTCCCACCTCGGTCGTTTTCTGACCGGAGTCGAAATCCATCCGGGAGCCAAAATAGGTAAAAAATTTTTCATAGACCATGGCATGGGTGTTGTGATTGGCGAAACAGCCGAGATCGGTGACAATGTGACCCTCTACCACGGTGTGACGTTGGGGGGGGTGACCTGGGACAAGGTCAAGCGTCATCCGACACTGGAAGATAACGTGGTTATAGGTTCCGGTGCCAAAATTCTCGGACCGTTTACTGTCGGTAAAGGGGCCAAGATCGGCTCCAACTCGGTGGTAGTCAAGGCGGTTCCGGAAAACGCCACGGTTGTCGGAATTCCAGGCAGAATGGTCATGGAGCAGGAGAAAAAAGATGTTGGCAGGGCCGACCTTGAGCATGGCAAACTGCCTGATCCTGAAGCAAAGGCAATATCCTGTCTGTTTGATCAGATCCGTGAGCTTGAAAAAAAATATGCCTGCCTGGCAGAAGAGCACGAGGCGCTCAAAAAACAGCTGGATATTGTTCAGCACCGGATCAGTTAATGCCTGAGCTCACACCTGCCATAGCCATATCGCCATGATCAAGCGCCAGACCACCATAAACCGGATATTTAAAGTTTCGGGCATCGGATTGCATACCGGCAAAGAGGTCGGCCTTGAATTTTTGCCCCGTCGTGAGCTGGGCATTGCTTTCGTATTGAACGGCACGTGTATTCCAGCCCGCTATGATATGGTGGCCGATACCCGCCTTTCCACTCAAATCGCTTCCGGCGGCACCTCTGTGTCGACAATTGAACATCTCATGGCCGCATTCTATTTCTCCGGGATAACCAACTGCCTGGTGTATATAAATGGTCCAGAAGTGCCTATTCTGGATGGTTCGGCGTGGGAGTTCTATCAGGGTATGTGGAAGGCCGGGGTTTATGAATTCCCGGAATCTGGTGTCTATCTTAAGGTACAGCGTCCGATAGAGGTCGGACTTAATGATGCCTGGGTCAGGATTAAACCACTCAATACTCTTGATATCTCAATGACAATAGAATTTCGTCCCCCGGTAGGCCGTCAGAAAAAACGGGTCACCGACGTAGAAAATGCCTTTTCCATTATCAATTCTCGAACTTTCGTACTCCAGGAGGAGATTGAGGCTATACGCAAGGCTGGTCTGGCAAAAGGGGGCTCTCTTGATAATGCAGTGGTCATCGGAAATGATGAGATAATGAATCCGCATGGTCTTCGCTACAAAACTGAATTGGTCAACCACAAAATACTGGATCTGATCGGCGATTTTTATACAAGCGGTTATCGCATTCTTGGCAAGATAGAAGCCAACAAAACCGGTCACCACCTTAACAACCTTTTTCTGAAAGAGCTCTTCTCCGATCCCTCCAACTACTCAATCTACTGAATCTATTTTGTCAGATTACGGCACGAAGTGACGGATTGACCGCCTGGTTTCGACGTCACCCGCCTGGTACTGAATTGGCGTAAATCCCCTTAAAGGCTTTACTTGAATGCACTGTTACGATATATTCAGCAAGGTTTAATCCCTTTTAGTATTTGAATCTTTTGTGGCCCTGCCGGATTTCATAAGGGCGCAACAATACAGACGGAACATGACGTATGAGCCTTGAAGGAAAACTGGAAGATCTCAGCCTTGGAGAAATCCTGCAGATAGTCAGTCTCAGCAGAAAGACCGGCATTCTCAACCTGAGCAGCAAGGGGAGGGAAGGGGCCATTTTTTTTCGCCTGGGGATGGTAATCAGCGCGAGCTCCAGTGCTTTTCAGCAGAGTCTGGGCGAGATTCTCATGCAGAAGGGGGTCATCAATCTTGCCGTCTTGCGAAAAGCACTTTCCCTGCAGCAGGCACAAGGCTTCCGGGAGCGCCTGGGAGTTATTCTCGTCAAGAACTTCGGGGCCCCTCCGGATGTTGTCGAGGATATAGTACGCGACCAGATCGAGAACGTAGTATTCTCTCTCTTTGCCTGGACTGGAGGCAGTTTCAGATTTACAGTTCAAGATACTATTGAATCTCTTGATAACGCCACAATGGATCCTCTGCAGTTTATGCTTGATCAGGGCCTGAATCCGCAGTTTCTGGCGATGGAAGGCACCAGTATTGTGGCAGAGGAAACGGATGGTTCATCTGAAGGTGACGCCGATTTTGCATTTGATCTTGTAGACGGGCCTGGCGACGGGGATTCTGCAGTCGCTGCTGAAATTCCGCCGGTTATTATTGTTGACGATGATGGCCCTACACTGCGGGCAGTGACAGAGGGGTTGATCGAGAAAGGCTTTGTGGTGCACGCCGTGACTCGAAGTGAGGACGCCCTGATAACAGTTGATACCGTGCACCGCGGAGGGGAGCACCCCACCGTTCTGATTGACCTGATAATGCCCAAGATGGATGGCTCCGGTGTTTTGGGCGGCGTTGAACTGCTGGAGCTTCTGCATAATAACTTTAAGCAGTTACGCCTTGTTGTCATGTCCGATTACCACCATGCCGACGTCGAGAAAAAGGTTCATGAAATGGGTTACCCCTTTATTCTCAAACCTCGTCGGGCGGAAATCAACACCCCGGACATCCTGCAGAATTTTCTTTCACAACTGCTTCGCGACGTCCTGAATCCGGTCGATCCCGAGCCTGAAGACATCTGGCAGTACCACAGCAATCTGGGTGATGAACTTCGCATGGAAATAGATGATGACACTGATGTTTCTGTTTCGGCAGACCAGTTTCCTGCTGACGAAGGGCGTTCACTGTTGCGCGGCATGCTGGAGGAGCTTGACAATCCTGATTTGCAGGGTGGCGTTCTGTTGCTGGTACTCCGTTTTGCATCCGAGTTTTTTAATCGTGCCATTATATTTACAATCACGGATACCATTATTTCCGGATCCGGTCAGTTCGGCATTTCCGGAGGCGGAGTCAGCGGTGATAAACGGGTGCGTTCTATCCATTTTCCTCTGGAATCTGACTCAATGTTCAAAGAGCCATATCAGACGGGCCGGTCGATTGCCTTCCGGCCTGGTACGAATGCAGTTGACACACGCTTGTTTGAACTATTGGGGGGTGGTGTCCCGGAGGAGGTTTTCATTGGAACGATTATAAGTCAGTCGCGGGTAATCGGTTTTCTGTATGGTGACAATCTGCCGGACAGGCACCCGTTCGTTGATGTTTCATCACTGACACTGTTCCTTTCCCAGGCGGGTATTGCGATGGAAAAAGCTTTACAGGACTGTCAACTGCTGGAAAGGGCCTCCACATGAATTCCAAAACCATCATGATAGCTGATGATTCGGCAGCCATGCGAGCAATGCTGGTTTCGATCGTGGAATCGCTTGATGACTATCGGACGGTTGAAGTTTCCAGCGGATTTGAAGCTTTGAGGCTGTTGCCACGGGAACATGTCGATCTGATTTTAACAGATATAAATATGCCTGATATCAACGGACTTGAATTGATCAGTTATCTTAGAAACAACACCAACTACCGGCATATCCCCATTTTTATCATATCAACCGAAGGCAGCGCCAAAGATATTGAAAAAGGAAGGCTTCTGGGGGCAAACGAGTATGTGATCAAGCCCTTTAATCCATCTCATCTTCAGAAATTAATCGCATCGTATCTGAGTGTTGTACATTAAATTACATAGTATTTTCGGGAACAGTGTATGAATGAGCATGGCGCCACAGTACAAAACAAGGCTGTCAGGGATTTTCTGGCAGAAGCTGAGGAAATCGTGGATCAGCTTGGTTCCGAATTGGCCGATCTTTCTGATATGGCTGAAGATGGCGACTTCAACCCCGATCTCCTTAATTCCATTTTTCGTGGAGCTCATTCTCTGAAGGGGCTGGCAGGAATGTTCGGTTTCACTGATGTCGCGGAACTTTCACATAACATGGAAAACCTGCTTGACTGGCTCCGTCTTGGCAAAATACCTCTTACTCATCAGCTGATGTCAGTTATTTTTGATTCTCACGAACTTCTGACGGCCCTGGTCAGGATGCTGTCTGAAAATGACACTTCCGACAGGTCTGACGAAATTGCGACCTGTGTTATCCGGATCAATGCCTGTCTTGCTCCGCCGGAAAAGCCGGTCGGAGTATCGCCGCTGCAATCGCTGGGGTTGCCTGATCATGTGAAGGGGGCACTGACAGAATACGAAGAACACCGCCTGCTTGATAATCTTGCCAAAGGCAGAAACATATTTAACATCCATACCTCTTTTGATCTGAATACCTTTGATCAGGAACTGGCTGCGGTCACCGACATTTTGAAAAAGAATGGAGAAGTAATAAGCACACTTCCGAGCGTGGGCGGCAACATGGAGACCCACATAGATTTTGAAATTCTCTTTGGTTCTTCTCGCCAGCTGAATGATCTGAAGAATCTGGTTGAGAGCGATGCCGTCTCTGTTTCCCAACTTGATCGGTCGCAGGCACAGGATGACACTGCTGTTCAGCCATTGGCCGCTATTTCTGCCGAAGTCCCTGCACTCGGTTCTCCGATACAACCCCGTGAAAACGCAAAAAATCGTAATGCGCCCGCCTCTCCGCTTGCTGATGATGCCACCGCCAGTGCCAAGAGCATGAGCAGAACGGTCAGGGTTGACATCGGAAAACTTGATGAGCTGATGAATATCGTAGGTGAGCTTGTCCTTGCAAATTCGACCATTGCCGGAGTTGCAACGAGGATGCGCAATGAGGGTTTTTCCAGAATTGCCATTGAGTTGAGTAAAGCCGCCAAGGGACTTGAGAGGAAACTGTCCGATCTGCAGAAAGGAGTCATGGAGATTCGGATGATTCCGGTCGGGCAGTTATATGAAAAGATGTCCCGTATTGTTCGCAAAATTTCACGGGAACAGGGTAAAAAAGTCGAGCTGAAGTTTTTTGGCGCGGACACGGAACTTGACAAGCTGATCGTGGAGGATATCTCCGATCCGATGATGCATATCATTCGCAACGCAATTGACCATGGTATTGAGTCACCGGAAAAACGTATGGAACTGGGAAAAAACGAAAGAGGGACTATCCGGATTTCATCAAGCCAGAAGGGCAATCATGTTGTCATTGAAGTTGAGGATGACGGAAGCGGCATTGATCTGGAAAAGATCAAGACCAAAGCTCTGCAGAAAGGCCTGATAAGTGACGTCAATGCCTTATCCGACCGCGAAGCGATCGATCTGATATTTCTACCCGGTTTTTCTACCACCGACAACGTCAGCGAGATCTCAGGGCGCGGCGTTGGTATGGATGTGGTCAGAAACAACATTGCGGCAATTGCAGGTATGGTTGATATCGAAACCCGCACAGGCAAAGGTAGCCGGTTTATTATCACGCTTCCGATTACTCTGGCTATAATCAAGGCATTGATAATCAGTTGCAACCGCAGAACGTATTCCATTCCCATTACATCTGTTCTGGAATCGCTGATAGTGACAGACAAGGAAATCAGGACGGTTGAGCGCAAAGAGGTTATCCAGCTGCGAGAAATCACGCTCCCGCTTTTGCGTCTTGAAAACTTCTTCGATATCAGACGCAACGATGGGCGCCCCGCAGAATTTTACGTGGTGGTTGTCGGTGTTGCCGAAAAAAGACTCGGAATTATAGTCGATGATCTGCTTGGCCAGCAAGATATAGTAATCAAATCGCTGGGTGAGTCATTCAAACGTTTCCGCGGCATTTCCGGCGCTGCCGACCTGGGAGACCAGCGTACGATTCTCGTCCTGGATGTCGGCGGAATTATCAATGAAACAATGCGTTCCGGGAACTGATATATGTACAAATCCTATTTCGGCCTGAGGGAGAGACCGTTCAGTAAAACCCCCGACCCACGTTTTTTATTTTTAAGCCGCGGACATGAAGAGGCGCTTGCCCGGCTGGAATTTGTCGTGGAAGAGCGAGAGATTGCTGTGTTGACTGGTGAAATAGGGTGCGGCAAAACGACGTTGTCCCGTGCGTTGATGGATCGCCTCGGTGACAAGTTTCGTTTCTGTTATATCGTCAATCCACGTTTGAACAGTATTGAATTTCTTCGCACCATCGCCAGGTTGTTTGATGTTGAAAAACCGGCCGATGCCAAAGATACACTGATTGACCAGATCCACATGGCTGTATATGCCTCACATCAGTGCGGCATCTGCCCTGTTCTGGTAATTGATGAAGCCCAGATGATCACTGAACCTGAAGTTTTCGATGAAATACGGCTGCTGACCAATTTTCAGCTGGATGACCAGAACCTGCTGGGGGTGATTATTATGGGACAGCCTGAATTGCGGCTGATAATGGCTTCAGCGAGATTCGAGCCTCTCCGTCAGCGGATTTCCCTCAATTATCATCTGGGTTCGCTGTCGCTGGCAGAAATCATGGAATACCTCGACTTCAGGCTTGAGATTGCGGGGGGTGCTCCCGGCTTATTTACGCCGGATGCCGTTCAGCGTATCCATGAGTTGACGGGGGGGGTGCCTCGTAAAATCAATTCCATGGCAACCAATGCCCTGCTGGTGGCCTATGGAAGTGACGCGGCTCTGATCGATTCCGGAATAATTAACGAAATAAAAGATGAACTGATGATGTAGGCGGGACGGATCATGGATCTTGCAAAAATAAGAAAGAAGTATCGGCAACCGCTTGCAGAAAACTCTTCTGTCAGTCTGCAGTCGGATATTCAGACCGTCGCTCCTGTCGAGCCGTCACCTGAACCTGCAAGAGAGGTGTCCGTTTCCCGGATGTTCAACGTTCCCGACACTGTTTTTCCCGGAAAGAGCGTACAGGTATCACCTGTTGAACACTTAACGGAAACGGTTCCCTCTTTTCGGAATCCGATTGAAATCATTCTGGCCGGTAGAAGCGCAGCCGGGTGTGATGCAGAAACGCCCGATGAGGAAGAGCTCGCTCAAACCGTTTCAGGAAACTGCCTTGAATACCTCTGCTTTAGAGTTTCTGATGAAATATATGGCATCAACATAATGGATATCAAAGAGATTATCAAGCCGAGGGAGGTTACCGAAATCCCTCGAGCACCTGATTTTGTTTCCGGTATTATTTCATTGCGTGGAACCATCATCCCGATTATCGATATGCGTTCCAGGCTGGGCCTCTCACTCGAAAACGCAACCGGCAGGGAGCGTATTATAGTTATCAGACACGATCAGTCATTCAGCGGACTTGTCGTTGACGAGGTCATTCAGGTTGTGCGTGTCAATAAAGAAAATATGGAACCGGCTCCATCTGTACTGGAGGGGATTGATCGCGATTTTGTGAGCGGTATCGGACGATTCGACGGACGGTTGATGATTATTCTCAACCTCAAGAGTATTGCTGACATTAATTTGTACTGAAAATGGCGAGGTTATAAAATGGATCGGGGTGTGGGTGAAATTCAACTGGCCTGTTTCAGTCTGAGTAATAAACTGTTTGCTGTCGATATCATGCGTATCAAGGAGATTCTTCTTCCTCCCAAATTGTCAAGTCTTCCCAAAGCTTCAGATCTTTTTGACGGTGTTATTAATCTCCGGGGCAATGTTATTCCCGTTATGAATATGCGCAAGCGCTTTCTCATGCCTGAGGCGGGAGACGACAGGCCGGGGAAATTGCTGATTGTAACGCTTGCAAGGCAGGTACTTGCTTTAATGGTGGATGATGTAATGGAAGTCATCACCGTCCCGGTAGATGACATCAAACCTCCTATACAGATGATATCCGGTGTTGGTATGGAATTTCTGCTGGGAGTTTGTCTTTCAAACGAACGGGTTTTTATGATTCTAGATATTGACTCCTTATTACGGTTTCAAGAGATGCCGGAAGTATCGAAAACGGCAGCGTAATATTTTTTGGAATACATGAGATTTCAGGAACGGTAAGGCAATGAGACTTCAGGAAATACAGACCTTTCTCCAATCCGATGATGAAGAGATACGCCGTTCGGCGCTTCAGATGCTGAAAGGAATACCTGTTGCCGAATCTCTCAGGCTGGTTATCAGTGCCATGGGAGACGAGAGCTGGCGGGTACGCAAGGAATCAGTCGAAGCGTTTGTAAGCTCGGATCCTGATGAGTCGGCTCTCGATACATTGCTGGGACTGCTTCGAAGTGAAGACAATGCGGGTCTCAGAAACTCTGCTGCTGAAGCTGTCATTCGTCTCGGATCAGCAACAGCTTTGCCCTTGATCGCAATGGTACATGATCCTGATGCGGATGTCAGAAAGGTAGTTGTTGATTTAATGGGAGCTATCGGTGATCCTCTGTTCGTCAAGCCCCTTTTGAATGCACTCCGGGACTCTGACGTCAATGTTGCCTCTGCAGCGGCTGAACATCTGGGATCGTCAGGTGATTCACGGATTGTGCCGGACCTCGTTCAGGCCGTTGTTGCCAGCCAGGCTGTGCAGTTCCAATTCAGTGCGCTGGGAGCCTTATCTGTTCTGGCAACTCCTGCGGCTGTCCCCGAAGATTTTCTGAGGCTGGCTGAGCAGGATATCCTCCGCAAAGCTGTGTATGACTGTCTGGGCAGTATCTCCGATGCCACCTCGGTTGCTTTTCTTATGCAAGGATTTTCCTGTCAGCAGAAAGGTTGCCGCTCCGCTGCAATCAAAGCAATATTCAGAATATACAGCAGATCCGCCGATGAAGTCAGGCAGAAGATAATCAATGAGCTCCGGTCTATGAATGGAAATGACCTGATTTCCGGTTTACCGGATCTGTTTGACAGCAGGGATTCCCTGCTTACAGAGTCATTAATCTGGTGTAGTGTTGCTACCGGTGATATCCGGTTTGTCCCTCTCCTCATGGAATCATTTGCGGACGAATGTTTTGCTGCATCGGCCATGAAGGCGCTCAATTTTTTCGGGCCGGAAGGGGTCTCGAATATGGTTACCCTTTATCCGACAGCAAACGAAAACGCACGCAGCGCACTATGCACGCTGATAGGCGAATGCGCTTATTCCGGGTACGGCGATCTGGTTATCAGCGCCCTTAATGATCCCTTCGCCGGCGTTCGCAGGGCTGCGGCAATTGCGGTCGGCAAGCTCGGAATGATATCATCTATTCCGGCTCTGGTGGTATTGGCTGATGACGCGGATCCACAAGTCTGTTCTGCTTCCGTTTCATCTTTGCAACTGCTGGCTTTGATTGACCGTCCCGGCATTTTGAATATCGCCGGTCAGTTCAGTGATTCTGAAGTACCGCGCCACCGCTTGCATGCATCGCTTCTGTACGCAGCCCTGGGAGAACATGAACGTTTGTTGCTGCTTGCAAAGGATGAGGATCCGATGGTTCGCCAGGCGGCTGTAAGATCAGCAGGTACCCTGTGCCTGAAACCGCCTGCTACGGTACTCTTAATGGCGCTGGTTGACGAATATCCCGATGTGAGGATTGCAGCAGCCGACGCCCTTGGAAACAGAGGTGATTCCTTTGCACTGGATGCTCTTGAGAATGCTCTTGATGATGAGGATACCTGGGTACGGTGTGCGGTTTTAAAGGCAATAGCCAGGATCGATCGAGACCGTGTCCTGCCGATTATCAAACGACTCCATTCCGATGCGGAAGGGCTGTTTTTGGTCACCTGTCTTCAGCTTCTTGAAGCAGATGGCGGTTCTGATGCACAATTAATCATTCAAAAGTTTCTTGCGAGCCCCGACCCTGATATTGCAAGGCAGGCTGCCATGTCGCTTGGTCATTGTTTTTCCAATAAAAATATCTCAGGCTGTTCATGACTTTTTCTTTTAAAAATGACAATGTTATGTCCGATGATGAATTCCGGCTTCTTCGGGACTGTATTTATGGGCATTGCGGAATCTTTTTTGATTTAAATTCAAAATATATTCTCGAAAAGCGCCTTGCCCGCCGCTTGACCGAGCTCAACGTGCCTTCATTTCGTGACTACTATCATTATTTAAAGTACAACCGGAATAAAGATCAAGAACTTACTGATATTATGGATGTTCTTACCACTAACGAAACATATTTTTTTAGAGAATCATTTCAATTAAAAGCTTTTACCGATGAAATTATCCCCGAGCTGATCAAGGCCAAAGCGGCACAGGGCAATCGCTCGCTGCGCATCTGGAGTGCCGGCTGTTCTACAGGTGAAGAGCCATATACCATTGCAATGTTGTTGAGCGAAATTCCCGGGCTCAGAGGGTGGGATATTGAAATAATCGGTACCGACATCAGCCAAAAAGTTTTGCAGCATGCCCGCCGTGCCGTTTATGGCGCATCCTCTTTCCGTGCCACTGCCGACAGGCAGCTTCAGTTATTCTTCAGTCAGCAGGACGATGGTCACAAAGTCAATGATTCCATACGCGAACGCGTAACCATAAGCCATCTGAACCTGCTTGATAGCAAACGAATGGCCATGCTCGGCAAGATGGATATTGTCTTTTGCCGGAATGTTATAATATATTTCGACCAGGCTGCAAAAAAACGTGTGATTGAGTCATTTTACCATGCCCTTTATGAGAAAGGGTTTCTTCTGCTGGGGCATTCGGAATCATTGATGAATCTTACGACACTCTTCACACTCCGGCATTTCAAAAACGATATGATCTATCAGAAACCAGACCGATTCCCTTTGGGCGGTGCTTCGTGAAAAAGATCAAAATCGTTGTTATTGATGATTCGGCATTCAGTCGACGCACTATTACTAAAATGCTGGAGGGTATCACTGCCGTTGAAGTGGTCGGATACGCGATCAACGGTGAAGAGGGAATTCAGCGGATTGTTGCCCTGAAGCCGGATCTTGTCACGCTTGACCTGGAAATGCCCAAGATGGACGGATTTACGCTTCTGCGTATTCTTACTGCCCGTTTTTCAATCCCGGTTATAGTCATAAGTGCTCTAAGCGGCGCCGACATGGTTTTTAAGGCCCTTGAACTCGGAGCACTGGATTTTGTTTCAAAACCGACCGGACATGCGTCGATTGACCTTCTGTCAATCAGGGATGATCTTCAGAAGAAAGTGCTCCAGGTTCTTGCTCTGAAATCGAAAGCCGTCTTACTCTCCGGACTAACGGATGACGCACCGGAATTTTCACAAAAAAGAACCCTGGTTCATCCCGGTCACACCGGAGTCGGTTTCATGCGCCCGTTTGACCTGGTTGCCATTGGATCCTCCACAGGCGGTCCACCAGCTCTTCAGCGGATTTTCTCCACCTTTGACCGGAAATATCCCTTTGCAGTGGTAGTTGCGCAACATATGCCGGCCGGGTTTACAAAGGCGTTTGCCGATCGCCTCAACAGGAGCTCTGCTTTTGATGTCAAGGAGGCAGAGGATGGTGACCAGGTCCTTCCCGGAAGGATTCTGATAGCTCCCGGCGGGAGGAATCTCGTGTTTGAGGTGTGTGGCGGGCAGGTAATGTCACGGGTCGTAATGCCTTCAGATGCTGACCGTTATGTGCCATCTGTCGATGCAATGTTTGCATCGTGTTCCGGAATTTACAAAAAACGTGTTGTTGCCATAGTATTGACCGGAATGGGCAACGACGGCAGTAAAGGGGTTCGTGCAATAAAAGATCATGGTGGTTTCGTGATTGCGGAATCAGAGGAGACGGCCGTTGTGTACGGTATGCCCCGGGAAGCGGTGGCAACCGGACTTGTTGACCGGATTGTCCCGCTGCACGATGTTTCTAATGCAATCATTTCCAAAAGAGATATTTCCTGATTTCATTATTATTTTCATAACCTTGACACAGAGTTTTATCCACAGAGAAAGGAAGATACCGTGGAACATAAGTACGTACCGAAGGATATAGAGGAGAAATGGCAGCTACGCTGGGAAAATGACAAAACGTTCAAGGTTTCCGAGGAGACGGACAAGCCCAAATATTATCTGCTTGAAATGTTTCCCTATCCATCCGGACGGATACATATGGGACATGTACGTAACTACTCCATTGGAGATGTTGTCGGAAGATTCAAGCGGATGCGCGGTTTCAACGTCCTGCATCCAATGGGTTGGGACGCGTTTGGGATGCCTGCGGAAAATGCGGCTATTCAGAACAAGAGCCACCCGGCTACCTGGACCTATGAAAATATTGCCTATATGCGCAGCCAGCTCAAAAAGATGGGGCTTTCATACGATTGGGACCGCGAACTGGCCACCTGCGATCTTGAATATTATCGATGGGAACAGAAGATTTTCCTGGAGATGTTCGCCAGGGGACTGGCCTACAAAAAGACTTCTTTTGTCAACTGGTGTCCCACGTGCGAGACGGTGCTTGCCAACGAACAGGTTGAGGATGGCGGTTGCTGGCGTTGCGACAGTGATGTCAGCCTTAAAGAGCTGGACCAGTGGTTTTTTCGGATTACCAACTATGCCGAAGAGCTGCTTGAGAATACGTTCAAGCTTCCCGGCTGGCCGGAAAGAGTTCTGGTCATGCAGAGAAACTGGATTGGAAAGAGTTTCGGATGTGAGATCGATTTCCCGATCGAAAATGGTGCGGACGCGATACGGGTTTTTACCACGCGTCAGGATACGGTTTTTGGAGCGACTTTTATGTCTTTGGCGCCCGAACACCCCCGTGCCATGGAACTGACCACGGCAGACCGCAGGGAGTCTGTATCAGCCTTTATTGACAAGATCCGAAAGACAGATCGTATAAAACGCACGGCCGATGATTTTGAGAAAGAAGGCATCTTTACCGGATCCTATTGTCTCAATCCGCTTACAAAGGCACGGATGCCGATTTTTCTGGCCAACTTCGTCCTGATGGATTACGGCACCGGAGCGGTTATGGCCGTGCCGACGCATGACCAGCGTGACTTTGAATTTGCAAAAAAATACGATCTTCCTCTGAAAGTTGTAATTCAGCCGCAGGGTGAGACGCTTGACCCGTCTACCATGTCCGAGGCTTTTACCGACTCCGGAATCATGTCCAACTCCGGCACGTTCGACGGGATGAAGAGTGACGACGCCAAGGAGGCGATTGCTGATTATCTGCAGTCCCGGAGTGCGGGCACCAAGACAGTCAATTTCCGTTTGCGGGACTGGGGTATTTCCCGACAGCGCTACTGGGGCAACCCGATTCCGGTAATTTATTGTGACGTCTGTGGTGTTGTGCCGGTTCCTGAACAGGACCTCCCGGTTGTGCTGCCCAGGGATGTTGTTTTTACCGGCGAAGGGGGGAGTCCGCTGGCTCAGATGGAATCGTTTGTGCGCTGCGCCTGCCCGTCATGCGGCAGGGCCGCGCGGCGCGAGACGGATACGATGGATACCTTTGTCCAGTCGTCCTGGTACTTCCTGCGTTACTGTTGCCCCGATTATCAGGATGGCATTCTCGACCGTGACCGGGTTGACTACTGGATGTCGGTTGATCAGTACATAGGCGGTATCGAACATGCGGTTCTGCATCTTCTATATGCGCGTTTTTTCACAAAGGTTCTGCGTGATCTGGGGTACATAGCTGCCGACGAGCCTTTTACGAATCTGCTGACACAGGGGATGGTCATAAAAGATGGGGCCAAGATGAGCAAGTCCAAAGGGAACGTTGTTGATCCCGATAGCCTGATAAAAAAATATGGCTCTGACACTGCGCGTTTATTCTCTCTGTTTGCCGCCCCGCCTGAAAAGGATCTGGATTGGAATGATCAGGGCGTCGAGGGCTCTTTCCGGTTTCTCAACCGGATCTGGAAGCTTGTGCATGATCGTCTGGACGAGATCAAAGGCGCAGCACCGGTTGATGTCGCCTCGCTTGGCCCGACTGAACGGGCACTCAGACGGGCTGTACACAAAACTATTCGCAAGGTCACTGAAGATGTTGAAGGCAGATTTCATTTCAATACAGCCATAGCCTCGGTCATGGAGCTTCTTAACACGCTGCAGCCCGCCGAGCCCGGTACACCGCAATCTTCTGCAGTCATGAGAGAGGCTCTTCAAAGTGTGATCCTGCTCATGGCGCCTTTTGTCCCGCATATCACCGAAGAGCTGTGGCAGCGCATGGGCAATACTGTTCCTTTGTCTCAGACAGGGTGGCCGGAATATGATCGTAATGCGGTTGTCGATGAAGAAGTGACGGTTGTTGTTCAGGTCAATGGCAAGCTGCGATCCAAAATAACGGTTGTTTCAGGTACCAGTGAAGGGGAGCTTGAATCACTGGCTCTGGCGGATGAAAAGGTTGTGTCTTTCATTGCGGGCAAAACTGTCCGCAAAGTTATCTGCGTGCAGGGAAAACTGGTCAATATTGTTGTGGAGCAGGGCTGATGATCCTTTCAACACAGTGCCGCCTGTTACTGCTCCTCTCCCTTTTAGTGCTTGTAACAGGATGTGGCTATCGTTTGACAAGCTCCACATCTCAACGTTTGACCGTCGGACAGCAACTCTGGGTTCCTTTTATACGTAACGAAAGCATAAGCCCGACAGCTCAAACGGTTTTACGACGTGCTCTATATGAAGAATGTCATGCGTTGCGAGGTCTGATGCCTTCGGAAAGCGAGGGTTCTGCCGATCTGATCATGAGAGGCAGACTCGTCTCCTACACCAGCAGCGCAGTGGCATACAGTGCTGTTGACAGGGCGCAGTCGTTTCGTCTGATGATTTCTGTCGAGTTGGAATTATACCGGAAGGGTGAAACGGCACCGCTCTGGAAAGGTCTGCTCAACGCAGCAAAAGATTATCCTGCCGGCACAGATCTGGCTTTGCAACGTAATGCTGAAGAAAGTGCTCTTGATGCCGCTTCCAGAATCATTGCTCAAAAATTCATCTCTGCTGCAGAGCAGTCGTATTGATTATGACACCCCAGGAGTTTGAAACATCTCTGTTCAAAAACGCCATTCCCCCGGTCTGCTATCTCTATGGTGAAGAGTCTTTTCTTGTGGAACGTGCCGTCCGCATGCTGCTTGACAAGGCTCTTGATGCCTCTCTCAAGGATTTTAACCTTAATGTATTTTTTGGTAACGAGTCCAAAGGGGTGGATATCATAGATGCTGCCCAGACGTTACCCATGTTTGCAGAGCGCCGTGTCGTTCTGGTCAAACGGGCCGAACAACTCAAGGCGGAAGCTCTTGACGTTTTGCTCCCCTATGTCCGGAATCCGGCGCAAAGCACCTGCCTGCTGCTGACCGGCACCAGGATCGACCAGCGCAAGAAGTTTTTTCTGGAGTATAAGAAACATGGAGTACTGGTCGAGTATAAACGACTTTTTGATAATAAGCTGACCGGTTTTATTCAGAGCGAATCGGTGAGACAAGGCAGGCAGATTGATTCTGCTGCGGCGGAACTGCTTGCAACGCTGATCGGCAATAATCTGCAGGAGCTCTCGTCACAAATAGAAAAACTGCTGGTTTATGCCGGGGAACAGGCACGTATTTCGGTTGAAGATGTGCGCACCATGTCCGGCGACAGTAAGATTTTTACCGCTTTTGAGCTGGCAAGATTTTTGGGGCTTCGCGATATGAAAAATTCTATCAGAAGCCTTGAATCACTTTTTCTGAACGGTGAGGAAGCACCGATGATACTGGGAGCTTTAACTCAGCATTTCAGGAAGTTGTGGCGCGTTCGCGAGCTGCTTGATGCAAAAAAGCCGCAGGCTGATATCGGCAAGGAGCTCAATATCCATGCGTTTTTTCTGGGAGAGATTGTCCAGCAGTCCCGTAATTTCACGCGGAGCGAGCTGAAGAGAATATTTGGTGAATTATACCGGTGCGATATTTCGTCAAAATCAGGTGGACAGCCATATTCTCTGATACACGGACTGGTAATGGGAATATGCAGGGACGAGACAAAAAGCTCAAACTTCAGGAGCGTATTATGAAACATAAGGCCCTCGCCCTTCTTTCAGGCGGGCTGGACTCGACGCTGGCTGTCAGGATGATACTTGATATGGGGATTGAAGTGGAAGCTCTGAACTTCACATCCCCATTCTGCACCTGTACCGGAAAAAATTCCGGATGCAAATCGGAAGCTGTCCGCGTAGCTCAGGAGTTCAATATTCCGATCAAGGTCGTTCACAAAGGTATCGATTATCTCGATATTGTCCGTAATCCTCTTCATGGTTACGGCAAGGGAATAAACCCGTGTGTGGACTGCCGTATCTATCTGCTGCGCAAGGCGAAGGAGTACATGCAGGAAAGCGGCGCCGACTTTATCATCACCGGTGAGGTACTCGGCCAGAGGCCGATGAGCCAGCGCCGCGACACATTGCGTGTAATCGAGCGGGAAAGCGGCCTGGAAGGATTGATTCTGAGGCCGCTTTCCGCGCATCACTTTGCACCAACCACCCCGGAAAAAGAAGGGTGGGTGGATCGTGACAGGCTTCTGGCGATCAAAGGGCGCTCCCGCGCAGATCTGTTTTCTCTGGCCGATGAACTCGATGTTAAAAACTACCCCTGTCCGGCCGGTGGCTGTCTGCTGACCGAGTTATCGTTTGTTCCGAAAGTAAAAGATATTTTTGATCATTCGGATGAGCTGAACCTGCGGGATTTTCGTCTGCTCAAAATCGGGCGGCATTTCCGCATCGGTAACCGCAGCAAAGTTATAATCGGTCGAAACGAGTCTGACAACAATCTGCTCGAGGCTGCCAGACAGCCGGAAGAAGCGGCTATTACCTGGCTCGACGGCAACACTCCGGTCGGTATCATCATCGGTGCTCAAAGTGATGACCTTTGCAAACTGGCATCCGGAATACTGCTGCGCTATACCAGGGCCGAGCCCGGTTCCTCGTGCAGGGTTGAACTGCGTGTTAACAAAACAGAGCGGCAGCTCTCCGTTTTCCATGACATGAGTGAGGCCGCAGTGGAAAGCTATCTGGTAGCCTGAAATACCGGATGGTTTCACTTGACAGCCCGTGAAATCGTTTCTATAGTCCGTTCATGCTACCAGTCAGTATCCCCTCGGGAACAATTGTAACAGCGCCGCAACCGCTAACGCGACAGCTCATGGAACAGATACTGTCCGAACTGTGCGATCCGGGAGATGACTTCACCGGGTTCATCGCAGTTACGTCAGATCACGACCTCTACCTGTTGTTTTTCTATAAAAGCCACCCCTATTCCGCCGGAAAATCCCTTGGTAAGGATCCATCTTCACTCTCGATCCGGGATTATTTCCGTGAAGTGGTAACTTTAATGGATGGTGATTCGACTGTTTCCGTCCATGCCACCGACCCGGTGCTCCTTAAATGCCTGCTCGTATTTATGCATGATGATCTGACGGCCAAAGCTCCGACCAGTCTGATCAATCTGGAGGCCATCCTGGGACAGATCCGTCAGGATGCAACCGATGCACTGATTCTTCTTGAAAAGCACGGGATGTTCAATTTTTTCTTTTTCAAGGATGGGATCAAAGGCAGAAGCTATTACGCCGATAGTGATGCTGGTCGGGACGAGGGGCTTACCGTTGACGAGCAACTTCTGATATATGCCTTTCAAAGCGGTGAGGTTGACGCTCTGATCTATCGGAACGTCACCACCTTTGAAGCGAAAGATGCTGCCTCGACGGGTCTGGATGATATGCTGAAGCTGCTGCAGGGAGAATCCGGCAACCGGAAGAGTGAAGGTGTCCTGCCTGATCCGGAAGTTGCGGAGGTTATTGAAGAACATCTGATTTTATCGGTACTTGACGGCCCACGTGCGGGAGAAACGGTGACAGGTCCGATACCGTGCGTGCTTGGCAGAAAAAATACCGACATCGTCATGCCCGATCCGATGGTGTCAAAAACTCACGCAGCAATACAGGTCGTAAACGGAAAACTGCTGTTGATCGACCTCAACAGCACCAATGGCACCACGGTCAACGGGCAGCAGATCAGGCAACACGAAATTGTCGTCGGAGACATCATAGGCATGGGGAACATACATCTCAAGGTGCTGCGCGTTACGCTGCCCTGAAGTTGAAGTGAAGATTCTCATCATCCTCGCTGAAACATTTTCTTCAGTCCTGATAATAATCCCTTCTCCTTTTGGAACGCTGCCACTACAGCCGTAATATTATCCTTGCCGCCATAGCTGTTGGCAACTTCAACCAGAGCGTGACATGACTGTTCCGATGATGGATAGGCCTCAAGCAATGCCGCTATTTCAGCATCACTTACCATGCCGTTCAAGCCGTCCGAGCAGAGCAGCAACCGATCGCCATCAAGCAGTTCAATATCCTGCATTTCTATATCAAGCTCTTCCCACTGTCCCAGTGCACGGGTAATTACGTTCTTTCTGGGCGAATTCCGTGCCTCTTCAGCAGTAATGATACCCTGCCGAACCTGTTCGGCTACAAGTGAATGATCTCCGGTAATCTGCTGAATTTGTCCTCTGCGCAGAAGGTAGAGCCTGCTGTCGCCGACGTGGGCAATCCCGGCGCGTCCCTCCTGCAGCAGCACTGCGACGATGGTTGTTCCCATTCCCCGCCAGGAGGGATTGGATGCAGCAGCCTCGAATATGGCCAGGTTCGCAAGACGGATTCCGGATGCCAGTAGATTGGCCTGCTTTGAAACCCGTGCGTCCACATTTCCCATAAAGGTGTCACTCCCCTCTGAAAGCTTGACCAGATAATCCTTAAGGACATCAAGCGCCATGTTGCTGGCAACTTCTCCTCCCCGGTGACCACCCATACCGTCCGCCACAGCCAGCAGCCCCAGTCGCTCGTCGATGAGCAGGGCATCCTCATTGCCCGGCCTTACCATACCCTTGTCGGTAATTCCGAAAACAGTCATATCCATGATTCACCCCAGCTTCTGTCTGCAGATACCACAATGATCCGCCACTTCCCGCCCGGTCTGATAACGCTTGCTGATATCTTTCATCAATAGTTTATGGGCAATAAATGCACAGCACTGCGGTATCTGCGGATCAATCTGGGTCAGCAGCAGCGGAGGCTTGTTGGCGATATTGAACATGATATTTGTTATGCTGTCGCCACTGAACGGTTTGCGGCAGCAGAGCATTTCATACATTGCCACACCAAGCGAGAAGAGGTCGGAGCGGCCATCAACCTTCTGTCCCACCACCTGTTCAGGTGACATGTAGCTGGGAGTACCCAGAATCATTCCTGTCTGAGTGCTGGACGAGGCGGTGATACGCGCGATTCCGAAATCGGCGATCTTTATGTCGCCGTTTTTGAGACGCATGATGTTGGCCGGTTTGATATCGCGATGCACGATTCCCCTTGCATGAGCAAAGTCGAGACCTTCCGCCACACATCCGACAATACGCAACACTTCGGCAAACGGCAGCCGGTCTGTCGGCTTGACAAAGTCACACAGGTCGCTGCCGTCAAGAAGCTCCATGGCAACATACGCCAGATCGTAATCCTCGCCCACGTCATAGATTGTTACGATATTGGGATGGTTGAGCGCACCGGCAGCCTCGGCCTCCCGGAAAAAGCGCTGTTTTACGTTCTGTATCTGCTCCTGCTCGATCTCGTCGAAGCGAATGGTCTTGATCGCCACCAGGCGGTTTATCTTCGGATCCTTGCCGAGGTAAACAGTTCCCATCGCACCACGCCCCAGCTCTTTCTGGATCTCGTAACGCCCGATGGTCGGCATGGCCGCGCCGCCCCCCTGCAGAATAACGGTATTTTCCTTGCGTCCGCCCGGCGCACCGAAGATCATCGTCTCTCCGGCCTGTTTCATGGTGCCGATACGCTCTTTGATATCCTTGTACTCTCCGGCTGTCTGAATATGCTCATAGACCGCCGCAGCCTTGTTGAACATCCGCTTGCGCTCAAAATCAAGTGCCAGATTGTAAAGCAGATCCTTGACGGTAGCATCTTCGATCGGACATTTACGAAATTTTTCGAATGCCAGATCCAGAAGCCCCTGCCCCTGGAACGATAATCCCAGCATTTTACTGGTCTCGATACTGTCGCTCTCCACCAGCTCCTTCCCCTTTTCGGTCACCATGAAGCGGGTCGAGACATTCACCGTATAACCGATTACCAGTAAGAGCGACGGCGCAACCATGCCGAGCCACTCGCCCTGACTGACGAACAGCCAGACTGCCGCACTGTTCCAGAGCAGAAGTATGCAGGTCGAAACAAGCGCGCTGATACCCGCCTTCATGCGAGGCAGGGCAAAGGCGAGAAATCCTCCCACCAGCAGAATGAAGGCGGATTCGATATATCGCATCCATGCGGGACGGGCCAGAACATTATTGCTGAGCAGGTTTTCAATGACATTGGCAGCAATCTCGACAGCAGGAAAACTGGCCTGCACGGGCGTCACACTAAAACCCGCAATGCCGGTGGCTATCGGACCGACCAGGACGATCCTGCCTTTGAAAGCGCTGGCGGGAACAGCTCCACTGACAACATCGACGAATGAATAATAGGTAAAACTGTTGAAACGGCCGTTATAGCTGATAAGCATACGACCTTTTGAATCGGTCGGTATCGAGAGCCGGCCGGCCTGAAGTTTTCCGGCTGCTGCTGTTGAGATCTCAGCCGGTTTGATGTTGAGATAGCGCAGAGCGGCCTGAAGAGCGAGGGATGGATATGACCGCCCCTGATAGTGGATAAGCAGAGGCTCACGACGAACCGTACCATCCTCATCGGCAACAACATTGACATGTCCGAGGAGCAGAGCGGCATCGGAAAAAACCGGGATCGGAGGCGTAACCTCTTTGCCCTGCAGCGTGCCGGCAGGAGAAGCATTCTCGCGAGATGATTTGATCAGAAACGGTGGTGTGTTGGCATCGGATGCGGCCGCCTGATCACCTATGGTGAAGTACAATGGCAGGATAACATTCTTCGCTTCGGCAATGGCCCTGGTCAACTGGCCGTCGTTGTCCAGCTTCTTTTCCGTTTCGAGAATTGCGCTGTAAAGGGCTCCTGAGGTAACCCCGCTCTTTTCGGCAGTGTCGCGCAGGCCCCGGATCTCTTCCAGACCGGAGCTGCGGTCAGGTTCAGTGTAGAGAATGTTCAGAGCCATAAGAGAAGGGCCGTAACCGGCTATCAGCGAGATCATATCAGCCATGTAGGCGCGCGGCCAGGGCCAGCGCCCCATCTTCTCGATGCTGGCGTCATCAATGGCAACAATAACGACCGGCACGTCAGGTTTTTTCTGGCGCATCCTGGCCCGCAGATCATAACTTTTATGTTCAAGTGATTGAAGCGGTCCCCACTCGGTCAGAGACAACGCCAGGATTACCAGAGTAAGTACTGCAGCAACCGGCCAGCCGGAAAGAATATTTTTGGGGAGTTTCATGGCATTGACTCCGACTAGTATTATCCCAACTTCAGTTCGTCCAGCGACAGTCGGTACCCCGGCAGGAATTTTTCAAGGAAATAAAGTACTTCGGGGAGCGGACTGGCCGACAGGTGTTCAAAGTGTTCCGCTTCGGCACGGCGGAACTCAAGGTTGCCACTCTTGCCCTCTTCAATGCACTTCGTCAGAGCGGCTATTTTATCAGCCGCCTTGACCAACCGGGCATACTCCTTCTGACCGTCAAAAAAGAACAGCGGCTCGTATTCCTGCGCCATTTCCGAAGGCAGCATGGCCAGCAGCTTTCTGCGGGCCCTGTCTTCCAACTGGCGAAAGGAATGTTTGAAACCCGGATTGAAATGCTTGACCGGAGTCGGCATGTCACCGGTGAATATTTCGCTGGAATCGTGGAAGATGCCGTACAGTGCGGCGCGGGCAGGGTCGAGGTTACCCTCGAAATATATATTGCGGATCATCGCCAGTGCATGGGCGATCAAAGCCACATCAAGGCTGTGCTCCTGAATGTTCTCCGGCACGGTGTTGCGCATCAGCCCCCAGCGGCTGATGTAGCGCATCCGCGAGAGAAAGGCAAAAAAATCATACTGCTCAGGCGTGGCAGGTGCATCTTTCATTATCATCTCGAATTTCGATGCGTCAGAGCAGCACCGACAAAGGCGCGAAAAAGCGGGTGCGGAACCAGCGGTTTGGATTTGAATTCGGGATGGAACTGGCAGCCGAGAAACCATGGATGATTGGGGATTTCGACCAGTTCAATCAGATCTTTTTCCTTATACACCCCCGACAGAACCAGCCCCTTATCCGTCAGGATATCCCGAAACGAATTGTTGAACTCGTAACGGTGCCGGTGACGTTCAGATATCTCGGTCTCGTTGTAGGCGGCATGCGCCAGCGTTCCCCTGGTTATTGAACAGGGATAGGCGCCCAGACGCATTGTTCCTCCTTTTTTACTGACGGTTCTCTGCTCCTCCATCAGATGGATGACCGGGTCTCCGCCTTCAGGTCTGAACTCCCGGGAGCAAGCCTCCTTGAGACCGCAGACATTGCGGGCATATTCGATTACCGCCATCTGCAATCCCAGGCAAATACCAAAGAAAGGAATCTTATTTTTGCGGGCATACTCAATCGCCATGACTTTGCCTTCGGTGCCGCGCTCACCGAAACCGCCCGGCACCAGTACACCATCCACATCGTCCAAATGAGCCTCGACACCATCACGTTCAACCTTCTCTGAATCCAGGTATTTGAGATAGACCCTGCAGTCATTGGCAATACCGCCGTGAGTCAGCGCTTCAGCCAGAGACTTGTATGATTCGGTCAGGTTGACATATTTACCCACAATGCCGATACGAACCTCTCCATGACTGGGGTGACGCAGCTTTTCCACCACATCCTGCCAGTGGGTCAGATCGGGCGACTTGGTCCAGATGTTGAGTTTTTCGACGACCTGATCGTCCAGATGTTCCTTGTTGAGCGCCTGCGGCACAGCATAGATGTGTTCGGAATCCACCACCTGAATGACATCCTTTTCAGCCACGTTACAAAAAAGCGCAATTTTCTTTTTCATGTCAGCCGGCAGATCGCGCTCGCAGCGACAGAGCAGAATGTCCGGCTGAATACCGATCTTGCGCAACTCCATGACTGAATGCTGGGTCGGTTTGGTTTTAAGCTCACCCGCGGTCCGGATGTAGGGAACCAGCGTGACATGAATGTAGAGCGCATTGCCGTGACCGCGATCAAAACGGAACTGACGGATCGCCTCCAGAAACGGTAATGACTCGATGTCGCCGACCGTGCCGCCTACCTCGACGATGGCAACATCAGCACCTTTGGCATTTTCAATAATCTTGAGCTTGATCTCGTCGGTAATGTGCGGGATGACCTGCACCGTCCCCCCCAGATAATCGCCGCGACGCTCCTTGGTGATAACTGAAAAATAGACCTGACCGGTCGTAAAATTGCTTTTCTTTGAAAGAGGCGCGCTGGTGTAGCGTTCGTAATGCCCCAGATCCAGATCGGTTTCGGCACCGTCGTCCGTTACAAACACTTCGCCATGCTGAAAGGGTGACATGGTGCCGGGATCAACATTTATGTACGGATCCAGTTTTTGAAGGGTCACCCGCAATCCGCGAGCCTCCAGCAAAGCGCCCAGCGAAGCAGCAGCGAGCCCTTTGCCGATTGAGGAGACCACACCGCCGGTGATAAAGATGAATTTGGTTTTCATAGCGACTTGCTCCTGTTTATTTCAACCTCTGCTGGTAACGCAGCTGCGCCTTGACCAGATCATCCGGTGTGTCCACACCGATTGATTCGCATTCGGTTTCAACCACTCTGATCTTTACTCCATTTTCGAGAGCCCGCAACTGTTCGAGTTTTTCGGAGATTTCCAGGAAAGTCGGCGGCATGGAGGCGAATCTGAGCAGAAAGTCGCGCCGGTATACGTAGAGGCCGACATGTTTGTAGCAGAGCAGTTTTCCGCAGCAAAACGATTCGTCTTTCAGATCCTTCCACTTATCACGGAAAAACGGCAGCGGCGAGCGCGAGAAATAGAGCGCGTTGTAAAGGTTGTCCGTCACCACCTTGACGACATTGGGGGAAAGAAAATCATGCAGATTCTTGATACGGGTTTTGAGTGTGCCCATCAGGAGGTCACTCTCCTCCAGAAACGGCTGAATGGCCTGGTCAATCATTTCGGGGCATATCAGCGGTTCATCACCCTGAACGTTGACGACGATGTCTGCGTCAAGGCCCGCGGCAACCTCTGCCAGTCGGTCTGTACCGGTTTCATGACCGGTGGACGTCATGATCGCCTCGCCACCGATCCGGTGAATGGCATCGGCAATGCGCGAGTCGTCGGTCGCCACAATTGTGCGTGAGACCAGCTTTGCCTGCTCAGTCCGTTCATATACGTGCTGGATCAACGGCTTGCCGTCGATTTCTGCCAGAGCTTTGCCCGGAAAACGTGTCGAAGCGTAGCGGGCAGGAATTACCGCTGTAATTTTCATGCCTGAGTACCTTTATGTGTAGGGATAATAATTGAATGTTCCAACTATGATGTCCTGTGGTAGGACGTAACAGGCTACCCCAAAAGCACCGGGGTGTCAAGGCGCACAAGGTTACCGTTTGAAATCCCTGATAGTCGAGATTACATAATCCTTGTGAGCGGCATCCTTCAGATGACAGTCAAAGCAGTTTTTCAGCGGGTCGATCCCGCTCGGTTTGCCGTCTGCGCTGAAACCGGCAAAAAGCCAACCGCCGGTCTCCTTGTGACGTTTGTCTTTCTGCATCAGCACTACCATGTTTTTTGGGCCATCCACCGCAGGATTGTCCTTGATATTATAAAATTCGACCACGATGCGGCTCCCCTCCGGAAATGCATTGCCGGCCTGATAGCCCTGCATGGCTTTCTTGTCGGCATATATGTAGTGGATACCGTAGAATAGCGAATTTTTATCGGTGACAACCTTTCGTTCACTCTTCTGCCAGGACAGATATCCCTTTGGAACAGCTTGCGTTGCAGCGTAAGCAACAACTGCATACAACATGAAACAGCAAAATAATGTGCATGTTACTACTTTCATTGGAATACCTCGCAGAATTGGATTTGTTATAGATCAGAACGGTGCGGCATTTGTGACGAAGATTGAATTTTTATCTCATTTCCGTATTCCTTTCAATCTTCATCAGTAGGCCGGATCAAGCACAGCGGATCCGGCTGGTTTTAAATTTGATAAACACGACAATCGCCGGTTCCGCTTGCCGTGTTTTAACAGATTGAAATAGGATGAAATCAGATAGAGTGTCGTTACATTGCTGTAGTTATTCCCGCCCCGCTGGCTTAACTCTCTTTTCCTTACCTGAGAACCAGCCTTCAGAAGCTTCCGGAAAACAGTCAAAACGGGTGACGTATGGCTTAATATCGAGGAGCGGAGTGCCGTCAAGAACATCTATGCTGCTTACCAGCAAAATATTACCCTCGCGGCCAAGAAGCTTGACGATTGAAAGGCCGATGCCGCTTGGCCTGCATGGATGGCGGGTGGCAAAGATGCCGTGAGGCATATCGTCCAGGAAGGGATGTCGTACAAGTTCCACGTCAGATGCCCTGTCGAAATGATAGAGGAGAATAAGATGGGAAAAGAGCTCAATATCCAGCAAACCTTCGGCAAATTCGGCTGAGACCTCAACAGTTCCAATAGAATCAGGATGGAATGAACCTTGAATAGGTGCCGACTCCTTTGTTGCATAACTCGTATGGATGACCCCTATCGGCGTGCATTTGAATTCCATCAAGTGCTCCTTTACTATGCTTTACAACCAATTAAATTTATTTATCTGCAAATTAACTCCCGACAGTCTCGACTCTGAAAAGCGACTCGTCCGTCAAAACGTCGATATGAGCCGGATCAACTTTATCTCTTAATTCCAGACAAATACGTCGTTCCTTTATTAACCAGGTACTTTGAGTAATATCTTCTGAATGACTAAACTTGAACCTGGGCGGATTTGCAAGTCTCGCTCTGGCAACGCCCTGAAGAACATCCCCCAGGCAATTTGATCCGGTAACCTTCACCAGAAGCTCATCGTTATTCAGTTTGCCCAACAGCTCTTCAGCAATCAGAGCCATACGCACTGCGAGCTGCAAATCAGTACAGTTCTCGCGGTGGTGTCGTATGGCTTCCTTTTCCATGAAAGCTCTCCTCATCTCCCTGGTTGCCGCCACTATCTTGGAGGTATGAGGTGAGAAGACTATATCCTGTTCAAAATAAGGCTTGATATCCAGCACGGAGGTTCCATTCAGTGCATCGAACCCACTGACATGCAAACGATTTCCCTCTACGCGATCCAAGGCCACGAGTGTCAGGGCAATCGGATTGGGTCGTGCCGGAGTTCTCAGGGCAAAAACGCCATAGCTGGGTGCATTGGGGTTAACTCTGGTTGGTACTCTGGTTAAAACATCTCGTCTGGCCTCATGAAACCATGATAGAATCCATAAATGAGAATTCTCTTCAATCTTCTCAAGGCCACCTTCATATTCGGGGCAGAGTTCAATTACTGCACTGCCTCCCTGAAGTGGTACTTTCGCCGTATCGTTGTTTACGGAGTGAACTACTCCAATTGGTTGAAGATTTATTGCATTCATATTTTGACCGCCCTGATTATCATTTTAATGGCTTTTTACGGAAGTTGCAGGCAAGACACGCTGGCAACAATCGGTTTCTATTTCAGTGAAAAAATTTCGATCTTACTGATGGTCCTGATAGACCTGTCTGCAGCCGTGTCATCCGGGATCACGAGTTTAAATGACTTCACAGAGCCCTCTTTTTGTTCCGAGATGATGATGCGTTCTCCCAGAGGTGACAAAAAAATCTCGCCAAAGGAAAACAAACCTTGATAACCGTCTGTGGCTGTAACAAGCATAGTTTTGTCTGGCTCCTTCCCGACACTCAGTCCCTCAAGAAGTTCGCGAACCGAAACTCCTTCAAATTGTTTGTAGCCGTGGAATCCCTTGCCGTCGCCGACCACCTTGAGATCCACCTTTATCTGCCGGTATTTGGGAAGTTCCGTGAATTCCGTAATTTTACCACTACTATCCGTAACTGTGAATTTCGTTGAAGTTGGTTCCGGATCAGGCTTTTTCGCGGATCCTCGTTTCAGGTCAACTACTTCAATGCTGATAATATCTTCCAGGCTCCGGTCAGAGAAAAAGTCATTCGCGAGTATCAGCTTTGGCAGTCCCACTTTTCGTGCAAGCTTATCAAGAACCGGCTGATACTCTTTTTGAGCGTGGCATTGACCGCAACCCTTTGCATGGTGGGGCATTACCGGGTCAGCTGAGAAAGCCACGATAACGTTCGACTGGTTCCTGTAGAAAACTTCACCCCACGACAAAACTGCTACCTTTCCTTCCCTGTTGCGCACGACAATTGCGAGATCTATCTGCTTGTTAAATCCGCCCCCGGCTTTCTGAATTGCCGCTGTACCCAGAAGCGCCTGCAATGGTACGCCCTTGTAGACAAAAACCCCGTTAAACTGTTTGCTACTGGTAAAGTCAGTGAGTTTGACCTCCGTGGCTACGAACCGTGCCAAATCCTCGTTGGTCAAGTTCAACGTTTGTCGCACCGCACCACCCACGGTCAGCGCATCTGATATTGGTGGTGCAGACAGTGTTGCGAACAATAAAGCGAGTAAAAGCATGATGATGTTCTTTTTCATTGTAGATCTCCTTTGTTTTGATACCGTTGTCGAATGTTACAGAGAGGTAAAACACGCCTTTCGGCCAACACCTTCACCCACCTGGATGACCTTTACATCAACCCCGTAGGTCTCTCTCATATTACGATCGGTGATGACTTCTTCAGGAGGGCCCCTGTGAGCAATGATACCATGATTCATGATAGCTGTTTCTGTTGCCACAATAAAGGCGTGATCAGGGAAGTGGGTTGCCATGACTATGCCGATCCCGCTTTCTGCAAGCGATTTCACAACTCTGAGTATTCTCAACTGGTTACCCAGGTCGAGATGAGAGGCCGGTTCGTCAAGAATCATTACCCGCGGTTCCTGGGCAAGGGCCCGGGCAATCAGCGTAAGTTGCCATTCCCCGCCGCTCAGCATAGTACAAGGTCGTTCTGCGAGCGGGAGTATACCAACCATCTCCATTGCATCGCAGGCAATATCTCTATCATTTTTTGACGGCGATGAAAATACATTGAGGTGGGGCGCTCTGCCCATGACCACAATATCCCTGACCAGGAACGGAAAGGAGGGTGCCTGGTTTTGCGGCACATAACCGATTCCCCTGGCGACTTCGGAGGTCTTCAAGATGGAGATATCCCGCCCGTCGAGATTGACTGTGCCGCTCCACCCCTGGATGACATTGCCCACACATTTGAGCAGGGTTGTCTTGCCGGTACCGTTGGGTCCCAGGATGCAAAAAATATCGCCTTGTTTGATGGAAAAGGATACATCGCGAAATATGGAGTGCGCTTTATCGCTACTGTAGCTGAATGAAATATTACATACATCAACAAGTGGATTCATGTTCACCACCCCGAGCGGGTCTTCCGCAGCAGGTAGGCGAAGATAGGGGCACCTACTAGGGCGGTGAGAATTCCGATCGGTATTTCTGACGCAAATGCCGACCGGGCAAGCGTATCCACAGCGACCAGATACGACGCGCCCACAAGGACAACGACCGGAAGGAGGTATTTGTTGTCCGGTCCGACAAGGAGTCTGCCGATATGGGGAATCACAAGACCGATCCAGCCTATGATGCCTGCAATCGAAACGGCAGCAGCAGAGATCATGGTAGCGCAGATTATAATGGTTAATCTGATTCGACCGGTGTTAACGCCAAGTGCCCGTGCATCTTCTTCCCCCATGGCAAGCAGGTTGATCCTCCAGCGGATCAATAACAACACCGAAATGCCGATCAGTATGATCGGGCCGACAATAATCATGTCCCTGTTGGAAGCATTGTTGAGAGAGCCTAACATCCAGAAGACTATGGATGGCATATCGTTAACCGGATCGGCGATATATTTAAGGAGCGACGTACAGGAGGAGAAGAGCGCGCCCACGATGATTCCTGAGAGCACAAGCATCAGAATCGGTGTGGTTCGGTAGACTCTGCTGAGTCCATACGTCATACTGACCGCGGTCAGGCTGAAGATAAAGGAAAACAACTGGATTGCGACGATGTTGCCAAAAAACAGAATCGCCAACGCGGCCCCAAGACCGGCCCCGGCCGATACACCCAGGATATGCGGTGATACGAGCGGGTTGCGAAATAGTCCCTGGAACGCTGCCCCTGAAATGGAGAGACCCGCACCGACAAGTATGCCTGCCAGCAAGCGGGGAAGACGAATATCCAAAACGATTGATTCGAGAGTTGGTGGCCAGGTTCGGTCGATCGGGAAGAGTTGTGAAGCGAGAATTTTGACTATGGTAGCTGCCGGAATTGTCGATTGACCAAGCATCAGAGCTATCACTGCTACAGCCCCCAGCATAAACGCAAGTAATACTATCAGCCTTCCGGGTGCTATTCCGATTCCAGCCCATTTATCCTTTGAAGACATCTACGGCCTTACCATTTCCCGTGAGCCGCATCTATACTTCGTTTATAGCTGCCATCAAGCAGTGCTTTCGCCTGCGTATCGCTCAGATTGAAGAACATTACTTCACTGTAAAACCTCTTCACTTCCTTCATCATGTTTACATCTTTGAAACGTTCAGGGTACACGGTCTTCGCAAGCCATAACGGGTAAAGAACTGCCGCTTCAGCGGTTGGCCGATCCCAGATGAAAACGCCTGTTGGTTGAATGTAAACCTGCCTGTTGCGAACCGCCTTGATATTCTTCCATCGTGCGTCTTTGTAAAGATCGTCGGGTTTACCCGAATCTATAATAAGAATGTCCGGGTTCCAGTCGAGCACCTTTTCCTGTGAAATTTCCGTAAGACCGGAATGAAGACCCTCTTTTGAGCCCGAAGTTCTAATTTCGACAGTTGCATCGATGCAACCGGCAGTCACTATCCGTTCATGCATGAAGGTGTCGCCTCCAAGTGTCACGAGATGGTTGTGACTGTAGGCATTGAAGACTTTCTTTTTCTTTTCCTCTGGAATGTCTGCGGTCCTTGATGTCACGAAGGCAATGGTTTTTTCCAGGTAGGCAATATATTTCTCGCCACGTTCCTCTTTCTGAAATACAGACGCGTAAAACCGAATCTCGCGCTTTAGAAGATCGCGGCCATGATTCATGTTGCTTTCGGTATAGGCAACCGGAATCTTTGTTTTCTTTTCCACAATCGAGCCGTCCATTGTCCCGGCAATAACTAACTGCGGATTAGACAGCACCAGCTCCTCTATGTTGATTTGCCCACTGACACTTCTCGGACCGGGAAGACTCTTGATCGTTGGATCAAAGGCATTGATCAGTTCTGAGCCTTTCAAGGCGCTCGTAACAGCACAGAGCTGGTTTCTGGCCCCGAGGATGTATGCAATCTGGCCGGAAGGGCCTCCGAACAGCGCAACCCTGTTAAGTGGAACAGGAACAGTGACCTTCTTGCCGTGCATGTCAGTTATCAGGCGAGTTTTCTCAAGTGTCTGGGTTAGTCCTTCTGCCGCAGGCAGGATTAGAGTGATAAGACATAGTATAAAGCAATGATAAATGGTGATATTTTTCATCAGGTGTTTTAACTTCATAAACAGTCTCCGTTGTAGGAATATTGGCGATTCGGTGTGAAAAAGTACCCTTTGGGGATAAATAAACTCAGTTAAAACTATACAATATCGGTATCCGCAGTTCCGCCCTGACCGGTGGCTTTGGAAAAGGCTCTACCATTCTAATTGTTTCAATCACATTGTTATCCAGTATGTTATGTCCTGAACTTACAAGGATTTTTTCATTTTCAGCACGACCATTTTCCGTAATGATAAAAGACACTACAACTTTGCCTGTCAATCCCAATCTTCGCGCCATAGCGGGATAGACAATGTTTTTCTGGATAAGAATTTTTATATATTCAAAATTCTGTTTGAGGTACCTGCTAGTCATCTGCTCAACTGGGTTCGCTGTTTCCACGCCAGTTTTCACCTGTCCGCGTTCTGCTGAATGAGCAACAGTTTTTTCTGTCGTATGCGGTAGTGGTGCGCTTACAGCCTGATTACCTGGCGCGATAATTGGGACAGACCCGGCAGCTTCTGCCACCGGAAGGGGAAGGGGAAGGGGAAGGGGAAGGGGAGAAGTTGCCGGTAATGTTTTTTCCTGTACTGGTGTTTCTAGCTTTTGATTTTGTTTTTCTCTGCCTTTTTCGCTCTTAATTTCATATATTTGACTTTTTACCGGATCTTCCAACTGTGGAGCAGGTGGTGTGTTTGAGTTAATGACAGAAAAGTCGAGAACTACCTCTTTTGATACGGGTGCAATGGAGTTCGAAAGGGCAATCGCTAAACAGATCAACCCTGTATGAAGCGCCAGAGATAATAAAAGAGATTTGCTTTCGAGATTCATCGATTTAACTCGGTTCTATTTTTCCCTATGCTGTTAATCTGCAAAAGCATAATCAAAACGTCAGGGCCCAGTCATCGCCGTTTACAGCGAAGAGCCTTCCGGCTGCTATTTCTGCAGCCGGATAATACTCAAAGCCAAAATAACTATTATCAGTACATTATTTCTGTTTAGAACTTTGCCGTTATCCCCCCCAAAATACTTCGTCCTCGCCCAGGAAATCCGACTTCAGATTCATAGTTTCTGTCAAAAATATTGTTGAGGGCTACATGTGCCTCAAAATAATCGAGAAACTTTTGCGACACGCGGGCATTCATTATAAAATATTCCGCTGTCTTGGTTGCGAGTTGTGTCGGTGTAGAGGGGGTTGGTAGCTGGGTGTATGTTTCTCCAAGCAGGAGGCCGTTCAGGTCAAGGCGGGTTTTAACATATGGGACCGTATAACTGGCACCGAGATCAATTTTGTGCTCCGGAACATTGGCAACCAGACCGGTTACCCTGTTATCACTCAGATCCGTAGCGTGATTGTAGGTATATGCCAGTTTCAGTGTCAGATCCTGAAGCGGATAGAACTCAGTATTCAGTTCGATACCGTAAAGCTCGACTTTACCGATGTTACTGTAATGACTAACGTTGTTGGTGGGAGTCTCTTTGATAATAAAGTCTGAAACATCATGATAAAAGAACGCCAGTTCGCCCCACATGTAGCTGGATACCGCACGTGATGCACCCACTGTGTAGTTGATGGCATTTTCTGCATTCAGAGCTGTATTTCCTGAGTTGGTATCAAATAGTTGCGAGAGAGTAGGGAAACGGGTCTTTTGGGCGATCGAGGCAAATAGTTTTGTGGTGTCCGGGAAAGTGTAGGTGGATCCAATCATGGGATTAAAGTGGTCTTTTGATGCACCACCATCCAACTTACTCATACTTGCCAAATTACCCGATGAATCGGTCTTTATCTGGTGAGCATCCGTAACCTTGAACCAGTCGTAACTTACTCCAAAGACAATAGAGAAATTTTTTGAGGGGTTCACTTCGTTCTCTAAGCCGACTGAACCGGTTAAGGAAAAGAAATCTGTATATGGGAGGTAGTTATCGGCGCGCTGCTTGTGTGAATCCCCCCGATAATTTACAGCAAACCTGACGGTGTCCCACTGTACAGGTTGAAAGTGGGTTATAAGGCTTCCACCCACCATATAGTCATCATAGTTACTTCTGGCGATAATCTTGGAAAATGTCTGGTCTGAATAAGAATTCAGATTGTCAACATGGTTATGGTAAAACAGTTTGCCGTTAAACGATAATTTATCACTTATATTCTGCCGCCCGCTTAAGTCAATACCCCAGTCGTCGTACTGATCGAAGCGATAAAATTGGGAAAATGCAGGTTTGGAAGGCATCACATTTACGGAATTAGTAGACGGTGGATTACCCTTTTCTTTGGCTATGTAATGAAAGTTAATGAAGTACTCGGAGTCGGTTGATGGTTCGATACCAAACTTGGCCCAGATGCTATCTGATTTGTAATCGGACTGGTTGCGTGTGCCTCCGTCTTCCAGTATAGCGGTGGTGGTGCCGCCGGGTTTGCTAACAATGTTACCACTTTTGGGAATGTAGTCACCGGACATTCGCCACCCGTTAGATTGTTGATGATCATAGTTGAGCCAGTAACTGAAAATTCCTTTTTTCATTCCATGAGAAAGAGCTGTTTTAAAGTAATCGACATCACCACCCTCGACTTCTATGGAAGTAACCGGTTTCCCGGTTGCCGTTTTGGTGATTATGTTTATAACGCCCCCCTCGGCATTTGCACCATACAGTACCGATGCCGCCCCTTTAGTTATCTCTATCTTTGCAACATTGTCGGTTGTAAACTGATTAAGGTCAAGCTTGCCTGAGCTGGTTTCATAATACGGAACACCGTCAATTAACACTAATATCTTGCTTTGATCAAAAAAACCTCGAATTGAAATGTTCGGTTCATTCTTCATGCCGGTGGTGACACGTACACCTGGTGCATAGCTTAGAGCTTCCGCAACGGTTCGGCTGTTAGTTGCTTTGATATCTTCTGCGGTGATGGTGTTTGTGGTGGTGGTTTGTTGGGTTATGGGCGCTTTTTCTCCTGTAACATAAATTTCTCCAAGTGAATAAGCTTCATAGCCCGTTGGATCTTTTTTTACATCTGCCGATGCAACAGAAATATGAAGAGAAAAAACAAGCAGGCACAACCAAGCATTTCGTGAAATTTGCATACACAATCTCCTTTTCGATTTGACCTAAATATGTGCCTTTGGCACAACTGAAACATTTCATATTGGCGTTAACTTTGCTTTAGTAAGCAGCAAGTTAAAATAATTCTGTCATGACTAATCTTATACGGTGAACAAAAAAAGGGCCTCTCCCAGTAAGAAGAGACCCCTTTCGTGACGCAACCATTGCGCACGAACAAAGTTTCTCCTTTTCAAAAGGAAGGCGCTGCTGTTTCCGGCAGTACCCAAGGGCTGTATTCCATGAGGGAAACTCTTGTAGGAAGTACAGCTCGGAGAAAATTATGCTGTTTTTCAGTTCAGGAAAGCAGAAAGCCCCTTCTCGGGCTGAAAAGGGGCGCGGGCGGACCACGGGCAAGCGGTCCGTAAAGCACAAGTTCCCCTTTTCAAAGGAGGGCGACGCTGTTTCCGGCGACTCCCGCAGGCCGCATACCATGAGGATTTATCCCTTGTAGGTCGTACGACTCGGAGACTGGCAAATCTACGATGGCACTTTAGCAGGTACTTCATATTATGGCAAGCAGCAAACGCCCCAATGACCCACAGCACGACCCCGTCAAAGTCTGAAATCATGTAAATTAGACCTTGAAAGCAATTTCTCATTTCGCCGCTGGAAATTTACGAAACGATGTGAAGAATAAATCGGTATTCTGCTTGAAAAATTGAAAATGCGGGGTATTATTTACCCATGATAACTTCAACTGCCTTCAAAAATGGCGTGCGGGTCGTCACCCAGCGGGTCGAGCATATGCATACCGTCTCGACCGGTATCTGGGTGGCCAGCGGTACCCGGCATGAATCACCCGGAAACAACGGCGTCGCACATTTTATCGAGCACATGCTCTTTAAAGGCACCGACCGTCGCAGCGCCCGCCGTATATCCCGCGAGATCGATTCGATGGGGGGTATTCTTAACGCTTTTACCGGACATGAATACGTCTGCTACTACGCCAAAGTCCTGGCCAAATTTCTGCCGGCTTCGATCGACCTGCTGGCCGACATCTTTCTGCATTCCATCTTTCCGGCTGATGAGATCGAACGGGAGCGCAAGGTTATCCTGCAGGAAATCAAAATGCGGGATGATTCTCCCGAAGAATTCATTCACGACACTTTTCACCAGAACCACTGGCAGGGGCAGTCTCTGGGCATGCCTGTTCTCGGTACGGTCGATACGATTGGCAGCCTCTCTCGCGAGGCGATCATTTTCCATAAGGAGAGTCGGTATCGTCCCCAGGACATCATCATTGCCGCTGCCGGCAATGTCCGGCACGATGAACTGGTAGCAATCCTGGAGCCTTTTTTTTCACCTGTCACTTCATCATTGAGGCTTGAACATAATGAAACAAAACAGAATAATGTAAAAATGCTGAACGTTTCAGAACGGGACATGGAGCAGACCCTGGTCTGTCTCGGCACACGCGGACTGAAACATGACCACCCTGACCGGTATGCACTCTTCCTGCTGACGACAATACTGGGCGGGGGGATGAGTTCCCGGTTGTTTGAAGAGATCCGTGAGAAAAAAGGGCTGGCTTATTCCGTATATTCCTACATCATTTCCCATGCGGATTCAGGATCGCTGGTGGTCTACGCCGGCACTGAAAAGGCCCATTGCCGAGAGGTGATAGACATTGCCCGGAGTGAGATGACACGGCTCGTATCCGAAGAGGTGCCGCAGGACGAGCTCGATTCCGCCCGTGAGCAACTGAAGGGTAAGACCCTCATGTCACTTGAAAGCAGCGACAATCTGATGACCAGGCTTGCCAAGAACGAACTCTACCTTAACAGCCAGCAGACCATTGAGGATGTGCTGGCCAGGTTCGATGCGGTCAGTAGTCATGACTTGCAGAGGTTGTCACAGGAGCTCTTCAGGAGTGACTATCTGCATCTTGAGGTAATGGGGCGCGTAGCAGATCTGGGTCTCGACGAAGCGATGCTGGTGGTGTAGGCCTATCAAGGAGAATTCATGTCAGGAAAACGAGAAAAACTGGGTACTGTACTTGTTGTTGACGATACTCCTGAAAATATTGATATCCTTAAAGGCCTTTTGTCAGCTGAGTTTAACGTCAAGATAGCAACTAACGGCGCTAACGCTTTAAGCATAGCTGAGTTGGCGCAGCCTGATGTTATCCTCCTGGATATTATGATGCCCGGGATGGATGGCTATGAAGTGTGCGAATGCCTGAAAAAAAACCGTAAGACTTTGGATATCCCTGTTATTTTTGTTACCGCTTTAGGCGAAATAAGCGATGAGGAAAAGGGGTTCAATGTCGGCTGTGTAGACTACCTCACCAAACCGATCAGTCCTACTCTGGCCCTTGCACGTGTTAAGACTCACACCGCACTGCGCAAAGCACAAAAGGAACTTTCTGAGTGGAACAGCAATCTGAAATCTCGAGTGATTTCGAATGTTGGAACAATCAGAGGGCAAGTCGAAAAAGTTCATGATCTTGAGGCAAAACATAAAGGTGGCAGTGTAAACTCTCTGATTATTGCAGCTAATGGTCTTTTTGAACTGCTCGAAGCACGTCATGCGACTCACGCAAATGTTGTCAGCAAACTGGTTACAGAGGCTGCCAGGAGCATGTCTCTGGATTATAAGACAATCCGTAGCGTTGCACTCGGGGGTCTGCTTCACGACATTGGCAAGATTTCTCAACCAGACTATGTCATTGAAAAACCTATTACTGAAATGACCGAAAACGAGTTAAAGGACTATCAGCAACACCCCATTCGGAGCCAGTTCCTCTTTACGGACAATGAAGAGTTGAGTGAGGTCTCATTGATGGTGCGGCATCACCATGAAGGTTTTAATGGCAGCGGTTTTCCTGATGGTCTGAAAGGCGATGAGATTCCCCTCGGTGCGCGTATGATCGCCATTGCCGATAGTATTGATCACGCTGCCGCCAGGGTCAAAACGGATAAAGCAGAGTATGCTATTTCAAAACTTGCTGTGATGGCGGGAAGCCAGATAGATCCGCATTTGATCAAACACTTCCGATGGGCTACACGAGCGGTGTTTTTTCAGGCAATCAGGAAAAGTGGAGTTGTTTCAGAAATTGAATTACCACATCAGGAGCTGATTTCCGGCATGCAGGTTGCCAGGGATTTAGTCACCGGAAGCGGCATGATGCTGGCCACTAAAGGTACTGTGCTGGAAAGTGTCAACATCGCCTTGATCCGCAAATACTATGTTACAGACCCGCCTCCACATGGGATATTTGTTGTGCTGAAGGATATGGATTAATATTCCGGTTGCGCAGATTGCGTGCCAGTATTTTTACGTTTCCTGGCAGCACTCCCGGTCACAGCGTAATATCCAATTCACGTGCCATTTTTTGCAGACGTTCCAGTGCGGCATCAAATTTATAGCCGGTTACTAATTTCAGCAATTCCTTGTGAGCATTTTCCTGATCCAAAGCGATCAAACGCCCGGAAAGACCTTCAAACAGCTCATCAACGCTGGAATCGTAATCTGCCAGCATTGCTGCAAACTGGCGGAGATCGTTCGTCAAGGCATCTTTGTCAACAGTAAGCATCGCACTGCTGCACTGGTGTATTTCTGTTTCTTCCGGTTCACCCATGGCTACCGGAATTCTCTCCAGCAACGAGGCGAGTTCAGCTGCCATGGCGTTCAGCGCATCGTCAAGCCCTTCGGTTTCGCCCTGTTTCAGCATCCTTTCGACTACACCTGCACTCTCGGCCATCGATACAGCGCCGATATTGCCTGCCAACCCCCTGACGGTATGCGCTTCCCGGAGGGCGGTTTCCGTATCACCGTCTGATATTGTACTGCCGATGCGTATCATGACATCAGCCTGGGTTTCTGCGAAGCGGTTAATCATCCTGGATAACAGTCTGGTGCTCCCCCCCATCCGTGTCAGGGCTGAGTTAAAATCAAGCCCGGGAATAGTGGAAATGCCCTCTGCTTTGGTCGCAATAAGCGGGCTATCGGCACATTCCACGGCTGCCGCAGGTTTGATCCATTCCGCCATGGTGATAAAGAGCTGGGCCATGTCAAGCGGTTTGGTGATGTGGTCATTCATGCCGGCTTCAATGCATTTTTCCTTGTCACCAGCCATTGCGTTGGCGGTCATTGCCAGAATGGGAAGGTCAGCAAAACGTTCATCCTGCCGAATCCTGCGCGTAGCCTCAAAACCATCCATCATCGGCATCTGGCAATCCATCAAAATGCCGTCGTAGGTAGTCTGCGCCACCTTTTCCAGCGCTTCGGCACCGTTATTGGCGATATCAACTGAAAGACCGGCGTTCTGCAAAATCTCCAGCGCCAATTCCTGATTCACGGCGTTGTCTTCAACCAGCAGCAGGCAGGCTCCTTTTACCTGTCGGGCCGCATCCTGGTAGTTTGCCTCTCTTTCGTGTCTGCGGGTACGCTGCGATACTTCTTTGCCAAGCGCGTTCATGATGCTGTCCAGCAAGGTTGAGGGACTTACCGGTTTTACCAGTAAACCATCGATCTGAATGCCTGCCGCCTTTTGCAGCAGTTCGTCACGACTATAGGCCGTGACCATGATGAAAGCCGGAATCTCAGAGAGTTTGATATCTGCGCGGATGCGTTTGATAGTTTCAATGCCGTCCATACCGGGCATCATCCAGTCCATCAGAACCAAACCGTAAGGCCTGTGTTCCAGATGAGCCTGTTCCAGTTCTCCGATGGCTTCTGCGCCGCTGCTGACGGCTGTCGCATCAAATTTGAGCGAAACAAGCATATTATGGAGTATTTCACGGGCGCCGGCATTGTCGTCAACGACCATAATGCGCAACCCCAGAACATCGGTGGCATTTACTGAAAGACGGCGTTGCTCGGACTGCACCCCAAACTTTCCGGTAAAATGGAAGGTGCTCCCTTTACCCGGCTCGCTGTCTACGCCGATTTCTCCACCCATCATTCCGATCAGTTTTTTGCAGATGGTCAAGCCCAGACCGGTGCCGCCATACTTGCGGGTAGTCGATGAATCTGCCTGAGCGAAAGCGCTGAACAGTTTGTTACGCTGCTCTTCAGTGAGGCCAATGCCGGTATCCTTAACCTCAAATCGCAATCGAACACCATCCGATTCATCGGCCACCTTGTGAATCCCAACAGTAATTTCCCCTTTTTCAGTAAATTTGATGGCGTTGTTGACCAGGTTGGTAAGAACTTGTCCCAGTCGCAACGAGTCACCGACCAGGGCGGTCGGCACATCGGTGCCAACATCAAAGAGCAGTTCCAGTCCTTTATCCTGCGCCTTGATCACTGATAGATCGGCGAGCTGTTCCAGGACATCTTCAAGATAAAAATCAGCCTGTTCCATTGACATCTTGCCGGCTTCGATCTTGGAAAAGTCCAGGATATCGTTGATGATTCCAAGCAGGTTTTTGGCTGCGGAATCAACTTTTTCGATATAGTTCTTCTGTTTGGGGTTAAGATCAGTTTGCAGCGCCAGATGGGACATGCCGATGATGGCATTCATCGGGGTGCGGATCTCGTGGCTCATGTTGGCGAGAAAATCACTTTTGGCCCTGGTGGCCTCCTCGGCCATTTCCTTGGCGAGCATTACTGCACGTTCTGCCTGTTTGCGTTCGGTAATATCAGTTGCAACTCCGCAAATTCCGTACACGTCGCCCGTCGCATTGATCAGCGGTGCCTTGGTTGACTGGTAGTCCAGCAGTTCCCCGTCAGGGTTTGGTACGCTTTCCTCGTAGGTAATCGGCTTACGAGTCTCCATGACTAAGCGGTCATGTTCCATGATGGCCTCGGCCACTTCACGTGGCATGAAGTCCAAATCGGTCCTGCCGATGATCGTATCTTTCAGAATGCCGGTTGCTTTCTCGTAATAGTGATTGACCAATAGATAGCGACCAGTTGAATCTTTCATAAAAATTACCGACTGGGCGCTGTTTACCAGTGTCTGCATCTGTTCCTGACTGGTTCGAATCATATCTTCAGCAAGTTTGCTCTCTGTAACGTCCTGCGTAACTCCGTACATGAAACGAGGGTTGCCATTCTCATCACGCTCTACATTGCCGATCGCGCGAATCCATACCACTTGACCATCAATCGGGCGTTTGTAGCAGTACGTCGCATCATAGCGAGGAATACTTCCTTCCAAGGCAGCTGCGTAATTGACACCTGTGGCTTCGGCAACTTTTGGATCTGCGGCAACTATCCGGTTGTACCATTCATCTGTCAGATGATAGCGATAGCCCGGTGCAGGATGCTCTCCAAAGATGGCGGCAGCGCGTTCGGAGCTGATGTAATAGTCCGGATCTCTATAATCAATCAGCCAGTAACCCGCTTTGGTCAGATCGAGTGCAGAATCGCTCATCATGTTAGCATGCCTGATTTCCTCTTCCATTTGTTTCCGCTCGGTGATATCCCGAAAAACAATGACCGATCCGACAATCATTCCTTCTTTATATACCGGTGTTGTAGAGTATTCGACCGGCAGAGCGCTTCCATCCTTGCGCCAGAGGACTTCGTTGTCCACCGTGCGCGGTGTGCCGTCACACGTTGTCTGATACATCGAACACTCGTGACGAGGAAACTCACGACCATCAGGGTAGGTGTGGTGCACCAGATCATGCATCGACTTACCTATAAGCTCATCTTCGCTATAACCCAATAAGAGTGGCACAGCAGGATTGGTAAATGTCATCCTGCCTGCGATGTCCATACCGACTATCCCGTCGCCTACGGCACCCAAAATCAGTCGGGTACGTTCCTCGGTCTCAGCCAGCCGTTCGTTATTTTCCTCAAGCTCGTCACGACGGGCAATCAACTGCTGTTCCGAAGCCGCCAACTCAAACGCCTGTGCCTGTGTTTGATCCAACAGTTTGCGTGTGGCTATATTGCCGGCGAGGATCTGGAGTTTTACCGCTACAGCCGGTAATAATGCATCAATAAAGGCGGTGCTCCTGCTGTCAAAAGGCTTCAGAGCTCCCACTTCAAGGATGCCCAGCACTTTAGCGCGGCCAACAACAGGCGAGATCAATACGTTGTGAATCTTCAGCGTACCCGGACCCAGTAAAACCCCGACAGGTTCCTGTTCGGGCAGTGACAGGAAAATCGGTTTCTTATCCAGTGCTGCCTGACCTACAAGACTCTGACCCCATGCGAAACGGCCGGGATGGATCGAATCGTCACAGCCGTAACCTCCGACCCGCCGCAGCTCTGATTCCCCGGTATCTGAAATATACAGCGCCACATAGACAATACCAAGCAGGGATGCCAGCCGTGATGAGAGCATTGTGCCGAATTCTTCAAACGTCACCGCTGTCTGTACCGCCTGATCAATCTCGGCCACTCCCTGTTTGACCCAGCGTTGCGCTTCCAGCTCCTGGGCGCCCTGCTGCAGAATCTGAACAGAATGTGCCATCGCACCGATTTCGTTGTCGTACTCCGTATGCGGTATAGTGATATCGAGCCGGCCATGCGTAATATCCTCAATGCTGCTGCGCAGCATATCCAGAGGGGACCGGATTGAGACACTGATCAACCAGGCGAATGTTGCCCCGCCCGCCAGGCTGCCAAAAAGAAGGAGCATAAACAGAAACCGGCTTTGCACATACCGGGCGGCCATAGCCATAGCTGCCTGCTGGGCGCCTTTTTCCTTGCTATTGGTAATTTCATCGAGCTTTTCGTCAGCTCTGGTGCTTGCGGCAATAAAACCGGCGCTTGCCATAATCCGGGATGCCTGAATGCCGGATTCTGCAGTTCCGACTTCAATCAACGTAATCACTTGATCTACATAATGCAGATATTGGATGTAGAGAGCATCGAATTCTGCGAGCCGCTTTTTGTTTTCCTCTCTGAAGGTTCGCTTGCGCACCTCTTCCAGTTCCTTCGCCAAGGTTGCGCGAGCCTTGTCAATCTGCTTTCTGAACAGTTCACGCTTTACATGGTCCGCTGTCAGAGACGACTGCAAGCTGCTCCCGATGTAGATCAAATTGATTTTGGTCTCCTTGATGTGGGATATACCCAGCACATCTTTTTCATAGAGCTGTTGGGCCGACTTGTTCATTTCGGCAAGGTTGTACAAGCTGGTACTTCCGATGAACAGAGTGATCAGCAGAACAAAACCAAAGCCCAGCAACAGCTTGGTGTTGAGTTGCAATCGTTCCACGAAATTTACAAGTCTGCGCATGAGGATACCCTTTTAATAAGGATTCTTCGTTCTATTCAGAATCGCAGGATTTTCTATCCCTGCAACACCGCCAACTGTTCTGCTTTTTTATGCAAGTCCGTATCGCTGTCGGCAAAGCATGTCGCAATGGAATGGAACTCATCAGCACGTTCAACGAAGGCGTCAACAACATCCGGGTCAAAGTGGTTTCCCTTCCCTTCGATGATGATCGCCACGGCTTTTTCGTGCGGCATCCCTTCTTTATAGACCCGGCGACTTATCAGGGCATCGTAAACATCAGCAACCGCCATGAGGCGCGCCGAGATTGGAATATCGTCGCCGCATTTCCCGCTCGGATATCCGCTGCCATCCCATTTTTCGTGGTGATAATATGCTATTTCCTTGGCAAGCATCAAAAACGCCACCGGCATACCAAGCTGGTTTTCCGCATGTTCTATGGCATTACACCCCAGAGCGCTATGCGCCTTCATTATGTCAAATTCTTCCGGAGTGAACCTGCCTGGTTTAAGAAGAATGCGATCAGGGATTCCGACCTTGCCAATATCATGTAGCGGCGCCGACTTGTAGAGCATGTCGATTGTTTGTACGGTAAGAAACTCTGCAAAACGGGGATGAGTTTTGAGCCTGTCTGCCAACGTTTTCATATAATGCTGGGTGCGCCGGATATGATTCCCGGTATCAGAATCACGTGTTTCCGCGAGTGAGGCCATCGATAAAATAGTCACATCTTGAATCGCCGATATTTCACGAAGTCGTCTGGCAACTTCCATTTCAAGGTATACATTCTGATCTTTCAGAAAATCAGCCGCAGCCTTGAGTTGTAGCTGCGTTTTAACACGTGCCTCCAATATGGGAGGAGAAATCGGTTTGGTTATATAATCAACCGCCCCCATCTCCAAACCTTTCTTTTCCTCATGCGCAGTACTTAAGGCCGTAAGAAATATTACGGGGATATCGCTTGTTTTTGAATCAGTTTTGAGTTGTTTGAGTACATCGTAACCAGATAATCCTGGCATCATAATGTCAAGAAGGATCAGGTCTGGCTTGTTTTCCCCTGCACATATTTTAAGTGCGCTTTCTCCTTCACTGGCAACCTTGATTTTATATTCACTTCTCAAGAGAGATGAAATGAGCGAAAGATTATCCGGGGTATCGTCAACAGCTAAAATGGTGGGGCGATTCTTTCTGTTATTCTCCATTTATAGTCCTTTCAAGTGTATTGATATAATCGGCAGGAATCAGCAAGCGGCTCAGGTGCCGATGACCATGCCTTCGCGTGCGAAAATGCTCTGGGGAAATATATCCTGGCATTTTTTCTCCGCCTTCCTCAGGTAATCATCAGTGTGTTCAGGGTCGTGGTGTGTGATTACAAGTTGTCTGACGTTAGCTCTGACAGCCACTTCGGCGGCTTGTTGGAAACTGCTGTGTCCCCACCCTTTCTTCAAGAGCAGCTCATCACTTGAGTATTGTCCGTCATGAATGAGAATGTCGGCATCATGAGCCAGCTCGACCACTTTTTCATCGAGAGTATCTCCATGCTCAATATCCGTTGAAAACACGATGGAGTAGCCATCTCGCTCATAGCGGTAGCTGTATGCACTTCCGGGATGTTTGTGCTCTATTGCGGTAACCTTGACCGGAATTCCATCCGGGGGCATGAAAACATGGCTATTGTTTTCCAGTAAGAGAAATTCAAAACTGGCGCCCATATCATCCAGGGCGACGGGAAAATAGAGTTCCTGCATCTGAACGGAAAATATATCCTTCAGGTTATCAATCTTTTTGTTACCCCCCTTGGCGAGCATATTGATTTGAATGTTTTTGTTATAGGCCCGAACAGCGGTCTCATAAACCAGGATACCTCCAGAATTGAAAATCGATACGGTAACGGCTTATTCAACTCATCGACTTTTTAAACGGTTGCCGCCGGTTGTCCGCAATACCAGATACCCGGCGCCCCCCGACAGCAGTGAACCGATCATGATGGCGAGTTTGTCAGCATATCCGTAGATTGAGTCATCCACAAAGGCCAGCGAATCGATAAAAAAACTCATGGTAAACCCGATGCCGGTCATCAGTGCTATACCATAGAGCTGGGCCAGGTTGCTTCTCTCCGGCAGAGCCGCCAGCTTAAAACGGATGGCGAGCCAGCTGAAGAAAAACACCCCGGCCTGCTTGCCGATAAAAAGCCCCAGCATAATTCCCAACGGGACCGGCGTTGCCAGCATACCTGGCGACAGCCCACGCATGTCCACACCAGCATTCACGAAAGCAAACAGTGGCAAGATCATAAACGACACCCAGGGATGCAGGTCGTGCTCAAGCTTTTCGGACAGAGAGTGTTCAGCCCCATCCTCGCGTGCATCAAGAGGGATCATGAAGGCCAGGGCAACACCTGCAAGGGTAGCGTGGACCCCCGATTTCAGAACGCTTACCCATAATATCGCGCCCAGCAGCATATATGCTGCCCTGCGCACTACTCCGGCCCGATTCAGAGCATAGAGCGCCAGCAATGCTCCTGCGGCAACCGCGATTGAAACCAGTGACAAATTGGTGGTGTAAAAAAGGGCGATAATAACGATTGCACCCAGATCATCTATGATTGCAAGAGCCAACAGGAATATCTTCAGTGAGGATGGAACCCGGTTCCCCAGCAGCGACAAAATGCCGAGTGCAAAGGCTATGTCAGTGGCGGTGGGAATAGCCCAACCATGGAGCCCAGACGGCTCCCGAAAGTTGAAACCGATATAGATAAGGGCGGGAATCGCCATACCGCCTATGGCCGCTATCACCGGCAGTGCTGCCTGTGTCCATGACGACAGGCTCCCCCTCAGCAACTCCCGCTTGACCTCCAGTCCCACCAGCAGAAAAAAAACAGCCATAAGTCCGTCATTGATCCAGAGCAGCAGCGGTTTGGCGATCTGTAACGCGCCGAACCTGATCTCGACCGGCGTATTCAGGAAGGCAGTATAGACACTTGCCAGAATTGAATTCTTCAATATCAGGGCAGCAACCGTCACCATCATCAGCAGGATTCCCGTTGAAGATTCCCGTTCGTAAAACTCCTTGATCGCTACTTTCAAACCGGCTCCTTTGGATACGTGGTATCAGCAAGAGGCAAACTGGGCGTCATTGATGCTTGTAATGAATTATGATCGAGCACCCGGCCATGTCTCAAAGCGTTTGCTGCCGGCATTATATTCCCGCACTTCGCCGCTTTCGATGTGATACACCCAGCCATGAATGGTGAGCCGATCATCCTTCACTGCCTGCAGGACTGAAGGGTGCGTATACAGGTTGTCAATCTGATTCAGAACATTGAATTCCGTAAGAATCGGGATCTGCTCCGCTTCCGGCAGGCAGCAAAATTCTTTAAGCAGTGCGTCCCTCGCCGGTTTCCCGAACTCCATCCATCGAGCGACTGCCGGTAATTGTGTAACCTTGTCGGGATGCAGAATGCCCTTGACCACTCCGCAGTCGGAGTGTCCGCAGATGATGATATGCTCCACCCGCAAGACGGCGACTGCGTATTCGATGCTCGCCGATACCCCCACCGCTTCCTCCCGGTATATGGGAACCAGATTTCCGGGATTGCGTTCGACGAACAGATCTCCTGGGCCGGTATTCGTGATCAGGGATGGGACCACCCGAGAGTCTGCGCAGGTGAGGAAGAGCGCCTTAGGGTTTTGCGCCTTGGCAAGTTTTTCAAACAGCTTCCTGCGCATTGGAAAAACGTGCTGCCTGAAGCGAGTTACTCCGGCTTTCAGGATATCGGAAAAATCTGGTTCGCTCATGCAGATATGCTTCTCTTGGGTCATGGTGTTTCTCCAACCTGATATTGAGTTTGAAATTTTAACTTCATTCCTGTGATCGGCTATGCAATAAGTAAAAAAATACAACCAGAATAGTAAATTGTGCTAAAGAAGACAATATGTATCTTCTATACTAAGAGATTGAGATGATACTTATTCAAATGTTTACTCCACACAGGAGGTTGACAAGATGCGCTCAATAATCCTGCTGGCTGTTTCCATGCTTATGTCTGTAACCATGCTAATGGCGGAGTCACAGAAAAGCACGGATCCTGATGATCCGACTCCTGAAAATATAGCCGCTCCGGCATCGCCTGAAAACATGGTTACGCTTGAGGGCCGGCCTCTTTTTGCCATCAAGATCAGAGTGCTCTCTTTTTCACCAAAAGACCGGGCAAAAATCATATCTGCCCGTCTCACTAAACTTGCTAATAGCCGCTTATTCAGCGTGGATTTGATAAAAGTGGCGGATAGTGATGCAACAAGTGATATCGTTGCCGGAGAGACGATACTCATGAGTGTGACGGATGCCGATGCCCAGGCCGAAGGCAAGCTGCGGCCGGCCCTGGCGGAGGAATTGGCCGGCAAGATGCGTGCGGCTGTTGAAGCACGACACAAGGAGTACAGCACGCGGATGATCTTGCTCGGCGCTCTCTATACTCTATTGTCTACGGTGGCCTTGATAGTGATGCTATTGCTGATCAGTCACTTTCATCCAAAGGTCATAGTGAAAATTCAGTCGTGGTGCAGTACCTACATTCGTTCCTTTCGTTTCCAATCGATTGAGGTTTTAAGTGAAGATCGGATTTCCTCTGTTATATCCTCAATTATTAGTGGAGCCAGAACGGTCCTTCTGTTTGCCAGCTTCTGTTTGTACATTCCGCTGGTTCTCAGTTTTTTCCCCTGGACCCACGGTATGGCAGCTAAGCTGCTTGAATACGCCTTGGCTCCTATCGAGAAATTCTGGAATACGTTCGTCGCATCTCTCCCCAATATTTTCTTCCTGCTGGTTATTATCGTTTTTACCCACTATGTGATTAAATTCATCCGGTTCCTGTTTTCAGAGGTCAAGAAGCAGACCATCACCATTACCGGTTTTTATCACGATTGGGCCGATCCCACCTTCAAGATAGTCCGTTTCTTGATTATTGCATTTGCTGCAGTCGTTGCATTTCCATACATTCCAGGATCTGACTCACCAGCTTTCAAGGGGGTGTCGGTCTTTCTCGGCGTGCTTTTTTCGCTGGGTTCATCCTCAGCAATATCAAACATCGTTGCCGGTGTGGTTTTGACATATATGCGGGCCTTCAAACTGGGGGATCGGGTCAAAATTTCTGACGCGGTAGGTGATGTGGTGGAAAATAATCTGCTTGTTACCCGCATACGGACCATAAAGAACGTTGACATCACGGTTCCCAACGCCATGGTACTCGCCAGTCATATCACCAATTTCAGCTCGTCAGCGCTGGAACACGGACTGATCCTCCATACAACCGTAACCATCGGCTATGACGCACCCTGGCGTCAGGTACATGAACTGCTGATTTCGGCGGCACTATCGACTGAATACATTCTTGATAAGCCCGCCCCCTTCGTTCTCCAGACGAGCCTTGATGATTTCTATGTCAGCTATCAGGTCAATGCCTACACTGATAAGCCATCGGTCATGGCTGGTACCTATTCATTTCTGCATCAGAACATTCAGGAAAAGTTCAATGAAGCCGGTGTAGAGATTATGTCTCCGCATTACTCGTCATTACGTGACGGAAATATGACAACAACACCGGATTCATATCTGCATGAGTCTTATAAAAAACCATCTTTCAGGGTCAGCAAGGATGGCGAGACTGAGTAAAATAGCTGTTGGTTGATAAAGAGCTACCTGTCCCAGGCGTGCTTTCAACAGAAATGCTTCCGCCCATCAGTTCCGTCAGACGGCGACTGATAGTAAGGCCGGTGCCGGTGCCGCCTAACTTACGGGTAGTGGAGCTTGGCGCTAAAGGACGCCGTCTGCACTCCGATTCCAGTTACAGGTCATATGTTGATCACGATGTTCTTCACAGTATTCTCTACCCCGACACCATCCGAAAAAGTCCTCTGCCGCCAACGGTTTGCTGAACAGATATCCCTGGAGTTCCTGACATCCGTGCGAGGTCAGGAAATCTGCCTGCTCAGGTGTCTCTACTCCTTCAGCAACAACGGTCATGTTCATACCTTTGGACATGCCAAGGATTGACTCAACGATGGCTACTGAGGCAGGGTTATCCGGCAGGTTTATTACAAAAGAACGGTCAATCTTCAATTCATCTATGGGCATATCTTTCAGGTAACTCAGCGATGAATAACCGGTGCCGAAATCGTCAATCGAAAGCTTTATTCCAAGCACAGCCAGAGCTTTCAGGGTGGCAATCGTCTCATGTATATCTTTAACTACAATACTTTCAGTCAGTTCGAGGCAGAGCAGATCCGGTTCCATACCGGTACGGCTCAGCACGCCCTTTACGACTTCCGGCAGGTTTTCGGAATTAAACTGAATGGCTGAAATGTTTACCGACAAACGTATCGCTCCCATACCTTGCTTGCGCCAATCCACATATTGGGTGCATGCTGTTTCCAGCACCCAGGTGCCTACTTCGGTTATGAGTCCTGACTCTTCCAGCATAGGGATAAATACAACCGGTGAAACCAATCTGTCGCTACCGGTGGGCTTCCAGCGAATAAGAGTTTCCATACCGAGCATGCGCCTGTTTTGCGCATCCATCTTGGGCTGGTAGTGGAGCAGAAATTCTTTCCGCTCCAATCCCTTTCGCAACGCTGACTCCAATGCCATTCGATCCTGTACATGCTCCCAGAGCTCACGGGAATAGAAGCAGTGCCGGTTCTTTCCGGCCATCTTTGCGTTGGATCTTGCTATATCGGCGTGTTGAAGAAGAGGATCAATGGATTCTCCATCCTGCGGGAAAGAGGAGATGCCAATATTGAAGCCTGCATATACCTCCTGGTTCATAAGCATAAACGGTTCGTCAAACACAGCTCTGAGCGCTGCAATATAACCCGATATCTCTTGATTGTTTGATACCATTACAACGAATTCATCGGTTCCTATCCTGCCGACGACAACGTCTGGCGGTAGCAGATTTTTCAGCCTTTCTGCCAGACTGACAGCCATCTGGTCGCCGTATTCATGACCAAATGTTTCATTGATACTCTTAAAATTATCAAGTTCAAGCAGCATGACAAAGAGGTCGCCAGTGAAATTTTCATTGACTATTGACTGGAAGAATTTTTCACGGATCTGGCCACGCAACGGCAGTTTTGTCAGAGGATCAGAAAAGATGATTTCTGAAAGCTGTCGATCCTGACTCATGACCGCTTTTTGCAGGCTCTCCTTGTAGGCACGTTCTGACTTTAAGGCATACGCACGGTCAAGGACCTGATTGGTGATCCGATCAATAACTGAAAAGTCATGGATCGGTTTGGTTATATAATCCCACGCGCCGTTTCGGACTGTTTTAATAGCGTATTCAACAGAACCGTTTCCGGAAATCACTACAACCGGGGTTTCGGGGCTTTTTTGCGTAATTTCACTTACAACCGCCATACCGTCAACTTCAGGCATCATCAAGTCGGTAAATACTAAATCCGGGCGGTGTTTTTCAAACGAGTTAATTCCTTCGCGCCCGCCAGATGCCTCATATACGGTAAAATTCATATCTTCAAGGTACGATACAATGCTCTTTCGCATATCTGCATCATCGTCAATCGCTAGAACTGAAAGGTTTCTGTGTGCAGCCATCATACTGTTATCTCCTTTTTATAGATTGGAATCTGGATTCTGAAACAGGAACCCTGACCGGGCTGAGATTCAACTGAAATCTCACCGCCGTGGTTTTTTGAAATTATTGTATGAGACACTGACAGTCCCAGGCCGGTCCCGCTACCGACATCCTTGGTTGTAAAGAACGGGTCAAATATGCGTTGACGGACATTGTCACTTATGCCGGGGCCGTTATCTCTGATGCTGGTAACGGCATGTCCGTCGCTGCGGAACGTACGTATCAGAATTGCCGGACTTGCCGTGCCGGAGTCAAACATTGCCTGAGCTGCATTTTTCAGAAGATTTATGATCACTTGCTCTATCTCTGTTATGCATACGGAGACAGCTGGCAGTTGTTCGTCATACTCTTTTGTTATTACAATATTTTTGAAGTCATATTTCTTGCGAAGATCGAAGTCGCTGGAAGCCAGTTTAATGGAATGTTCAATAATCTCGTTAAGATTGATCAGTTGATGGGAAGCATCGCTATGGCGACTGAACTGAAGCATGTTGGAGATAATGTCAGAGGCCCGTTTAACTGCACTGCGCATACCGGATATATAGTTGTGCATGTCGCGTCTCGACATATACTGCCTCACCAGATCCAGATCGAGGCCGATTTCTTCAGCCACATTGCAGTTAGCCGGTAAGGTGGGAGAGAAGCGTCGCTCCAGATTCTGGAGATTCTGAGAAATTATGCCCAGGGGGTTGTTTATTTCATGCGCCATACCAGCTGCCATTCCGGCAATCATGGTCATTTTTTCACTCTGGATCATAAGTTCCAGAGCCTGATGGCGCTCCGAAATATCGGTTCCAAACGAAAGCGCCACAGAACCGTCGGAGAGGTCCAACCGGGATGCAGACACAAGATAGGGAAATTGAGTGCCGTCTTTACGGATAGCTACTGTTTCAAACTGGGTTGCTGACATTTCACTATTATCCAGTTTTCGAGCATATTCGAGGAGCATTGGGTGATTATGAGGAGCAATTCTGTCCAGCAAAGACATTCCGATAAGTTCCGAAGGGTCATCAAAACCGAAGATTCTGGCATGTGAACTATTTGAGTAGACGTAACGCAGGTCCCGCACCATCGAGATGCCTATGGGTGCTTCTTCAATCAATGTCCGGAAGCGTTTTTCACTTTCTTTAAGCTTATCCTCAGCCTTTTTCCGTCTGGTAACATCCTGAAGCATGGTTAGTGCGAAAGGAGTAGCATTAATTTCGATGAAATGGGTATTGATGAGATGTATTTTTTCTTCGTTGTTTATTTTATTAATAAACTCTTCCTGCTCAAGTTTACCTTTGGCTACCAATATTTCACGGAGCCTTTGGTTTTCTTCTGCTGAAATAAATTCCAGTTCCTGTGGAGTTTTCCCCAAAACGGCATCTTTGGTAAGATCTATTACTTCAAGAAATTTCCGGTTCACATCGACATACGAACCATCTTGCATTGAATTAAGAGCGATAACTATCGGGCTCTCGTTAAATATGGCCTGAAAGCGCATCTCGCTTTCTTTTAGAGCGGTCAGGGCTTTATTTCTATCGGTAATGTCAAGCACTATGGTAACAAAACCGGACGATGCGTCACCCTTTACAAGCGGTGCAATACTCATCAGAACGTCTATGATTCTGCCATTTTTGGTAACGGTGCGGTTTTCAAGCATTACATGATGAGCTTCAATGGCCTGACTGTATGCCTGACTTCCAAAAGCTTCATATCCGGCGTCGGATTCGTAAAGCTTTCTGCTGGTTTGTCCTGTCAACTCATCTCGAGAGTATTCGTAGAGCATACACAGCGCATCGTTGACCTTCAGAAAAATCCTGTCCTTAACATAAGCAATGCCCACCGGGGCGGCCATAAAAAGTGACTGCAGCTCCTGCTCACGCCTAAGCAGCTCATTCTCTATTTTCTTGCGGTTGGAGATATCCTGCCCTTCGGGGATAAGGAATATAATTGCCCCTGAATTATCTCTCACCGGCTTAAGCGAGAAGTCTATGTAAAGGAGCTTGCCCGTAACATCCTGATTCGTTGTTTCATAATTGATGGATTCGCCTGCGGCGCATCTGAGTATTGCATCTTTAAGACGCTCCTGGACATTCCGGTCATGTATCCACCAGTGTGTTTCCCAGAAAGGTCGTCCAACCACCGTCTCTTTTGCAGCCCCGATTACTTCCAGTGCCGTCTGGTTGACATTCAAAACTGTTCCATCCGGCGACAGCAATCCGCAGAATTGGGATGTGTTATCAAGGGTTGCGCTGTAAAGGCGTTGGCTCGATTCGGCCTCTTGTTTTGCCAGGGATAACGCTGCCGTCTTGCGCCGCACTTCATACTTCATCAAGACAATCCCTGTTATCAAACCTATGCTCGTAAGAATCGAAGCAATAATATAGGGAGAAACCCACTCGGGAAGATGATGAGTAGTTGATCCCACGTTTAACCAGCGCTCCATTGAACTGGCATATATTGAGTTCGGCTGTTGTTTCAGCTTGGATATGTTTTTGTCAAGAGCTGCCAAAATATCAGCGTGTTTCCCCTTGGCAACAGCAAATTTAATTTCTATGGGATTGAAAACTACCGGGGTCACATGAACACGATATTCTTTAAGATGATTCTGGCCGAAGAATCTGTTAACGACTCCCGCATTGACGCTACCTTGGTCTATCTGCTTAAACACATCTTCCTGTTTTTCAACCTCCACAAAATCGGCTTGCTTACCAAAATCCCCTATCAGCTTGCGAAATGCCAATGCATGAGTATCGTTGCGTACTACGGCAATTCGCTTCCCTTCGAGTGCAAGTATGGAATCAACTTTTTCACCGCTCGATATATACACCTGCCCCCAGTTAGAAAAGATTGATTCGTTACTGAAATCAAACATCTCAGCCCGTTTTGGGGAATAGGCTGTAGCGAGCAGAATATCTAGCTTGCCATCTGCCAAATCCTCCATACATTGATTCCAAACGCATGGTACGAATTCGTAGTTCCAACGTTCTTTTTTTGCAATTTCCATAAAAACATCCGGGAATAACCCTAAGGCTTTACCGTCAACAGAAATTGAGGATACCGGCAAATTGTCTTCCCCGCCGACACGCAGCTGTTTCGTTTCAGCATTGGCGGTCAGTGCGAGCAATAGAAGCAGTATGAAAATGACTTTGCCTGATCGTTGTGTTGCCATCATCTTTGGCTCCATGAGTAGAACGTTTATATTACTCCGGTTATTCAAGAGATATCTGTTGGAATTCTGCAGGCAGATGTATTTACAGGACGTAACAGCTGGTGCTGAAACGCATTATCGAGTCCGGACAGAACAACTGAAAACTGCTGCTCAAAATCTTTCAGGAATCTGTCCATAAGAACTGTATCACCGTATTGAATCGCCACCTCAAGTTCTGCAGCAAGGTACATAAGTTCCCCGGCTCCGATGCTTCCAACTGCAGATTTTATTGAATGTGCGAGCCGGCCGGCAGTCTCAAAATCCCCTTCGGCCAGACACGACCTGATTTCAAGGACAATTGTCCGCTTCTTATCCTTAAAGAGGTTCAACATCTTGAGATAAAGCTTTTTGTTGTTGTTCTGAAACCGCAGTCCTTCAGCAAGCGAAATTCCGGGGAGGCTGTCAGGCAGAGGAATTGAAAGTCCGTTAGCTTGTTGCAGAACGGGGGCGGCGTAAGAATCTTTCGAAACCTTGTAATCCCGCGTAATCCATTTCGACAGAACGGAGTAGAGCTCCGATGGAACTATCGGTTTGCTGATATAATCATTCATACCGGACTGAAGGCATTTCTCCCGGTCTTTTGCCATAGCATGGGCGGTCATGGCGATTATCGGCAGAGAGTTGATCGACTCATCGCTGCGTATCAGCCTGGTTGCCTCGTAGCCATCCATCACCGGCATCTGAACATCCATCAGCACAAGATCGAACCGTTGCGTCTTCAACTGTTCCACGGCCACTTTGCCATTATCAGCGATGGTCACCGAGGTCCCTGCACCGGTCAGCAGTTCGCCGGCGATCTGCTGGTTGAAGTCATTGTCCTCAACCAGTAAAACATTCATTCCCCGCAACTTTTCCATAACCTCAGGAGCTATCAGGGGTTGATCATCTTCCGGTAACCGGTTAACAGATTTGCTGTAAAATGAGGGCATTACGGCTTCAAACAACGACGACACAGAAACCGGTTTTGTCAGATAACCGTCAAGATGTTCCTCGTCTACCCTCTGCCTTACTTCATCATTGCCGTAGGCCGTCACCATTATGATTCGAGGCTGGTTTCTGAGAGCTGAGATGTTTCTGATGTGCCTGGCTGCTTCAAAACCATCAATGTCAGGCATACGACAATCCATAAGCACAACTTCGATTGGAGAACCCTTCCTGGTTCGTTTCAATGCATTAATGCCGGACTTGGCAGAGTCCGCGAGTGTAATTTCAAAGTTAAGGGAGGAGAGTTGAGCTTCAAATATCTCTCTGGAACTCAGGCTGTCATCAATCACAAGAACATGCATGCGCCGCGAATCCGGTAACGGTATGCATTGACGCTCCCCGCTCTGCCCGCACTGCCCGAAGGTTGCGTTAAAGACGAATTCACTACCCTTTCCCTCTTCGGAAAGCACGTGAATTTCACCCCCCATTTTTTCCACAAGTTGCCTGCTGATGGCCAGTCCGAGTCCTGTGCCGCCATAGCGGCGAGTGCTTGATGTATCAGCCTGACTGAATGGCTGGAACAGGCGATCTGACTGTTCTCTGCTTATGCCGATGCCGGTGTCGCAGACCGAAAACCGGAGTGAAATCATGTTGCAGGCAGCAGCCTTATTCCGGATTATCCGCATGACGATCTCGCCCCGCTCGGTAAATTTTACCGCGTTTCCGCACAGGTTGATGAGGATCTGCCCCAGACGCAACGGATCGCCTGCCAGTGTTAATGGTATATCAGACGCGAGACTGATCATGAACTCCAGTCCCTTTTCCTGAGCCTTCATAGCTACGATACCGGTGACTTTATCCAGGACTTCGTCAAGTTTGAATTCGACTTGTTCTATTTCCAGTTTGCCGGCTTCGATTTTGGAAAAATCGAGAATATCGTTTAAAATACCCAGCAGTGATTCGGCAGCGGTCTTCGATTTTGTTATGTACTCCCGCTGTTTTGGAGAGAGTTCAGTCTGCAGGACAAGATAGTTCATGCCGATGATGGCGTTCATCGGTGTGCGGATCTCGTGGCTCATATTGGCCAGGAAGTCGCTCTTGGCCCGGGTGGCGGCTTCGGCAGTATCACGGGCCTGCCCGAGACTCACATTGATTTTTTCCAGCTCGTTGGTACGTTCCAGAACGCGCTGTTCGAGTCCGGTATTCAGAGTTTCAAGCTGCTTCTGCTTTATCGCCAGTCCCTCCTGCGCCATCTGGCGATCGGTTATCTCCTTTTCCAATAAGGCTGTCTGCCGGTTCAGCTCGGTGTATGTGCCCAGCAGATCACTGCTCATGGCGTTGAACGATCCCGCCAGAGTTGCCAGTTCGTCCACCCCGGGGATTTCAATCCGGGCACCGAATTCTCCGCAGGCTATGCGATTGGCGCCATTTTGGAGTGTAACGATTGATTTAAGTATGTGTTTGCTGGTAATGAATATGACCACGGTGGTAATCAGCACCACCAGAACCAGTATTGTCAATGTGGCAATGCTGTAGTTTTTTGCGTCGTAAATATATGATTCTCTTGATGTATCTGAAACATTCTGTGCCCAGTCCACGATCCGCTGAGATTCGATATGGAGAGAAGTAAAGAGGTGCTTTTTCAGACGGGCTCTGGCCATAATGTTGATTTTGGCATCTATGCTTATCGCCTGACCGAATAGTTTATTCATATTCATAAATGCATCTTTTGCCTCTTCAGGCATATTGGGAAGACCGGCAATCTGTTTGCCGATCTGTCCGTACAGTGCTTCCCATTGATGCATTATCCGGTCTGAAGGCTGGTTTTCGTATTCCAGGCTCAGAATCCTCAGGCCATGCAGACTGTTCACCAGCAGGTCCGCCTTGACGGATTCATCCAGTGCGCCCTTCGTGTGAATAATTCCGACTCCCGCGCAGATAAGCCATATCAGGAGGAGTGCCAGAGTTGAACAGTTTGTCAGATTAAATCTGGTCTTGATCTTCATGGTTAATGGACTATGGTGACCCGTTTCGGGTCAACACCTTCGAGAATCTGGAACGGCACTATGTTCAGATAGTCCGGAATTTTCCGGCTTTTCTGAATTCCGGAATCAATCTGCCACTGCGCCATATTTTCGAGATCCTTGATCATGGTCTGATCGAGCGATACCCTGAAGCGGCTCAGCCTCCAGACCTTTTGAGCCGTACTTGGATCAAGCCTGAAGTGGCTGATCAGGATATTCCTGGCATTTTCAGGATTCTTTTTCATGTATTCTTCTGCCTTGATGTAACACTTGAGGAGTTTCCTGAAACATTCCGGATTACGTGCGATCCTGCTACTTTTTGCAGAGAGTACCACCGTCACCCGGAACGCCTTTTCATCATGCAGAGTTGTCACGTTGGCGTTAAGGGCTTGGCTGACTTTGTCAATCCAGAGCCCGAATACACAGGCAGCATCAAGTTCCCCGGAACCGACTCTTTGCGGCAGATTATCGGCACTGTCGCGCACGATACGCACATCGCTGGAATTCAGACCGGCGCCAAGCAGCATCAGGTCCAGTACATATTCCGCAAACGCTCCCTTGATTACTCCGACCCGTTTTCCTTTCAGATCATGGACGCGCTTTATTTTCCGATCGGTTCTGGCGATAATCATATTGTCGTTACCGAAGACCGCTATTGTTGACAGAATTTTAAAATCATTTTTACTGAACGAGTTGGAAACAAGAGCGAAAGTTGATGACTCTGCGACATCGATCCTGCCCGCAAGCATCTCGGAAACCCCGTTACTCCCGAACCCGACATTACGCAGTTCGACATCGATTCCTTCGCGTTTGAAATACCCCTGCTTCTCAGCGACTACCGTCAGCGTAGAAATCAATGAAGGGGAGATGCCGATGACCAGTTTATCGGCAGCAGATGTTTGCGTCACACAACCAAAATACATGATTATGATAGCAACTGCTCTACAGACTATTGAGGACTTGTATTTCATGTATGCCATCCGCATTGATATTCTGTCCGCTGATCGGTATCACCGAATACTATGAGAATGATACTCACTTGGGCTACAGTTTGAATTGGCGTACCAACTGCTGTAGTTCTTCAGCGTTATCGCTCAACTGAGCAGCAGCAGATGCTGACACATGGGCGTCTTTAGATGTCTGATGTACCACATCGGTGATTTGTATCATGTTGCTGGATATTTCGCTGGTAGTTGCGGTTTGTTCCTCAGCGGCAGTGGCGATCTGATTTACTTGCATGGCAACTGAGTTTATCTGCTGCAGAATATCATGCAGCGCTGCTCCGGAGCGGGCGGCTTCTGTCGTACCTGACTCCACCTGCCGGACACCCTGTTCCATTACGGTGACAGCGCTTTTCGTCTCGTTCTGGATAGCCTTGATCATTTCGCTGATTTCTTTGGTGGCCTTTGTAGTCCGTTCTGCCAGAGCTCTGACTTCATCGGCAACTACCGCAAAGCCTCTGCCCTGTTCACCTGCGCGGGCGGCTTCAATAGCTGCATTGAGCGCAAGCAGATTGGTCTGATCAGCTATATCCTCGATTGTTCCGACAATGGCCCCGATCTGATCCGAACGTGCTCCGAGATTTTCGACAGTCCTGGCTGATTCCTGAACCTTTTCTGCGATCTGATTCATAACGGCAATGGTCTTGTCCACCACCACCGCACCGTCCTGGGCGGATTTAGAAGCCTGCTGTGCCCCTTCTGCCGCATACTGACAGTTCTTGGCGATATCGTGACTGGTTGCTGTCATTTCCTCTCCGGCGGTGGCGACGGTGTTTGCCTGAGCTGCCACTTCTTCCGAGCCAGCGGCAATTCTGTTTGAGATCTTGCTCAAGTCGGCTGAAGAACCGGCTACTTTTGTTGAGCTGTCATTCACTTTGGTGATAACGTCTCTGAGCGCTTGAATGAAAGCATTCGTCTCGCGGGCTATGTCGCCCATTTCGTCTTTCGATGAATCGTCAAGGCGCCGGTTCAGTTCCCAGGTAGAGCGGATAGCTTGCAGGTTACTCTTGAGTACGCCAATCGGCCCCACAATCAGCTTTGCCAGTGTAAGCAGAGCGACTATGATCACAAGAGCAGCAATGCTGCCGACAATAGAGATGGTTATTAAAGTGTGGCGGATTGTGCTTTCAAACTCTTTATTGCCTTCTTCAAACCTCTTATCCGCATTTTTTATGATGGCGTCAAAACTCTCTCGTGACTTCATAGCCAGCGGGGTGGCCCCCTTTTCGTACTCTTTGAATGCTTTGTAACGCTCTTCCGCCGGGATCGTTTTCAGGGATTCCATCCTGGACTTGCCATCGTTGACAAAGGTCAGGGCATCGGCCCTGGCTTTCTCCACCAGTTTTTTGTCCTCGTCCCCCTCGGCGGCTTTTGTCAGAGCATCAAAGGATCTGGTTATTTTCTCTGCGGTTTCTTCAAGTCTTTTAAAATCCTTATCGTAGTCCGCACCCAGCATGATGTTGCGTGTCAGGCGTGATACAAAATTTATTTCGCGACCGACCTTGATGGTTTCGATCTTAGTGGTGATCTCATGCTGCCGGAGTCCGGCAAAAGAGTTGTCCAGCCTGGAAATTCCCATTATCGCAAGGATGGAGACGAGGGCAACAAAAGCAATAGTTACAATTCCAAACGTTAACATACGAGTTTTAATAGTCATGACATTCCTCCTGAATTCTAATTTAAATATTAGTTAGCTTAACTTACTTAAGAGTTGTCGCAGAAGCTGTCGCGTTCATCCTGCGTGAACATCCGGTCAATATCCATAATAACCAGCAGACGTTCGGCGTGATTATAGACGCCGGTGATAAACTCCTGGCCGATGCCGCCGGAGAGAACCATCGACGGTGGCGGCTGGATATCGCCGCTCTGAATACGAATCACCTCCGAGACGCCGTCCACAATGAAACCGGTCAAAGCTCCTGCTACGTCCATGATTATGATGCGGGTATGTGAGTTGTTTTCGCTTTCCATCAGACAAAAACGTTTGCGCATGGAAATAATCGGGATAACCTTGCCCCGCAGGTTAATGATTCCCTCTACATACGGCGGTGTGTTGGGCATCTTGGTTATGGACGGCATCCGGATAATTTCGCGGACTTTAAGTACCTCAACGCCGTACTCTTCTTCGGCCAGCATGAAACTAACCAGTTGGATCAGTTCGTTTGATTTGGAGTTGGGATCAACTCTCATAAGTGCTGTGCTCATTGTTTCCCCCTTGTCAATTTGTTCAGGCGAGCCTGAAGCGGGCTACCAGACTCTGCAGTGTTTCAGCCATCTGTGCCAGTTGGTTCGATGCGACGGCAGACATCTGAGCGTTTGTGGAACTCTGATGAACCACTTCGGTAATCTGATGAATATTGCTGGTTATCTCATAGGTGGTGGCAGTCTGCTGTTCAGCAGCGGTTGCGATCTGACTGGCCTGCTCTGTAACGGAATTGGCCAGCGTCAGGATCT
>JBAXVG010000001.1:0-246379 GCA_037129255.1 Desulfuromonadales bacterium | reverse complement strand
ATGGTGGTCTAACATGCCGGACTACACGACTATACCGTTTCATGCGTCAGCTCTGCAAACAAAAAGAGCGGCATCACTGCCGCTCGTTGACGAGTCTTATTTTCAAGCTATGCCGCCTATAACTCCGTAATAACCGGTCTCCGCTCAATGGTCTTTTTGCAGAAGCGCCGCTGGGAACACCTGCGGGGTCAGGAAAACCAAGAGGGGGCTTTCAGCGGGGTCAGGTTCTGCTTTGTTGCTTTAAATCCTATACAACCACCCCATGGCTCGCAAACAACGCATACACTTCCCCGGCGCACTCTACCACGTAATCCTGCGCGGTAACGCACAACAGGATATCTTCTTCGAGGATGGTGACCGGTACAGGTTTTATCTCCTTCTGCAAACTTCCGTCGAGAAATTCGGCTGCCGTATCCACGCTTTCTGCCTGATGACCAACCATATCCACATTGCCATCCAGATAGGAGAAACACCACTCTCCCGCATCATGCAGAACCTCTCCCTTCGCTATACCACATGGATCAATCGCCGGATGAACCGGAGCGGCCACCTGTTCCAGGGGCGATACAAGGCGGTTCTTGTCGATGCCGACTCATATCTGCTCGAATTCGTCGCCTATATCCACCTGAATCCTGTTCGTGCGGCCATGGTAACGGCTCCGGAAGAGTATCCGTGGAGTAGCCACCGCGCCTATCTCGGCACTGACCCCTTACCGTGGCTGGCCACGGAACAGGTGCTGTCGATGTTTGGCACACGATGCGGGCAGGCGGTAAGGCTCTTCTGTCAGTTTGTCGGAGAGAGGGCGGGGGACGGACGCAATAAAGACTTCCATCAGGGAGGAGCGTTTGACAGTCGTCTGCTCGGTGAAGAGCGTTTTGTCGATGAAGCGTTGGAAAAGGCGCAACTGCGGCGTGAACAGAAACCGACCGTACGTGAGGTGCTGGAAACCATCAAGACGATCTGTAACATCGATGACGAAACACTTTGTTCGCGGCAGCGAGGCAGAACAATCACCGAAGCACGCACCCTCGCGGCCTGGGCGGTCGCGGAATTCTCCGATGGCACTATCAGCGATGTGGGGCGGATCTTCAGGCGCGATATATCCACGCTGAGCGCCTGCATCAAACGCATGACTGACAAGGCGCGTCATGATTCCGTTATTGCCGGGAGGATGGAACAGGTCAAACAGGCGCTGATAAATAGCTGATCAGTCGCCAGTATGGTATGCAACAGAATATGACATAAGCAATCAACATGTTTGACAGGAACATGAATGATGTTGTAGTTCTCAGTCTTATTCAATAACATTGCATGAACTGAGGAAAACACATGGAACCGAACTCGAAACATGGTGGCAAAAAAACTATGGTCACTCCCTCGACTGCCTTACTCAATCAGAAGCTCGGTATCTCGCCCGCTCCCCGGATGTTGACACCATCCGAGATAGAATTGCTGAGGCAAAGCAAGAGGGAAATGGCGGAAGCGTATAAGACAAGAAAGACGGTGGGGTCTCGGTGAACTGGAGAGCATGCCTACCTCATAGACCCAGCTATTCACGTCTATCTTCATGGAAACCTGGGTTATCGGCGAACTGCTGAAAAGCTATTGGCATAACGGTCGTCAGGCACCGTTTTTCTATTATCGGGACAAGGACAAAAAAGAGATCGATCTACTGATAATTCAGGACGGGACAATCTACCCGCTGGAGTGCAAGAAGAGCGCATCACCCGGCATGCACCAGTAGTCGCCTTATCCCCACGATATCCACTACGCAACAACATAACCTAACATTAGAGCACCCCGCCGCGACAGAATCTTAATTATCTTATTACGTTCTCACCCTGATCGGCATGATCACGGTGGTCAGGCCGTCCCACTGCAGACGGCGCTGGATGGCGAAGGCGGTCTCGTTGTGCAGCAGGCGATGGTAGAACTTCTCCAGGCGGAAGGTGAGCTGGCCGGTGAAGACCGTGGAACGGGGAAACTCTTGGGCGGTTTCCTTGCAGATATCTATGATGCTCTCCACCACATCGGTGGCCAGCACCATGCGGTAGTCGGCGGCAAAACCGAGCTTATGGGCCATGACTACGTATTTTTCCAGGCCGGATTTTATTGATGCCTCCAAAGCCTCTATCTCCTCGGCCCCTTTGAAGGAACCGGAGTCAATTACCGCCACCGAGACAAAAATGATGTTCTTATACGTTTTGGGGAAGGTGGTCAGGATCGAGAAGAGTGTGTGTATTCCGAAACCGCTGTAGCCGGAGACCAGCTGGATGGCGGTAGGGGCGTTGTGATCCAGCGCCGGCGGCTCACCATGTTCATTGATCGGTACATCCAGCAGGGTGTTGTCCAGATCGGCAAAGCCCTGACGCACCCGGGTGTAGTGCCCCTTGATCATGTAGCAGAAGCCGATCACCACCGAGGTGATCAGCAGGGTCAGCCAGCCCCCCTCCATGAATTTCTCAAGGGTGGTGATAATCAGTATGGTCACACAGAGCACCAGCCCCACCAGATGGACCGAGAGATGACGAATCCATTGCGGATCATCCTTACGCCTGCCGATAAAGAACTTGGACATGCCAAGCTGGGAGAGTGAAAAGGTGACGAATACGTTGATAGAGTACATGACCACCAGGGCCGATACCGAACCACGGGTGTAGATGAGCAGTACGATGGAGGCCAATCCCATCAGCAGGATGCCGTTTCTCATGGTCAGGCGCACCGACAGCGATGCAAAACGGTGCGGCAGCCAAGAATCAACCGCCATATTGGCCATGACACGGGGGCCATCTACAAACCCGGTCTGGGCTGCCACCAGCAGCAGTGCCCCTTCAGAAAATATGGTAACAAAGGCGATCCCGCCTCCCATAGGCCAACTGCCGAACAGACCATCGGCCAGCACCGCGTTGAGCGTCTTGCCCTCCACCGGTTTTACTCCCGCCAGCGAGTAACAGAGAAACAGGATTCCGGCGGTGAAGGCCAGCGATGTCGCCATATAGATCATGGTGCGCTTGCCGGTCTGCACGCGCGGTTCGCGCATGATCTGCAACCCGTTGGAGACTGCCTCGATACCGGTGTAGGTACCACCACCCAGAGAGTAGGCCCGAACGAACAGCAGTAGAATCCCGAAGATGCCGATACTTGAGATGTCGTGACTGAAGCCGGTCCGGACATCACTCGCCAGAGGGGCAAACCTGTCGGTATGGGTCAGGACTCCATACACCAGCATCAGCAGGTGGGTGCCCACAAATACCATGAAGATCGGTGCCATGACCGTGATGGACTCCTTGACACCACGGATGTTGAGGACAATCAGGAGCACTGTCAGCATACAGGCCACTGGTACCTTGTAGTGGTGATACCCTTGGGGAATGTAGCTGAAGATCGCATCTACGCAGGACGCGATGGATACGGTGATCGTAAGGATATAATCCACCAGCAGCGCACTGCCGGAGACTACCCCGGCCTTTTCCCCCAACATGTGGGTGGCCACGATGTAGCCGCCGCCGCCGTGAGGAAAGTGCTCAATGATGCGCGAATAGGCATAGGAGATAATAAAGACTGTCAGTGCCGTGGCCAGACCGAGGAATACGGCAAGATAGGCATGTTCACCAAGGGCCTTGAAGGCTTCTTCAGGTCCGTAAGCCGAGGATGACAGGCCGTCAGCCCCTAACCCGATCCAGGCCAGAATAGGGATAAGTGATATCTTATGGAACAGCTGAGGATCCTTCAGGTATTTCGGGGCGCCGAAGATTGCACGTACGACCTTGACAAGGAGCGATTGCGATTCCTGCTGGTTTTCAGTCACGGAGATTCTCCATATCGAACAGATATACTTTCGTGGCACTCCTTCAAGCTGTTCAGCATATCGCTTTTCACATAAAGAATGTGTCAAGATGGATATTAATGACATCAAGAAAGCATCAAGAAAAATTATCTGAGCGGTAGAATCGCGTGAATGGCTAGTACAATCCCGCTGCTATCGTACTGTTAACGACAACTCCATTTACTCCCGGCAGGTTCATCGGCCTGTGGCAGGCACCGCAATGGGTTCCATCCTGCAGCCTTACCCAAAGCACCAGATTTTCAGTATCACACCACTCACAACACCAGAAATAATAATCTTCATTGAGCCTGATTTTCATATGTGCAGTACCCCCTCTCATTTTTGCTTAGTATAAACAATCAGTATTACAATCAGGTGGAGGTAAGATAAAATTTTTGTGAATTTTTATCGAAGTAGCGTCCTTATCGGCGTTCATTTTTCAAAATCTTTATCTGATCGCAACATCATTGTAACAAAAGTATGGTACAAACGTATTTGTAACGGCTGATTGTATATAAACATTTTGCAGGTCAAGCGCAGGAGCGTTACATGAAGAAAGTGCTGATAATCGAGGATGAAAAGGATCTGGCAGAATTACTGGCTTTCAATCTTGAGAAGAATGGCTATGCCGCAACCTGCGTTCATGATGGTAAACTTGGTCTCGAACGGGCCGCAGCAGATCCACCCGATCTGGTACTCCTTGACCTGATGTTGCCGGGGCTGCCGGGGACGGAGATCTGCAAGGCGCTTCGCAAGGATCAGCGCACCGCTCATATCCCGATTATCATGATAACGGCAAAAAGTGACGAAATAGATCGCGTGGTCGGTTTTGAGGTAGGAGCCGACGACTACATCGTTAAACCGTTCTCCATGCGCGAGGTGGCCTTGAGGATCAAAGCAGTCATGAGGCGCTTTGAGCATGAAGTGCAACTGCCGAAAGCCGAACTTCTTTCCATCGGTGATATCATTATCGACAAGCAGCGCCACGCGGTAATGAGCGCCGGCATCGAGATTGATTTGACCAGTACCGAGTTCAAGCTGCTGCTTTACCTGATGGAGAAAAAGGGATGTGTCCACAGCCGTGAAAAATTGTTGCAAAATGTCTGGAGCTACAACAATGCCGGAGATACCAGAACCGTTGATACACACATAACACGTCTGCGCGGAAAACTGGGAGTACCTGGCGACATCATCAAGACAATTCGCGGCTTCGGCTACAAGGTTGAGGAGTAACAGATGGGATTTAGAACCAAACTGGTGTTGTCCTACATATTCCTGATTGCGTTGATTACCGGAAGTTTCTACCTCTATTTCAATCATACCCTGCAAAAAGTAATGATCGAAGAGAGCCGGGCCAACCTGGTTCACCAGACACAGTTAGCTCGCTTGCTGGTGATGAGTAACAAACTGCATGCAACACCGCAGCAGCTTGCCGAATCGATCGGGGTCGCCATCAAGGCCAGGGTCACATTGATCGCGCCGGACGGCACGGTTATCGGTGACTCTGATGTGGGGCAGGCTGGATTATCACAACTGGAGAATCATCTCCAGCGCCCAGAGGTGCTGCAGGCGCTCAAAAATGGAAGCGGAAGCGCGCTTCGTTATTCGGACACCTTGCGTACCTCCATGCTTTACACGGCGCTGACATTCGGAAACAGCACCACTGACGGCATCATTCGCCTCGCCGTACCGCTGGAATACCTGACTTCCGCCAGGAATGCCCTGCACGGTATAATCGGCGGAGCACTACTTGTAACCATAGTAATCGCGCTACTGTTCAGCTACATCCTCTCCAGCCTGACCTCCAGACCACTGCGCGAGATGGCTGATGCCGCAGCTCGTATTGGAAAAAACGGTGGAAAATCCAAAATTCCGACAATCTCCAAAGATGAAATCGGTACGTTGGCCCGTGTGCTGAACGACATGTCGGAGCGGATCGAAGATCAGATGCAACGCCTTTCAACTGAAAAACAGCGTCTGAACACGATCCTGAGCAGCATGGGAGAAGGTGTCATGGTGACAGCTCCCGATGGCGTCATAACCCTCGTCAACCCCGCCTTCCGCAGGCTCTTTTCAATTACCGGGGAAGTGGAAGGCAAAAAACTGGTTGAAATTTCTCGGCACCCCGACCTGCTGGACGCCTTCAACGATCTTGGTAAACCGGATGTAGACGAGCTGGTGCGGGAGATTTCCCTTCAGCCTGACAATAGTACCCTCTTTACACACTGGGTTCCGCTGAATGTCGATGGTGTCAGGCAGGGGATCGTCGCGGTCTTCCACGACATCAGCGATTTGAAGAAGGCGGAGAACATGCGCAGGGATTTCGTCGCCAATGTCTCCCATGAACTGCGGACACCGGTTACGATCATCAAGGGGTATGCTGAAACTCTGCTGGATGGCGCGCTTGAGTCTGACCCGGCCCGTGCCGTTCGCTTTGTAGAGATCATCTCCAGCCACTCGGACAGACTGGCCAACCTGGTAAATGACATCCTGACGCTTTCAAGCCTTGAATCAAAAGGAACCGTTCTGGAAATCAACCCGCTTGACGTCTCGGGGACAATAGCAAAAACCTGCATGCTGCTGCAGGAGAGCGCAACGCAAAAGAATATTGCCATACTGAATGAAACTGCTGAAAGGACCCTGCCGCGCGTCATGGCTGACCAGGGTCGACTCGAACAGGTTGTTGTCAATCTGCTGGAAAATGCCATCAAGTATACTCCCGATGGTGGTAGCGTCCGCCTGTTTACCGAAGATCTGGGAGAGTTCGTCCGGGTGTCGGTCTCAGATACCGGTATCGGCATCCCCTTCAAGGATCAGCCGCGAATCTTTGAGAGATTTTACCGGGTGGACGAGGCCAGAACCAGCGAACAGGGCGGAACCGGGCTTGGCCTGGCCATTGTGAAGCATATTGTACAGCTTCACGGTGGGTCTGTCTCCGTTACGAGTGAGACCGGCAAGGGGTCTATTATTTCGTTTACGCTGAGGAAGGCTTGAAGTCATACGAGGTAAACAAGCGCTGTACCGCTTCAGCATTCCATACAAAATCCCTTCCGTTGCTCCTCCCGACTATGTTATACAAGATTCATGATTCAGCTATGTCGGGTTTGTTTTTTCGAGAAGCAATGAATATGAATCGGAAGCTTGATTATGGAAACATCCAGACAAACTGAAGAGTGGTTCAAACAGGCGGATTATGACCTGGGTACGGCGGAGGCGATGTTTCGCAGTCGCCGCTATATCTATTCCATCTTCATGTGTCACCTCTGTCTGGAAAAAGCATTGAAGGGGCTGCTAGCCAAACGGGGCGAAATCCCTCCGAAAAGTCACGATCTTGTTTTTCTCCTCGACAGAATCGCTGTTGATATGCCGGAGCAACATGCTGAGTTTCTGGAAATACTGAACGAGGTAAGTGTTCCGACGCGCTATCCCGACGAACTCGACAGGCTTTTGGCGCAATACCCGAGAAAGAAGACGTCTGAAATTATTGGACATTGCCGGGAGGTACACGAATGGCTACGCAACTGCTAGTTGATATTGAACAAGCACTGCATGAGCTGTGCGCGGAACGTTCTATTCCGGTTGAGTCAGTTAGGTTTTTCGGTTCGCACACTTTGGGTACGGCACAGAATGAAAGTGACGTGGATATCGTTCTGGTCTCTCCAGGGTTCGAGGGGAAAGATATCTTTCAGCGGGCGGGGATGACGAAGGGAATTCACAGGGTTCTGGTGAAACGCTTCAAGGTGCCCTTCGATATTGTTTTCTGTTCCGTCAGCGAGTGGATGCATGGCAGTTCACCGCTGTTGCAGGGGTTACGGCGCGTGGCGTAATTGTCGTGTCTCTGCTTTACCAATAAACCCAGCACCATCACATTTAACCAACCTTTTTCCTCCCTGTAACATCTCTGTAACATTAGTCTGCTATGGTATGAGCACATTCTGTTACAGACCCCAAGGAGGAATAATCCATGTTCAAGAAGTCAATCCTGGCCGCACTACTCGTGATGGCTACCGCTGTGGCGGCTCACGCTGAAAAGGTAACTGTCGACGCCAAAATCAGGAAGTACACCACCGCCGCCGGCGTATCCGGCAATCTGGGCAGCATCGGCTCGGACAGCCTCAACAACCTGATGACCTACTGGGCCGAAGGTTTCAAGAAGAAATATCCCAACGTCAACATCCAGATCGAAGGCAAAGGTTCCAGCACGGCGCCTCCCGCCCTGATCGCCGGCACCGCCCAGCTCGGCCCCATGTCCCGCGAGATGAAGGGTTCCGAGATCGAGGAATTTGAAAAGAAATATGGCTACAAACCGACCAAAATCGGTGTGGCGCTTGACTCTCTGGCGGTATTTGTCAACAAGGACAACCCGATCAAGAGTCTTTCGCTTGACAAGGTCGATGCCATATTCTCAAAAACCCACAAACGTGGTGGCGCTGATATCACAACTTGGGGCCAACTGGGTGTGACAGGCAAACTGGCCGCCATGCCGATCAGCATCTACGGACGCAACTCCGCCTCCGGCACGTACGGCTACTTCAAAGAACACGCACTGGCCAAAGGCGACTTTAAAAACAGCGTCAAGGAGCAGCCCGGCTCCGCTTCCGTAGTGGAAGGTGTTGCCAAGGATATCGGCGCAATCGGCTATTCCGGAATCGGCTATGCAACCTCCGGCGTACGTGCCGTACCGCTTTCCGACAAGGAAGGCGGCAAGGTCGCCGAAGCAACCTACGCCAACGTTCTGAACGGTTCCTACCCAATGAGCCGCATGCTCTACATCTACGTCGCCAAAAAGCCGGACCAGCCGATGCCCAAAGTCGTTGAAGAGTTCCTCAGGTACGTCCTCTCCAAGGAAGGTCAGGAGATCGTCGTGAAGGACGGCTATGATCCGCTGACCGCCAAACTTGTCGAAGATCAGTTGCACACGCTTAAATAAACCAGGTTCAGACTATCCATGGCAAAAAACATAATCGACACATCCCGGCGCAACGACCGGATAGCAGAATTGCTGATTCGCACCGGTGGGCTACTGGTAATTGTTTCGGTTATATGGATACTGGTGATGATCTCCCGGGTAGCCCTGCCGCTCTTCTACCCACCCTCCGCCACAATTGCCGCCACGCTGAAGGTACCTGCCGCCATAGTCAGCGGCAGGGTTCTGGCTGTCGGAGCAGAAGAGAACCAGCAGGGCGTTTTCATACTCGATGAAACCGGTACCTTCCATTTTCTGAAGGTTGCCGATGGTTCCATCTCCGCCAGTATCATGTCACCGGCTGTACCGCCGGGGGTCACTCGCGTTGTATCTTCGGAATATATCGGTAAATCCGTCTATAACCTGCTGTGGGATACCGGCGCAATAACTTCTGTCGCGGTAGCCCTGGCCTCTGTGAGGGATGCAGAGGGGAAGAGCTCGCTTACTAACGACGTCACCGCACGGGATGACATCTCCTTTGCGGCCTCCGCAGGCATCGTACAATCATTTGCCCGCCCGATTGAAGGCAAGGGGGCGGTCCGCATTGATCGACTGACCGGGGACCGTATACAAGTAACCCATCAGCTTGTAGAAAAAGACCTGCTCGGCAATGAAAAACGGAATAACGCCAGCGCCGAAATCAGCGGACCGCTGCCGGGCCATCTCACATCAGTCGCTGTTGATACGAAGGGACACTATCTCTATGCCGGCACCGACAACGGCATGTTGTTGCGCTGGGATATTTCCGAACCGGGGCAGGTACGTCTGCTCGACACCGTTCAGGCATCAGGCGACCGTCAGGCCATAACCTCACTGGCCCTGGTGCTGGGGGATGTGTCGCTCGCCGTCGGAGATGCGAAAGGCGCGCTCACGACCTGGTTTCCGGTCAAAGTTGCCGGCAGCGGAGATGACAGGCAACTGACACGCATCCACACCCTGCGCCCAAACGTCGGGACAGTATCCCTTCTCATCCCCTCGCCGCGCGACAAAACCCTGTTCTCGGGCAATACCGGAGAAATTCATGTCGACCATATGACCTCGGAGCGCAACCTTCTGACCATTCAGCCTGCCGCTCCGATCAGCCATGCCGCTCTTTCGCCCAAAGGGAACACCTTGTCGACTCTTGACGGCACAGGCATGGTAACGGTTTGGAAAATGGATATCCCCCACCCCGAAATTTCATTCGGCACACTGTTCGGTAAAGTCTGGTACGAAGGCTACGACAGACCGGAGTACGCCTGGCAATCCTCGGCCGCCAACGATGACTTTGAACCCAAACTGAGCCTTGTACCGCTGGTGTTCGGAACCATCAAGGCGACACTGTTCGCCATGCTCTTCGCCACACCGCTGGCACTTCTGGCGGCGCTCTACACCAGCCAGTTCATGTCGCCGAAACTTAAAGGGAGCGTCAAACCTGTCGTTGAAATCATGGCGGCCATTCCCTCGGTGGTAATCGGTTTTCTGGCAGGGCTCTGGCTGGCTCCGTTGATCGACAAGAGTATCCTGACCATCTTCATGAGTCTTGTTATTGTGCCGTTGATGCAACTGGTCGCTATCTTCTTCTGGAAACAGATCAGAATCGCTTCGCCGCTTCAGAGAATAACGCGCGGCCACGAATTCATTGCCATGATCCCGGTGGTGCTGCTGGGCATCTACATAGCTTTTCTCTTAAGCGGATTCATCGAAGTAAGGCTGTTCGCCGGCGACTTCAAACAGTGGCTGTTCAGTGCGCTGGGTGTGCGCTACGATCAGCGAAACAGTATCATTATCGCCATTGCTCTCGGCTTTGCCGTGATCCCGATCATCTTTACCATAGCTGAAGATGCTATTTCCAACGTACCGCGCAACCTGACCGCCGCCTCGCTGGCCCTGGGCGCCAGCCGTTGGCAGACCTCCTGGAGGGTTGTGCTTCCATCGGCGCTGCCGGGTGTGTTTTCGGCGGTCATGATCGGCTTCGGACGCGCCATCGGTGAGACCATGATCGTGCTGATGGCCACCGGAAATACGCCGATCATGAGCTGGAGCCTGTTTAACGGCCTGCGCTCCCTGTCAGCCAACATCGCGGTAGAGATCCCTGAAGCGCCCCTTCACAGCTCCCTCTACCGGACACTGTTCCTCTCAGCGGTACTCTTGTTCATCTTCACCTTTATCATCAACACGGTTGCTGAATCGCTACGGCAGAAATTCCGCAAAAAATACGGACGGTATTGAATGAAACTATTCTGGAAAACAGGAGAACCCTTTGTTCTGGTAACCGGCGCCGCCCTGGCAGTCATGCTGGTCATGACCCTTGCGCTTGTCGGAGTAGTCATGTCGAACGGTCTGGGTTACTTCTGGCCGCGAGAACTCGTCAAATTCGAGATGAAAGATGGTTCTTTCGCACTCGGACAGATCATGCAGCGCGAGAATAATCCGATCAGCGGTATCCGCCGTCTGCAGCTGAAAGTAGCCAACCGCGACGTATTCGGGCAGGATTTCCGCTGGATCGACGACAAAGACATAGCTTTACAGACACTGCCGGCTGATGCCATGCTGCTCGAACGCCACGAGCATGGCAACTACTTCGGTTTTTTAAAAGGAGTTACGGCAGAAGGGGTAGCAGCGGCAGCAACGCCGCAGGAAACGCTGCAACAGGCGCTGAAGCTCGTATCGGACAAGCTGGATGACACCCGCAAGATAAAAAAACAGATGTCGGACTTAAACCACACCTCCGAACGGCTCAGACTGAAACTGCTGAAACTCGAATATGGCGGGAAGGAAAAGAATTTCTCTGAAATAAGCGAAATAACTGTTGCCCGTGAAAAGTCCCTGGCAGAATTCACGCGACTCAATGAGCAGGCCAGTGCAACCCTGGCTGCAATCGGCAGAATAACCGCCCGGTTCAGCGACGTCGCCGGAGGGAGTAAAGATATCGCCCTGATGGATATTGTCGCCCATCAACGCCCCAACAGCATGTCGTTCTTTACCAAATGCGGAGCATATCTGGAACGTCTGCGCGAACTGCTGCTTGACGATCCGCGTGAATCCAACACGGAAGGCGGGCTTTTCCCGGCCATCTTCGGCACGGTCATGATGGTCATGCTGATGAGTGTATTCTCGCTTCCCTTTGGAGTAATAGCCGCCATCTACCTGCGCGAATACGCCAGAGACGGCCTGGTGACCCGCATGGTACGCATCGCCGTCAACAACCTGGCCGGGGTTCCATCCATCGTCTATGGCGTTTTCGGCCTCGGCTTTTTCGTCTACGGCATAGGCGGCAGCATTGACAGCCTGTTCTTCCCGGAACGCCTGCCGACACCGACCTTCGGCACCGGCGGTATCCTCTGGTCGAGTCTGACATTGGCGCTCTTGACCGTGCCGGTGGTGATTGTCGCCACCGAGGAGTCGCTGGCTTCAATTCCGAAGGGCATTCGCGAGGGGTCGCTGGCGTTGGGAGCCACCAGGTTTCAGACCTTGACGAAGCTGCTGTTGCCGATGGCCACCCCCGGCATCATGACCGGGCTGATCCTCTCCATGGCGCGCGCTGCCGGCGAAGTAGCGCCGCTTATGATTGTCGGTGTGGTCAAGCTGGCTCCGACACTCCCCTTTGACGGGAATTTCCCGTTCTTTCACATGGATCGAAAGTTCATGCACCTTGGCTTCCATATCTACGATGTCGGTTTTCAGTCTCCCAATGTTGAGGCGGCCAAACCGATGGTGTATGTCACCACCATGCTGCTTTTGGCAATCGTCATCGTAGCCAGCAGTTCGGCCATCTATCTGCGCAACCGGATGCGCAGAAAATTCACCTCTTCAACGTTTTAACAGGAATCGACATGGCACAAACACTCACTCAAAACAGCAGCGCCCCCGTTCTTTCGGTCTCGAACCTGAACCTCCACTATGGTACAGCCCATGCCCTCAAAGATGTCAACCTGGAGATGGCCCGCAACCAGGTGACCGCCTTTATCGGACCGTCCGGTTGCGGCAAATCAACACTTTTGCGCTGTTTCAACCGGATGAACGACCTGGTGGAGAGCGCCAGAATCGAGGGGAGCATTCGCCTGGACGGTGATGAGATCAATGAACCCTCCACAGATGTTATCGCGCTGCGGCGCAGGGTCGGCATGGTCTTTCAGCATTCAAATCCCTTTCCAAAGTCGATCTACGAGAACATAGTCTATGGACTGCGAATCGCCGGTGTCAACGACAAGGCAACACTGGATGAGGCGGTCGAGCGCAGCCTTAAAAGCGCAGCCATCTGGAACGAGGCCAAGGACCGCCTGAATGATTCGGCCCTGGGACTTTCCGGCGGTCAGGCCCAGCGGATCTGTATCGCCCGGGCAATAGCGGTAAACCCCGAGGTCATCCTGATGGATGAACCCTGTTCGGCGCTTGATCCGATCTCGACCCTCAAGATAGAGGAGTTGATCGAAGAGCTCAAAAGCAGGTACACTATCATCATCGTAACCCATAACATGCAGCAGGCCGCCAGGGTATCGGATGTTACCGCCTTCTTTTATCTGGGTGAGCTGATTGAAGTCGGCGGAACCCGCAAGATGTTCACCAACCCGGAGAAGAAACAGACAGAAGACTACATTACCGGAAGATTCGGCTAGGAGAGACAATGGTACGCGACCATATAAGCACGGCATTTGATATTGAGCTGAATGAATTGAGGCAAAGCATTCTGATGATGGGGGGCAAGGTCGAGTTGATGATTGCCAACTCGGTGAGGTCGCTTGTAGAAAGAGACACCCCGTTGGCCGTGCGAACCATTGCAATGGATCATGAGGTCAACGCGGCCGAAGTGTCGATCGACGAACGCTGTCTGGAGTTACTGGCACTGCGGCAACCGACCGCCCGCGACCTGCGCTTCATCACGATCGCGCTCAAGATAGTTACCGATCTGGAACGGATGGGTGACAAGTGCGCCAACATCGCCAAGCGCGCCCGTGATTTGAATGAGCAGCCTCCGCTTAAGCCCTATATCGACATTCCCCGTATGGCGCATTGGGTCGAGGTGATGGTGAAAGAAGCATTGGACGCCTTCGTACAGGGCGACTCGGATCTGGCGGTCAAGGTCTGCAAGGACGACTCGTTCGTCGATGATCTCAACAACCAGATCCAGCGGGAACTTCTGACCTATATGATTGAAGACCCGGCTACGATCTCCCGTTCAATCAAGCTCACTTATATCTCGAAATCATTGGAGCGGATTGCCGACCACGCCACCAATATTGCCGAAATGGTCATCTTCATGATCAAGGGCAAGGATATCCGGCACACTGCGGAGTAGAACCGGATCGTTACAATGTGCCGATCCGGCTCTTACCGCAATCGAAAACATTCCTGAAGCGGGATGAATCACGATATATTTCTGATCATCCCGCTATAACCTGATTCATATCACACACCGCTTTCTTTTTCTTCCTCTCCCCGGTTGTTTACAAGGGGTTTCCGTTGGTAATTTCCTCCAGTTTCTGTTAAGAATTATGTATTTTATACCCTGTAACATATGAGACGTTTCAACTTGGATTAAACCATGCCGACTCCCTCCATACTCGATAACTCTACTGACCGCGTCCAGCTTGGATCAGTTCTGTCTGATCTGCTGGAATCAGGTAACTACACCCGGTTTTCGGTGGCAACCGGTTACTGGGATCTTCCCGCAATGCGGGAAATGCTCCCGGCTCTCAAGAACTATCTTTCACACCAGATGTTCAATGAAATACGCCTTTTGATCGGTGAAGAACCGAAAATTCGCGTCAATCAACTCGATACCGCCTTTCCTGAAAAATACCTCAACGCCGATCTTTCCGATCTTCCCTTCTCGCAGGAATACCGTGATGTCGTCGGATTCATGATCGAAGCCATTCAGAAAGGCACCCTCAAGGTCAAGCTCTACAAGGGCGACTTTCTCCATGCCAAGTGCTACATCATCGGTGCAGAGAGTGAGAACGCCGTCGGCATTATCGGCAGTTCCAATTTCACCCGCGCCGGTCTTATGGGAAACACCGAACTGAACGCGGTTGAGGATGACCACCGCATTGTCAACTTTCGCCCCACGTCACAATGTCAAGACCCAAGCCACCTGAGCTGGTTTGAAAAAATGTGGAGTGACCCGGCCAGCGTTGACTGGAACGAGCGTTTTACCCTGGAAGTGCTGGGATTGAGCAAGTTCGGTGACAAGAGCTATTCACCGTATGAAATCTATATCCGTATCCTGTATGAGATTTACGGCGATGACATCGAAATTGAAGAATCCCTGAAAAATGAGGAACGTTTTGAAAGCCGCACCGACCTGACCCTTTTCCAGGAAGAGAGTTATCGCAAGGTTAAAGCCCGGCTGGATAATCCAAAAATTGGTATGTGCCTTGTGGGTGACAGCGTCGGTCTTGGTAAGTCATACATTGCACGGCGGGTGATTGAAGAGTACGGCTATTTCCAGCGCAAGAATGTTGTCGTAGTCTGTCCCGCTTCCCTGCGGGATGACTGGAGACGGCATCTGGAAGAGATCACCGTCAATGCCCCGGTTTTCTCCATTACCGAGTTTGGCAATGAGCAAAGCCTGGTTGGTGTACGGGAAGAACTCAAACGCCGCAAGGAAGCATCCAAAGCATCTAATGCCATTGATCTGCTGGTGATTGACGAAAGCCACAACCTGAAAACACAAGGAAGCCAGTCGTTCCAGAACCTTCAGGAGATTCTTACCAGCCGTGATTTCTGCTCCACTGTTCCCCGTGTCCTGCTTCTTACAGCAACCCCGGTCAATAACGGCATTAAAGACTTGGCTAACCAGATAATTCTTTCCAAAGGGGGGGATGGTCAGTTTTTCACCCATTTCGGTATTCAGGACATAGAATCATTTTTCGGCAACATACAGCGTCAGTTCAGCGCCAACGGCAGGGATGATGCCTTTGCCGACCTGTACCCAATCCTTCACAAGATAATGGTCAAGCGCACCAAGCATCAGGTCAAAAAGGACTTTCCCGATGCCACCATAAACGAGGGGCAGCCGATCAAATTCCCTGATGAGCGCCTGGAAAGCATCTTGTATGAGTTAGACAGCAAGGCGATCAGAGCGGTCATTCACAAGCGGCTTACCGCTCTTGAAACAGAAAATCTGGCTCTCTATGCTGCCTTCACTGAAGAGCGTGACCAGACCGACGAGGAGAAAGAACAACAACAAGGGCTACTGAATTTTTTCAACTTTGCCGAAACTACCGGTAAGAAGCGTAAGAAGGCGGTTGAGTTCGAGTCCATATTCCATTTCATTGACCGTTCCATTAACAACCTCAAGCTGATTCCCTACAGCTACCTTTCGGAGAAGAAGCAGCGCACCGCTGATGAAGAGTTACAGGCCAGAGCCCGTGGTAGCCTGACCGGTGTCATGAAGGTAACACTCTTCAAGTCGTTCGATTCGTCTATTTACACCTTCAAGCAGCGGATTGACCGCTACTCCAATTATCTTGAAACCTTTGAGTCGGTCTTCTTTGAACAGTCGCGCATAGTCCGCCCGGAAATCATCCAGAAGGCTCTTACCCGTCATGATGACCAGCCGGATGATGACATTATGGAGCTGATTGACACTGAAATTGAACGCTTTACCGAGAGGGAGCGGCAGCGGCAAGCGCGAGACACCTCATATTCCATAAAAACGCCCTACGCCTCAATCCGTCATGATGATTACCGGATAGACCGGATTCAGGCTTTCATCCAGCAGGACAAAGATATTATCGCCCTGATTCGTGAAGTGCTGTCAGAAATCAAGCAGGACAGCAAACTGGAGACTCTGAAGCAGTTGCTAAACGGTGGTCTCAAAGGGAGCAAGGTTCTGATCTTCTCCTATTTTGCCACTACCATTGATTATCTGCGGCAACAGATGGATGATTCATTTCTGGCTGAACTTGGCTTGCAGCGCGAGCAGGTTGCCTTTTTGAAAAGTAAAAACGGCGAGTACAAACAGGAATACGTTCGCCGCTTTTCGCCGGTGGCTCAAAAACAAGCGCTTGTGAACGGCAAGGTAAACGGCAAACCGGAACTGAAGTTGCTCTTTTCCACTGATGTATTGAGCGAAGGGCAGAACCTTCAGGATTGCGGTGTTATTATCAACTATGACTTACACTGGAATCCGGTCAAGATGATTCAGCGTAACGGCAGGATCAACCGTCTCGGTTCGACCTTTGACGAAGTGCTTATCAATAATTTCCGCCCTGAAGCCCAGCTTGAGAAGTTTCTGAAGCTGATGAAGAAACTCCAGGAGAAGATACGGATCATTGGCGGCAGCGTGGGGATAGACAGCAGCGTGCTTGGTGAACAGATCAGCGACCGTCAGTTCGGGTTGATGGAAGATATTTATTCTGGTGATACCAGCAGACAGCGCAACGCCACCGAAGAGCTGGAACGTCAAAACGACCTGGCTTTTGATGAAGTCTTTGAAAATGACCTGCGCGATTTCATGCGAGGTGCGTCCGACGAAGAGCGGGAACGTCTGTTTGCCATGAACTTCAACAAGTGGTGTGCCATTCCGACCGTGGCCGGGAAAGATAAGGTGCTGGTGTTCAATATCGGTGAAGGGGAGTTTGATTACCTTACACACGATGGCGCAAAGATTGGCCGCATGGACAACCAGCTTGCCGCCTTGCGCCGCCTTCGTTCTTTCGACAGGGAACGCCAGACAGAACGTATCGGCTTTGACGAAAAGCAGGCATTGATCCGGCAGGCCGAGGAGCTTTTCACATCTGAAAAAGCCGTTCAGGAAACCATGGACGGTGGCGACTTCGGGGAGTTTCTTGGTGTAAAAAAAGGGGGCGGTTCAAACCCTATCGTTCAGGCAAAAACAGACCTTTTGCGGCTGTTGTCAGAGAATGCCGAGCGCTATTCACAGGACAACATCCGTCGCATGCAAAGCCTGCTCACCGGTCGGAACCTGGCGGTTGACAACCGATTGCGGGCTTATCTGCGCCGCAATGACAACCGTGTGTCACTTGATTTTCTGGACTCACTGGCTATCCAGTCGGTTCACCTGGTCAAGCAACTTGAACCGCATACCCCGCCTGAACCGGTTTTGTGGTTTGGGTATTATGCGGCTAAATAATATAGAGTAAGAGGGAACTGGAGGATTATGCCAGCGCCTCAACGAGATCGAGATGAAGAAATCATCAAGTTGTTTTTTTCAGGTTATGAAGAAGGCGTATGGGCCTCCTCAGAGATTGAATGGCCTGATAAAACAGAAGATGGCACTGTAGATGCTTTCATTGAACGGCCAACTCTATCAGGCGCGGAATCGATCTCTCTGGAGCTAACCCTTGTTGAAATATTTATTGGAGATCGAGCTGATTTTGCCAAGTTCAAAAGCTTTCTATCCATTGAAAATGATGCTTCTCTACGGATGCCAGATCGAACCATCTTTATAAATATTGAACGAGATGCACTCCGAAAAGGGTACAAGTGGAGTGACATTGTAAATGAACTACATCAATGGTTAAAATCCAATATTGCTTCGTTTCCAGACGGGGAGACATATCAAAAATGCCAGATTCATAATGTAGGAAAGTCACCTGACTTGGATCTGACACTACAGGTGCAAGCTTTCTATACAGTAGGTGGTAGCTCACTTTTGATTCGCCGGTATGGGACTGTGGACTTGGCCATGTCAGTAGAGAAAGCACTTACAGACAAGATCCCAAAACTGGTAAAAACACAAGCAACCAAGCGGATTCTTCTGCTCGAACGCGATTTTCATACAAGTGAACAGGCTATTCTTGCCGAGATTGAGAAGCTGAGGCCAAGTTATACAACTCTGGGATGTGTGGATGAAATTTGGTTCGCTGAAACAGCGTACTACCCAAAACATGTAAGATTTAATCGGCACACTGGCAACCTAATTGAACATTTTGATTTTTTAGATGGCAAATCTTGGCCCGACGAAATTAATTTAGGTGAGAGCCTGAATATTTAAACTCACTGTAGTTGAGGTCTTTAATGATACAGCAGCTTGTCGAACCATTAGCAAAACTTGATTACCGCACATTGTGCGAATCTCTGATCCGCACCTTTGGCATGAGCGAACCGGTCAAGTGGGATAGCTCTCTGCCTGCCACCCAGCAACAACAGCTCTTCGGCGGCGAACTACTCCGCATCATCGCCGATCATCCCACCCTGGCGCAGCAGCATGACATCCGCGCCCTCTGTTGGCCTAAAGGAACCGTTTCCCAGCTACTTTTTCTCTTTGTCAGGTTAAATGATGACAAGCTCCCCAAGTCACAGATAGAGCGGATCACACGCCGTTTTGTCGGCGGTCTGGAGGCAGAGCGTTACACCGTCTGGTTTTTCGGCAATCCTTCACAGAATATGCTCAAGGTTGTGTTGGCAGGTCGGGAAGGTAAAAAAGCGGTTTGTAAGACCCTTACTCTGGAAGCAGGTCAGTGGTACAAGACATACGATTTCATTCTGGATTCCGTAGGGGCGATCCCGACGGGTCGCCCTGGTGTAAATGGCAATAATGGCGGTAATTTTGGCAAGGGCGAGCCGTTGGCGTCGCCCCTACGTTCTGTCGAACCTTCTGTGTTGTGGAAAGCCATCTGGCAAGCCTTTGACATCTCAATCGTCAACAAGAACTTCTACCGCGACATCAAGGTCGCCTTTGATTCTCTGATAGCTTCACTATCAAACTGCAAGGGGATACTGACTAGACCGGAGCAACGCGCCCAGTTTGCCGTCCGCCTGCTTGGTCGGCTCATCTTCTGCTGGTTCCTGAAAAAGAAGGGGATCGTCGGGAGTAATGCCCTTTCCAGCGCCACGGTTAAGGACAGCGTCAATTACTATCATGAGCTTCTGGAACCGCTCTTTTTTGATGTATTCAACACCCCGCTAACTGCCCGTAAATCCGGGTTGCCTGCCAGTATCGCCGGTTTGCGTTTCCTGAACGGTGGTTTGTTTGAACCACAAACCGATGATTGCCAGGGTAACTTTCAATTGCTGGTCCCTAATGACTGGTTTGCTGGATTCTTCGGCGATACCATGGAGCGTTACAACTTCACAGTTGATGAAAACTCCGCTACCAATGCCGAAATAGCCATTGACCCTGAAATGCTGGGACGGATATTTGAAAATCTACTGGCCGAACAGAACCCGGAAACCGGCGCATCTGCCCGTAAACAGACCGGCTCATTCTACACCCCTCGTGAAATCGTGGATTATATGGTAGAGGAAAGCCTGATTGCTTATCTTGGGAGTGAGTGCGCCGACTTTATCCACGCCGGCGAACTCCCCACCGATCTGAAACCAAGATCGACAGAGTTGCTTGAAAAGCTCAACCGCCTGAAAACTATTGACCTTGCCGCCGGCTCTGGTGCCTTTCCTATTGGGATGTTGCAAAAGGTGGCTATGCTCAAGCAGGCGCTCAATCCGAAAGCGTCCCCCTACGACCTGAAACTGGAAACTATTGAAAACAGTATCTACGGCGTGGACATTCAACCGATGGCGATTGAACTTTCACGGCTCCGATGCTGGCTGTCGCTAATAGTGGATGAAGAACCGGATACTGTACAACCACTCCCCAATTTGGATTTTAAGTTTGTCTGTGCCGACTCACTGATTGATTTAGGTTACAAGGCGTTCCTGGAGCAATGTACAAAGCGCCATGGCTTCCTGTTCCTGGGTGACTTTGAAGATAAGATGAAAGAGCTGAAGAAAATACGACACGACTATTTCGACTCTGCCCACAATCACAATCACAAACAGCAGTTAAAGCTGCGCTTTCTGGCGGTTCAGAATGAGATTCTGAAAATCTCACTTGATCTAGTGAAGCAGAAGTTGATTAGCTCGGAGTTTACTAATCGTATAACAGGATGGAACCCTTTTGATGACAGCAAAGCAGCTCCGTTTTTTAGCCCTGTCTGGATGTTTGGTGTGGAGGAAGGGTTTGATATTTCTATAGGTAATCCGCCGTATGTGCGCAAAATAGATAAAGAACTTAAGAAATATTTGAATGCAAATTACAAAACGGCCAGCTATCAAGTAGATCTTTACGTTGCATTTATTGAACTCTCGACTGAGGTGATGAAACAAAATGGAGTAATCTCTTTAATTACTCCGAATTCATGGCTTAAAAACTTAATGATGCAAAAACTGAGGTCTTATCTATTGGAACGAGCCACGGTTTTGGTATTAGCCCCAAATATCGAAGCTGCTTTTGATGCAGGTGTCACAACAAGTGTTCTTGTCGCACAGAAGTGCAAAGCTATGAGTGGCAGTCAAATGAACATTATGACGTATAATAAGGGACTATTTGAAGAGAGCCATAAAGTAGTACAAGAATATTTTCTGACCACTCCAAATAATGTATTTGAAGTCGAGGCAAGAGGCCCCATCTTATCTATAATAGAAAAAATCAGGGTTGGAGAGAAGATTGTTTCAGACTTGTTCGATGTGTCTCGTGGGATTAACCCATATGATGCACTAACAGGTCAAACACAAGATATAATAAAGTCTCGTGCGTATCATACAAAATATGCGAAAGATGAAAGCTTTGTTCCTGAATTGAAAGGAAAACATGTATCCCCCTTTGAATACATTTGGGATGAAAAACATTTTATAAGTTACGGGAATTGGCTTGCGGCACCTAGAGAGCCAAAATATTTCAGTGGAGAGCGCATAATCTTCAGAGAAATACTCGGTGAGCGGTTAGTTTGTACAATAATACGGGAGGATTTCAAGATCGACCGAAGTTTGTACATCGCACTGCCAAAAACTGGTTCCCCCGTTACAGTCGAATTTACTCTCGGGTTGTTAGCATCTAAACTATTTTCCTTTTATTTCCGAAATGCATCCAATGAATTCGACAAGCTGTTTCCCAAAATACGAGTAGCAGAATTTAAAGCTTTACCAATAAAACTTTGCGATAAGAATCAACAGTCCAAAATTTCTACTGTTGTTAACAAAATACTTAACAAAAAACGTGAGGAACCAGGCACCAAAACTACGGGCCTTGAAGCCGAGTTAGACAGCCTTGTGTATGCCCTCTACGGCCTGACGGATGAGGAAATTGCTGTGGTGGAGGGGAAGTAGTAATGTGTTTGATGTGTTTAAAACCCGATATGCAGTTGAATAAATACCTGCTATAACTATCTCATGGTGAACCAAATGGAAAAGATGACTATCAATACAGCCGATGAATTCCCTGTGTTGGCCACTGCTCCGATAGCAGAGGCGGTTATAGACATCCGCGCTTTCCCTTCAAAAGCATTTGAGGAATCCGCTGTGCGTTCTTCATTAGAAGATAAACTTGTTGGTTATTCATTTCTGGATTCCCACAGTGAAATTCATTACGAAGTTAGGTCTGAAGGTAAAAACCCGCCTGAACAGTCAATAAAAGATCTGGGCTGGAGAGGTGTTCGTTTCCAATCTACCGACCAGAAAAAAATAGCTCAATTCAACCGGGATGGTTTCGTTTTTAGCCGTCTTGAGCCGTATGATAACTGGCAGTCATTTTTTCAAGAGGGAAAATCCTTGTGGTCTGTTTTCAAGGATATTGCCGCCCCTGTTACTATAGAAAGAATCGGCCTCCGTTTTATAAACCGTATTGAGTTGCCTCATGGAGAGCTGAACATTGAACAGTATTTGCGAAATGCCCCTGTTCCACCAGCTAACCTTGACTTGCCCTTTTTTGGATTCATGCACCAGGAAACATTAGCTGTACCTGGCCACCCTTATGCTATAAATCTCATCAGAGCGATTCAACCGCCGCAAAATCCAGCAGATAACGGGTTCGCCATTATCCTCGACATTGATGTTTTTACTTTACAACCCATTGCACAACCGATAGAAAATGACGATAATAAACTTAGTCACATGTTGAATGAAATGCGTTGGCTGAAAGACAAGACCTTTTTCGGCAGTATTACTGATGAAGGATTGGAGAAATTCAAATGATTGCTGAAGCTGCTATTGGTTTCTATTTGGCAGGTGCACCAGTTCTTCTTTCGCGTGCTGTCAGTGGTACTGCTGATTATGTTGCAATGAAATCGGAAGAAAATCGTGACAGCTTTATGAACTCACTTGTTTTGGGGCAATCTTTTCAGAAATCCGTCAATGAACTTCAAACCGTTGTTGCTGAATGTAGCGGTGCTGACTGGGATGGATATAATGCTTATCCAGTTACAGCCGATACGTATGATCTTGCACGTCAGTTTCTGAAAGCCTTACCGCTATATTCTGCGCCTTCGTCTGTCGGCGCTGAACCGGATGGACATTTAACCCTTGAATGGTATAAATCGTCACGCTGGTTGTTATCGTTAAGCATCAGCCCGGAAGGTATGCTCTATTATGCAGCGCTATTAGGTACTAGCAAACAATACGGTAGCGAACCGTTTTTAGGCAACGTCCCGCCACAGATTATGAACCTGATAAGCAGAGTTGCAACTGCATGAGCAGTGACCCTGTTGCACCGGAAGAATGGCTCTCTCGCTATATTATCCAAAGTAATCATTTCCGCAAAACCGACAAGACAGTAAAGCCTGATGCCTTTATTCCTCATCCCCATGAAGACCTTTCAGTAACTCGACATCTTGATCTTGACCAGGATGCAATATGGTCTATCGGTGAAAATGTCGCGCACCGACGTAATAAACAGCTATATGGAAGGGCAGTAAATCAGGCTTCATCGTACTTGGAACAAAAGCTGAAAGTGCTTCCAGCGCCAGATCTTCCTGGAAATCCTAACCATGCAAATGTCACAGGGTGGCCACCAGACAAGGAAGCACAAAAGATTGTTGCTCTGGAAATTGCGGCAAAATCTGAATATATGCCTCGAATAGGTTGAGCTACTACATCCCGATCGTATCACCCCCGGTTTGCTGTCTTTGCTTGACAAATCAAGCACCTGTATATTAATTTGGCACTTTACAACCGGATATCTGTTTGCATGCAATCACTAACAATAACACGAGAGGAGTTTCATCGTCATGGCAGAAAAATTCATATTCACATCCGAGTCTGTATCAGAGGGACATCCTGACAAGATTGCCGACCAGGTGTCCGACTCAATCCTTGACGCTATCCTTGCTCAGGATCCCACGGCCCGTGTGGCCTGCGAAACCCTGGTGACCACAGGCATGGTGGTCATCGCCGGCGAAATTACCACCAACGCCGTCATAAATTATTCCGAGATCGCCCGCCAGACCATCAAGGATATCGGCTATACTGACTCGGAGATCGGTTTTGATGCAGATACCTGTGCCGTGCTTGTTTCTGTCGATCGACAGTCGCCCGATATCTCGCAGGGTGTATCCGAAGGCGAGGGGCTGCACAAGGAGCAGGGTGCCGGCGATCAGGGGCTTATGTTCGGTTATGCCTGCAATGAGACACCCGAGTTGATGCCGATGCCGATCCAGCTGGCCCATGAGCTGGTTGCCAAACTGGCCGAAGTCCGCAAGTCGGGTACACTGAAATTCCTGCGCCCCGACTCCAAATCGCAGGTGTCGGTTGAATATGTGGACGGCAAACCCTCCCGCATCGACACGGTAGTTATCTCAACCCAGCACACGCCGGATGTAACGCATAAAGAGATCGAGGAGGGTGTCATCGCAGAGGTGATCAGGAAGGTGATTCCGGCCCATCTGCTGGACGACAAAACCCGTTACTTCATCAATCCCACCGGACGTTTTGTTGTAGGCGGTCCGATGGGCGATTGCGGTCTTACCGGACGCAAGATCATTGTAGATACGTACGGTGGGATGGGACGGCACGGCGGCGGGGCCTTCTCCGGAAAGGATCCTTCCAAAGTTGATCGTTCGGCCGCATACATGGGACGCTACGTCGCCAAAAATCTTGTCGCGGCCGGGTTGTGCGACCGCTGCGAAGTTCAGGTGGCCTACGCTATCGGCGTGGCCCAGCCGGTTTCAGTCATGGTCAATACATTTGGAACAGGGAAGCTGCCGGAAGAGCGCCTTTCAGCTCTGGTACGCGAAACATTCGACATGCGTCCCCGCGCCATCATTGAGCAGCTTGACCTGCTGCGCCCGATCTACAGGCAAACCGCAGCCTACGGACATTTTGGACGTGAGATACCGGATTTTACCTGGGAGAAGACGGATAAGGCGGCAATTCTTAAAGAGAAAGCCGGAATATAAAGGAGCCTTACCATGTCAATAACTTACAAAATAGCGGTTCTTCCGGGTGATGGGATCGGTCCGGAGGTTATGGCCGAGGCGTTGCGCGTACTGGATGCCGTCGAGTCAAAATACGGGGCGACGTTCGAGCGAACCCGTGCCAATGTGGGTGGCGCCGGTATCGACAATGAAGGCAGGGCGCTTCCGCAGACGACCATTGATATCTGCAAGGGGAGTGACGCTATCCTGTTCGGTTCTGTGGGCGGCCCCAAATGGGAAACATTGCCGCCGGACGAACAACCCGAGCGAGGAGCGCTCCTGCCGCTCCGCAAGATATTCGGTCTCTACGCCAACCTGCGTCCGGCCATTATTTTTCCCTCTCTGACCGGTGCTTCGTCGCTCAAGGAAGAGGTAATCGGCGGAGGCTTCAATATCCTGGTCATCCGCGAGCTGACCGGCGGCATTTATTTCTCTCAGCCGAAAGGGATCGAAGGTGCCGGACGTGACCGGGTCGGTGTGGATACCATGCGTTACAGTGTGCCGGAGATCGAGCGCATCACCCATGTCGCTTTTCAGGCCGCCAGGAAACGCGACGGCAAGGTCTGTTCGATCGACAAGGCCAATGTTCTTTCCACTTCGGTACTGTGGCGCGAGATCGTCACCGGTATTGCCGGGGAATACCCGGACGTGTCGTTGTCGCACATGTATGTCGACAACGCCGCCATGCAACTGGTCAAGTGGCCCAAGCAGTTTGACGTCATTCTGTGCGAGAACATGTTCGGCGATATTCTCTCCGATGAAGCCGCCATGCTGACCGGCTCTTTGGGCATGCTTCCCAGCGCTTCACTGGCTGAAGGTACTTTCGGCATGTATGAGCCCTCCGGCGGTTCGGCTCCGGATATCGCCGGCCAGGGTATCGCCAACCCGATCGCCCAGATTCTCTCGACCGGGATGATGCTCAAGTTCTCCTGCGGCATGCCGGAAGCGGCTGACGCCATCGACAATGCTGTGGCCAGAGTATTGGATCAGGGTTTCCGAACCCGTGACATATATCAGAACAAACCGGGCGAGAAGCTGGTTAATACGAAAGAAATGGGCGACGCGATCATTGCTGCGCTGTAGCTTTTATACCAATTTCAGAAAAGGAAAATGATCATGAAAGTAGGAATCGTAGGTTGGCGCGGTATGGTAGGTTCGGTTCTTCTCCAGCGCATGGTGGAGGAGGGTGATTTTAACACCGGTATTGAACCGGTCTTTTTCTCGACTTCGCAGGCCGGGCAGGCTGCGCCGATGAATGCCGGGACTCTGAAGAAGGCTGAAGATATCGAAGAATTGAATAAGCTCGATATTATCATCACCTGCCAGGGAGGCGACTACACCAAAGCCGTCCATCCTGAACTGCGCAAGCAGGGCTGGAACGGCTACTGGATCGATGCAGCTTCAACCCTGCGTATGGAGGACAACGCGGTCATCATTCTTGATCCGGTCAACCGCAACGTGATCGACAAGGCCCTCGCAAACGGCCAGAAGGACTTCATCGGCGGTAACTGCACCGTCAGCCTGATGCTGATGGCCCTGGGCGGTCTGTTCCGCGCCAATCTGGTGGAATGGCTCTCCTCCATGACCTATCAGGCCGCATCCGGTGCAGGCGCACCCAACATGCGCGAACTGCTCTCGCAGATGGGTGTTCTGCAGGGTATAGTTGCCGAAGAATTGAAGAATCCCGGCTCGGCCATTCTTGAGATCGATCAGAAAGTGACCGCCGCGTTGCGGGATGGCTCGATGCCGACCAAGGAGTTCGGCTTTCCGCTGGCCGGCAACGTACTTCCCTGGATAGATCGTGAGGTGGAGGATGGCCAAAGCCGTGAGGAATGGAAGGGTTTTGCAGAAACCAACAAGATCCTCGGTACTACAGCACCGATTCCGGTGGACGGTATCTGCGTGCGGGTCGGCGCCATGCGCTGCCACAGCCAGGCCATTACCATCAAACTCAACAAGGATCTGCCGATTGCCGAGATTGAACAGTTGATCGCCAACGACAACGAGTGGGTCAAACTGGTGCCCAACACCAAGGCGGATTCACTGGCCGGGTTGACCCCGGCTGCGGTTTCCGGGACGTTGACGGTGCCGATCGGCCGCGTACGCAAGATGAAAATGGGACCACAGTTCGTGCAGGCATTTACCTGTGGTGATCAGCTTCTGTGGGGGGCGGCGGAGCCGCTGAGGAGGATGCTGCGTATTCTGGTTGACAAATAATATTTCATCCATTCATAAAATTTTGATCGGGACGTGACCTTCTGTGGTTGCGTCCCGATTTTTTTTGGCACGTGAATACCCAGCGACACAAAATCCGGCATATGTGCTTAATAATTAGCCAGCCAGCGCTGCCATGAAATCTACTCCGTGAGTTATTTTACGGCCTATATCTGCATAACCATCTGTTATAAAAGTATATTTATATTCTGGCACACTCTATGCTGTTTTATGAAAACAGGACAACAGATTTCTGACAGAGTGAGCTGTTATGGCCAACAGCACTATCTATAGAGCAGAACGTGCAGTGATGAGATCAACGGAGCTTTCATCCAATCACCGTTCAATATCAACGTTGAAAAGGAGAGGAAAGATGAGAATCAACAGAGTTCTGGCAGCAGCAGGTTTGGCAACGGTACTGACATGCGGTTCGGCAATGGCAACCCCCACAAGTCAAACATGGATTCCTTCAACAGACGCAAAGGCCTTGAAAGAAGTCACCATTAACCTCACCAATATCGCGAGGTTTTCAAATGCTGGCGATGCTGGACCAAACTATTATGACGTTGGTATCGTTACAGGTTTGTTGCCATTTGAATCAGTAAAGCTGGAAATCGGGATCGACTACTTGACCACCGGTACCAAGGCAAAAATTGACGAATATCCTTTCTACTTCAACGCCAAGCTGGCAACTGCAGAGGATCTGGGCTTCAAGGGGATGCCTGCCCTTGCAGCCGGTGCCTACAATCTTGGAACCTATGACAAGCCTGATTATGGTCTTTCCACCCGCCAGAACATTGTATACGGACTTGCAGCTAAAACCATCCCGGTTATCGGCAGAATCTCAGCTGGCGGCTACTATGGAGCAAAGCGTGCACTGGCAAACGGAACTAACACTATTGACACCAACATGAACAGCGGCATGATGGCATCCTGGGATCGCACAATCGCCGAGGTCTCCGACAAACTCTGGGCGGGAGTCGACTACATGAGCGGCAACAACGGCAATGGTCAGCTCGGTATCGGAGCTTCCTGGGCATTCTCGAAGCAGATCACCGTTCTTACCGGCATCCAGATTTTCAACCCGTTCTACAAACCGACCGGCGGTGAAGCAATCCCCGGCGGCAAGCCGGCCTTCACTACCCAGCTCTTTATAAATCTTCCCTAGCTGTTCCTCCTTCAATTCGGGGGTGGGCGCCACCCATCCCCGCCTTTTTGAGGAGTTCATACATACACGATAACACAAGGAGGCAGGCGATATGAAACTCATCGAAGCGATAATCAAACCCTTCAAGCTTGACGAAGTAAAAGATGCTCTCAACGAGATCGGCATCGAAGGAATCACCGTCAGTGAAGTCAAAGGTTTCGGCCGCCAGAAAGGCCATACGGAACTGTATCGCGGAGCAGAATATGTTGTGGATTTTATACCTAAAATCAAGATGGAGATCGCGGTCAGCGACGACCTGGTAAACAAGGTGGTCGAGACCATTCAAAATACGGCCAAGACCGGCAGGATCGGCGATGGCAAGATCTTCATCATCTCACTGGAAGAGGCGGTCAGGATCAGGACCGGTGAAAAAGGATCCGACGCGATCTGACAAGGATGCGATAATCTTCAGGAGGAATCTCATGAAACTCAAACTCTATCTTGCATCAATAATGTTAGTAATCCTGTCCGGCCTGATCCCGATCGCTGCCATGGCAGAAGAAAAGAAAGACACTCCCCCGGCCGCAGCTCCTGCTACAGCGGCTCCAGCAGTGACCACCGCAACAGTACCGGCGGCCCCCGCAGCGGCCTCGCCGGCTCCAACTCCGGCTGCTGCTCCGGCTTCCGGCGCAGCAGCCACACCGCCGGATGTCAAACCGGTTCTGAATACCGGTGACACCGCCTGGATGCTGGTCTCTTCGGCACTTGTGCTGCTGATGATCCCCGGGCTGGCACTGTTCTACGGAGGCATGGTACGCCAGAAGAACGTGCTCTCCACCATGATGCACTCGTTTGTCGCCATGGGCATCGTCGGTGTACAGTGGGCGGTCATCGGCTATTCACTCTCCTTCGGGCCGGATATGGGCGGTATGGGGCTGATCGGGAACTTCAGCAAGATCATGTTGAACGGTCTGATAATCATGAAAGACGCCGCCAGCGGTACGGTCGAATGGGCGTTGTTCCAGAACTACACCAAAGAACCGGGCGCAATACCTGAACTGGTCTTTGCCATGTATCAGGCCATGTTCGCCATAATCACCGTTGCCCTTGTCTCGGGCGCCATGGCGGAGCGTGTCAAATTTTCAGCCTACTGCCTGTTTGTCCTGCTCTGGACCACACTGGTTTACGATCCTCTGGCTCACTGGGTCTGGATGTCAGACGGCTGGCTCTTCAAGAAGGGCGCCCTGGATTTTGCCGGCGGCACGGTTGTACATCTTTCATCCGGTATTTCGGCTCTGGCGTTTCTGATGTTCCTCGGCAAGCGGCACGGCTTCCCGCATGAGCGTATGGCTCCTCACAACCTGCCGTTGACCATGCTGGGGGTTGGTCTGCTCTGGTTTGGCTGGTTCGGCTTCAACGCCGGTTCGGCGATTGTCGGCCCCAATATCTCTGATGCAGCCGGTGGTCTGGCCGGTCTGGCCTTTACCACCACGACCATCGCCCCGGCGGCAGCCGGCCTCTCCTGGATGATCGCCGAGTGGATCCACTCAGGCAAGCCGAGTGCTCTCGGCTTCGGTTCGGGTGTTGTTGCCGGTCTGGTCGTCATTACTCCGGCAGCCGGTTTCGTGCAGCCCGGTGCCGCTCTGCTGATGGGTATTGCAGCCGGTCTGGTCTGTTACGGTGGTATCCTTCTGAAAGCTAAACTTAAATATGACGACTCGCTGGATGCTTTTGGCGTACACGGTATCGGCGGGACCTTTGGAGCAATCATGACCGGTGTATTCGCTACCGTGGGCGCTACCGGCCTGCTTGCAGGAAACGCCAAGCAGCTCATGATCCAGTTCATCGCAGTTCTTGCGGCAGGCGCCTATGCCTTTATCGTCACCCTGGTCATTACCTTCCTTCTTGACAAAACCATCGGCCTGCGTGTCGAGAAGGAAGACGAGATCATGGGCCTCGACCAGACCCAGCATTCGGAATCCGGCTACAACATGTAATCAAATATTTACAGCTTAACTTCGTACCAATTAGCCGCTATTCTTTATGAAAAGATTAGCGGCTTTTTTTATTTCATTCGTACCTGTATCGTACCTTTTTCATGTTGCTACACAATCAGGCGCTTAGGTGCTTAGCACCATTTTCCATACGTCGCTTATAAAGTTCACTCTCTATATCAAACATTAACCTTCCAAGACGCTCTCTGGTATCTTGATCAATGGATGTAAACCTCAGACCTACCATAGGAACTGACACATAGGCCACTTCAGCAACCATTTCAAGCGGTAGAGCTCCTTCACCGGTATATAATGTCAGAAAAAACTTACTGTCTTCAGGGGGTAATGGAATATGTTCGAGTCGAACCAAAGCACCTCCAAACGAAATATCATTGAGCCACCCTGAGAGACTCTTATCATTATCAGCCAGAATTGCTTGTGTGGCAAACGGTACTCGATGAAATGCTCTTTTTTCAATCATGTTGAAGTAACTCTCCTTTGCTTGTCAAATGAGATTGCCTCGTGTAACTCAGATGCTGACTCAGTCCTACATGGTCAGGTTTATGTATCTTACTTCGTCGTCGTAGTCACTCCCCTGCCATACAGGTTCTCCCGCCATTCCGTCTCGCCCTGGATGCGCCAGGTGGTGTCAGGTGGTGTCAGGTTCAGTGTAGAGCAAAGTTCCTCCCGATGCAACCGATAGTCCGTTTGATCCGTTGGTCTGCATACCGTAGACCTGACCGGTCTTCCTATTGTGCCTGCGGAAAGAAAGTCGCTTGTGGTAGGGATTACTCTGGTAGAGGCTGCAACACAGCGATTTCCCGCTGACTTGGCGGGTAGCCGTTACAGTCCCCGAAAGAAGTGATGAACTGCAGCACCTGTCGCTGACGTGGGGTAAGCTCTTTTTTGGATTTCTCCGTTGCATTGACTGCGTCAATGACGTATAGTCAACACTACTGGTTTGCGGGGGTGATGTACTATTCTGCTGTTGTTCATGTATCCAAAAATCGTGCAGGAGAACCAGATACACACGACTAACTTAGACAACTCAAGAAGATCGTTGAGGAGGAATATCATGCATGATGAACTTTTTCAGGAACTGTTGGCAAGCATGAAACAAGGCGCGGAGATCATGAAAAGCACAATGCGGCTATCTCGGTCTTTTGAATTTCCAGAAACCGAAGTACGCGCATTACGTGCGCAGTTCGGTCTTTCACAGGATAAGTTTGCAGACCTCGTGGGAATCAGCGTAGGAACGTTAAGAAACTGGGAACAAGGTCGCCGTAAACCGGAAGGCCCGGCACGTGTGCTTTTGCGGGTAGCATCCTGTCATCCGGAGGCTCTTTTAGACACCGGTAGGGAACAACCGAAACGAGCTGACCGCACACCATCGCACTCAACCGGACGAACTTAAAAGCTCCGCTCCGCTCAGGGTCTTACATCCATGATCTTCGGAATCGGTACTGACATCGTCGACATAACGCGTTTCCAGCGTTTCCTGGATGAAGAGAACACTGCTCTTCTGGAGCGGCTCTTTTCCGAGGATGAGCGGACAACATGCGCAAAACGCAAGGGTGCTGCTTCGTGTCTTGCGGCCCGCTTTGCTGCCAAAGAGGCATTTGTGAAGGCACTTGGAACCGGTTTGCGGGATGGTATCTCGTGGCGGGATATGGAAGTCTCCAATGATGCGTTGGGAAAACCGGAGTTAAGGCTTTCCGGAAAAGCAGCAGAGTTGTATAAAGTTAATAAACTGAGATTTATTCATCTTTCGTTGTCGCATGATGGCGGAAATGCCATGGCAATGGTGGTTTTGGAGACAGCATGATTGTTATTGCCGCACATACCATGCAGGAGATCGACAAACGGACAATTGAGGAGTTCGGTATTCCGGGGCTTCAACTTATGGAGACCGCCGGGCGGAGCTGCGTTGATGAAATCCTCCGTGAATTCGGGCAAATCGGGAACGCCGTAGTTTTGGCCGGCAAAGGCAACAACGGCGGCGATGGCTATGTCATTGCGCGTCTGCTGAGTCAGGCCGGGTGGAACGTCAAGGTCATCGTCCTGGCCGACCGTAATCAGATTGGCGGAGACGCAGCCGTAAATCTCGACAAACTTTCTGGCAAAATGACCAGTTTCTGTACCAGTGCTGGGGCATTGACCGACCTGCACCTTGAAGGTATTTCTCATGCCGACGTAATCGTGGACGCTCTGCTCGGCACCGGTCTGAGCAGTGATGTCTGCGGTATATACCGGGAGGCCATAGATCTTATCAATACATCGGGGCATCCTGTTTTGTCAGTAGATATTCCTTCCGGCATTCATGGCACAACGGGAAGTGTGCTGGGAACAGCCGTCCGTGCTACTATTACCGTTACCTTTGCCTTTTCAAAACTGGGGCATGTGCTTTTCCCCGGAGCCGAATACACCGGACGACTTGTTGTTGCTGACATAGGCATCCCGCGTGAACTGATGGCAACCGCCTCCGGATATGACTTTCTGAATGTGGAAGCAATACGACCCATGCTGAGTCGCCGCGATCGTACAGCTCACAAGGGTCGTTACGGACACTGCCTGATAATAGCCGGTTCCACCGGTAAAACGGGAGCAGCAGCCCTCTCTGCCAACAGCGCGGTCAGAACCGGTTCCGGTCTTGTAACTCTTGCGGTTGCTGAAAGCATTCATAGCGTTCTGGAAATAAAAACCACCGAAGCGATGACGATAGCGTTGCCGGACTCTGGTGTCGGTCACCTTACCGGCAGTAACTTTCCTGCTCTTGAAAAGATGCTGCCCGGTAGGGATGTCGTTGCACTTGGTCCGGGCCTGGGTCGCCATCCGGATACTGTGACCCTGGTGCAGGCTTTACTCGAGACAATAACAGTTCCGCTCGTAATCGATGCCGACGGCCTGAATGCCTTGGCTGAAGATTTGAACGTCCTGCGGCGTAGCCGCTCCACCAGCGTGATCCTGACCCCTCATCCGGGTGAAATGTCCCGGCTGCTGGGCACATCAGTCCCGGATGTGGAGGCCGACCGCATCTCCGTGTCTCAGGAATTCGCCTGCAACTACGGTATCTATCTGGTGCTGAAGGGGGCCCGCACAATAATTGCCGCTCCGGACGGAACGATCGCCATCAACGGCAGTGGCAACCCCGGAATGGCCAGCGGCGGGATGGGGGACGTGCTTACCGGAATAATTGCCTCGCTGCTGGGACAGGGCTATGCAGCCGGGGATGCCTGCCGTCTGGGAGTTTTCGTCCATGGTTATGCTGCCGATATGGTTGCCGGGGAGAAGGGAGAGATCGGAATTAATGCGACAGATGTTCAGGAAAAACTGCCCTATGTATTCAATACATTGATGAATACATAGGTTTTTCTCTAAATCCAAGGAGTTTTCATCATGCTGACAGTTGCAGAAATAATGACAAAAGATGTCATCACAGTACGGGGATCCACTACGGTTCGGGAGATGGCCGAAATATTCGATAAAATGCGTTTCGGCAGCCTGCCTCTGGTGGACAATGACGGGAACCTGGCCGGAATAGTCACCGCTTCCGATCTGATTGAGCAGGGGCGCCCTCTGCATATTCCGACGGTTATTTCGCTTTTTGACTGGGTAATTCCTCTTGAAAGCGAGCGGACTCTCGAAAAGGACCTTAAAAGAATTACGGCCCAGACTGCAGCAGAGTTGGCTGCAACAGATGTTGCCACCGTTGCAGCCACGGACCTTGTCAGCGTTGCTGCGGAAATCATGAGCAGCCGCAAGCTGCATGCCCTGCCGGTTGTGGAAGGGAAAAAAGTAGTCGGGATCGTATCACGTATCGATATTATTCGTAACATGAACCGGTAATGTCAGGATTGGAAATCACATCCAACTCCCCGTTTGAGACGGAAGAGCTGGGGGGGCTGCTTGGACACTTTCTGTCGGCAGGATCTTTTGTAGCTTTGAGAGGCGGTCTCGGTGGCGGCAAAACCTGCTTCACACGTGGCATTGTTGCTGCAGTTGCCCCGCAGGACGCGCACAAGGTCTCCAGCCCGACGTTTGCAATCATGAACAGCTATGTTGGAGACACTCCGGTTTACCATTTTGATTTCTACCGCCTGGCTGGTGATAACGACATTGCCGAACTTGGTTTCGATGACTATTTTTATGGTGATGGTGTCTGTGTCATAGAGTGGTCCGAGCGGATATCCGAATTGCTGCCGGATGATTATATTACCGTCAGATTTGAATACAAAGGGGAGAACCAACGCGTAATCACGCTGAACTCCTGTGGTTCAAAATCGATAAACATTCTCGAACAACTGGTTAAGCAGCGTACGAGTTATAATTTTCTTTGACCTGAGAGCAACATATCTGTTATAGAGCAGAACTGATCAATTCGTCTTTTCAACCAAATATTATATGAAGGAGAGCAGTATGGCGCTTGTAGTCCAAAAATACGGCGGCACTTCAGTCGGGACCACCGATCGAATCAAGAACGTCGCCAAACGTATCATCAAAACCTATGACGCTGGAAACGACTTGATTGTCGTTGTTTCTGCAATGTCAGGCGAGACTAACAAACTTGTCGCACTGGCCAACGAAATGTGTGAAATCCCGGATGGGCGAGAGTACGACGTGCTTGTCGCTACGGGCGAGCAGGTCACTATCGGTCTTCTGGCTATGTATCTTAAGTCTCAGGGATACAAGGCAAAATCCTATCAGGGCTGGCAGGTACCGATCGTTACTGATTCCACAGCCACCAAGGCCCGCATCGCAAGCATTGATGATAAAAATATTCGTGCTGACCTCAAGGAAGGTACGATTGTTATTCTGGCTGGCTTCCAGGGCATTGATACCGGCGGCAATGTCACGACTTTGGGCCGCGGCGGTTCTGACACCTCGGCCGTAGCCATAGCTGCTGCTCTTAATGCCGATGTCTGCGAGATATACACCGACGTAGACGGGGTTTACACTACCGATCCCAACATCTGCAAAGAGGCCCGCAAAATTGAGAAGATCTCTTATGATGAAATGCTGGAACTGGCCAGTCTGGGAGCAAAAGTTCTTCAGATCCGTTCTGTAGAATTTGCAAAAAAATACAACGTGGATGTACATGTCCGCTCAAGTCTCAACGAAAACACCGGTACAATGGTTACCAGGGAGGATAAGGAAATGGAAGGGATTCTTGTTTCAGGGGTTGCATACGACAAAAATGAGGCCAAGATTGCTGTGATGGGTGTACCGGATAAGCCTGGTATCGCAGCAAAGATACTTACCCCGCTTTCTGACGCAGCCATCTCGGTTGACATGATCGTCCAGAACGTCGGCAATGACGGACTGACAGACTTCACATTCACTGTTACCAAGGCTGATTTGAAGCAGGCGCTCCTGATTACCAATGAAGCGGCAAAAGAGATTCATGCCAGACAGGTGTTGTCAGATGAGAATATCAGCAAAATATCGATTGTCGGTCTCGGCATGCGCAGCCACGCAGGCGTTGCAACCCGAATGTTCACGGCTCTGTCGCAGAACAATATCAACATTCAGATGATTTCGACTTCAGAGATCAAAATTTCAGTCGTTATTGATGAAAAATACACCGAGCTGGCCGTGCGCGTCATGCACGAGACCTTCGGTCTGGCTGGCTGATAGAACCGACTTACAACGGTTGCTTACTAAAGGGGAGAACACACGTGGTTCCCCCCTTTTGCATTGGAAATCACAATGAAACCTGAAAAACTCGATCAAAACTTTTTCAATTATCGAGACAAATGCCTGCAACCTGTAAGAGCAGGGGTTGTCAGCGAATACCCTCTGCAGCTGATCGTCAACGGCCGAGAAATTGCGACGTTGATCGGCTCTCCGCATGAGCTTCGTTTCCTGGTTGCCGGATTTCTGCGTCTGCAGGGTTTTGTATCGGCTCTCTCTGATTTTGAAATGTTCAGCGTATGTGACGATTTCGGCGCCGCCAATGTCAGAATCAAGGGTGAACTTCCGGAACGGCTGAAACCGGTACTGACGTCCGGCTGTGGCGCAGGAATAAGCTTCAGTATGCCAACTGTAATTTCTGCCACTTCACACCAGGAGAGTCAGAATTCGGCAATTAATATCAGAGTGCAGCCTGCTCACATTTTTACCCTCATGGAAGAACTGGCCAAAAATGCTGATCACTACCGCTCGCACGGCGGCATCCATTCGGCCGCCATAGGACGATCCGGAAAACTCATACTGTATGCCGAAGACCTGGGCAGGCACAACACTTTTGACCGGATCGCAGGTGAAGCGCTTTTCAAGGGGATAGACCTGACAGGGGCAGAGTTGGTGACATCCGGTCGGGTCTCGACCGAGATGGTTGCCAAAGCGGCTCTGATGAAGATCAGATTGATCGCATCGCGCACATCCCCCACCGATATGGCCGTAAAGCTGTGCGATCAGGCCGGCATCTGTCTGGTCGGCTATGTGCGGGGCGGTTCCTTCATCGCCTACAGTCACCCCGAAGTAATTGAGGAATTCCCGTCGAGCGTCAAGATTGATGGTGTGACCGGTGCTATTCTGGCAGGAGGGGCCTCAAGTCGCATGGGCAGAAACAAGGCGCTCCTTGAGGTTGATGGTTCTCCGATAATAGCACGCACATATCGGACTCTGGCTAGCCTGTTCCACGAGGTGATCATTGTTACCAATACACCGGACGACTACGCATTCATTCCCTGCCGCAAGGTACCCGACATTTATCCCGAAATCGGTTCTATTGCCGGTCTGCACTCGGCGCTGGCTCACAGCATGACCGGAAAAACCTTTGTCACTGCCTGCGACATGCCATTTGTCGATTCGTACATCATACGCCATCTGTGCAATCTGCAGCACAATGGATACGATGCTGTCATCCCTTTCAGTGAAGGTGGCCAGGAACCACTACATGCGGTCTACACATCACAATGCAAAGATGTGTTCGAGAGAGCCATCAACAATGGAGAGCGAAAGATTCTTGACATACTGTCCCGGATGAAAACACGACTGGTGACATGGGAGGAGATGCAGGAGGTCGCTGGCTCGGCAGTGGCTTTCCTCAATGTGAATACACCGGAAGAGTATGGAACAATCCGGGAAGTCATGTAGATGTAATCACCCGTTTTCGTCTGCGCAGCCTGGCGAAAAAGTCACTCAGCAAACCGGCGCATGTACTTTCAAGAATACGTGGAACCAGTTCGACGCGATGATTCAGACGGGAATCATTGGAAAGATCATAGAGCGAGCCGGCCGCCCCGCCTTTCGGGTCATGGCAACCGAAGACAACCGTGGAGATACGGGCCAGGATAATAGCTCCCATGCACATGCTGCATGGTTCGAGCGTTACATACAGAGTCGTATCCAGCAGCCGCCAGGAACAAAGTTTCCGGGCGGCTTTTCTAATTGCGATCAACTCGGCATGCGCGGTCGGATCATGGGCTGATTCACGCATGTTGTGCCCCCGTGCAATGATCTGACCGTTGCGTACAATAACACAGCCAATCGGCACTTCGTCCATGGCTTCTCCCTTGCGAGCTTCGGAAACAGCACGGGTCATCCAGTATTCATGGCATCTTTCACTCATAAATGGAATGCGGATTATTACTTTTGCGTCATGGGCAAGGCATAGAGTGCGGGGGTGGGATCACCATCAGCCGTCTTGCGATACTATCAACTATCCTGATGCCATCCACGGCAGAACTTATGATTCCGCCGGCATAGCCGGCTCCTTCACCGGTCGGATATAACCCTTTGACTCCTACGGATTCGCCGCTGGAATCACGCAAGATTCGAACTGGTGCCGATGTACGGGACTCGATGCCGATCAGGGTTGCTTCGGCTGTGACAAACCCCTTAAGCCTTCGTTCGAAGTCTGTAATTCCTTTCCGCAATGCGGTGATGATAAATGGCGGCAAAACAGTGTCAAGCTCGGTTTCGCAAATTCCGGGTCGGTAGCTGGCGATAGCAGGCCCCTTTCCCGGCAGCCGCAGAAAACCGAGCAGATTCTGGGCCGGGGCGCGATAGCCGCCTCCACCCGCCGAAAAGGCCTGTTGCTCCCACGTGCGCTGAAGACGAATACCGGCAAGTGGTCCGATCCCCTCGAAGTCATCCTCACGTACATTGACCACCAAGGCGCTGTTGGCGAACGGTGAATTGCGCAATTGACCGCTCATACCGTTTGTCACTACTCCGCCGACCTCGGATGCGCCACCCACCACAACCCCACCCGGACACATGCAGAAGGAGTAGGCACTGCGCCCGCTGGTGCTATCATTCCACGTGACTGCATAGTCGGCCGCCGGCAGGAGCGGATATCGCGCACTGCCATACTGGATGCGGTTTATCAGCTCCTGCGGATGTTCCACCCGCAGCCCCATCGCAAACGGCTTCCGCTGCAGAGGCACCTGGCACCTTTCCAGCAGTTCGTAGGTATCCCGTGCGCTGTGCCCGCAGGCCAGAACAAGATTATCGCAAGGGAGCTCCTCGTTATCATTGACCAACAACGATGTGATCTTTCCGTCACGAATAACCATATCTGACATGCGACAGCCAAAGCGGATGATAAACCCGTGTTCAATCAGATACCGGCGAATGGAACTTACAACAGTCCTAAGGCGATCAGTTCCGATATGCGGCTTGGCGAGGTAGAGTACTTCTGACCGGGCACCGAAGGTAACCAGCTGTTCCAGTACCCAGGGTACGTGAGCATCTCTGGAACGACATGTCAATTTGCCATCGGAAAAAGTTCCGGCACCCCCTTCACCGAACTGGACATTTGATTCAGGGTTGAGAATGCCGTCTTTCCAGAAACGCTGCACGGACAGCACCCGCTGTTCAACCGCCTCACCACGCTCAATGATCGTAGCCGTCAAGCCGTATTGTGCCAGCCGCAGCGCGGAAAACAGACCGGCAGGACCGCTGCCGACGATAATGATCCGCTTGCACGAGCGAACCGGTACCAAAACTTCCGGAACAGCATCCGGACACCACTCCAGAGAGTTATTTCCGTCTATTTGCGCTTGAAAGGCCTCATCAGCAGAGAACGACAGTGTGAAGACAAGCTTGATATGCTGTTTTTTACGCGCGTCGATACCTTTGCGGATTATGCAGACATTGCGCAGAGCGGTTGCAGGAACTGCCAGTTTTGCCGCCAGCAATAACGGGAGAGTCTCTTCACTATCGTGGGGAGAGAGAGTCAGATTACGGTAGATATACGGCATAGAATCAGCTTTGCAGGTACTTTTCCCGCTCCAGGAGTTGTTCGACTATGATAACTATATCGATCGGACGAGTAGATTTGGGGATGTGAATCTTGGCACCCATTTCCGGGGTTTCATGCTCATGGGGAGTCTCCTGGAACATGGATGTCAGCAGCACAATCACCGGTGGGGTATCACCAGCCAGTCGGCCAATCTCCATACAGGTACTGACACCACCCATGCGAGGCATGACCAGATCAGAAATAACCGCGTCAGGCGCATTGTCAAGGTATGCCTTAACTCCTTCAATACCATCGTTGGCATTTAAAACCATAAACCCGTTTTCACGGAAATTATCCGTCAGAACCTTCTGAAAAAACGGGTCATCGTCAATTATCAGAATCTTTCTTTGTGATGCAGTCATGGCAAACCTTTACTGTCCCGTGGGGCGGAGTTATCAATAATGGTAAAAATACTACACTATTCTCGTCGGGAGGGGAAATAAAAGTGATTGTAAGATCATTTCAAACACAGGCCGGGAATTCCAGGCGGAAAACAGTTCCCTCCGGCGAAGTGCGTTCAACTGCGACACTTCCCTCGTACATACGGGCGATGCGCTGGACGACAGGTAGGCCCATCCCGGTTCCGCGTGCCTTGGTACTGAAAAATGGTTCAAATATACTCGGTAGAATACTTTCCGGAATCCCGCCGCCACTGTCACCAACTCTGACAACCACACTGCCTGCCTGCTCCAATATTTCAATTTCAAGCCGCCCACCATGAATCATCTCATCCATTGCATTGAGAAACAGGTTAGTGAAAATCTGTTCCAGTTCTGCCTGGTCTGCCTTTATCGGAGAGGGTACTACATGATAACGCCGTTCGATCCGGATCTTTCTGGCCTCTATCTGCGGGGAAAATACTTCCAGGGCATTGTCAATCACCTCATTAATCTGCACGTCTGAAGTAATGTTTCGAGTTCGCCGCGATGCATCAAGAAGTTTGCGGATGATTAATTCTACCCGGTCAACTTCTTTCAGTATTTTTCCCTGATAGTCAAGTTGTTCCGGGTCGCTGGTGTTCTGCCGCATCAACTGGACAAACAGTGAGATCGAATTGAGAGGGTTACGAATCTCATGGGCCATGCCTGCCGACAGATAGCCCAACGCCGCCAGCTTTTCAGACTGAAGTATCTCGTCTTGAGCCTTCTGAAGTGCATCGGATTTTTCACGTACCCGCTTCTGCAGATCCCGATTCCACTCTTCGATTTCCCTCAACAATCGCTCGTGCTCAAGCTGAAGTTCCTTGTTATGCAGTTCGATCTCTCTGATTCTCAGGACATTTTCGAGCCGTTCGACCAGATTACGGTTGTTAAACGGCTTAAGAATATATTCAGAGGCGCCCGCCTTCATCAAGTGGACCGCGACCTCTTCGCTCCCTTTGCCGGTAAACATGACCACGTATGTAGCCGGAAATCTGGACTTGATCTGCCGCAAGGCTGTCAATCCGTCCATCTCCGGCATCAGGTAATCGAGCAGAACCAGTTCCGCCTCATGTTCGGCAATAAGCTCCAGACCGGCTACAGCGGATTGATTCGCAAAAACCCTGAAACCTCGTCTGGAAAGTACCAGTGAAGTCAGGTCAAGAATATTCTGGTCGTCATCTATAATGACGACCGTAGCCTTTGCACCTGGTGATTTCGTTTCTGTCTGCATGAAGGGATGGATGGTTTACCCGGTGGTAATACTATGCGACCGGCAGTCTGATAGTCATCACCGGGCAGTTGGCAGAACGCACAACCCGTTCGGCCGTGCTGCCAAAGATGAGATGATCAAGACCGGTCCGTCCATGGGTGCCGAGCACGATCAGCGAAGCTCCGATCTCGTCAGCTTCGCGGGTGATTTCATCGTATGGGATTCCTGTAACAATGGCTGTTTTGTAGTTGGAAAAGGAGCCCATTCTGGTACTGCAGAAATCATCCATCATTTTTACGGCACTCTCTTCGATCTCCTTCTCCAACTGCTCGAAGGAAATATGAGGGACGTAGAAACCACGCAGATCAACCGGCTCGTTTATGACGTGCATGATGGTAAGCTCGGCATCAAACTTGATCGCCAAGGTCAGCGCATATTCAAAAGCCGACTCCGAGTTCTCCGAAAAATCGATAGCCGTTAGAATCTTTTCAAACAATTTCGACATATTATCCTCCCTCCCGCATCGGGGACTATTTCACACAACTTTAAAAATCTTGTTGATAACTTTTTTCAGGTCATCATATCTGACCGGCTTGTTAATGTACTCGAAAGCCCCCAGGTTCATCGCTTCCAAGTAGGATTCCACTTCTCCGTAGGCGGTAATCATGATAACATTACTTTGCGGGTGGTTGCGGTTAAGCTCGCGCAGGAACGTCAGGCCGTTCATCTCAGGCATATTTATGTCGGTAATGATCAGCTCGACTTCCCGGTCCCGGAGGAAGTTAAGTGCTTCAAACCCGTTCCCGGCCGACGATACATCATAGCCATCGTGAGCAAGAATTTTCGAAAGCGCCACCCGGGCATTCTCCTCATCATCCACTATCAGGATTCGCTTGCTTACGTGTACCACCATCAGCTCCCCAGCAAAAAAACGTGAGTTTTTATCAGAAACGGTACCTGTCTCTGCCGAATTTCGGACGGGGACCAGTTCGAGAGAAGCTTAACACGGGTCTAACTACTGTCAAGTCGAAGAACGATATTTTTTTGCTTTGCAAAGAGTTCTGGACTTTGCGGGGACGAGACATGCTTTGCCAATAATCGGGCTACGGTTTGATGCCGTCGGCATCAAACACAACGTAGGCGGGCTTTCCTGATGGTCCGAGCTGTTTTAACGGTTTGCCGTTCAACTCAACATCAATCCCACCGGCATTACTTACATCAAGTGCGACACTCTTTTCCGCCTTCCATTCAACGATATCGCCGACCGTGAGTTCATATGACTGAGGTTCCAAACCATCTACTGCAGCATTCAGATTACCATTCTGTGTGATCTTGATTTTTAGAATGAAACTTTTTCCGGGATCAGCAGTTTTTTTTGATTGTTGCAATTTGTCGGAACCATTCGACATGGCAGATTTGGATTCGGTAGTGGGCTCTCCAGTTTCATGTGGTGCCGTCCTGACGTTTGCGGATGTCCGATACGGCTGAACAGCAGTAGCAGGAAGAGCGACAGCAGGAATAACAGCAGGTTGAGACGGGCGGATAGCTGGCGCAGGTTGACGTTTAAAGAGTGTCGCGGTTATAAGTATCAACAGCAGAAGAACGGTCGGGACCACCAGTTTCCGGAGTGAAACCAATCGTCGAGTCGAACGGCCGGCTTTGGCAGAAGTGCTTTCTATCGTGATTTTTCCAAATTTGGCGCTATACAGCTTATCGTACATCCGAGCCATGTCGTCAGGATTCAGGCCGAGATAGACTGCATAAATGCGAAGAAAGCCTTTGAGATATGTCAGATTGGCGAAGCCGCTGATCTGATCTTCTTCCAGTGACTTTAGATAGGAGATTGCTATTTTTGTGGTTTGAGACGCCTCCTCAAGCGAAATATCGTGGTATTCACGACAACGTTTGAGGATTGTCCCCGGAGAATTGCCGGGTGTATCAGTGGGAGTTTCTATTGTTCCGGACATACTGCTGGCCTCATTTATTTGAGCAGATCCAGGTAACCGAGAGCTGCACGCCCTAACTCAGTATCCGGAACGAGCCTGACGGCATCTTTAAAAGCGGCACGAGCCGCCTCCAGGCTGTTAAGCTTCAACTGAGCCTGACCAAGGTAGAAATAGGCGGCGCCGTAGTCTCGATAGATTTCAAGCGCTTTGTTATACTCGATTATGGCCTGCTCACTCTTTCCCATGGCGAACATTACCCGCCCAAGCGAGACTCGTACGATCGGATTGCGAGGATTCATAACTGCAACAGCACGCAACTCTTCCAGCGCCTTGGCATAATCACCCTTGCCAAGATAGGCCAGTCCCAGATTGATCGCGGCGTTGTCGCTGTTTTCAGAAAAAAGGTCGTCTTTGACGATCTTGAACTGCTGAATGGCATTATCCCAGCGTTTCAGCTCAAGATAAGCAACCCCCAGATCATTGCGTGCCGCGGAATAGCCGGGTTTGAGCATGATGGCACGCTGAAGCATCGGCTCTGCAAGGTCGGGTCGTTTTTTTCCCAGATAGGCCATACCCAGATTATAGAGGATTTCGGGATTATCCGGGTCAAGTTTATTAGCCTCGGTCAGATCGATCAGTGCGGAGGTATAATTACGTTCACCAAGATAGGAAAGTCCCATCTGATAGTGGTAAGAGGCTGGATTTGATTTGGTTTGCTGTTGAGCGTGCCCGGTCATGCATCCGGGCGCAATCTGAAACAGAAGTAATACAGCTATGTGGTGAAGACGAATATTCATTGCACTACCTCAGGTCCAACCGGTTGTATCCCGGTAAATCTACCAATATAATCCAAAAAAACAATAAATCAGATGGTTAGCCTTGTGTGACCGGAGTGGGCTCATGGATGGATTTCAATATCCTTGAAGTTTGTCAGAGACGTGAAGTGCTTGTAACGAGCCTCAATTTCCCGGTATGCCAGACGCTTCATCCGATCGAGGCTGAAATCCTCAACGTTGAAGGAAGCCATCACACTGCCAAAGACTATCGCCTGGCGCAGACCTTCTTCAGACAGATCGCCGGTGTTGGCAAGATATCCCATAAAACCACCGGCAAAGGTGTCGCCCGCACCGGTCGGGTCGAAAACATCTTCGAGTGGATAGGCCGGAGCTGCAAAGACAGAATCAGCGGTGAACATGAGCACGCCATACTCTCCGCGTTTGACGACCAGTCGCTTGCAACCCAGGGCAATGATCTGGCGAGCCGCCTTGACCAGATTGGCCTCGCCGGTAAACTGGCGAACCTCCCCTTCATTAATGACTACGATATCCACTTTTTGCAGAACCTTCTTCAACGAATCCTTTTTGGATGAGATCCAGAAGTTCATGGTGTCACAGGCCACCAGTCTGGGTTCTTTCATCTGATCCAGGACCAGCATCTGCAGGTCGGGGTCGATATTAGCCAGAAAGAGATATTCGGCTTCGCGGTAGGATTCAGGCAGGTTCGGTTGAAATTCAATCAACACGTTAAGCTGGGTGTCAAGCGTTTGAGCTTCATTCAGATCGAAACCGTATCGACCAGTCCAATGGAAGGTCTTGCCTGGAATGCGCTGAAGACCTTCAGTGTCAATGTCTCGGGATTGGAGAAAACGGACGTGTTCCTCCGGGAAATCCTCGCCCACGACCGCTACCAGTGATACATCCGTAAAGAAACTGGCAGATGTTGAAAAATAGGTGGCTGAACCTCCCAGCACATTTTCCCCCCGTCCGAAAGGGGTCTCGACCGTATCAAAAGCTACAGTGCCGACAACGACAATTCCCATAGAACTTTATCTCCTCGTTGAAAGTGTTTTCAAAATATCATGCCGCCGATTACGAGTCAAAAAAATTGTAGGTTAAATCATCTCCGATTACACAAACGAACATGCTTACGGGAAGAGCGCCACTCTTTCCAGCCCCATCGTCTCCGGAAATCCGCACATGAGATTCATGTTTTGAACCGCCTGACCAGAGGCGCCTTTCATGAGATTGTCGATGGCCGAGACTACTATGATACGACCTGTTCGCTCATCTGTCAGGGGGGCGATATCGCAGAAGTTAGAGCCACGGACAAAAGCGGTGGAAGGTAGACTTCCTCGGGGAAGTACTCGCACAAATGGCTCGCCTGCGTAAAATTCAAAGTAAAGGTTTACAAGTGTTTCGGTGCTGATCGTCTTTTTCGGCATGCTGTAGATTGTGGAGAGTATGCCCCGATCCATCGGCGCAAGATGAGGGGTGAAAGTCAGCATAACCGGTTTTTCTGCCAACAGCGACAGCTCCTGTTCGATCTCTGGGATATGTCGATGAACGCCTCCGACACCATAGGCCTTGAACCCTTCGTTCACTTCGCAGAACAAACTGTCAACTTTTGCTCCCCTTCCGGCACCGCTGGTACCGGAAGCAGAATCAGCGATGATACTTGAAAAGTCAATCAATCCTTGCTTCAATAGAGGTGCTAATCCCAGGATAATGCTGGTAGGGTAGCAACCCGGGTTAGCAACAAGTTGTGCCACCTTTATATTAGTCCGCCTGATTTCCGGCAAACCGTAGACCGCTTTTTTCAGATTGGCCGGATTGAGATGCGGCTCGTACCACTGTCTGTATACGGTCGGGTCGGAAAGCCGATAGTCAGCCGACAGATCGATAATTTTCTTGCCGAGCTTGAGAAAAGTCGGCACTACCTCCATAGCTGTCTTATGTGGCAGGGCCAAAAAAATGATGTCAGCTTTTTCGGCCAACCGCATTGGTTCCAGGTTTTCCAGAATGAGATCGCATCGCCCCAACAGTGTTGGAAAAACGGAGGATATTCGTTTGCCGGCGCTCTGCTCCGAGGTAACGCAAGTCACAGCCACCCCGGGATGGCAATGGAGGATACGGATAAGCTCAAGTCCGGTATAACCACTGGCTCCTATTATGGCAACATTCATCATGGATATGTCTCCTTTCCTGTCACACAAAAAAGGGGAAACCCTTGCGGATTTCCCCTTGTAGCATACCGCGAAGGCATGAATACAGTTATTAACGCTTGGAGAACTGGAAGCGGGCGCGTGCAGCTTTTTTGCCGTATTTCTTGCGCTCCTTCACTCGTGAGTCCCGGGTTATGAAACCAGCCTTTTTGAGAACGCCGCGAAGTTCGGGCTCATTCAGTAATAGCGCCTTTGTGATACCGTGTTTGATTGCGCCAGCCTGACCAGTATCTCCGCCGCCCGCTACAGTCACGAAAATATCAAAGATGCCGACTTTATCAACCAGCTCCAGAGGCTGGCGGACGACCATCTTGGATGTTTCACGACCGAAATAATCGTCCAGTGTCTTGTTGTTGACAGTGAACTTACCATCACCAGGTTTAAGCCATACCCGTGCAACTGAACTTTTGCGTTTGCCTGTTCCGTAATAGCTGACTGCTGCCATATAATCTATCTCCTCGGATATATTATTAAAGTGCCAGAATTTTCGGCTGCTGAGCCTCATGGGGGTGGCTGGAGCCGGCATATATTTTAAGTTTGTTGAGCATATGACGGGCGAGCTTGTTTTTAGGTAACATCCCTTTGACAGCTTTCTTGATCAGATCTTCGGGTTTTTTTTCCAGCAGTTTACCGGCGGATATTTCTTTTAGGCCACCTACGTAACCGGAGTGACTGTAATAGGTCTTATCAGACAGTTTGCGACCGGTCAGGGCAATTTTCCCGGCATTAACAACGATAACGAAATCTCCGGTGTCTACACTGGGGGTGTACATGGTTTTATTCTTGCCACGCAGGATACCGGCTACTTGAGTGGAAAGTCGCCCCAGCACTACATCCTGAGCATCGATAACAAACCAGTCTCGCTTGATAGTTTCAGCTTTCGCTACTTCCGTTTTCATAAATCCCTCGCTTCCACCAGTGCAACCTGCCAAGGCAGGCCATGTTTTTTTGAAGAGATACACTTTACTTAAAGAGAATGACTGTGTCAAGCAAAAAACAGAATAAGTACATGCAAATTTGTGGCAACGGCAACATCTTGACGTGTCGCGGTTGGGTGACTACAATGACGCTCGATATGCCCTTTATACCCATGACAAAAGAAGAGGCCAAGCAGCGAGGCTGGTCAGAACTGGACGTGATCTTCGTGTCAGGTGATGCCTGCATCGACCATCCCGCTTTCGGTGTTCCGCTGCTGGCACGCTGGCTGGAATCACGTGGATTCCGGGTCGGCATCATTGCACAGCCGGATTGGCGTTCTAAAGAACCGTTTATGATACTCGGGCGACCGCGTCTGTTCTTTGCTGTCTCGGCCGGCGCGATGGATTCGATGGTCTCGCATTACACGCCCGCTCGCAAACTGCGTCACGACGATGCCTATACACCCGGCAACCGTCACGGCGCCCGCCCTAATCGCGCTACCATCATCTATACCTCCCGTCTGAAAGAAGCCTTTAAAGACATACCTGTCATCATTGGTGGGATCGAGGCATCGCTTCGGCGCTTTGTTCATTATGATTTCTGGGAGAACAAGGTGCGGCGTTCGCTCTTGTTTGATGCCAAAGCCGACCTTCTGATTTACGGCATGGCCGAGCGGGCGCTTCTGGAAGTGGCCGAGCGGATGCGGGATGGCGAGTTGTTGGAAGAGATTCGTAACGTACGCGGTACGGCATATCATTACAGCGGTCCTGCCAACAGTACACACATCGCAATCCCGTCATTTGAGGAAGTATCCGCCTCCAAAGAAAAATATACAGAGGCTTTCCGTTTAGTCGCCCTGCAACAGAATCCATGGTCTGCAGGGGTTGTCGAACAGCGACATGGCAACCGGGTGCTGGTTTGTAATCCCCCGGCTCTTCCCTTGACGGAAGCTGAAATGGACACTGTCTATGCCCTGCCGTTTGAAAATGGCCCGCATCCATCATACGACGTGCAGATACCGGCCTGGGAGCAGATTAAAACATCCATTACCAGTCATCGGGGTTGTTTCGGTGGCTGTGCCTTCTGTGCCATCACCATGCACCAGGGCAGGATGATCCAATCCCGCAGCGCAGACTCCATACTCTCTGAAATAGCCATTTTGTCGGGCAAATCCTGGTTCCGGGGAAGTATCAGTGATATCGGCGGACCGACAGCCAACATGTACGGCCTTTCCTGTGGAGATCAGGAGGCAGCGAAGAACTGCCGACGCGAAAGCTGTGTTTTTCCAGAAATCTGCAAGAACCTGCTTACCGGAGATACTCGGGCAATCTCTCTGCTTCAGGCGGCACGCAAACAGGACGGGATCAAGCATATAGCCATATCATCGGGAGTACGTTATGATCTTCTGGAGAGGCAGCCCGGCTATTTTCGCGAGTTGCTCGGACATCATGTCAGCGGTTTGCTCAAGGTTGCCCCGGAACATCTGGCTGAACACATTACCGAGCTGATGCGTAAACCTGGCAGGAAGGTTTTTGAAAAGTTCTTTGCCAGATTCAGGGAAGAGAGCACTCGGCTTGGCAAACGTCAATCTATAGTCCCCTATCTGATATCCGGACACCCTGGTTGTACGTTGACAGATATGCTGGATCTGGCGCTGTCACTTAAAAAGATTGGAATAAAGGTTGAGCAGGTGCAGGATTTTACCCCCACACCCGGCACGATCTCCAGTTGCATGTTCCATACAGGGCTCGATCCAATGACCGGAAAGCGGGTATATGTAGCCAGAAGCGATAAGGAGAAGGGGCTGCAAAAAGCATTGCTTCTATGGCACCTGCCGTCGGAGCATGCAAAGGTATTGGAAGCGCTCAGAGAACTTGGGCGGGAAAGTGAAGCAGCAGCTCTGTTTGGAGAGTCTTTCTCAAGGAACCGGTGTGGAAAAGGTTGCTCCACTGAATTAATAAAGGGTTTCAGAGAGACCCCAAAAAAAACCGCGAAAAAAGCCCACTGATTTCAGCAGGCTTCTAATCACTTCTTCTACAGGCGTTTTACAAATTACTTCTTGGTAACGTTGGAAGCCTGCAGACCTTTCGGGCCTTGGGTTATATCGAAAGAGACCGCATCCCCTTCTGCAAGTGACTTGAAACCGTCACCAGCAATGGCGGAAAAATGAACAAAAACATCTTCTCCGCCTTCCTGCTCAATGAAACCAAAACCCTTTGTGTCGTTAAACCATTTAACCTTGCCCTGTGCCATGTTCCTGCCTCCTTTTTTCTCCGGTGCTTTCTGCCGGAATGTGGGTTACCGCCTAAGTTTCAGGAGTCTGATGCAGGAAAACCGCAAAGCCTGGCCAAACATGCTACTTGCACTGTTCTGCAAAAAGTTCCGAAACTTGCTGCCGGTGTCGTTTATCATAGACGGAAAGAGCGTGTCAAGAAAATTTAGCGGTTATAAATCACTGCGGGTGCGCTCAGGGAGCCTTTAGCTCTTCATTCTTATTCTGAAGCTTCTTGACCAGTTCAGGGTAACCACTGGCGGTAATGATCTTGTTGAACTGTGTACGATAGTTGGAAACCAGACTTATGCCTTCTATGACTACATCATAGACCAGCCATGCGCCACCCTGATTAGTAAGACGATAATCGAGGGTAAATTCGTCGCGCTTTGTGGTCAATACTTTCGATTTAACTTCAGCGTGATCACCATCCACACTTTCTTTAATATATATGATCTTCTCGTTATTGTAAGACTCAATCTTGGACGCGTAGGAATTTTCAAGCAGCGAAGCGAACAAGTCGGTAAACTGTTTCTTTTCTGCGGGAGTGCGCTGGTTCCAGTGTTTGCCGAGTGAGCGCCTGGCCATCTCAGAATAATCAAATACTGTGCCGATGGTTTTTTTCAGTGCTTGCCGGCGTTTCTGGTCATTTTTTTTGAGATCCTTGTCGGAGACAATCCTGACTACTTCATCTACGGCTTTTTTTACGTCGTCAATCGGAGTTGCGAAAGATTGTGCAGCAATCAATACAACTGCTAAAGATGCGCCTAGTATTCTCTTGAACATAATTTCTCCCGATGGATCTGCAGCAAAAATGACTCAGCGTTATTGTGTCGTTGATACACGCAGCCCCCTGGCTGTAGTGGTGATCTCATAAGCAGGATATTTCGCGCTGGCGAAATCCAGCACGATACGAACATTATCGGGGTGACACCCGATACGGATAGATTCGATTCCAAATCGTCGGACTGACGCTGTTTGAGACGGAATAGTGCATTCTGCACCCGGAATATCTATTGCGAGACGGTCAGGAGCGGATAGCCTCGTCTGCCTGTAATTCAGAATTCGAGTATTGGTATGAATTTCGATGCACGAGTCATCAATGGAAATATCATTAACAACAGAATAACTCCTGTAGGGACGTGCAACTGCGAAGTTGACGGGATCCACCTTTGTTGCGGCAATTGAGTCAGCCTGTTCAGTGTTCCGGGCAGGATCGGGAATCATCACAACTGGTTTGGTTGCAGGAATGTTACTTTTCTGTGGAGCAGTATCCTTTTCCGGTAACGGATCAACAGAGGTCGGAGTTGCAGCATTCGGAGTTTCGGGTACAACAGGCATGAAAGATTTTGACGTTTTCAAAGGTGGTTCGCCGGTAGCATAATCCAGATTGATCCTGGCAATCTGATAGTTGTAGATAGACTGAAAATACGCCGCCCGCATCCGGGCATATGCCTGTAAGGCCTCAAGAATTTCCTTGGCGGGCCCGAGTCCGAAATCAAAGTTTGCTACTGCAGTAATGGCCCATTTCTTTGCGTTGCCATAAGCCGATTTAGACGCCATAGCGCTGCTTTCAGCCTCTTTAAGGTCAAGATAGTGTTTTCGGATCTGCAGGGGGATGTTGGCATCCGCAAATTCTTTCGTGCTGAGCAACCGGTTGTACTGGGCTCGCTCGGCTGCCACCCTGGCCCCGGTAATGCCGAAGTCCAGTTTCCAGCGTGCCCCCAGCGCCACTCCACCGATAAGATGTCTGAACTGGTCGTTTATATAAGGGTTACGGATACGATCTCGGTCATCTGCGTAGGCCCATGAAACCAGGCCACCCAGGAATATATCAGGATAATAATTGGCCTGTGCCGCCTCAAGCAGTGCCGAACGGGCTTTCAGCCCCTCAGCGATCTGTCGGAATTCGGGACGTCTGGCGCGGGCTTTTCCCACGTAAACCTCAAACTCGGGAGTTAATACTTCATCCAGCGTCAGCCGCTCACCGCTGATTTCAAACTGGGCCGACATTGGAAGACCCAGACGGGTTTTGAGAGCATCCAGAGCCAGATTTTCACCTTTTTTTGCCTCTTCCAGATATTTGGCAACCTCTCCTGAGAAAGCAGCCAGCTTGAACATATCTATTTCTTCTACACCGCTGGTACCCGCGTCCAGCATCTTCTGCGCTTTGTCGCGCGCCTTGTGCAGAGTTTCCTGAACCTCCAGAACCACCTCTTTCAGCTCACGCGCCAGCAATAAGCCAAAATAATATTCTCTGACCTTGAGGACAACTTCGTTGGCCCGTTGATCCTTGCGAGAACGGTCCACCTCTATTCCATGAGTGGCAGCCTTCATATTTCCGGAGATCTTACCGAAGGTGTAGAGCGGTTGGATGATGGTGGCATCAGCACTGCTGAACCAGGTCAGTTCATTAAACTTGAAGGTCTTGTCGGAAGCGACTATAGGAGAAACGTCCTGTCTGCGAGCCGGGGGTGCCGGGCCGAACAGCGTGAGGACTTCTATCTGTGGGTAGCGAAAGGATTTGGCCTCGTCCAATTTGCTGGAAGTATGATCAATGTCGGCTTGAGCCTCGCCCAATTCGGGAGCAGCCCTAAGTGCAATGCGTACACAATCGTCCAGATCCAGAACCAATCTGGTTTTAGCGCCATCCTCAACAGCAAAGGCAGTACTTGAAAGCAGCGAGAGTGTTCCTATCAGCGCAATTCCGGAAATAATACTTTTCATCGTCCTGATCCTGTCATCAAACCTTTCCATGAATGAATTTACTGACCAGCTCTTCTATGTCGATGGCCGATTCAGTCTCGCGAATCTGATCGTTGTTTTTCAGCAAGCGCTCGGAACCACCCGGTTTCAGTTTAATAAACTTGTCACCGATTATGCCACTGGTCCGGACCGATGCAATCACGTCATCGGTGATCTTGACGCCGTTCTTTATCTTGAGGTAGGCCAATGCCCGATCACCGCTTTTCATGTCCAGCATTATTTGGTCCACCTTGCCCACCTCGACTCCGGCTACCTCAACCCGCGCACCCGTTTTAAGGCCGGAAACCGAATCGAATCCAGCAGATATGATGTAATAATCTCCTCCACCAAACTCCATTTTGCCCAACTTGATCGAGATGTACCCCAAGCATATAATACCGATGATCATAAACAAGCCAACCATCATTTCCAGTTTTGCGCCGTTCATATCTGCCCCTCACTACATCATCTGTATCGGACCGTCAAGGCTCCCGCTAATAAACTGCCTGACTGCCGGATGGTCTGAATGCATAATCTCTTCCGGAGTGCCGTGCTGCAGGATTTCTCCACGGAACAGCATGGCCACATTCTGGGCTACATCAAAAATTTCGGGTATCTCATGAGATACAATTACCGCCGTAAAACCGAACTTCGCGTGGGTATCCTTGATAAGTTGGTGAATCGCTCGCTTGATGATCGGATCAAGGCCGGTGGTCGGTTCGTCGAACAAAATGATCCTGGGGTTCAATACAACCGCTCGGGCCAAGCCGACCCGTTTTTTCATTCCGCCTGAAAGTTCATCCGGAAACCTGTGTTCAATGTTTTTCAAACCGACATCTTCAAGAGCGGAAAGAACGCGTCTGCGGATCTCGTCCATTGGAAAAGCGGTTTTTTCCTGCAACGGAAAAGCGACATTCTCAAAAACCGTCATCGAGTCAAAGAGCGCCACATTCTGGAACAGCATGCCGAACTTTTCGCGAATACGGTTCAGTTGTGATCTGCGTAAAGCGAGGATGTTCTCGCCATCGACCTCGATCTGTCCGCTGTCCGGCTGCAAAAGGCCGATCAAATGCTTAAGGAGAACGCTCTTTCCTTCGCCACTGGGACCAATGATCGCCGTGATCTTCCCCGCAGGGATTTTGAGGCTGAGTCCGTCAAGAACCTTTTGTGTGCCGAACGACTTGTACACATTATGTAGACGTATCATTTCAGAGCAGCACCGATGTCAGAAAGTAATCCCATACCAGAATCAGTACGGACGTCAACACAACCGATTCGGTTGTGGCTTTGGAAACCCCTTCAGCGCCGTGTCCGGCGTAATACCCCTTGTAGCAGCCGATCCAGGCGATGATCAGGCCGAAAGAAAAGGATTTCACAAAACCGGAGTAGACGTCACGCCAGACGACAGACTTCTCCATTTCATAGAAATAGGCGCCGGGGTTGACCCCCAGAAGCTTGACGCCGACAAGCCAGCCACCGTAGATACCTACAACGTCAAAGATTGCGCATAACAACGGCAGAGAAATCAGGGCGGCGATTAATTTTGGGGTAACCAGATACTTGAAGGGGTCAAGCGCCATGGTTTCCAGTGCGTCAATCTGCTCACTGATGCGCATGATACCAATCTCGGCTGTTATTGCGCTTCCCGCCCTACCGGTTACCATCAGAGCAGCCAGTACCGGCCCAAGCTCGCGGATCAATGACAGGGCAACGGCCGTTCCTAACATCCCCTCCGAGCCGAATTTGGCAAGCGTGTAATACCCCTGCAGCCCTAGAACCATGCCGGTAAATCCGGCTGTCAAGACGATTACGAAAAGAGATTTTGTGCCGATGAACCTGATCTGTTTAAGGATGTGCAGCGGGCTGCCGGGTTGCCGGACAATCATGTAGCCGGAATACAGAAGAAAATTCCCCATCCTCCCCAGTTCGCATACAAAAGCGAGGGCATAATGGCCTATGGATTGAATTACAGCTGACACGAACGTACCTCAATAAATAAAACGTAGCTTATATAACACCAAATTTGAAAATGTAAAGGAAGAAAGAACTGGAATTGAAACTGCTAAACGCACGTAATGTGGTTGCCGTGGCATTCAAACCTCCATTGCCATGACGGGCGCTCCGTGTCCTGCGCTCAGACCAGTTCTTCAATCTTTCCACCCGGTCTGAGAATAAATCTGCTGCCACGCCATTCGACCCGGTTGCCGAGAAAAGAGAGCGCCCAGGTAAAAAAGGCCAGCATATCCCGTAACGGCAACAGCCAGAGCCAGCGCGGCAACAGGTCATCTTGAACGAACCTGCGGCTGAAGATCGTGCTGACGGTCAGGCGCACGGTATAGAGCAGAAGCACAGCGGTGAGCCCTGACGTCAGTGAAGTGGCGACAAGCGTTGCCAGCAGGATTGCGGGAAAGGGAAGAGTCATGCCGGAGGCCAGATAGCCGCCTGGGCGGCTGACTCGCATGGTGCGAGCCCAGCGCAACTGCCTTGAGAGCACTGATACCAGATCCTCGGTCTTCACCATGCTTTCAATTAAACAACCATCCAGGACGATCTGCCATCCGGAATGGAAAATTTTGTTGCCCAACTGGTAGTCATCGGCAAGATAAGCAGCCAGTGATTCAAAACCCCCTATGGAGGCCAGAGCATCTCTCCTGACCGCCATTGAGGCCCCCAGCGCGAAAGACAGCCCCTCAAGTTGCAACGCCACCATCACATTGGGAATCATTTCTGCCGTAAAGCCGATTGCTTCAATGGCAGTGGCCATGCCATGTACAGAAGAAGTACGATAGAGCGAGGTCACCAGACCGATCTGCGGATCGCTGAAGTGAGATGTAACGGATTGCAGATAATCGGTTGTGACACGTATATCGCTGTCGCAGACAATAATAATTTCATGCTTGGCCTGATAAAAAGCATTGATAACATTTGATATTTTGTAATTTGGACCATGAATGGCCGGATTGATCACCAGTGCGATATCGTGCGAATGGAAATCAGCTATCAACTGACGTATGACCGGCACAGCCTCATCATCAGCCGAGGCAGCGGCAAAAAGCAACTGTAACGGACCCGCAAACTGCTGCCGGCAGAACGAGGCGAAGTTATCATAACTGTCGGCGTCCATGCCTTTGATCGGCTTGATAATTGTTACACCGGGCAGGGTCAAGGGGGCAGGGGCAGGAGGCAAGGTAACTTCAGAAGTTTTTGCCCGCCCCTTGAAGAATCTGACCGCACACACCAGCGAGATCAATGAATAGACCAGAGACGGCAGGATGACGATAAAGGGAAGCAGGTTTCGCAGCATTTCAGGCCGCCTTCTGGACGAGAACACAGTAAGGGGCGTCCGATATAACGTTCATCTGTCCCATGCGCCAGGAATGGTATTTCCGCGGGTCAAGACCGGCTGCCCAGTCATCGACCGCATGCTGTTCGTCAGTTCCTCCGTCATGCCCGGGGTAAACGGTTATCAACACGATACCTCCCGGCTCGAGCAGTTTCAGGGAGTGGTTCATCGCAATCCTGGTCGTATCCGGGCGAGTCATGATCATATGGTCGCTTCCCGGAAGGTAACCCAGATTGAACAGAACTGCCTTAACCGGGCTACGTACAAGCTGCTCCATCTTTTCGTGACCGATCTGCAGGAGGGTTACCCTCCCAGCAAGACCTGCCTCAGCAAGCCTGCGTGACGTTTCTCTGATGGCTTGCTCCTGTATATCGAATCCATATACATGGCCGGATGAACCGGTCAGTTTGGCCAATGCAAGGGTGTCATAGCCATTGCCGCAGGTGGCATCAATCGCTTTATCACCCTCGTGCAGAAAAGTACCTGCAAACAAATGCGAAAGAGACACTGGACCACGTAGCAGCAAAATGTCGGCAACGTGTTGCGATTTCATGTCGGTAGAGGGTAGCAGAATCGGGGGGCTTTCGCCACAGTGAAATACATACTGACAGAGGAGCGTATAACTGCATGAGGGTATTACGTACTGTTTTATATAGAAAAATGAAAAACAGAAGTGGCATAAGGGTGCCACCGGGGGGCTGTGTGTTATATTTCATTGCGTCATCTTTAATAGAACCAGAACCAGCATAAATCTACGCAAAGACCAGACGACATAAACTCGCCGCTGGTTATGCTGCTGACATCGTTAAAACATAAAAAAACAGATACCCCCGTAGAGGACATGCATCTCCAAGTCTCGGATCGGCTACCTCAACTTATTCGATTGGGCTTACGCCCCACGCACCCTGTCGGGCACACACGCAGAAAAGGCCACCCTGAGGTGGTCTTTCACGTTACGTTGCTCGGGAAGAATGTTTTCTTGGGGTAGTTTACAGCCTCTGGAAAGGATATCAGAGTCAAAGTGATAGCGGAATCCGTTCCGATTGAGATTCTTAGTTTAGAAAATATTGGAGTAAAAACGTCAATCATTATATTATGTCGCTGTCCAAAGTTTCAGCCCAAACCACCTATCAAGCATATTTAGACACGAGGAATAAATATGGCTATTGAATCGTTGGAGGCGCTTCGCGACCATCTGAGAGTTTTTAGTACCACTCCCCAAAGAACCTCTCTATGGCTCTCATTGCCGAGGCTGCCGAATTGGTAGAGCACTTCCAATGGGTAGAAGGGGATCAAAGCCATCTGCTTGAAAACAAGACTCGCCAATCTTTTGAAGAGGAACTGGCGGATATCTGACCCGCGATAGACTGGCGATGGCCAAGGTCCAATTTCCGGAAGAGATCGCGGATCAGGGTATTGCGTAAAATCGGTTTACTCGTCTCAAAACCTGCTTTTATTGAGGACATTGGTGAGCAACGAATTGAGGTGACCTACAATACCGACGACTATATTTTTTGCAGTGACTATCGAGTTTTTGGCAATACCATTATTCCAGTACGTGCTCGTACGGGGCATGCAATGGCACTTCTCTTTGCTCTTGTGGTCGGTGTTAATGGGACATTGCTTCTAAACTGGCTATACAAACGAATGCGTAAACGTACTTCTGCTGCTACAGTTCCTGTTACAGGATAGGTCACGAAAACGCCTGATAGACGACAATACCTTGGTATGGAGATTAATCAGATGAGAAAAGAGTCCCCCTGCTGCGACAACGCCGACGCTCGATATCTGATGGAACTACCCCATGTATATCAGTTTGATTTCGATCTCTATCAATGTGAGCAGTGTTCCCGTTACTGGGTGTACGCATGGCGGGGTGTAGGGGGTTGGGAGATAACCACGAATGAAGATGCAGAGAAGATGCGGTTACTCGAAAATGACGAACTTCGAGCCTTCATGAAAGAATGGGCACGAAGTTCGTTCGATTGAGGTCATTATCATTTACTGTGGCAGAAATGGAAATAAATAGACTTACCGGAGCGAATAACCTTGGCCAAACCAGAACCTGTGCCAAATCCTTTTTAGCCAATCATGGTCGCTAACGTCGCTAAAATAGAGATAATCTCTCTGATTCTCGCGCAATTGAACCACGACTTGGAGCTTTTCGTCAATGCGGCCAGAACAGCCCACAAAGCCGCAATCAACGAAGAAAACCAGCCTGACAACAAATATGACACAACAGCACTGGAAGCTTCATATCTGGCACAGGGACAGGCTAACCGCGCCCAAGAACTCCGGCAGTCTATTGAAATCTACAAGCAGCTGGTTTTACCACCCATCGGAGATACCATTCGTCTGACGTCTCTGGTTACTCTAAAAGATCGTTCTGGACGCCTGAAGCAAGTCTTCGTCGGACCTGTCCGGTTCAATGTCGCCAGAAGAGACAAATAGTCCTCTCGCAAGAGCACGGGCCTCTTCCTCCTTATTCAGGTAGCGCCGTAATAGTGCGACTATAGCTGTTTCGGCACGGTAGGCGATCATTTTTACCGTGTCTGTCATCGGTTGCGAGAGTTGTCACGCATTGTCCATATGGTTTTGGGGCATATATAGCAGGCTTTATCAGAGTTGCCAGTGATGTTGAGAGCGTAATGCCACTGTATGTTGAAGGCGAACTGTCTGGCAGCCTCTTCGTCCGAAAGGTCTTCCATCTGCTGAATGATCATGAGCCCAAGTATCGAACCGTTACCACAAAACCGACTTGGCGTCAAGTTGAAACTTGCTATTTATACAAATACTTTAGGCTGTTACAGTATTTTACTTTTTACGGATGGATCATTATTGCTTTTACAGCAACGAAAGCTCATATACCCGACCATCGTGATTGAACCAGACAGGAGCCTTATCGATGACACCTCATACCCGCATCCACATCATCCGCCACGGCCAGGTTGTTGGACATGACCAGCCCCGCTACAACGGACAGGCCGACGTAGCACTGACAGACGTCGGTATCGAACAGTACCATGTGCTGAAAGAGCGCCTGGCGAATACCGGAATCTCCGCCTGCTACACGAGTGACTTGTCGCGCTGCTCCGTTGGCGCAGCGATCATCTGTCAGAATATCGACATTGATCCGGTCGCCCGGCGAGAGTTGCGCGAGCTGAATATCGGCATCTGGGAAGGTTTGACCTGGCAGGAGATCCGGGAGAACCGGCCGGATGAATGGCGGGCGCGGCTTGCTGACCTGGTCAACCATCGCGTACCGGAAGGTGAATGTCTGCTGGATGTCGAGGCGCGTGTAATGCCGGTCATCAACGAAATTGTTGAAAGGCATAAAGGGCAGGAGGTTCTTGTTGTCGGGCATGGCGGAGTCAACCGCATCGTGCTGCTGAATGCCATCGGAGCGCCGCTGGCCAGAATGTTCAACATTGAGCAGAATTATGGATGTTACAATATCGTCGATTATTACGTCGATGGCAGGGCGACGGTGAAGTTGCTGAACGGGTAGTAAACGAAAAAAACAGAAGTTGTCTTGATTGTGTCTCCGTTTTTGATGTATGGTGCCTGATGGTTCTATTCGGACGATAGCCAATGAGCCGATTTTGGCTGAAAAGCCTTCCAGATCTTTTGGTGCCCTGATATGAGTCTGAAAACCAAAATCGCACTCACAGTTTCTGTGCTGTTTGTCTTATTTGTGACCACCGCTTCCTATTTCACCTTCGTTTTCTTTGAACAGACCTTCAGGAAATCTATTTCCACCCAACAGTTTTCCCTTGTGTCAAGTCTGGCAGGTAATATCGACGACAAGCTCCGAATAGCCCAGAACGCCCTGAAGTCGGTTGCCGCGATCGCTCCTGATGATGTATTTGTCAATCCGGACAACGGTCAGCGGTTTCTCAACGAGAATGTGGGACTGCTTTCCATCTTCGATAACGGCATCTTCTTTATCAATAAAGACGGCATACTGATAGTCGAGAGTCCTTTCAGACTAAACCGTCGCGGCAAAGATCTGTCATTTCGTGAATGGGTGCAAAAGACGATCACCAGTTGTCAACCATACATATCCGACCCGTACATATCCACCCACAATCCCGGCCAACCGGCTATCGTGATGACCGTACCGATCTTTGACAAACAGAGGAAATTGACAGGAATGATGACCGGAAGCCTCAACCTGTTGGGGAAGAATATTCTGGCGGACCTGTCCAGAACCAGAATCGGCGAAGGCGGGTCCATCTTCATCGCTGCTATGAACCGGACACTGATCGTGCATCAGGATAAAAGCAGAATCATGAAGCCGGCGGCACCCCCCGGGGTCAACAAACTGGTGGATCAGGCATTCAAAGGTTTCGAAGGGAGTGGCGAGACCGTTACTTCCTATGGCATACCCATGATCACCTCCATAAAGCACTTACAGGTGGCGCCCTGGTTTCTGGGGGCCAACTACCCCAGCGCCGAAGCATATGCCCCGCTTGAAAAAGCAAAGCGCTATTTCGGTATCGCGATATTTGTCTACACGGTTGCTCTGCTGTTCATGAGCTGGTTTATCATGAGACACTTTTTGGCGCCGCTGGCAGCCGTGACCAGTCATATGGAGCTGCTGCCGAAAAAAATGGCGGATGAACGACGGATAAACATTCAGACTACGGATGAAATCGGAATAATGGTGACGACGTTCAACACAATGCTGAGCACTCTGGACCGTCAACAAGAATCTCTGCATGAACAGACCATCATATTGGAACAGGAAGTGGCGGAGCGGCAGAGGACGCAGGAAGCTCTGGCGGCGAAACAACAGCAGCTTGAGGCCTTGAATGATTCACTGGAGGAACGAATTGCAAAATCGCTGCATGATATCCGGCAGAAGGATCAGATGCTGATCCAGCAAAGCCGCGATGCTGCCATGGGCGAGATGATCAACTCTATCGCTCACCAGTGGCGACAACCGCTTAACAACCTCGGTTTGATCGTTCAGAATATCAAGATCAGCTTCGAGACGGGGCGACTCACGCCGGAGGAGATGACGACTGAAAATGATAAAGCGATGGATACCATCATATTCATGTCCCGAACTATAGACGATTTCCGCAATTTTTTCCGCTATGACAAACAAAAGACCATAATTTCGGTAGCAGAACTGCTGAACAGGACGTTGGCTCTTGTATCCGCCAGTTTCAGGCACCTCAATATCTCCGTTGAGATTGAGGTACATGATGCCGTAACCGCGTTCGGGTATTACAACGAATACTCTCAAGTAGTACTGAACCTTCTGAACAACGCGAAGGACGTCCTCACGGAGCGCAAGGTTGAAGTCCCGCGTATCCTCATCAAGGCATTCAGCGACGAGGATCACACCATATTGACTGTCTGGGATAATGGTGGCGGAATAGACGAAAAGATTATTACCAGGATATTTGATCCATATTTCAGTACCAAAGATGTCGGGAAGGGAACCGGCATTGGTTTGTACATGTCCAAGGTAATAATTGAACAGAACATGGGTGGCGTCCTGACGGCACGGAATAGTGACGGAGGCGCTGAATTCAGAATTGAACTCGTCTCCCGTACCGTTGAAGAAGATAACCGCAGTTGATCAACTGATCTGAACCGTATGACCAATGACGAAAAAATCCTTTAATTCTTTTGTAATAACTGGTACTATAGCAAAAGGGTTTAATCACTAACACTATTGCCATCTCTAGACTTTCTTTCGCGGCGGGAAACGGAGTTGATCATGAGTGCGGTTTCGATAACGGGAAGTGTGCCTGCGTCTCATGCGCAGACGCCAAATGTGACAGTTTCTCCTGGCAAGTCAATAATGGAGAATGCTCCGAAGAACGACCAGCCTGTAAACAAGGTTATGCAACCGGTCGTTGTTGACCCGAATACAGGCGCCAAGGATTCTCCTGCGGTTAAACAACTTCCCAAACACTCTTCAGTCGCCGGCATTAAAAATAGTGCCAGACCGGATAACGTGATCAGTCATGTCGTTGTGTCATACAATCTGCAAGGTAAAGTACGCACCAAATTTCTGGATAGCCGTAACAATGTCATATATCAAATCCCACCTGATATGGTCGCCAAAATGGAAGACCTGCTGATGAAACCGGATACATCCGCTAACACTCAAGGATGAAGCTTTTTCAGTTACCCCGTCAACTATCACCCATTCATCTACATTGTTTCTGCGGTTTTGGCAGGAACAATTTTGCTAACTCACCTTTCCTGTTTCTCAGTGCTTGGAGTTGAATCCATGAAGATAACGCTGGCGGATGTTGAACATGTGGCGCGATTGGCCCGACTCGAACTGACAGATGGTGAAAAAAATCTGTTTGCAGGTCAGATGGATGCCATTATCGGATATGTAGAAAAAATCAGGGAACTTGATACCGAAGGAGTCATTCCAACCTCGCACGCAGTGCCGATGGAGAACGCCTTCCGTGAAGATGTGGTACGATCATCCATCGGAGTAGAACAGGCACTTGGAAACGCTCCACAACGGGTAGATACTTTTTACAAAGTGCCCAAAGTAATCGAATGAACAAGGACTCCTCACCATGAATATATTTGATCTTACCTTACACGCGCTTCACCATGCATTTAAGGAGAAGCAGATTTCCTCTGTTGAAGCTACCGGTGCCATGCTGGCACGTGTTAATGCACTGAATCTGCAGATAAATTCCTTTATCACCGTCACAGCGGACCAGGCTATGGCCAGCGCCGAGGCGGCTGATCGTCATATTGCTTCGGGCAACATGAACCCATTGACCGGAATTCCATTGGCAATCAAAGATATCTTCCTGACCGAAGGTATCCGCACCACCTGCGGTTCCCGGATACTGAGTAATTTTGTTCCACCCTATAGTGCGACTTCGTGGGAAAAACTGCGTGAAAGAGGTGCCGTCCTGCTGGGAAAATTGAACCAGGATGAGTTCGCCATGGGGTCATCCAACGAATCGAGTGCTTTTGGACCTTGCCGCAATCCCTGGGATACGACTCGCATCCCGGGTGGTTCCTCCGGTGGCTCGGCTGCTGCCGTTGCCGCTCGCCAGGTCACTGCCGCACTGGGTACCGATACCGGCGGTTCCATCCGGCAACCGGCTTCGCACTGTGGCTGTGTCGGTCTGAAACCGACATACGGTCGAGTCTCACGATATGGAGTCATTGCGTATGCCTCGTCTCTCGATCAAGTCGGGCCGTTGACCCGTGACGTGACGGACTGTGCTATCATGCTGGGCGCTGTTGCCGGACATGACCCAAAAGACTCCACCAGCGTCGATACTCCCGTACCAGACTACAATGCTACCCTGACACGCGGCGTAAAAGATCTGAAGATCGGCCTGCCGAAAGAATATCTTATCTCCGGTCTCGACCCGGAAGTACAGAAAACCATGGATGCTGCCATTGAAACGTTCCGGCGGCTCGGTGCCGAATTTGTCGAGATCTCGCTGCCGCACACCGATTATGCTGTGGCAACCTATTATCTGATCGCCACCGCAGAGGCCAGTTCGAACCTGGCCCGTTACGACGGGGTCCGCTTCGGACATCGCAGTGAACAGGCCGAAGGACTGATCGATATGATGACCAAAACCCGCAGTGAAGGGTTCGGGGCGGAGGTCAAGCGCCGCATCATGCTTGGTACCTACGCTCTGTCATCAGGCTATTATGACGCCTATTACGTCAAGGCGCAGAAGGTGCGGACTTTGATAATGAATGATTTTATCAAGGCGTTTTCACTCGTTGATATAATGCTGACTCCTGTGGCGCCGACCCCTGCCTTCAAAATCGGTGAAAAAATCAACGATCCGCTGCAGATGTACCTGTCCGATATTTTCACTATTCCGGTTAACCTGGCCGGCACCTGCGCGATATCAATTCCGGCCGGTTTCTCTGCATCGGGCCTGCCAGTCGGGGTTCAGTTGATCGGCAGGCCGTTCGACGAGGAGACCATCCTCAGGGCCGGCTACGCTTTTGAGCAGGTTACTGATTGGCATAAACGGAAGGCTGCGATTTGAGAATGTTTTGGAGCCCTGTGCTTGAATTACGATAACCTGACAGCTTTTAAAGAAGCGCTTCAATTCAGTGCCGATGGCGGCGTAAACCAGAAATGGTATGCCCATCACGAGTGTGCCATCACCATAGACGAGCGCAAGAAGAAGATCATTTATCCTGCCGGTATACAACTTGGCGATGACACCACTGCCAACTTTTCCCATCCTGAAAATTTTGTTGTCCTCGAATGTGTTGATCGCCTGTTACGCAAGGGATATCGACCGGACGACCTGCACCTGGAAAAGAAGTGGTCTTTGGGGCGGACTCAGAAAGGTGGCAAGGTGTTTGACGATCCTGAATTTCAGGATAATCATCTACTCCAGAATTACTGCCGTCAGATTGGCGTGGGCTACGATGACTATGTCAGCCTGGTGCAGAAGCAGCCGACTGATGAGTTGAAGAAGGGTGAGTTTTTGACCGCCTACCGCCGCTGGTTCGATGGTTTGACTGAGATTGTGAAGTTGAAAGAGAATGTCGGATTCAAAAAGAAGCCGGTTAAAATACAGCAGGATGAGTTGGAGTTTTTGTTTCTGGTAAAGACGCTGGAGCGGGAAAAGGAGAAGTTTTTCTATTTCTGTTTGGCTCATGGCCAGCAGGTGGTGATAGTCAAATCGGGGGATAAGGAGAAAGAAAAGGCCTTTCTCGGCTACGAGTGGAGCAAGCGGCGCGGCCAGGAGGGGATGAAGTTTGTCGGTACCGGTAAGCTGTATGATGAGGCAGATTTTGGTAATCCGGCAAAGGTTAACAGTTATATTCGGCAGGCGTTTTTGAATATCCCCTCCCCCTTGACGGGGGAGGGTCAGGGTGGGGGTGACGGTTTTGTCCCTCCCCCTTCAAAGGGGAGGTTAGGAGGGGGATGGGGTTCGTCTGCAAGCGCGGCAGCTCAAAATATACCCCATCCCCACCCCAACCCTCCCCTTGAAGGGGAGGGAGTTAACGGCATCCACCCCGACGTAGCCGACCACGTCAGCTATGCCCGGCTGATTGATATGATGGACTTTTCACGGATTGAATTTGATAAGCAGATATTCCTGACTCCCAAAAAAACAATTGCAGTTGAATCAAAATGGCCGACAAAAAGACAGTCTGATTTAATTGAAATTATCAGTGGTGGAACACCAAATACCAGTATTCCCGAATATTGGAATGGTGATATTCCGTGGTTGAGTGTTGCTGATTTTAACAACGATTCCAGATGGGTAAGTACGAGTGAAAAGGCCATAACTGAAAAAGGTTTGAATAACAGCAATGCAACGTGGCTTAAACCGGGCGATTTGATTATTTCTGCACGCGGTACAGTCGGAGCATTAGCCCATCTTGCTATTCCGATGACTTTCAATCAATCCTGTTGTGGATTACGGGGGAGAAACGAAATTGATAACGGTTTTCTCTATTACGCACTATTAAGAGAAGTTGCTCAGTTTAAGCTGAATGCATATGGTTCCAAATTTGACTCCATAACCATTCGTACCTTTGATGACATATTTATCCCTCTCCCACCACTTGATATCCAACAAAAAATCATTGAAGAAATAGAATCCGTTGAGAAGCAGTCGGCACGAGAGGCTGTAGAGATTGACCTGTTACAGGATGAAATTCAAAAAACAATCACCAACCTCACATACCCCTTGGCTGCGATTGGTAGCATTTCAGAAATAAATCCGGGTAAAAATCATATTCGTGGACTTGCTGACGATATGGAGTTCTCTTTTATTGAAATGGCTTCTGTCAGTAACGAAGGTGTCATTGAAACTATTGCTGCAAGAAAATTAACTGAGGTTAAACAAGGATATACCTGTTTTGCAAATGGTGACGTAATCCGCGCCAAAATCACCCCCTGTATGGAAAATGGAAAATGCGGCTATGTTGAAGGGCTGACGAATAATGTCGGATTTGGTAGTACGGAGTTTTTTGTACTTCGCCCAAGCAAGGCCATCTCAGGAAAATTCCTTTATTATCTCATCAATCGTGATATTTTCAGAAAAGAGGCGGAAAAGCATATGACCGGTTCATCCGGGCATAGAAGAGTTCCAAAAACGTTTCTCGAAAACTATCAAATTCCGATTCCTCCAATCAAAGACCAAACCCGTATCGTCACCGAACTGGACACCCGCGAAAAACGTATCCGCGAGTTAAAGGCGGCGATTGTGGCGGCGGAAGGGAAGAAGGCGGAGATTTTGAATGGGTATTTGAGATGAATGGATCTGAAAACCTCCAGCTATGGGTTGATGAAGCAGAGCGACGTCTTGCTGAACTTCATGCCGGTAAAGCCCTTGAATATCCAGCAGAAGAAGTGTTACAGAGTGTGCGTACTGCGCTAAGGTCATTGCAAAACACTGACCATTTGGTTGACGTCACCGATATGGTCTAACATTATAACTGTTCAAAAAAACAGGACTATTCTTATTGAAATCGGTAAATTTATTCCATGTAGATTTTATGAAGTTTGATCTTTCACTGAGGAGAAATTATGCCAAACACACTAGCCATTGCGCACAAATTTGAACAGTTTGTTACCCTTCACGGTGACGACCCGTTTATTTCAAAAACAATAGCCAAGTTGTTTTCCACAAGGGTTGCCAAGCTCCATAAAGAACTTAAAGATGTTCAGCAGGCGCTGAACCGTTACGAGCGCAGCTACGGAAAATCATCCGAAATATTTTTTAAAGAGTACCAGGCAGGCACAGTAGGAGATGATATGGATTTTATCGAATGGGCGTCACTTGTCATGATGCGCGACCGTCTGCTGGCAGAACGCTCACTTTTGCAGAGCTGAAATGATAACCTCTAACTTCGATGAAATCCGCCAAGCTCTGATTCTTAATGAACTGGTGACATCTTTTAAAATTGTCAGAGAAATGACCGGCAGCAACGACGGTTTTATACGGGTAAAATGCCGACTTTCAGACGGCTCAATACTTGAATTTGCTGAATATCTCCAGATAGTATCAGGCAAAATTGTACGCAAGACATACAGCTACCATTGGCAAACAAGCAGAGGAACGCTTCGCAGAAGATGGGATAATGCACCACATCATCCTGAAATTACAACCTTTCCAGATCATCAGCATAACGGTGACTTGGTAGTAGAATCGAAGCCGATGACTCTTGTACTTGTGCTGATTGCCATCGAAAATATTTTCACCGGAGCAAATCAATGAAATACCAACCCGTCATCGGACTTGAAGTCCATGTCCAACTCAAGACCGATACCAAGATATTCTGCGGATGTTCGACGCAATTCGGCGCAGAGCCCAACTCCCAGACCTGCCCTGTCTGTCTCGGTATGCCGGGCGCACTGCCGGTGCTGAACAATAAGGTCGTTGAATTTGCCATCAAGGCAGGGCTTTCCACCAATTGCTCCATAGCTCCACGCAGCATTTTCGCACGAAAAAACTACTTCTACCCGGACCTTCCCAAAGGGTACCAGATCAGTCAGTTTGAAGACCCGATCTGCCAGCGTGGCTGGCTGGATATCCAGGTTGAAGGTCAGGAACTGAAGCGGATCGGCATCACCCGCATCCATATGGAAGAAGATGCCGGAAAACTGGTGCATGGTGATGTCTCCGGCCTGGATGACGGTTCGGGTGTCGACCTTAACCGGGCCTGCACGCCACTGCTGGAGGTGGTCTCCGAGCCGGACCTGCGCTCGTCTGATGAGGCGGTGGTTTATCTGAAAAAATTGCACCAGATCGTGACGTGGCTCGACATCTGTGACGGCAACATGGAGGAGGGAAGTTTCCGGTGCGACGCCAATGTCTCGGTTATGCCTGTTGGTTCTGACAAACTTGGTACGCGTGCCGAGATCAAGAATGTCAATTCTTTCAAGTTTGTCAAACAGGCCATAGAATATGAGATCCAGCGTCAGATCGACTTGATCGAAGAAGGAGGAAATGTTGTTCAGGAAACGCGCCTCTTTGATCCCAACTCGGGCACAACCCGTTCGATGCGCAGCAAGGAAGAGGCCCATGATTACCGTTACTTCCCAGATCCCGATCTGGTGCCGCTGGTTATCAGTGAAGAGTGGGTAGAGTGCACACGGAAGAAATTGCCGGAGTTACCGGAACAGCGACGTCAACGTTTTGTCGACGAATTGAGGCTGCCGGAATACGACGCCGAGGTGTTGACAGCCAGTCGGTCGCTGGCAGAGTATTTCGAGGCAGGTGTGAAAGAACACCGAAATGCCAAAATGGTTGCCAACTGGGTGATGGGCGAGATTACAAGATCCCTTAACGACAGTGGTGCGTCAATAGAAGCCTGCCCGGTTACTCCATCGAGGTTGGCGGAACTTTTGAGGCTGATTGACAACGGTACGATTTCCGGAAAAATTGCCAAGACGGTCTTTGAAGAGATGTGGCAGAGTGGCAAAGCACCTCAGGTGATCGTAGAAGAACAGGGACTTGTCCAGGAATCTGACACCGGGAAAATCGAGTCCATCATTGATGAGATCATGACCGCCAATGCAGGACAGGTGGAAGAGTATCGTGGCGGGAAGGAAAAAGTTTTTGGTTTTTTCGTGGGACAGGTCATGAAGGCAAGTAAAGGTAAAGCCAATCCGTCTGTGGTGAATGAGCTTCTGCTTGGCAAACTCAAGCGGTAGGATAGAGGTTATGAAATGGTTCCTATTTTTCAGGAAAACCCGGAGGGCTGATATATGGACATGTCCCAGTACCGGGATCTGTTCGTCTCCGAAGCACGCGAACATCTCAACACGTTCAACGAGCTGATTGTTCAGCTTGAAGATACCGGCGGAGACAAGCTCACGATTGACGAGCTTTTTCGGCACGCGCATTCTCTTAAGGGAATGGCCGCTACCATGGGCTATGATCCTATTGCCGGTCTTGCCCACATTATGGAAGACCAGTTGAGTCGTGTACGTAGCGGAGAATTATCCTTTGTACCGCAACTTGCCGATCTTATGCTTGAATCTGCTGACAATCTGTCGGAGATGGTTTCACAGGTAGAATCAGGAAGCGAACCAATCAAGGAAGCAACCATCCTGATAGAGAGGCTTTCTCTCTTCAACCCCGACACAATAAAAAGCGGAACCTTCGAAAAACCGGATACTGGCAGCTCCGAGCAGCAGTCCTCTCCATCACATCGTTTCCGCGCGTCAGACTCATTCAAAAGCATTCGCATCAGAACTGAGACGCTCGACCACCTCGTCAATATTACCGGAGAATTGATCACGAACCGCTATCGCCTGGTTGATTGCGCCCGCCGGAGCGGTGTAATCGAGTTTGACAGTCCCATTCGCCAGATGACGGCTCTCCTGCGGGATCTGCGCGATGAGGTTTTCAAGGCTCGCATGCTGCCTTTTGATTTCATTGCAGAGAGGTTTCCGCGACTTGTCCGGGATCTGGCCCGCAAGCAGGGCAAGGAGATATCATTCCATCTTGATGGAAGAGATATCGAGCTTGACCGAGGCATCCTGGAAGAGATAGCCGAGCCTCTGGTACATATCCTGCGAAATGCCGTGGATCATGGTATGGAAACTCCCGACAAACGTGTGGCGGCAGGCAAACCATACAGCGGTGATATCCGCCTGACAGTGGTCCGTGACAAGGATCATGTGGATATCGTCATTTCAGACAATGGTTGCGGGATGGATCCGGACCGCCTCAAGTCAAAAGCCGTAGAAAAAGGAATCATAAGCGCAGCACAGGCTGCTTCCCTGACTCTGCAGGAATCCTACATGCTGGTATGTGCCCCCGGGTTTTCCACGGCCGAGACGGTCAGCGACGTTTCAGGGCGAGGAGTCGGCATGGATGCTGTTCGAACGACCGTACATTCACTGGGTGGAGTGCTGACCATCCAGTCGGAAATCGGTTTTGGCAGCCGGTTTATAATCAGGCTGCCAATAACGGTTTCGATCATTAACGCTCTTCTGGTAATGAGCGGTGTATTTGAGCTCGCCTTTCCAATAAATTCCGTTAAACGTACGCTTGAAATGAGGTCAGTTGAGATTATTGAAAAATCCGGACAAAAAACGGTCCTGGTTGACGAATCTTTTGTGCCGGTCAGGAGCTTGAACCGTCTTCTGGGACAGACTGTTCAACCTGATTCCGGTGTTGCCCTGATTCCGGCGGTTTTATGCGAGACGGGCGGCAACCAGGTCATCTTCGTGGCAGATCGCCTGTGCGGCCAGCAAGAAATATTTGTCCGGCCTCTCGGGTCGCCACTTTCCCGGTTGCGGGGAATAAATGGCGCGACAATAACCGGTGATGGCCGGGTTGTCTTTGTAGCCGATGCGGCCTCACTGGCGTGAGACCAGCGTTATGTCTGCCGTTAAACAAACTCCATTCGCCAGTGAATGATCAGGAAGGAAAGAGCACTATGAAACAGACGGAGGCGATGCAATTGACAGGTTATCTATTGTGGCTGTTTGCGGGAATTTTCATGCTCGGCACAACAACTGTATGTGTGGCTGCCGACAAACCGGCCCCACTCAAAGATGTCGTAGCGGCGCTTGAGAAGGGGTATGCCGGATTGCAGGATGTCCAGGCGGATTTTGCCCAGAAGACAACCATATCTGCGGTTAATCGAGAACAAAAAGCTTCCGGCGAGGTTTTTCTGAAGCGCCCCGCTTCAGCCACCGCCATGTTCCGCTTCAACTATGCCAAGCCAAAGCAGCAGATTGTTTCCAACGGCAAACAGGTCTGGTTCTACCTTCCCGAGAATAAGCAGGTATTAGTCAGCAATGTTGCCGACATGTTCAAGGGTGGCAATTCGATTGCCCTCTCATATCTGACTGGTCTGGGGCATGTTTCACGTGATTTCAATGCAAACTTTGCAAAAGAATCGCAGGATAAAAATGGAAATTACCAGCTTGAGCTGATCCCGAAACAGGCAAGCCCGGTTCTTGTAAAACTCCAGTTGACTGTATCTGCGGAAGCGGTTGAACGATTTTTGACCGACGGCGATGTGAAAGATCTTTTCCCTGTAATCTCCTCGATCGTGCATGATGCCGGCGGTAACCAGACCCGAATTGACTACAGCCGCGTAAGGGTTAACAAGGGGCTTGACAACGGAAAATTCAACTTCAGGATCCCCGAGGGGGTCGAGATCATGAAGCCATAGCATTTCAGTCAACAGGTCAAGGTGGAGGTTTGAGAAAATTCTTTACCTCTTCCTGAATTTAATTTTGGAGGGAGCATCCATGCCGTCGTTCGACATTGTTTCAAAGGTAGACATGCAGGAGGTCGATAACGCCGTGAATCAGGCGGTCAAGGAGATTGGCCAGCGCTATGACTTCAAAGGATCCAAATGCCAGATCACGCAGGAGAAGGATTCTGTTAAAATTCTGGCAGATGATGATTACAAACTGAAAGCTGTCGTAGATGTACTTCAGTCAAAATTCCTGAAGCGCGCCATATCCATCAAGGCTCTTCAGTACGGCAAGATCGAGCCTGCCTCAGGCGGGATGGTGCGCCAGATCATCTCCGTCCAGCAGGGGATTTCCAAGGAGAAGGGCAAGGAGATCGTTGCAATCATTAAAGAGAGTAAACTAAAGGTTCAGGCCCAGATCCAGGATGATCAGGTGCGGGTGACCGGTAAGAACCGGGACGACCTCCAGGACGCGATCCAGTTGTTGAAGGGGAAGGATTTGGATGTGGAGATGCAGTTTACGAATTTCAGAGAGTAGTCATTCTGCAGATGAAGAGAGGAACAAAGGTGGCACCGACCAGCTTTGAGATTGAAAACCAGACATGATGCTATGGCGCCGAATATTCCACCCGGTTATTGCGCTGATCGCCATTCAACTGGTATGGATCACAATGGTGTTTTTCTGGATCTACTGGTTTATCGGCAAGCACCGCGAATTTCGGGGACTCGCTGAAAAATACCGTCCCGAGCTTTTGGGACAGGGTTTCAACTGGCCGGTCATGGTGGAAGGCCTGGTCATGCTGGTATTGATTCTGGTCGGCGTTTATGTGATTTTCGTCTTCTGGAATCGTCAATCAAACTTGTATTCCCAGCAACGCAACATCATGTCCCAGGTAACGCACGAGCTGAAATCACCATTGGCGTCCATTCAGCTCCACCTTGAGACAATTCGACTGCGTCGACCGACTGAAGAGCGGCTTGACTCGTTTGTAGGCACCATGCTGGCCGATACAGAGCGACTTCATTACCTGATCAACAACCTGTTGATGGCGGCGCGCCTTGAACAACGACGCAAGCCTGCCGAAAGGCGGCTGACTGATATCTCGTCCCTGATCGCCGATTACGTGGAACAGGAGCGCTCAAAACTTCCACAAGGAGGAAATATCTCGCTGGAGAGCGAACCCGGAGTGAAGGCGATGGTAGATCCGGAAGAGATGGGCATGGTACTGCGTAATCTGTTCGAGAATGCAGTACGTTATTCTCCCGAAAGTCCCGACATTTCAATAAAGTTAGCCAGATCGGAAAAAACTCTCGCCATTTCTGTCATGGATCATGGCCGGGGTATTGAAAAAAAGGATCAGAAACGGGTTTTTGGCATGTTTTACCGCGTCAAGCAGCACGGTGACTACGTCAGAGGCACCGGGCTCGGCCTGTACATTGTAGAGTCGGTCATCAAGAGCCACGGTGGAACCGTCCATGTAACAAGCGACGGACCGGGCAGGGGGAGTACATTTACCATCAAACTCCCGGTGGTGTGAGGAACGAACATGATACTGACTGAAAAACCTTGTATTATGCTGGTTGAGGATGAAATTCATCTGGCTCGGGGAATCTGCTTCAATCTTGAAGAAGAGGGTTTTCGTGTCAGTCACTTTGAATCAGGCGAGAAGGCGTTGACAACTCTTGAGGTTGAGCATTTTGATCTGATCATTCTGGATGTAATGCTGCCCGGTCTGGATGGGTTTCAGGTTTGTCGGGCAATACGTCGATTGGATCCTCGCGTCCCAATCCTTATGCTGACTGCCCGCTCCGACGACGCCGACCGGGTGGAAGGGCTGGAAAACGGCGCCGATGACTATCTCACCAAGCCCTTTAATCTGGTGGAATTTCTTCTGAGGGTTAAAGGAATGTTGCGACGCTCGTCCTGGTATCGCCCCGATCCGGTCGAGGAAGGATACTGCTTTGGTGACAATGAGGTATTCCTGCTTTCCTACCGGGCCCGAACAGCGCAGGGGGAAATAGACCTGACTGAAATGGAAGTGAGGGTGCTGGCTATATTTTTCCGGAAAGAGAGCCAGGCGATTCCTCGAGGTGAATTATTGCAAACCGTCTGGGGCTACACCAGCGATACCGAAACCAGAACTCTGGATAATTTCATCGTCCGGCTCCGCAAATACTTCGAACCCGACCCTGCTCATCCGATCCACTTCCAAACTGTGCGTGGCGTCGGTTACAGATTTGACCAGAAAAGCAAACGAGACAGCATCTGAATCGCCGGCAACGATGCCGACACCATACGGCTATTTCGCCATCTGCTTCAGCATCTGCTCCAGTTTGCGTAATTCCTCGCCATATCCGGCCCAGTCCCCCTGGCGCTGCAGGTTGATCGCCTTCTCATAGATAACCATCGCTTCCCTGGCCAGCGTGGCTGGCGATGCTTTCGGCTCTGTCGTGACACCCCTGTCGGCAGCGACAACCGCTTTTTTACCGCCGAAGAGCCTTTGCAGAGCCAGTTCCAGGTTTTCCTCCATGACAACTTCATCACCAAAAGCGACAATCACCCTTTTCAGTTCCGGCAGAGCGGATTTGTCGGCTGCCAGAAAGAGCGGCTGAACATAGAGCAGTGACTTTTCAATCGGGATTACAAGCATGCTCCCCCGGATGACCTCGGAGCCACGCTGGTTCCAGAGCGTCAATTGCTGGGATATGAAGGAATCCTGGTTGATGCGGGCGTCAATCTGCTTCGGGCCATAGATCAGACGGTCGCGCGGGAAAGTGTAGGCCCTGATCTTTCCATAATTCGGGCTATCACAACGGGCTGTCAGCCAGGCCGCCAGGTTGTCCCGCTTGGAGGGGGTAAACGGCAACAGCAGAATGTACTCTTCCACTTTCTCACCCGGCAGTTTCATGATCGTGTAATAGGGTTCCATAGGTTTTTCACCCAGAGTGGGAACCTGCCAGAGGTTTTCCTTGTTATAGAACACTTTGGGATCGGTCATATGGTAGGCTGAAAACATGGCGGCCTGAAGCTGGAGGAACTGGTGCGGGTAACGTATATGTTTGCGCAGGTCGTCAGGCATGGCGCTGAAAGGTTTGAAGAGTGCCGGAAACATCCGGCTGTAAACTTTTACCAGAATATCATGCGGATCACTGATATAGAAGTTGAGTGTGCCGTCATAGGCGTCCACGACCGCCTTGACGGAGTTTCTCATGTAGTTGATGCCTCCGTTGACCGGTTTTGAACAGGGGAGACGGTCAGAATAGGTGTAGGCATCTATGATCCACATGAGCCTCCCTTTTTCATCCACTACCATGTACGGATCACCATCGAAACGGAGAAAGGGTGCCACCGCTCTGACCCGTTCATTGATGTTGCGATTGTAGATAATCCGGCTCTCGGAGGTAATATCAGATGAGAGCAGAATCTTTTCAGTCTTGAATCTGGCGGCGAACAGCGCTTTTTTCAGCAGAGAGTCAATCGGCACGCCGCCTTTTCCGGCATAAGTCGTATTGATATTTCCGGTCGCGGTCGGATAGCTGAATTCCGGCACTCTTGTCTTGACAACCACATAGTCGTTGGACAGCTCACCGAAATAAATTTCCGGTCTGGATACCTTGATGTCGGCCAGACTGACAGGCGGGATATCCTTGACAAAAAACTCGGGTAGCCCCTCTTTGCTGATCCGGCTGACCGGCCCGAAGGTAATCCCGTTGCCGTGAGTGAATATCAGGCGCTCGTTAATCCAGTTTTTGCTGGGCAGATCGGCGTAGGAAAGTTCGCGCGGCGACAGCATGACCTGGGTGTATTGACCGTTCACTTTGTAACGATCATTATCTACATCAAAAAACTTGTAATAGGTCCTGATTTGCTGGAGCTGACTGTAGGTCTTGAGCAACGGGGCGTGATCCCAGAGCCGGATGTTTTTGATAGTGGCTTCATTGTTGGCTATGTCGGCAGCGGAAAGCTTCGTATCGACATCGAAAGGTACGGTTTCAATTTTTTCCAGATCGTAACCAAGGCGGGTGAACGTAAGATTGTTGACGATGTAGGGTGTTTCCAGGGCCAGTTCATTGGGAGCTACCTTGAATTTCTGAAGCAGCCCCGGATAAACCCGGATGCCGATAAAGTAGATTGCGACAACGATGACCGGTGGCAGCAGTGCCATGCGCCACGCACCTTTCCAGATGCCGACTGCCAGCATGGCGCCTGCCAGTGGAGTCAGGCATGTCAAAATCCGGTAGGTCAGCAGACGGGAGTTGACATCCACGTATCCTGCGCCAAAAAAAGAGCCGTTATTGGAAAGCAGCAGTCTGAAACCGTCCAGATAGAAACCGGCAGCAATTACACAGGCGGAGATACCGGCCAGAACCGCAAGATGTCGACGAACTTTCCCGTCAAACTCTGCACCGCGATCGGTCAGAGTGATGCCGCCACGCACAAAATACGCTGCCCCGACTGTGGCCGCAGTTACCAGCAGCGCAGAACCGGTAAAACCTTTGAGTACCTCCCAGAACGGCAGGCTGAACAGGTAGAAGCCGATATCCATGCCGATGACCGGATCAGCGATTCCGACGTTCACCCTGTTTGTGAAGAGCAAGACTTCTTCCCATTGCATGGCGCCCCAATTTCCTGCAAAGAGAGCAAGGAGTATGCTGAGCAGTATGCCCGCAGGTTTAACAAGGCGCGCAGCTTCACCCCTGTTAATCCGGAGGGCGCCAACTCCCACGATATATATGCCTGCAAGAGGGAATTGCGCTCTGTCAGCATATAAGAGATTAACTATCATCACCGTAAACAGGGCAATTCCGAACAGCAGCCCTACCTCTGTTTTGGCATACAGCGTTGTGAAAAATACCGATGAGAAGCCGGTTTCAGCAAAAAAAAGCCACTCGGTGAAGAAAGCGAGTACGGACGATATGAAAGGCAGCATCACGGCGATAATGATAAAAATGAGAATTACCCTGTTTTTAAGCATTCTGTACCCCCTCAGTGTATGTACTCTCAATAATGACAGTAGATTCGCAACAACCTTATGTCAATAACCTTCTTGACATGCCGCAAGGGGCGTGGCATTCTGACCGGGCTGCATCTGCAGGTTGTATGACAGTTGAATAACGGATCACGGTGCCCTGACGGGCTTGATAGGGAAGAGGGGTGTAAATCCTCCGCGGACCCGCCGCTGTAAGCGAGGACAAAGGGCATTTTGTCACTGGTTGGAAGACCGGGAAGGCGCCCGGAGGGTGAGTCGCGAGCCAGAAGACCTGCCATGATCTTAACACTCGTCAGTTCCCCGTGGTAAAGGGAGAGTGAAGCCATCATCAGACTTTGAATACGAAAAGTCCGCATACTGCTTTGTGCAGGTACGGGCTTTTTTTATTTGCGGACGCCATTCATCGAAACATCGGGGAGGCTGTATATGCACATCATGGAAGGTTTCCTGCCGGTCAAACATGCCATTGGATGGAGTGTTGTCTCGGCCCCTGTGGTCGCCTGCGGGCTCTACGCAATCAACAAAAAAATCAAGGAGCAACCTGAACACCGGATGCTCCTGGGAGTTGCCGCCGCCTTCACTTTTGTTCTCTCGGCCCTGAAATTGCCTTCCGTCACCGGCAGTTGTTCACACCCGACCGGTACCGGTCTGGGGGCGATACTGTTCGGATCGGCCGCCATGGCTCCTATCGGCGCAGTGGTGCTCCTGTTCCAGGCGATCTTGCTGGCCCACGGAGGTCTGACCACCCTGGGTGCTAATATCTTCTCGATGGCGATTGTCGGGCCTTTGGCTGCCGCCGCCATCTTCCGCATGGCCAAAACCGCAAAACTCCCCTTTGGCATCTCGGTATTTCTGGCTGCGTCCCTGGGAGACCTGCTGACCTATGTGACTACCTCCGCTCAACTGGCACTGGCCTTTCCGGATCCGGTCGGCGGATTTGCCGCATCGTTCGCTAAATTCGCTGCGGTGTTCGCAGTAACCCAGATTCCGCTGGCCATAAGCGAAGGACTTTTGACCGTAGTAGTCTTTAATGCTCTGGCCCGTTTTAACCCTCAGGAGCTGAAAGAGATGAATGTCGTAACCGTACAGGGGGCTTAAGCATGAAACGATATCAGAATCTGTTGTTGATGATTGCGGTCGTAGTGCTGGCGGCGGTCCCGCTCAGGATGTTAGAGAAACCTGCTCCGGGCCCGGATGGAAAAGTTGTGGAGATTTTCAAGGGGGCCGATGATCAGGCCAAAAATGTCATACATGAGATTGCACCGGGATATCGGCCCTGGTTCAAGCCGCTGATGGCGCCTCCCGGCGAAGAGATCAACACACTGTTTTTTACCCTTCAAGCGGCACTGGGCGCCGGATTTATCGGCTATTATCTGGGAATGTCAGTGACCCGGGCCAGAATGCGACGGGAGCTGGATAAAGAAGCGGAATGCTGATTGAACAGTCCGCCTATACAAACCGCTGGCGGCGGGTTTCACCCTCTGCCAAAGGGGTAACTTCCCTGTGCGGCATGCTTGCCGCGTATGCCGCAGCGACTCCCGTAGCCGCCTGCGGAGTGGCTGCGATTCTCTGCGTTGTCACCGTTCTGGGAGCAGGAATACCCCTGGAGCGATACCTGCGGGTAGCGGCTCCGGCGTGCCTCTTTTTGACTTTCAGTGCTTTATCGCTCGCTGTTTCACTTAACGTTGGCAATTCATTCGGTGATTTCGTGCTGCTGCCGGTACATTCGGAACTGCAAAAGGTCGCCCAGGTATGCGGTCGATCTCTGGGGGGACTGGCCGCGCTCCTTTTCCTGGCGCTCACCACGCCCTTGATTGACATCATCGCTCTACTGAGACGGCTCGGCGCACCTGAAGTTCTCCTTGATATAATGATTCTCTGCTATCGCACACTCTTCGTATTTTCCGAAGCGGTTCGCGAAACCGTCACGGCCCAATCCGCCCGCCTGGGGTATACCACCATACGTCTTTCCATGCGCTCTTTGGGTGGACTTGTGGCGAACATTGCCGTTCAGGTGTGGCAGCGTTCGCAAGCGCTTCATCTGGCAGCCATGGCCCGCAACAATGACGGACCGCTACGTTTCCTCGAACAGACCTATCCACATTCGACAAGGGACATCTGTGTTGCGGTCAGCGGCGGGGTCGCTCTGATTGTTCTCACCTTGATGATTCCATGATCCGGCAGGCGACAAAACATATTCTTGAATTGAAGGAGACCAGTTTCCGCTACCCCGACGGCAGTGTCGGGCTCGACCGCTGCTCTCTCACCATCCTGCGCGGAAGCCGCACGGTTGTACTTGGCGCCAATGGCTCCGGCAAGACAACATTATTTGTTCACCTGAATGGCATTCTCAGGCCGCAGACCGGGACGGTCCTGTACAGCGGGGCACCTCTGGAATATAGCCGTAAAGGGCTGCACAGCCTCCGCTCACATGTTGGTCTGGTGTTCCAGAATCCAGACAGTCAACTCTTTTCTGCAAGTGTCCGGGAGGATGTCTCTTTTGGCCCGCTCAACCTGGGGCTGGATGTCAGGACAGTTCGTAAACGGGTAGAAGATGCGCTGCAGGCGGTGGGTATGGTAGAGTGCGCCGACAAGCCGGTTCACAATCTGAGCTATGGGCAGAAAAAACGGGTCTGCGTAGCGGGGGTGCTTGCCATGCAGCCGGAGGTAATTGTTCTTGATGAGCCGATGGCGGGGCTGGATGTCGCCATGCAGAAAGAATTGACTGCCATCCTTGATCGTTTGCATACTGCCGGATTAACCGTTCTCATTGCGACCCATGACATTGATTTTGCTTATGGATGGTCAGACGAGGCAATTGTGTTACAGAAGGGGCGACCGCTGTCGCAAGGAAACGCAAAAGAAGTATTACAGTTGTCCGAGGTACAGACAGAGCTCGGAGCTTCACCGATTGTGGCCGAGATCGTCCGCTCACTCGCCTTGACCGGAATTGACGTATGTGCTAATGGAAATCCGCCACGTAACAGGGCGGAACTGGTGAAAGCCATCGCAGCTCAGACGAAACAGGAGAGTAACCGATGATCATTGTAACCGGTGGCGCAGGACTGATCGGAAGCGCCGTGATACAGCGGTTGAATCAGCTTGGAAGAGAAGACATCCTGGTGGTGGATCATCTCGGTCGGTCCGATAAATGGCGCAACCTGTCACCACTACGCTTCATGGACTACCTGGAAAAAGATGCTTTCGAACTGCTGCTTGACAGCGGAGCCCTTACGAGGCGTCTGTCCCACGACATCAACGGGTTGGAAGCGGTCTTTCATCTGGGTGCCTGCTCAGCTACGACTGAACCGGACGCTACCTACCTGATTAAAAACAACTTTGAATACTCCCGCAAGCTGGCTCTGGCTGCTCTGGCTGCCGATGCCCGCTTCGTCTATGCCTCCAGCGCTGCAACCTATGGTGACGGGGAAAACGGTTTTATCGACAATGACGCGCATGTGCCTCAGCTCCGTCCGATGAACATGTATGGCTACTCCAAGCAGCTCTTCGACCTGTGGGCGCTTCGTCAGGGTTATCTCAATCAAATCGTGGGGCTCAAATATTTCAATGTATTCGGCCCGAACGAACAGCATAAGGGCGAGATGCGTTCACTCGTTATGAAAGCCTTTGAGCAGATCAGCGCCACCGGTGCTCTGCGCCTGTTCAAGTCCCATCGTCCTGAGTTCAGCGATGGCGAGCAACTGCGTGACTTCATTTACGTAAAGGACGCCGCAGCCATGACAGTTCATTTCCTCGAAAACAGAGTGACCAACGGCGTCTTCAATATCGGCGGTGGAGTAACCGTGAGCTGGAACAGGTTGGCCCGCGCCGTCTTCAGCGCCATGGAACGCCCGGTAAACATCGCGTACATCGACATGCCGGAATCGATCCGCAGCACCTACCAGTACCTGACCTGCGCCGATATTTCAAAAATCCGTTCGGCTGGCTGTACGGTTGCGCTTACAACTGTGGAGGATGCCGTCCGGGATTACGTCAGAAACTATCTTATTCCAGGCAGACGGCTGGGAGAGTAGAATGTGTTGTTTCAATGACCGGTTGAGATGCTTGCTTCCACGGCAAAGCGCTTGATTTTTCGGGTTGTCGTTTTGGGGAATTCATCTTCGCGGATTGTGAATTTGCGAACCCGCTTGTAATCAGCCAGACCATTACAGGCCTTCTGGACTTCAACCCGCAACAGTGCTTCGACATCAGCCTCGCTCATCGGGTATCTGCCGTCGATGCGACTCTGGTTATCAAGCGCTTCCTGATTGAGGTAGATGATAGCATGAATTTCTTCGGATGACGTTCCGACCCGGTGTCCATAGACCATGACTTCAGCTATGAACGGGCTTTTAAGCAGTTCGTTTTCCACTTCTTCAGGATACACGTTCTTGCCGTTGGGGGTCACGATCAGATTCTTGACCCTGCCGCTTATGGTTAAAAAACCGTCTTCGCTGAGCACACCCAGATCACCGGTTCGATACCAGCCATCCGAGAGCACTTCCGCCGTGGCTTGCGGATTCTTGTAATACCCCTGCATGACATTCGGTCCTTTTACAATGATCTCACCCACACCCTCATTGTTTGGTCCATCAATCCGTACCTCAATGCGATCCAGCAGGCGCCCGATGGTGCCGAGCCGCTTGGCTCCCGGCTGTTCCGCACTGATGATCGGTGCTGTTTCGGTAATGCCGTACCCCTGATAGATTGACAAACCGAATTCCGTCATTCCCATAGCAATAGCCGGGTCAAGCGCTGCCCCGCCACTGATGAAGATAGTGCCGGAACCGAAGGTCTGCCGCACTTTCGATGTCACGATCGATCGAGTGAGCGGAACAGAATACAGCAGCTTCGAGAGCTTTCTGGAGTTGATATTTTTTGTGATCCGGTCAAGGATCATCCGGTAAACAGCCGGAACGGCCAGAAAGAAGGTCGGTTTTACCTCCGCCAGGTTTTCTCCCAGTTTTTTCAGCGATTCCGAGAAAGAGACTCTGCCCCCAAGTGAGAGTGGCAGCAGAACTCCGCATACCTGCTCAAAAACGTGGTTGATCGGCAGGAATGACAGGGTGTGGATGCTGTCGTCGAGCTGAAAATGCCTGGCCGCTCCCTTGATGTTGGATACGATATTGGCGTGACTGAGCATGGCGCCCTTTGAGCGTCCGGTTGTGCCTGATGTGTACAGGATCACTGCCGTATCGGTATGGTCACGTGGTTTTTCGGGAAGCGGTGCGCTATGGCAGAGAGTGTTCAGAGACAGGAGCTTTCCTCTGCGGGTGAGCTTTTTGCGGAGCCTTTCCGCAGGATCAAAAGGGTCGGCCGGCTCTGTCACGGAATCCGTTTCAGAACTTAAAGTACATAGCTGCCGGTAAGCCTGTCGGGCGAGCAGTTCCATCGTTGTGCGACGATCCACCGGCAGATCTACGGCTGAGACAAGTTCACGCCACTCTTCGATCAATGCATCCAGAACCTCCACAACCCGGGAATCTGCACCATCAACGGAGGTCGGAGCGAGAGTCACAATTCGTTCAAGCCCGGCAATATCCGGAAAGATTTCCAGAACAAGATCAAGGCAGGGTGGATCGCTGAAGACGAAGCGCGCATCGCAATCGGCCAGAATGTGCCGTAGTTCGGTCGCCTTCAGTTCTTTGTCGATCGGCACGACAACTCCCCCGGCTTTGAGAATTCCCAGGTACGCTGCTACCCACTGGGGAGACGATGGCGCCAGCAGGGCAGCGTGATCGCCAATGTTGAAACCGCTCTTGATCATGCCGGCCGCAATCCGGTCGGACAGCTCCCATAGTGCCCCATAGGTCATGTTGTGCCATACTCCGGCAATCTTGTAGCCCAGCGCCGGTTGGTCGCTGTATTTTTGGCAGCTCTCCCTGATAAGTGAATCTATGGTTTGCACACCCAACCTCCAAAACGGCGTTTTGACTGCATAATAGCATGACTGAGCCATGCTTTGTCAAAGTTAAATACATTCCCGGCGGTCAGAAAATGCTTTTTCGGAGTGGACGGTAATGATATGATGATCTTTCGCAATTCACCGCATGCAGTGCCAAGCCAAAGGAGAACGTAATGCCCGAACTTCGAGTCCGTTTTGCCCCCAGTCCAACCGGTTACCTGCATGTCGGGGGTGCCCGCACCGCACTTTTTAACTGGCTGCTGGCCAGAAAACAGGGTGGTGTATTTATTCTGCGCATTGAGGACACGGATGTGGAACGTTCCACCATGGAGTCTGTGAATGCAATTCTGGAAGGAATGAAGTGGCTCGGGCTCGACTGGGACGAGGGGCCGTTTTATCAGTCGGATTCATTCCCGCTCTACAAGGAATATGTCCGGAAGCTGCTGGATGCCGGCAAAGCATATGCGTGCTACTGCTCAGCCGAAGATCTGGAGGCCAAACGGAATCTGGCCATGCTGGAAGGGCGCAAGCCCAAGTATGACGGAGCCTGTCGTGAACGGGCTGACCAGCCTGAAGGACAGCCGTTCGTCGTACGTTTTCGGGCGCCGCAGTGCGGAGAAGTCGCTTTCAATGATCTGATCAAAGGACGCATCGCTTTTCAAACCGATGAGCTGGACGATCTGATCATCCAGAGGACGGATGGAACACCGACCTACAATTTCTGCGTGGTGATCGATGACGCCACCATGAAGATTACTACCGTCATACGCGGCGATGACCATGTCAACAACACGCCCCGCCAGATCCAGCTGTACGAGGCATTGGGGTTTCCTGTTCCCGAATTTGCCCACGTCCCGATGATTCTTGGTTCGGACAAGGCAAGACTCTCAAAGCGTCACGGCGCGACCAGTGTGATCGCCTACCGCGACATGGGTTTTCTGCCTGAAGCCCTGATCAACTATCTGGTCCGCCTGGGGTGGAGTAATGGCGACGACGAGATCTTCAGCCGGGAGGAGATGGTTCAAAAATTTGACATCCACAACGTTGGTCGTTCGGCCTCGGTCTTCAACACCGACAAACTGCTCTGGCTGAATGCCCATTACATAAAGAATGGTGATCCGGAGCGCTTGGCGGATCTGCTGTTGCCGCACATCTCAAAACGCGATGTTACGACTCTGGGTGGCCCGGATCTGATGGCGGTAGTAAAGACCTTGCAGGAACGCGCCCAGACACTCGAAGAGATGGCCGAGCGGGCCGTCTTTTATTACAATGCTCCGGTAAGCTATGATGATGCCGCTCTGGCAAAGTTTGAAAAAGAACAGCTTCAGGCGGTTTTTGAAGCTGTTGAGAAGAAGCTTTCAATTGTATCAGCAGACGATGCCTCCGGAATTGACGCACTCTTTAAGGAAATATGCCTTGAAAATGGCTGGAAGATGGGGCAGGTGGGACAACCAACCCGCATCGCCCTTTCAGGAGGAACACAGGCGCCTGGCATTGGTGAAATTGTGGTGACGCTGGGAGTGGCGGAAACGATCAGGCGCATTCAGAAGGCGCGGGATTACGTATCAGAAAAATGATTCCAAACTGTTGAATCCGGGTTCTATTGCAGTTCAGATTCTCCCGTCAGCACCCGTTGCAGTTCCTCACTCAGGTGTTTAAACTTTTTTCATATGTCACTATTTAATCTCACAACACACTTCCTCCCGCGCGGCGATCAACCTCAGGCCATTGACGAACTGGTAGAGGGAATCGAGCGTGGCGATCGCCACCAGACTCTGCTGGGTGTTACCGGCAGCGGAAAAACTTTTACGGTTGCAAACGTCATTGCCCGCACAGGGCGACCGGCGCTGGTGCTGGCCCCCAACAAAACTCTGGCTGCACAGCTCTACGGGGAATTCAAGGAACTCTTCCCCGATAATGCCGTGGAGTATTTCGTCTCATATTACGACTATTACCAGCCGGAAGCCTATATTCCGACCAGTGACACCTATATCGAAAAAGACTCAGCCATCAACGATGAGATCGATAAATTGCGTCATTCAGCGACCCGTTCGCTTTTGACACGCCGGGATGTCATCATCGTAGCATCGGTATCCTGCATCTACGGCATCGGGTCTCCCGAGGCCTACCAGGCAATGCACATCTTTTTCCATCAGGGGGATGATTATGGTCGGGACGAACTGCTGAAAAAACTGGTGGAGATCCAGTACGAACGTAACGACATCGATTTTCATCGCGGCACCTTCCGGGTGCGGGGCGATGTAGTGGAAATATTTCCGGCCTATGACAGTGATCGGGCTCTCAGAATTGATTTTTTCGGTGACGAAGTGGAATCAATCAACGAGATTGATCCGCTGCGTGGAACGGTGCTGCAAAAGCTCTCCAAATGTTCCATTTATCCGGCCTCGCACTACGTCTCAACCCGCGAGACTCTCGAACGTGCGGTGGAGCAGATTCGTATCGATCTGGGGGAGCGCATTCGCTATTTTCGAGAACAAAACATGCTGTTGGAGGCGCAGCGCATCGAACAACGCACCTTCTACGATATTGAGATGATGGAGGAGATGGGCTTCTGCCACGGGATTGAAAACTATTCGCGTTACTTCGACGGCCGTCAGCCGGGTGAAGCTCCGTATACTTTGATTGATTATTTTCCGGAAGACTTTGTACTGTTCGTGGACGAGTCGCACATCACCATCCCGCAGACCGGTGCCATGTACCGTGGCGACCGATCACGCAAGGATACGCTGGTAAACTACGGCTTCCGGCTTCCGGCTGCGCTGGACAACCGTCCACTCAACTTCGGGGAATTCGAGAACCGTATCCGTCAGGCGGTCCATGTCTCGGCAACACCGGCCGATTACGAGCTTGAGCGGAGCGGTGGCGTTTTCGTCGAACAGGTCATCCGTCCGACAGGACTAGTTGACCCGGTGATTGAGGTGCGGCCGGTAACGGCGGGTAGTACCGTCGGCCAGGTGGACGACCTCCTCCACGAAGTCCGCGAGACCGTGGCCCGGGGCGAGCGCGTGCTGGTTACAACCCTCACCAAAAGGATGTCCGAGGAGTTGACCAATTATTATCGCGAACTGGGGGTGCGGATAAAATACCTTCACTCGGATATCGACACTATCGAAAGAATGCAGATCATCCGCGATCTGCGCCTGGGTGAATTCGACGTGCTGGTCGGGATCAATCTGCTGCGGGAGGGGCTGGATCTGCCGGAGGTTTCACTTGTTGCGATATTGGATGCCGACAAGGAGGGGTTCCTGAGATCAACCCGTTCGCTGATCCAGACCTGTGGCCGAGCCGCCCGCAATATCAACGGCCGGGTGTTGATGTACGGTGACAGCGTGACCCGTTCGATGCAGGCCTGTATTGACGAGACCGGCCGCCGCCGGCTCAAACAGCTGGCTTACAACATGGAACACGGTATAACTCCTGAAACCGTCAAGAAGGGATTGCGCAGTATTCTGGAATCGATAGAGGAAAAAGATTACGTCACGCAACCTGCCGGGGTAGCTGAGCCGGGAGAGGAGTATCTCGCTCCGAAAGAGATCCCGAAACTGGTGAAAAAATTACGGAAGGAGATGCTGGCAGCGGCCAAAGAGTTGAATTTCGAGAAAGCGGCAGAGCTGCGCGACCGGCTAAGGAGGCTGGAGGCGATGGAGTTGGCGTTGCGGTGAGCTTGCTGAAACCGGGACATCTGACGAATGTCTTTCAGAAAAACGGTGAGATCCCTCCGCGGGTTGTCACTGCATTTCGTACGATGATCTATGCACATTACCGTTCCAGTCCGCGACCGATGCCGTGGCGCGAGACCGGTGATCCGTACCGGATTCTAGTGTCGGAGGTCATGCTGCAGCAAACACAGGTAGAGCGGGTCAAGCTCAAATATACTGAATTTCTGATGGCTTTTCCGACAGCAAAAGAATTGGCCACAGCACCGCTGCCGGAGGTGCTGGGGCTCTGGCAGGGTTTGGGTTACAACCGCAGGGCAATCGCTCTAAAGCGATGCGCAGAGCAGATCATGTCCCGCTTCAACGGTTGTTTTCCCGTAACGGCATCAGAACTGGAATCGCTGCCCGGAATCGGTCCATATACCGCCCGTGCTGTTGCTGCCTTTGCCTTCGGCATTGCAGAACCTTTGATTGAGACCAATATTCGAACCGTTTTTATCCACTTTTTCTTCCATGGTCAGGAGAAGGTCAATGACCGGGAGATTCTGCCGCTGGTGGAGAGAACCCTCGACCATGATAACCCGCGTGACTGGTACTACGCACTGATGGATTATGGTGTGATGCTCAAGCAAACGCTCCCCAACCCGGGCCGACGCAGTCGGCACCACACTCAACAAAGCCGGTTTGAAGGATCAAACCGGCAGTTGCGCAGTCGGATATTACGAGAAATAATGAAACAGCCGGGGATAGCACTGGTGAGTCTGCTGACAATGCTGGTGGCAAAGCGGGAAGCGGTGGAACTGAACCTTGTGGCGCTGCAGCGGGAAGGATTCCTGATTGAAACGGAGAGCGGCTTCAGGGTTGCAGGCGAAAAAAATGAGGATAACACTGGTATGTTACCCTCATTGTAAACGTTTGGCTTAATCCAGCTGCTTACTTCACATGGCAATCCTTGCAGCCGGTCGGCCCTTTTTTACCTTCGACGTGGCAACCCTTACAGACTTTGTGAGCCCACTCCCTGCCAAAACCTTCGATCTTGCCGGGGGCTTTCTCGTGGCACTTCCTGCAGTCCTTCACCAGTACCTGATGAACCTTGTGAGGAAAGGAAACCTTGCCCTGTTTCGGAGAGGCAAATCCAAGCATGTCGGCGGCGCAGGCGGCGCCTGAAAAGGACGACAGTGCAATTAATACCAAAAACGCCTTATTCATGTATTTGTCTCCAATGAGTGGCGCTGATTCCTTGCCTCTGTCACATAGAGCCGATTGTTGGTAACCCGCTTATTTCTTGTGACAATCTCCACACTTCGTCGGGCCTTTGCCGCCATCGGTGTGGCACTTCTTGCAGGTATTATGCGCCCAGTCCTTGCCGAGATCGGCGATCTTGCCGGGTGCCTTCTCGTGGCACTTCTTACAGTCATTCTTGACTAACTCCTGGTGTTTCTTGTGGGAAAAAGCAACATTACCATTTTTTGCCGGCAGTGAAATCGTTTCGGGGCCGGAGGCGAAGGCGGTACCTGCAAAGGCTACCAGGGCAAACAGTGCTACAACGGTTTTTTTCATTTTATTTCTCCTTTGTTTGTTTTTCTGCGCATATGTGCAGATTCTGAGTTGCTGTTTACATCCGCTTTATGTTTATACATTTCGCATGCCAAAAGCAATAATAACGCTAAGGTATTGATACTATTGAATGTACGCTCTTGCCTAAAATGGCCGTAAACATACCATAACGCAATTGAGGCAGTCAACGTTCCATTTGAGACAGTACGAAAAAACTTAAATATCTTGCCATACGTTGTTGATTATGTAAAATTAAGAGCCTGATAATATCATTTCAAAAGGAGACGTACTAATGGCACATATCCATGACAAGCGCGGTTTCACCCTGATCGAGATCATGGTGGTTATCGTCATACTGGCGCTGCTGGCGGCACTGGTCGGACCCAAGCTGATGGGGCGGACCGATGACGCCAAGATCACCGACTCCAGGGTCCAGATCAAAAATATTGAGACAGCCCTCAAGCTCTACAAACTTGACAATGGCAATTATCCTTCCACTGAACAGGGGCTCAACGCTTTGGTGACAAAACCGACGGTCGGTGTTATTCCCAAGAATTTCAAGGAAGGGGGATATCTGGAGAGCAAGAAGATACCCTCAGACCCCTGGGGCAACGACTATCTGTACGTATCGCCGGGCGAACATGGCGATTACGATCTCTTTTCTTACGGTGGAGATGGTGTCAAAGGTGGTGAAGGGAAAAACGCAGATATCACCAGTTGGGATACTAAATAAAGGAAGGAGACAGCACAATGGCGCAGAAGTTTGTGTATTTTTTTGGAAATGGTCAAGCCGATGGACGGGCTGACATGAAGAATCTCTTGGGCGGCAAAGGGGCCAATCTGGCTGAAATGACCAGTATCGGGCTTCCCGTTCCACCGGGCTTTACCATTTCAACCGAAGTATGTACAGAATTTTACAAGAACGACAACACATATCCCGCCGGGTTGTCCGCTGAAGTCTCCGCACATCTTTCGGAAGTCGAAGCTCTGATGAACCGGAAATTTGGTGACCCGCATAATCCCCTGCTGGTTTCAGTCCGTTCCGGCGCGCGCGCTTCCATGCCCGGCATGATGGATACCATCCTCAATCTGGGACTGAATGATGCCACTGTGCAGGGCATCATCGCTCAAAGCGGCGATGAGCGTTTTGCCTATGATGCTTATCGGCGCTTTGTTCAGATGTACTCGGATGTTGTCATGGGAATGGACAAGCATATTCTTGAACATCTGCTGGAGCAGAAAAAAGAAGAGAGGGGTGTTCATCTCGATACGGAATTAAGTGCCGGCGACTGGCAAGATCTGGTGGCGGCCTTTAAAACCAGAATCAAGGAAGAGCTTGGAACCGCATTTCCGGAAGATCCGCATGAACAACTATGGGGAGCTATCGGCGCCGTATTCGGTTCCTGGATGAACCAGCGGGCCATAACCTATCGCCGGCTGAACAATATTCCGGCCGAATGGGGGACCGCCGTTAACGTTCAGTCGATGGTGTATGGCAATATGGGAGATGATTGCGCTACCGGCGTGGCCTTTACCCGCGACCCGTCCACCGGCGAGAACTACTTTTATGGCGAGTACCTGATCAATGCCCAGGGCGAAGATGTTGTGGCCGGTATCCGTACCCCCCAGCCGATCAACCGCGCCAAAGCCACGACTCTGCCGCCGATGGAAGAGGTGTTGCCAGAGTGCTACCGGCAGCTGGCCTCAATCCGTGACATCCTTGAAAAGCATTACAAGGATATGCAGGACATCGAGTTCACGATTGAAAAGGGCAAACTATTCATGCTGCAGACCAGGAACGGCAAGCGCACCGCTCCGGCTGCTATCAAGATCGCCGTTGATATGGTGCGCGAAGGGCTGATCGACGAAAAAACCGCCGTGCTGCGTGTGGCGCCATCACAGCTTGACCAACTTCTGCACCCTTCGCTCGACCCGAAGGCAGTAAAGAACATCATTGCCAAGGGGCTGCCGGCCTCGCCGGGCGCCGTCTCGGGTGAAGTGGTCTTCACCGCCGACGAAGCCGAGGCCGAAGCCAAGGTCGGTCGCAAGGTAATTCTGGTACGTGTTGAGACATCGCCCGAAGATATCCACGGTATGAATGCGGCCCAGGGGATTTTGACCGCTCGCGGTGGTATGACCTCGCACGCGGCGGTTGTTGCCCGGGGAATGGGCAAATGCTGCGTGGCCGGCTGCGGTGATATCAAGGTAGATTATGCCAATCAGACCTTTACAGCCAAAAATGGCGTCGTGGTCAAAAAAGGAGATACCATAACGCTGGACGGTTCCATTGGCGAGGTCATGTTGGGAGCGGTGCCGACCGTATCACCACAACTGACCGGAGATTTTGCACAACTGATGCAATGGGCGGACACATTCCGCACCATGAAGGTACGCACCAACGCCGACACGCCGCACGACTCCAAGGTTGCCCGTGAGTTCGGTGCCGAGGGGATCGGCCTGTGCCGTACCGAACATATGTTCTTTGATGCCGAACGTATTGCCGCAGTGCGTGAGATGATACTGTCCGATGATCTTGAGGGGCGCGAGCGGGCTCTGGCCAAGATCCTGCCGATGCAGAAGGGTGATTTCACCGGCATCTTCCGTGAGATGAAGGGACTGCCGGTCACCATCCGTCTGCTCGACCCGCCACTGCACGAGTTCCTTCCTCAAGCTGAGAAGGACATTGAGGAGTTGTCAAAAATCATGAAGGTGCCGGTCAGTACTCTCAAACACAAGGTCGAGCTTCTGCACGAGTTCAACCCCATGCTGGGACACCGCGGCTGCCGCCTGGGCATTACCTATCCGGAAATCTACGATATGCAGGTGCGGGCCATCATGGAAGCGGCCTGTGAACTGGTAAAAAATGAAGGTTTCACCATCGTGCCGGAAATCATGATCCCCCTGATTGCCACGGTCAAGGAGCTGTCAGTTCTCAAACAGAACGCCGTGGCTATCTGCGACGATGTCATCGCCCGCCATGGCGTCAAGGTGGAGTATCTGATCGGCACCATGATCGAGCTGCCGCGCGCCGCACTGACCGCCGACGAAATCGCTGTAGAAGCCCAGTTTTTCTCATTCGGCACCAACGACCTGACCCAGACCACCTTTGGCCTGTCGCGCGACGACGCCGGTTCGTTCCTGCCGTTCTATGTCGACAATGGCATACTGCCGGAGGATCCTTTCGTTTCCCTTGACCAGAACGGCGTCGGCAAACTGGTCAAAATGGCCTGCGAACTGGGGCGCGCTGCCCGTCCAGCCATCAAGCTCGGCATCTGCGGCGAGCATGGCGGTGACCCGGCATCGGTGATATTCTGCCACAAAGCCGGCCTGGACTATGTCTCCTGTTCACCCTTCCGGGTTCCGATAGCCCGGTTGGCGGCTGCTCACGCGGCAATCGGCTAGTATCAGTATTCCACCGTCAATAAAAAAGGATGGGCCGGTTAAGGTCCATCCTTTTTTATTCCCCGAAGACCAGTGCGCTGAAGATGAAGATATCGCACTCCCCCTGCCAGGCATTTTCCGGCAGTCCCGCCTTGATGCAGGTGTGCCGCAGGAACTCATCGCGGTTCCATCCGTAATCGGTTGCCACTTGTGGCAGCAGCACCCCGCGGTAGCTCCCCTTGACGATATAGATGCCGTGAGTGCCTACCCGGATCTCCTCGACAGAGGTAGCCTTTTCCAGAGGCGATAGTACCGAAATTTCAAGATCGAAATTCTCCAGATCGTGCACCTTCATCGGGTAGAAGCGCGGGTCGCGGGTCGCGGCCGAAACCGCCATCTCCTGCACGAGTTTGCAGAGCGGCTGATCGGAGACAAAATTTCCGATACAACCCCGCAACTGACTATTCTGCTTGATGGTGACAAAACATCCCGTTTCGAGGTTCAGCCCCTTCGAAGACGTCTCTATGGCAGGCACCTTGCCGCTGGTGATATAAGAGTCAATGGTGTTACGGGCGATCTTCAGCAGTTCCTGCTGTTCGTCCCCGGTCAAGAGTTCAGCCATAATTCCCCCTACAAATAACTTTTCCGTCGAAACAGCCCGGTCTTGATGCTGACGATGCGATCGAGAAAGAGGATACCGTCCAGGTGGTCCATTTCGTGCTGTATGGCGACTGCTTCGAAGCCGCTGGCCTGTATTTCCCGCTGAATGCCGTCCGGTTCGCTGAATCTCACCGTAATTTCCGTTGCGCGCTCTACGTCGCCGGTGTAATCCGGAACGCTCATGCAACCTTCCCGCATTATGGCGGCACCACTGCGGGCGGTGATCTCCGGATTGATCATTCGCAGCAGGCCGTGGTTGTTATCCCTGCCGTGCCGGTTCTGCGAGACATCCACCACGCAGACCCTCAGCGTAACCCCGATTTGCGGTGCAGCCACTCCAACAGAACCGGGTCCGTCGTGCATGGTCTCCTCAAGATCCGAAATCAGGTTGCAGATGTTCTGATCGATCTGCTCGACCTTATGGCAGAGTTTTTTCAACACCGGATGCGGATAACGTAAAATCGGTTGAACCGCCATCGTCAGAAGGCCACCGGCGTTATGACTCGTACACTGATCTCGACATTCAGCTCATTTTTCAGGGTTTCCAGCATCTTTTCAGTCCCTTCCGCTGTTTCGCCATCCGGTAAAGCGACCTCCAGCATCATTACATAGACCGGTTCATCATGCGTACCGATCAGCTTTGTGTTGAGATCCATGATGTTGATGCTTCTGCTGGCCAGCTCGCGGGTCACGCGGTACACAATGCCGGGCTGATCGGCGCCATAGACCGATATGGTGCAGATTTCTGCGTCCGTTTCCTGGCGGCTGATCTCGTCGGCGTGCAGGGTGCGCATCGACAGCGACATGCCCATGCCGTCGCAGACCGGTTTCAGTTCATCAAACAGGCGACTCTTGCTGAAGGGGCGCGCATGCGAGATGATCAGAATCATGGCGAACTCGCCGGCCAACATTGTGCAACTGGAATCGGCGATATTACACCCCAGCCGGAACAGCACTTCAGCGATGCCGGCCACGATACCGGGGCGATCCTTACCGACCACGGAAACGGCGTAATGCAGGATTTCAGGCTGTTGTGTCATGGTAAACCTCACGTATCATAGTGGTCTGGTTATCGCACCAAAACGATTTAATGTGCAATTGTTTTTTTGACGGAATGATGTTCATAATTGTAATTTGACTTAAACGACTATAACGTCTATTTTGCCAGAAATAAACAAAACGGAGAATACCGGATTGTGTACCGGGTGACATAGAGTGAGATACTGAAGATAACCGAAACAGGAAAAAGAAACGATGACGATGTGTTTCGACGCCTCAAGAGGTAAGTCCCAGGAGTTCGATCATGCCTGAAACCCACACCACACATCTGCCCGTCCTTCTGGTGGACGATGATAAAACCGGCTGCTCAATGTTGGCTCTTACGCTGAAAGAAGCCGGCATAACCAACTTGCACTGCATTGCCGACAGCCGTAAGGTGTTGCCGTTTATTGAGGAGCATGGTGCCGCATTAATCCTCCTGGACCTTCTGATGCCTCATCTGACGGGAAAAGAACTGCTGAGCTTAATTCGTCACGATTATCCGGATATTCAAGTTATCGTGATATCAGGCTCCAATGAGCTGAATCTGGCGGTTGAGTGTATGAAACTGGGTGCGCTCGACTACCTGAACAAGCCGATTGAAGCCAACCGGTTGATAGTCAGCGTAAAAAATGCGCTCAAGATCAATTCCATACAGGGTGAATTGCTATCGCTTAAAAAGCGGATGCTTGGGGATTTACTCGTCCACCCGTCAGCTTTCGAGGCGATAAAGACGTGCAGCGGCAAAATGCGCGCTCTGTTCCAGTATGCCGAGGTAATCGCCGGTTCACCGCAACCGCTCCTGATTACCGGCGAGACCGGTGTAGGAAAGGAGCTTATGGCCAAGGCAGTGCATCATTTAAGCGGCGTCCATGGTGAATTTGTCAGCATAAATGTTGCAGGTCTGGATGATACAACTTTTTCAGATACGCTTTTCGGCCACAAAAGAGGAGCATTCACCGGAGCAGAGCAGGCGCGTAACGGATTGATCGCCCGCGCTGCTGACGGCACCCTTTTTCTGGACGAGATCGGTGATCTGGAAGAGCGTTCGCAGATAAAGCTGCTCAGGCTACTACAGGAAGGGGAATATTATCAGGTAGGATCAGATGCCTTGAAAAAAAACACGGCACGAATCATTGCTGTCACCAACAAGAATCTGCCAGAACTGGTTGCTTCGAAGCATTTCAGGATGGATCTATACTACCGGCTTCGTACACACGAAATTAATGTCCCTCCGCTTCGTGAACGTTTTGAGGATATTCCGATCCTGCTGGACCATTTTCTCAACGAAGCGGCGCTAACGTATCAAAAAAAATCTCCCAATGTCTCGTTAAACGCACTTTCCTACCTGCTGGGATGGAGCTTTCCCGGAAACATCAGGGAATTAAGAGCACTGGTACACGATGCCGTTGCGCGCAATAGCGGGGAAGAGCTAACGGCCCAATCTTTCGGTGACCTTAACAGAAACCAGAAAAAGCAGGCTACTTTTAATAATGTGGATGCGGGCAGTGAAACCGGCTATTCAATTGAGGCTATCTTCGGGCGTTTTCCGACTATCAGTGAAATGGAGGATTATCTTATCAATGAAGCTCTACGCCGAACATCGGGCAATCATAACATGGCTGCCGCAATGCTCGGCATAACCCGCCAGACTATTGCCAACCGGCAAAAGAAATACCCGTCTTCCTGAAGTAAAATATATTACTTTTCCGTAAAAATTTTACCTTGTACTAATCAACTGTTTTCTTGTGGTTTTATGTATATCCTCCATTCTATTCACCTTGAAATTACCAAATTTTTTACCTTCGTCTGAACTCAAATCATCCTCAACTCCTCGTATTTTCTAGCTATTTCGATAGAAATTTATACAGTCTGTATTGGCACGCAACCTGTAACGAAATTCGCATTCACTGTGACAGATTGATTTAACAACTGAGAAGAATGTTCACAATCGCTGAAAACAGGTTCGGAAACTCCGTTTCTCAATAGTGAAGATGGGGGTGAGTATGCCGAGAGACAATATTATCATTACTGGTCAGCTTAAGACGACTAACGGAACTAATCGGAGCTCCGGCAGATGTTCCTTTAATACTATCTGCAGAACCTGTTTTCTCATAGAGGATATTTATCTGTGCCAAATCAGCAGATCAGAATGTGAACACGCATTCTCGTATGAGACAAACTACTTGTGCAAGTCTCCATACCGCAAAAAGTATTCAAAAAGATACTCATAGGTTCGGAAGGGAGGTGCGCCAATGACAGGCCAGAGACGTCATGTAAGGATAGTTGATGGAAACCGCTGTAATCTCCGCCTTAGAGATGCGTACTACTTTGCAAAAGTTAAGAACATATCTCTGAGCGGCGCCCTTATGGAAATATACTTCCCGACGGAGGGTCTTCATGTGGGAAACAACTGCCAGGTGAATCTGTATGGAGACGACCTTTACAACTATGATTGTGAAGTTGTAAGAGTTGAAAATACCAATATTGCCTTGAGGTTCATCGACAAGCGCATACCTAATTAGTTTTTTACCACGGAATTCACCGGTCGCGGTCCCGGTATGTCGGCCATACCCGGAATAATCAAATCCCATTTCAGAGTAATACAACCTTTATAATTTTCCTTCCGCTGACTGAATCGGTTGCCTGAAAAAAAGGCTCCGGTATGGACCGAAGCCTTTATGAAATCCAGATGCATCCCGGTTCTATTTCTTTGTCTGAGTCATCACAAAATACTTCGCACCATTGATTGTACCGGTAAAAGTCATTGATAACGGGTTGTTGCCAGTCACAGTGGAATACTGCGTATTACAGGGATCCGGTGGTGGAGTGGTACTGGCTGTGGTGGTGGGGTCCGAACAGGTGCTTCCCCCCGAAGAAGTTACGGCCGGAGTTGTGAAGCCGGCGACGGTCGTCGTGCATGTCGAAGAGTACGTGCAGTTTGTGCCGTATGTGTACGTACAATCCATGTGCATCGTTACAGTCGGAGACACCTTGCAGGAGGCAGATGTGTCTGCGTACGAATCCATGGTAACGGCCCATGTACCGGTCAAATCCTTGCCTGTTATACCCGAAGTGTTGGTTCCGGTTGTTGTACCAGTGGTGGTTGCAGTTCCGGTGCTTGTGGCCGTTGCTGTGCTTGTGGCAGTTCCGGTGCTGGTAGCAGTCGCTGTACTTGTGGCAGTTCCGGTGCTTGTTGCGGTTGCTGTGCTTGTGGCAGTTCCGGTGCTGGTAGCAGTCACTGTGCTTGTGACCGTTCCGGTGCTTGTTGCGGTTGCCGTGCCGTAATTGGGACTACTACTGCCACCGCAACCCGACATCATTAAAACTCCGGCAAAAGCGGCTACACACAACAATTGTAACATATGGCTTCGCTTCATACAGACCCCCTTTCAAATGATACAGCATTACATCATATATATTTTTTTTCAACCTGGATTTCAAGAATTAAATTTTGTCCGTAGCAATCTTCGCTGCCATGTCCGCCAGTTTATTGATTTTCGATATCCTTAAAAAGTAGCTGCCGGTGATCTGATATTCCGCCAACGGCGGATTCAGAATAAACTCAGAGTCGAGAACCTGTGTTGTAACCGGTTTATAATCCGAATAGGCGACATGTTGAATCACTATAATATCACCATAGAGATTGTTCTTCAGTTCCACAAGCAACTCGTTCTTGTGTTTATTGGCGTACTCAAAATCAGACGCCCCGTACTCAAACGCGGTGTATATCCCCGGTCTGTCTGTAACGATAAAAATATTTTTGTTTTTGAGCTGCTCCAGAAACGACTGCACATGTTCAGTCTCGCGGATCAATTCAAGCGATTGGGTAAAGCGGTCTCCGCTCGTCACCGGAAAATAGAGCAGGAGCAATCCGGTTGCTCCTGTCAGTAACAATCGTTGGGAAAAAATAACGGGCCATACCCGATGCGCTATGATGGGAGCCAATGCCATTGCAACAACCGGCAAAACAAAAAAACGCGCTGCGGTAGGATGCCTGGGGTCACCAAAATAATATGAAAACACTATAAGCAGATACACACTGAGGCATCCCAGCACAATATATACAAGCTGACGATGTCCTGTGTTGTCGGAGAGCAACGTTCTCCTTAAAAAAGCAGACAAAAGAAACGGGATCAAAATCAGACATAACCATAATAACAGGCCGGGGTACGGGAAAAAGAACGTCGTATCTGAAATAACTTCAAAAAAATGGCGAATGTTCGCTATGAAGTGTTTGGCGGAAAATGCGTCGACACCCGGAGGCTGCTCAAATTTGCTGCGGCATAGTATGCGTTGGAATACCAGCGGCACCAGTGCAAGCGGAGTGACAAGATAGACATGGCTGAAGCGAATAAACAACTGCTTGTCCAGCCGCCTGAAAAACAGTAAACCAGCGATAATTATAACTGAAAAGACGAATGATTCATACCGGGTATGGGCGAGCAACAGCAGGTTCATCCATAAAAAAGCAAAGCTTTCAGTTGTCTGGTGTTGTATGAATTGCCCCAGCACGACAAAAGTCCATCCCAGGAAACATGCAGACAGTAAATCAAAGCCGCCGGATGTGGCGGTTAATGTAAGTATCGGGCATAGAAACACAAGTATGACAGCGGCAATCCAGACATGATTCGATTTTTGATCATTGATACGGTTGTAAGTATGCCGAACCAGGATGCCAACGGAAGACAGGAGAGTAAAATGCAGCATGAGATTGAATAAAAAGAGATTATTGACAGCGTATCCCCGGATAATGTGGAGGAAGTGAACAAAAAAAGGGAACAGCATCGTTCGCTTATCCAGCTCAGCTATTATCGGGTTAAACGTAAAATAATAGTTTTTTCCGATCGTATAGTTAAATACGGTTTTACTGTCAATCATAGATCGGGAAATTGATGCAAGATTTGTCTCATCACTTAATACGCGAAGCTTCGGATGGTTTGTCACTGCTGTTATTATCGTCAATATCAATGCAAGAAGCATTACCGGCCATACATCACGAAGAAATGTTTTCCATGAAAAAGCTATCGATTCCAGAAATAGACTACACTGCACAATCCAGACAAGGAACATGATCCAGAGAATATAGTAGGTCGTTTTGCCAAAAACGTCCTGCATCCGGTTTTGGGATGAACTGCCATATAACAAAAGGCACATTGCGACAATCACAAACAGCACTGAAATCAGATGGGATGCGTTAAACCGACCAGTGCGGGACAGCTCACCCCGGGATGATGATTCGTCCATAAAATTATCTCCAAAAGGTTATTGATGGTACATGACAGGTAACAAAACTACCCGCTGCCAGACGCGGATATGCAATCCGTTCCGGATAATAGCGGTAACGATCGGTATCGTCAATGCGCTTGCATTTTTTTCCACTGGCGCTACACTGCGTCTCAACGGAGTATACCGTTCATCCGGGCACGATAGCCATCGCCAGATCAGCAGCAAAGTTGTTTGTGCAAAAATTATTTTTAAGAACGAGGAGGTAACGTGAACATGAGCAAGGTTTATTTCGCCGACATGCGGACAAGCCAGAAAGAAAATCTGTTCGACAAGATTGCAAAGCTGCTGACAGTGGCCGGGCTGGCTCAGCACGTTGCAGCAGGGGATCTGACGGCGGTCAAGATCCATTTCGGCGAAAAGGGAAACCACACCTACATCCGGCCGGTTTTTGCCCGGCGGGTGGTGGAGGAGATAAAAAAACTGGGGGCGCTGCCGTTTCTGACCGACTCTTCTACGCTCTATCCCGGCCAGCGCAAGGAGGCTGTTTCGGCCCTGACCTGTGCTATTGAAAACGGCTTCGGATACGCCTGCGTCGGTGCTCCGCTGGTTATCAGCGACGGCTTGCGGGGTGTGACCGAGACAGAGGTTGCCATTGCGGGAGAATTGTTGAAAAAAACCTACATCGGCACTGAGATCGTTGAAGCCGATGCGATAGTAGCCATGACTCACTTCAAGTGCCATGAGCTGACCGGCTTCGGCGGCGTAATAAAAAACATCGGGATGGGATGCGCCAGCCGCAGGGGGAAGCTGGTGCAGCACTCGACGGTAGCTCCCAAAGTGGCGCAGAAGTATTGCATCGGCTGCGGCATCTGCCCCCGTTCATGTGCGCACGACGCAATAGTCATCACGAACGACAAAGCCTTCATCGATCCACAGAAATGTGCCGGATGTTCGCGCTGTATTACTGTTTGCCCGGTCAAAGCCATCAGCATTCAATGGAACGAAGCAGCCGATCAGGTCATGCGCAAGATGGCCGAATACGCCAAGGGCGCGCTGACCGGCAAGACGGACAAGGCGATCTACATCAGTTTCATCACCCAAGTTTCGCCGGCCTGCGACTGCTACGGTCATTCCGACGCCCCGATCGTCAACGATATCGGCATCTGTGCTTCGACCGATCCGGTGGCGATCGATCAGGCCTGCGCCGATCTGGTCAATGGCGCCCGCGGCAACGAAGGTTCGGCCCTGCTGAGTGGTCATGAGCCGGGAGGCGACAAATTCCGCGGATGCTGGCCGGAGATAGAGTGGGAAGTGCAACTGGAGCATGGCGAGCGGATCGGGTTGGGAAGCAGGACGTATGAACTGGTAAGAGTCTGACGCGTTGTATCTCTTCTGGTTTCGACTCCGCTCAGCAAACTCTTCGTTCCCTGAGCGGAGTCGAAGGGAACGACATCTCAGTTCCCTGTCTGAAGAACTCTTCCATTTTTCTGAACATATTCTCCGAATCCCCCTTCACAATTCCGGTATCCGGCAGTGACCGCAAAAATATTCTGCCATAGCCTTTGTTGATTACCCGGCGATCCAGAATCAGCACCGCCCCGCGATCATCGCGGCTACGTATCAGGCGTCCGAAGCCCTGGCGGAACTTTATGACCGCTTGAGGCACTGAATAATCACGGAATGAATCACCCCCATCGGCTTTGATCTTCTCCGCGCGGGCCTGCTGCACCGGTTCTGTCGGCACCTGAAAGGGGAGCCGGGCGATGATCACCAGCCTGAGAGCCTCCCCCTTGACATCAACACCCTCCCAGAACGAATCGGTACCGAACAGTACAGCATTGCCTTCTGTGCGAAACCGGGCCAGCAAGGCGTGACGACCGGTTTCCCCCTGTTTGAGCGTTGTCAGTCCCAGCCGTGTCAGATCAGCGGACAGACTGGAGTAAACCTTGTTCAGCAGTTCGTATGAGGTGAACAGGATGAAAGCTCCACCCTGAGCAATGGTGACGGCCCGCAGGATGCGTTCCTCCAGTGCCTTGCGAAAACCTGGGTTGGTTGGTTCCGGCATATCCTCCGGAATGGCGACAAAAGCCTGTTTGGTATAATCGAAAGGGGAAGCCAACTGCAGTTCGGTCAGGCGCTCTTTCGGCAACAGGCCAAAACCGGTACGTTTTTTCAGGTAACCGAATTCTCCACCCACCGTCAGTGTGGCAGACGTGACAATAATGGTCTTAAGGCGATCCAGGATGGTCTCCTTAACCTGAGCCGATATGTCAAGCGGCGCGGCGCAGAGTCTGGCCTGCACCCCTCGGCTGCCGGCAGAGGTCTCGATCCAGCGACAGTAACCTTCAGCTTCGGTTGTGAAGAACAGCAGCCCATCGGCCATGGATTGCAACCGCCCCTCAATTCCGCCGGTATCCAGCAGCTGGTCGGAAAGTTTTTCCCGCAGCGGTTCAGGCAGCTCTTCCGAGCGGCGTAAAAGGGAGCGCATGGCAGAGGTGTAGTCGTTCAAAGCGTCTGCCAGCCTGTGCAGCCGAAGGCGAACCTCCTGCCAAAAAGGTTTGAGCTCGATCTCGGGGGTAATCCGCAGCTTCTGCTCCCGTTCGGAGAGTCCGCCGGTGTCGTGCCTGATAGCTACTGCAAGCCAGTCCATGGTTTGCTCGGTCAGTCCAGCCAGATCATGGCCCTTGGGGAGCAGGTGACTTTCCAGTAATCCGGATAACTCTGAATAGAGACCTTCCTGAGAATCCGGCAGATCACGGGTGATACGCGACGAAATCAGGGTTAACAACCCGGCCCGGTTGGACTTTTGCGGCATCAGACGATGCAGCTGTTTGAGGATGCCGCTGCGGGCAATTATCAGCGAGAGATGACTGGTGGCCACATCTTCCAGATGGTGTCCCTCGTCAAAAATCAGCCGGGTGAAGGGGGGGAGAATGGCTGTGGCGTCGTATCCGGTTTCTTTTCGCAGGACAATATCCGACAGGAGCAGGGCATGATTTACGACCAGTACTTGCGCTGATGACGACTCTCGCCGGGCACGGTAAAAATAACAGCGGCCAAAGTGTTTACATTTGGAACGGCCACATTGGTCGGTCTCGCAGCAGACCTCTTCCCAGGTGTTGCGATGCGGGACGATGGCCAGGTCGCTGCGACAGCCGTTCTGACTGCTGCGGCTCCACTCGATTATAGTCGTCAGTTCGGCGGAGGATTCATCAGGAAAGAGAGATGGTTCAGCCTCGGCGTGTTCCAGTTTGCGCAGGCAGACGTAGTTGCCGCGCCCCTTGACAAGAACCGCCTTGAACTCGACCTGCGAGTTGCGCGCCAGAAAGGGGAGATCCTTATTGATCAGCTGTTCCTGCAGATTGATGGTGTTGGTCGAGACCACTATCCGCTGGTTGTTGCGCACCGCCCAGAGGATAGCCGGAACAAGGTAGGCCAGGGATTTGCCGGTGCCGGTGCCGGCTTCCACCAGAGCCACCCTGTCACTGTTAAATGCATCGGCAACCGCAAAGGCCATGCGCAGTTGCTCATCGCGCAGTTCGTAGCCTTTGAGGCGAGCCATTACTCCATCTGCAGCGAAGACCCGGCCAATCTCATCCAGTGATAGAAACTCCCCTTTTTTCTCGGTGTATGGGGCAACGACCTGATAACAGCGGGTGCAACCGTTATCAATGATAGCGAAACCGATACCCTGGTTGCCGCAGACCGACGCAATGTCCATATCGGCAGATGAGGGGGTCAGATCGCCGGAGGGGTGGTTGTGAATAACGACGTCGCCGCCCGATGCACGGGTAATGATGGCCGGAACGGCCACTTTGCTGCCGCGGGCGATGGTCTCGGCTTCGCAGATGATGCCATCGACATTGGTGCGGGCGATGAAGAAGACTTCGTTGCCGCCCGCTGCGGAGATTTCATGACGCATCAGGGCGCGGCAATCCGGCGTGAAGTAATTTTCCATGAAAGCGTTGAGCTCCAAAAAGTCCTTGAAAAGATTTCAGTTCTGAACAATTATTCCGATAGTTTTATCATAGAGGGAGGAAAAAGGACATGGTTACGAATCTTTCAGCATTTAAAGAATTGATGTTGGCCTCTTCCGGCGGTAAATCGAATTCAACATTGCGCAAGGCTGAACGTGTCGTTGCAGACAGTGCCGATCCGGTCGCGTTGCTGCCTGAAAATGCCGGGCATGTATCAGGTGATCAAGCTGCTGATGCTGTTTCCGTCGAGCTTTCCGCGTCGCATGACGTGTTTTCGGCTGTCGACGATTTCTTCAATCTGGGCAGATCCGGTCGTTTTGACGCTTTTCACAAGTTAACCCCCGCTGACAAGGAGCAGTTTGTCAAGATCGTGGCTGAACTCGCAAAATCAGGGTACGTCGGGTACGAGGAACTTATTGTACACAAAAAGGTGGAACGGCACGAAATCCTGACACAAATCGGCGATGATCGATTGCGAAATGCCAAGGTATATGATAATTCGAAAAATCCACACAGCTGATTCCATTTTACGAATATACGTCTCAACAGCCCCACCGTATCTGTTTCCAGAATCGATTAAGCTCACCAGCAAGGAGTCCCGTCATGTCCTTCCGAACCATTGAATGGTGTAACGATGCCGTGATCATGATTGACCAGACCCGCTTACCGGACGAAGAGATCTACAATACCTATACCGATTTTCAATCAGTGGCCGAGGCCATCAAGGGCATGGTCATCCGTGGTGCGCCGGCTATCGGTGTCGCTGCCGCCATGGGGGTGGCGCTTGGTGTGCGCGACATCATCGCCGACACTCATGAGTCCTTTTTCCGTCAGCTGGCAAACGTTTGCGACGTGCTGGCCCGCACCCGGCCCACGGCGGTGAACCTGTTCTGGGCTATCGAGCGGATGAAGTTGATTGCGGAAGCCAATCGTGGTAAGGAACTCGACAAGATTCGTGACATCCTCAAAAAAGAGGCGATCCGGGTTGAGCGGGAAGACCTGACTATCTGCAGAAATATCGGCATGTGGGGAGCAACGCTGATCCCGGATGGCGCTACTGTGTTGACCCACTGCAATGCAGGCGGACTGGCCACGGCCGGCTACGGTACCGCATTGGGAGTGATCCGCGCCGCCCATGAGGCAGGCAAAAAGATCCAGGTATTTGCCGATGAAACCCGTCCCTGGCTTCAGGGCGCCCGCCTGACCGCCTGGGAACTGATGAAGGAGAAAATTCCCACGACACTGATCACGGATAACATGGCCGGTTTTTTCATGAGCCGCGGCGAGATAACCTGTTGTGTCGTGGGTGCAGACCGCATCGCAGCCAACGGCGACACAGCCAACAAGATCGGCACGTATTCGGTTGCCGTTCTGGCCAAAGAGAACAACATACCCTTCTATGTAGCGGCACCTGTTTCGACCCTTGACCTTTCACTCGGTGATGGAGGCAAGATTCCGATCGAAGAACGCCCAGGCACCGAAGTGACTCACATCAAAGGAATCGCGATCGCGCCTGAGGGTGTCAAAGTACGTAACCCGGCTTTCGATATAACTCCGGCTCGTTACATCACGGCCATCATCACCGAGAACGGCATTGCCAAAGAAGATTACCGTGCCGGACTGAGGAAGCTTGCAAACCAGTAGAGTCATTAGGAACCGGATATGCACATAGAACGTTTCTTCCACGAATTCACCCACATCCTGTCTCTTGATGACTCAAGTGTCATGGTGCAGGATCTATCCTGCTTCCTGGAATCGATCGGGTTTCAGTACGGAGCGCGCTCAGCAGAGAATATCCTGCTGCTTCAGCGGTATTTTACTGTAGAGACACTGCACCGCATTGTCGTCAATGCAATTATGACCCCTTCGCCCGATCAGGCACTGAATGCATTTGAGCGGTTGGCAGGAGTTATTTCTCCTGAAAATCTGTCCGAACTGGCCGGACGAAAAAAACGGCTGGCTCAATTTGTTCTGCTCTGCGGCTCATCCCCTTTTCTGGTCAATCTGATATACAAAACTCCTGATACATTGCGCTGGCTTTTTCTGGAAAACGGCATCGATCTTTCCCGTTCATCCGGAGAAATGCAGGCTGCTATACGGGCCACCGTAGACGAATCAACTGATTACATGGCGCTTCAGAGGTCTCTGCGCTGTTTCAAACGACGTGAAATTCTGCGGATAGCCGCCAGGGATCTGAATAATCTGGCTCCGCTGGAAGAAATTATGGCGGAGTTATCTGATCTGGCTTCATCTACTCTGCAGATTGCCTATCTGGTCTGTCGGCGTTGTCTGATACGAGATCACGGAATCCCTTTAATGACTGGAGACAATCTGATGCCGCGCGAGGCGGAGATGACGGTCATCGGTATGGGCAAGCTGGGCGGCAGGGAACTGAATTTCTCTTCCGACATAGATATTATCTATTTTTACGAATCGGACAAAGGGGAAACGGCTGGTTTCGAAGACGGTTTCGGCATCAGAAAGGGTGTTGTGTCTCTACACACCTTTTTCAACAAACTGGGAGAGATGATCAGCAAGGCGCTTTCACAGGTTACGGAAGATGGTTTCGTTTTCAGGGTAGATGTCGGTTTGCGACCCGAGGGAAAATCAGGCGACATGGCGGTTTCACTCCGTTCAGCCGAGATCTATTACGAATCCTGGGGACAGTCATGGGAACGTACTGCCATGCTCAAAGCACGGCCTGTGGCTGGTTCGCTGGATCTTGGCGAACACCTGCTGAAGATGCTGCAGCCCTTTGTATACCGCAAATACCTTGACTACAATCTGATTGATGACATGAAACAGATGAAGCAGAAGATTGACGCTTCACTGGCTCGTTCCATGGAAGGGGAGAAAAATCTCAAGCTTGGCCGGGGCGGCATCCGCGAGATCGAATTCTTCATCCAGGCCCTGCAACTGGTGTATGCCGGCAAGAATCCCAAGTTGCGGGAGCGAAATTCGCTCAATGCTCTGGACACACTTCTGACCGCCCGGCTGATCACTGAGGATGATCATCGCAAGCTGCGCGATGCCTATCGCTTCCTGCGTAATACCGAGCACCGTATCCAGGTGGTACAGGAGCGTCAGACGCATAATCTGCCCGCCAAGACGGATGAAATACTGGCTTTGGCCCGGCGTTGCGGTTATCTGCGCCTAAATGGTCTGGGGCGTTTTCACGAGGTGCTGGAAGAGCACCGCAACAATGTTTCCGTCATTTACAGCACTCTCTTTCACGCACGGGATGAGAAACTGCAGCAGGATCTGAACCCGGAGGTACTTTTTTTCCTCGATTCCAAGGCAGATTCCGACCTGGTCAAGGATATGCTTGCCGAACGGCATTTCGAGGATGTTGACCGGGCTTACGATAATCTGGCGTCACTACGCCGAGGACCGGAAAAGGGGAACCTGACCGAACGTTGCCGCCGCATTCTGGGGAAGGTCTTACCGCTTCTGCTTCAGGAGGTCTTCGTATCTCCCGATCCCGACATGGCGCTGGCTAACCTGGAACGGTTCCTCTCGGTCATTGCCACCCGTTCATCTTATTACGCACTGCTGGCCGAAAACCGTGAGACCATCAGGTTGCTGGTATCTCTGTTCGGCATGTCCGAATTTCTTTCCAAAATACTGATCAACCATCCTGAATTGCTCGACAGCCTTGTAGCTCGCAGCCATGTCTCGGACGTCAAGACCAGAGAATCAATGGAAGCCGAGTTGGATTCACTGCTGGAACAAAGTGATTATTTCGAGGACCGTCTTGATATTCTGCGGCGCTACCGTAATGAAGAGTTTCTGCGCATCGGCCTGAATGATATCCATGGCAAGATTCTGCAGGGCGAAATTGCAGCACTGCTCAGTCAGCTGGGTGAGGTCTGTCTGGCAGCGGCGTTCCGGCTGGCGGTAACGGAATTACAGCGTTTTGGTCACCCGGTCTACCGGCGTGAGGGATGCGACATCAAGGCAAGCCTGGCGATCATTGCCATGGGAAAACTTGGTGGAGAGGAGCTCAACTACCATTCTGACCTCGACATCATCTTTGTCTACGATCATCAGGGCACGACCGATGGCGACAAACAGATTTCGAATCACGAATATTTTGCCAAGCTGGCCCAGAAAATCATCTCAATTCTGACCATGCAGACCCGTGAAGGGCATGTCTACAAGATCGATACCCGATTGAGACCTTCGGGGAATGCCGGTCCTCTGGTCACATCGCTGGATTCGTTTCTGGATTACCACCGTAAAGAGGCCCAGATCTGGGAACGCCAGGCTCTCACGAAGGCCCGTGTCGTTCTCGGGAACGAATCTCTGGCGATACAGCTGTGCCACGTAATCCGCCACACGGTCTACGGCAGCACGATAGATGATGAGGGGCGCACCGAGATTCGCCGATTGCGGATGCGGATGGAAAATGAGCTGGCTCGTGAGAAAGACGGCAGCTACAACATCAAGACCGGCAGAGGAGGCATAGTAGATGTTGAGTTTGCCGTCCAGTACATACAACTTCGGGAAGGCTTCCGATTTCCGGAGTTGCGCACCACCAGCACAATTGAGGCGTTGAAAGAAATCAGCGTTCTGGCGTTATTTCCGGAGGGAGATGCCGGTATTCTGATGACCGGTTATAAATTTTTGCGTAAGTTGGAGAACCGTCTGCGCATAATTCATGACTATTCGGTCAACGATCTCTCCGGCACGAGAATATATTTGAATAAATTGGCGCGTCGCCTGGGGTACGACCCCAAACTGAAAGATCCGGGGGCCGCATTGGTCTGCGACTATGAGGAGATGACCGGCAGAATCCGGGATGTGTTTCTGAGGATATTCGCGCCAGGGGAGCTTTGATGACGGTTCTGTAAAAAAAACGTTTTATACTCTTGACAATGTCCTGTTCAGTGATGTTTATTAGTTCTGCTCATATGACAGCCGGTGCCCCGAAAGGAGCAATAAACAATGAAAAAGATTCTGTATGGAATAACGATCATACTCCACATGACGCTGCTTATAGCCTGTGGAGGTGGAGGGGGTGGCGGGAGCGCCGGAACCCCTTCGGTCACAACAGGCGGCACAATCAAGGCGGTCATAAAAACGAGTGCCCTGTCAACCTCGCTGAAAGTGGCAGGGATTCAGCTCGCCTTAACCGTACCGTCCGGCGTTTCGCCGCCCATGCTTGCGAACGGTACGGTAGACTCGGCCGCGGCGATTGAAATCACCAGCGCCGCACAGCAGAGCCACACCTTGCCGGGAGTCAGTTTCACCCCGGCCACGGCGTCTTCAGTGGGGCGGCTGACAGTGATAGGGATCGTGGCCGATGGTTTTGGCTCAAATGATCAGATCACCATCCATCTGAATATAGCGGTCGGAGCTTTCCCGAAGGAGAGCGATTTTTCGTTGCTGACCTTTGAAGCACGCGACACAAACGGTGTTTTGGTAGGCGGACTCAACCCAACACTCACAACAACTATCCAGTAACAGATGGGAGAGACCATGATACGTCGTGCGATCATACTATGCTGCATCTGCCTCTGGGCTATACCCGCTCTTGCCGGGGAAGCCGACTATGAAAAACATATGGCCCGCGGTGTAACCGCCCTTGACTCTGGAGACATCGCCGGCGCCGGCGACGAGTTCCGCGCCGCACTGACAGAACATCCCAACGACCCCGAGGCAAATCTCTATCTGGCTATCGCTCTCAACCGCGCCAATGACCCTGCTGCCGAAAGCGCGCTCAAACTGGCGCTCCGCCAGGAACCGGGGAACCCGCGTACCAACCTGGAACTGGGGACCTACTACTTCAACCGCAAGATGTACGAAGAATCGGCAGACTATTTCGAAAACCTGCTCTCACTGAAACCTGATATCGAAATGAAAGCCGCCGCCGAGGGGTTTCTCAACAACATCCGTTCCCAAAGCAGTGGTAAACGTTGGGGGCTGACAGTGCTGGGAGGCATGCAATACGATTCGAACGTCCCGCTGGCTGCCTCCGGGGTTCAGCTTCCGACCGGAATTGACCGTCGCGGTGACTGGCGCGGGGTTGCCAACCTTATGCTTACCGCAATACCGGTACGCACAAGCGATACCGAACTATCGCTCAACTACTCGCTTTACCAGACTCTGCACCTGCATTTGAGCGATTTCGACCTCACTCAGAACCTGCTGGACGTCACTCTCAAGGAACATTTTTCGCCTCTCTTCACCGCCAGACTGAGCGCCGCCTTCGAATCAATTCTTCTGGGTGGACGTGAATACAGTCGCGGCGTTATCATAAACCCCGGACTGAACCTGACGTTCGCCCCAGGCATCACGACATCTCTGGACTACACTTTCCGGCAATCATACTTTGAAAACTCGCCCCTTTTCCCCACCAACAGTGAGCGTGAAGGCACAACACACACCTTTGCCATCAATCAGCGACTCCAGTTTTTCGATCTCCTCCACCTGCGACTGGGGTACGCCTTTGACCTCGAAGATACGGTCGTCAGATCATGGGGGTCAAAGAGCCATCGAGGCAATGCCGGGCTTGGCGTTGTGCTCCCCTTCTCACTGTTCGTTGACTTTTCCGGCGAAGCATCAGGGCGCAGATATGACGATATCCAGGCCGACACATCCGGCATTCGTACCGATACAACCCTCGCAGGCGCCGCCTCCGTGACATGGCAGCCAACGTCCTGCTGCGGCATTACCGTCGGGTACCATTACACCCGGAACTACTCCACCATACCATCGTATGAATATATCCGGGAGATCACCAGTATCCTACTCCAGGCGAGGTTCTGACCATGAAAACATTTCTGATCCAGGCTGGCGCATCAAAGGCAATTCCTGTCGGAATACCGGGTACAGCACTCCAGATCGTACAATGGGTTCTTATTGGCGTATTGATAGTAATGTCAACCACCATTGCATATGCAGCCCCTATCGGCTCGGTGGTTGCGGTGCGGGGAAAGGCTACTATTGAACGTAAAGGGAAGCAGCTTGAGGCACGTCCCAAGCTTGACATAGAACTGGGGGACACTGTTGTCACTGCCGAGGGTGGGCGGGTCAAGCTGTTGTTTATCGACGACAGCGTACTGACCCTGGCGGAAAAATCGCGCATGAATGTCGATACATTCCTGCATTCGCGAACAGACCGCGGAAAATCGCTCTTTAATCTGCTGGATGGTAAAATGCGTGCGGTTGTCGGCAAGACCCGTTTCGAAGTAAAGACCCCCACGGTTGTTGCGGCGGCCCGTGGCACGGTGATCCTGTTCGATGTCGGCTTCGACAGTCGTGGTCAGCAGTTTACACGCATCACCTGCCTGGAGGGTATCGTCGAAACACGCTCGTTGCTGGCGGGAGCCTCAGTCGCGCCGGTCTTACTCTCACCCGGTCAGTCGATTATTGTGACAGCGGGACAGCCGTTGCCGGTGCCGACAAAGCTCTCGCCCACTGAACTTGAGAAGCTGAAGCGGGATGCCGCTGCGAGTACCACCGGCGGCGAAATTAAACTGCCGGATGCACCATCCGGCGGTGGCGCAACGATTGTCGGCAATGCCGTGGTAACGCCGGTTCCGGTTGTTCCGACCTTTGAGCGTCAGCAACAGCCGGCGGCAGCAGCGTCAAGAACACAACCCACCAAAGTGAATATCGGGGTTAAGTTCTAGCAGCGTGTCTTCTTGCTATTGAAGCATTCATGAGGAATGACCGTATGCATATTAACGATTGATACAATATGGCCGGGCTGCCACGGTACAATCCGGGGCGGCTCGGTTTTTTTTTCGAAGGTGTTTGATCTTGGAACATATTAAAATGTCATATAAAATGAGGTGATTTGCCATGAAAAAATTTCCCGGACAAGAACTGCTGTTTGTTATGCTGCTGGTGGTGGCCTCACTGGCTACCTTTCAAAGCGCCCAAGCCTCCACATGCAGGTGGAAAGGAACGACAAGCACTGCTTTCAACCTTTTTTCCAACTGGTCCAGTTGCGGAACGGTATCGCGAACGTTTCCACAATCCACAGATAGTGCCATAATCCCTTCAGGCACCACCAATCCGTTAAAGTTGGGCACGTCATACCCCACCATCACCGTTGCCAGCATGACCATTAACTCCGGAGCAACGGTGACAATTGAAGGCGCCACCATCAACGCGCCGGTCTCCAATTCCGGCACCATCCAGTCAAATACCAACGGCGGCACCATAAACGGCACCCTTACGACATCTTCCGGTTCGAACATTATCGTGAGCGGCAACTCCGGCGGCACCCTGGCTGTCAGTGGTTTTACCAATAATGGAACAATAACCCTTACGTCCAACAACAGTCCGCCGACACTGACCGTAACCGGCGGCGGCACCCTGACCAATTCAAGCACCGGCAGCATCACTACAGCCGGAAGCAAGTCCGGAAATTTATACGCTCAGCTGGCCAATCAGGGGACGGTGACAATCGCTGCGGGCGCTCCGCTGACCATTGGCATCAGTTCTGAAAACCATAGCAACTCCGGAACTATAACGGTCAGCGAATCAACAACGCTGTACCAGAGCAGCTTTACTAATAGTGGCGGTACCATCAAGATAGCTGCAGGCAAGACTCTCTCTGTCAGCAACGGTACGCTCAATTTAACAGGCGGCACTCTTTACCTGGATCTGGGGGGAGCCACCTCATACGGCCAGGTGTCAGGCGGCACCGCCGCTGGTATTACCATGGGGGGGACACTTGCAGTCAATCTGGTTAACTCGTTTGCCCCATCAATCGGAAATACATTTACGTTGATAACCGGAGCGCCAGTATCCGGCTCCTTTGTCACTTCTTATCCCACGCTCACCGGCGGAAAAGGGTGGAGTATCAACTATGGCACATCAATAGCCACTATCAAGGTGGTTGACATCGAAGCTCCTGTAGTGGCTTCCTTCTCAATTCCGTCCATCTCTTCGTCACTGAGCGTTCCGATCAACAGTTTTACGGCAACGGACAACGTTTTTGTCACCGGCTATTGCATTACGGAAGGAAGCAACTCCACCTCCTGTACATGGTTCGGCGGCGCTCCGTCCACCTATAACGCCACCTCTGCCGGTGCCAAGACCCTGTACGCCTGGGCAAAGGACGCTGCCGGCAACGTATCATCACCGGCGACCGCTTCTGTAACGATCGATACTGCTCCTCCTACTGTGACAGCCTTTGCTGTTCCTTCTTTTTCTTCTTCACTTGCCATTCCGATTACAACCTTTACAGCAACTGACAACAATTCGGTCGGTGGTTACTGCATTACAGAAGTAAACAGCTCGACCTCCTGTACAACATGGTACGGCAGTGCTCCATCCACCTATACCACAACCGGAACCGGCCTCAAGACCCTGTACGCCTGGGCCAAGGACGCTGCCGGCAACGTATCATCACCGGCGACCGCTTCTGTAACGATTGATACTGCTCCGCCTTCGGTGACAGCCTTTGTTGTTCCTTCTTTTTCTTCTTCACTTGCCATTCCGATTACAACTTTTACAGCAACTGACAACAATTCGGTCGGCAGTTACTGCATTACTGAAGTAAACAGCTCCACCTCCTGCACCTGGTCAACCGGCGCCCCGTCCAGCTATACCACTACTTCTGCCGGCGCCAAGACCCTGTACGCCTGGGCCAAGGACGGTGCCGGGAACGTCTCCTCGCCGTTAACGGCCAACGTGACGGTTGATACTACTCCACCCACTGTTACAGCCTTTATCGTTCCGTCTTTATCTTCATCACTTACCATTCCGGTTACAACCTTTACTGCATCGGACAACGTTACGGTCGGCGGCTTCTGCATTACCGAAGTTAACAGTTCAACTGCCTGTGTCTGGTCGGGCAGCGCTCCGACCAGCTACACCACCACCGCAGCCGGTGCCAGGACCCTTTACGCCTGGGCCAAGGACGGCGCCGGCAACGTCTCCCCGCCGGTAACGGCCAACGTGACGGTTGATACTACTCCACCCACTGTTACAGCCTTTATCGTTCCGTCTTTATCTTCATCACTTACCATTCCGGTTACAACCTTTACTGCATCGGACAACGTTACGGTCGGCGGCTTCTGCATTACCGAAGTTAACAGTTCAACTGCCTGTGTCTGGTCGGGCAGCGCTCCGACCAGCTACACCACCACCGCAGCCGGTGCCAGGACCCTTTACGCCTGGGCCAAGGACGGCGCCGGCAACGTCTCCCCGCCGGTAACGGCCAACGTGACGGTTGATACTACTCCACCCACTGTTACAGCCTTTATCGTTCCGTCTTTATCTTCATCACTTACCATTCCGGTTACAACCTTTACTGCATCTGACAACGTTTCGGTTGCCGGCTTCTGTATTACCGAAGTAAACAGCTCATCTTCCTGTGTCTGGTCGGGCAGCGCTCCGTCCAGCTACTCCACCGCCGCTGCCGGCGCCAGAACTCTGTACGCCTGGGCTAAAGACACTGTCGGCAACATATCCGCGCCGGTAACCGCAAACGTGACAGTTGATGTTACTCCACCTGTTGTAACAGCCTTTACCGTTCCGTCCGTATCTTCAACGCTGGCCATTCCGATTACAACCTTATTGGCGTCTGATAATATAGCCGTTGCCGGCTTCTGTATTACGGAAATAAACAGCGCCGGCACTTGCGTCTGGACGGCCAGCGTCCCGTCAAATTACACCGCAACCTCCGGCGGCTCCAAGACCCTGTACGCCTGGGCCAAAGACACCGCCGGCAACATATCCATACCAGTAACCGCTGTCGTGACAGTTGATGTTACTCCACCTGTCGTAACAGTCTTTACCGTTCCGTCAGTGTCTGCAACTCTGTTCATTCCGGTTGCAGCCTTCACTGCGACGGACAATATCGCTGTAACCGGCTACTGCATCACCGAAGTCAACAGCTCCGCTTCCTGTGTCTGGCCGGCCAGTGCCCCGACCAGCTATACTGCTGCCACTCCCGGCGTCAAGACTTTGTATGCTTGGGCCAAAGACGCCGCCGGGAATGTATCTGCAGCAAAGTCAGCAAACGTAACGGTTGATGTTACTCCACCTGTCGTAACAGTCTTCACCGTTCCGTCCGCATCTTCAACACTGGTTATTCCGATTACAACCTTCGCGGCGACCGACAACATTTCCGTTGCCGGCTACTGCATCACTGAAGTAAACAACTCCGCCTCCTGTGCCTGGACAGCCGTCCCCCCGACCAGCTACACCTTTGCTACTGCAGGCGCCAAAATTATGTTCGCCTGGGCCAGGGACACCGCCGGAAACATATCGGCGGCCATATCCGCAACCGTAATGATAACATTGTCGGATACCACAGCTCCGGTGATTACCGCCTTCACTGTTCCCGCAACGTCAGCCTCACTAGTTATACCGGTCACAAGCTTTACTGCAACTGACGCAGTCGGTGTCAGTGGCTACATGATCAACGAAACGTCAATACCTCCGCTGCCCAGTGACACAAAATGGAGCACAACCGCACCGGTCAGCTACACCGTAGCGACTCCCGGAGTCAAAACCCTGTATGCCTGGGCCAAAGACGCCGCAGGAAATATCTCTTCACCGATGAGCGCCAATGTGACGGTTACACTGCCCGACAGCACAAAGCCGGTGATTACCGCCTTCACTGTTCCCGCAACGTCAGCCTCACTAGTTATACCGATCACAAGCTTTACTGCAACAGACGCAGACGGTGTCAGCGGCTACATGGTCAACGAATCGGCAACACCGCCATCACTCTCGGATCCGAACTGGAACGCGACCGCTCCGACCAGTTATTCCGCGACAACAGCTGGCATCAAGACGTTATATGCCTGGGCCAAAGACGCCGCCGGTAATGTGTCCGTACCGGTAACCGCCAGCGTGACAATTACACTGCCGGATACGACACCACCGGTGATTACCTCCTTCACCGTCGCTGCAACATCCACATCGCTGACTGTTCCGGTCACAAGCTTTACCGCAACAGATGCAGTGGGTGTCAGCGGTTACATGATCAACGAAACGGCAACACCACCGCTGCCCGGCGATGCGAAATGGAACGTGGCCGCACCTGCCAGCTACACAGCAGCCACAGCTGGCGCCAAGACCCTGTACGCCTGGGCCAAAGACGCCGCCGGTAATGTGTCCGTCCCGGTGACTGCCAGCGTGACAATTACACTGCTGGACATTACACCACCGGTAATTACCTCCTTCACCGTTCCCGCAACGTCCACATCTCTGACCATTCCGGTTACAGGCTTTACTGCAACAGACGCAGTGGGTGTCAGCGGTTACATGATCACCGAAACGGCAACGCCACCGCTGCCCGGTGACGCGAAATGGAGCGCAGCCGCACCGGTCAGTTATACTGTGGCTACCGCCGGTGCCAAAACTCTGTATGCCTGGGCCAAAGACGCCGCCGGTAACATATCTTCACCGATGTCCGCCAATGTTACGGTCACTCTGCCTGATATCACACCGCCGGTGATCACCGCATTCATCGTTCCTGCAACCTCCGCATCACTGGTGATAGCGGTCGGCAGCTTCACCGCCACAGACAATATTGGCGTTACCGGCTACTGCATAACAGAAGTGAACAGCTCTGCCGCCTGCATCTGGACGAACGTCGCGCCCGCCAGCTTCTCCGTCGCCACCGCCGGTGCCAAGACTCTGTATGCCTGGGCCAAGGACGCCGCCGGCAATATATCTTCACCAATGACCGCCGGTGTGACGATAACGCTGTCCGACACCATTGCACCAGTAATTACGCGTTTTATCGTACCGGCCGCATCAACAACCCTTACGGTTTCAATTACTGACTTCACAGCTACCGACAATGTTGGCGTTACCGGTTATCTTGTAACTGAAAACAGCACCGTTCCTGTTCCCTCTGATTCCGGATGGACCTCCATGCCACCCGCATCGTACACTTTTGCGAGCTGGGGCTCCCACACACTTCGCGCCTTTGCCAAAGACGCCGCCGGCAATGTATCCGCGCCGATGACCGCCGGCGTGACGATCACACTGCCGGATACTACACCGCCGGTGATCACCGCCTTTACTGTTCCATCAACATCAACATCACTGGTTATACCGATCACCAGCTTCACGGCGACGGATGCGGTCGGTGTGACAGGCTACTGCATAACAACATTGAACAGTCCTTCCGACTGCATCTGGGCGAGCGTTGCCCCTGCCAGCTTTGCCGTGACAACCACCGGTACCGTGACACTGTATGCCTGGGCCAAAGACGCCGCCGGCAATATATCTGCTCCGATGACCGCCAGCGTGACAATCTCTCTGCCGGATACGACACCGCCGGTGATCACCGTCTTCACTGTTCCTGCAACATCCACATCACTGGTTATTCCGGTCACAGGCTTTATTGCAACAGATGCAGTCGGGGTAACAGGCTACTGCATAACAGAACTGAACAATTCTTCCGACTGCATCTGGACAAACGTTGCACCTGCCAGCTTCACTGCAGCTACCGCTGGTTCCAAGACTCTGTACGCCTGGGCCAAAGACGCCGCCGGTAACGTATCCGCACCTATGACCGCCAGCGTGACAATCACACTGCCGGATGTTACACCGCCGGTGATTACCTCCTTCACCGTTCCTGCAACGTCCACATCTCTGACCATCCCGGTTACAAGCTTTACAGCAACCGACGCAGTCGGTGTCAGCGGCTACATGATCAGCGAAACGGCAACGCCGCCGCTGCCGGGCGACGCGAGATGGAGCGCGACCGTGCCGCTCAGCTACACCGTAGCCACTCCCGGCGCCAAGACTCTGTATGCCTGGGCTAAAGACGCCGCCGGCAACATATCTGCACCAATGACCGCCAGCGTGACGGTTACTCTGCCTGACAGCACACCACCGGTTATAACCATATTCAGCATACCCGCCACATCCACATCGCTGACCATTCCGGTCACAAACTTCATTGCGACGGACAACGTCGGGGTAACCGGCTACTGCATAACAGAAGCGAACAGTTCGACCGCCTGCAACTGGTCGAGTGTCGCGCTGTCCAGCTTCACGGCAGCCACTCCCGGGCCCAAACTCCTGTATGCCTGGGCCAAAGACGCCGCCGGCAACATATCCGCACCAATGACCGCCAGCGTGACAGTCACACTGCCTGATACTACTCCGCCGACTGTAACGCCTCCGACAGTGACGCCGCCGAGTGTAACTCCGCCGGAGAGTACGCTGGACAAAACGTCGCCGGTGATTACCACCTTCACCCTTCCCTCAACATCAACATCACTGTTTGTCCCTGTCGTAAGCTTTACTACGACAGATGCGGTCGGGGTGACCGGATATCTTGTAACCGAAAGCAGCACAGTTCCCGGTTCCACGGAGTCCGGCTGGACCTCCACGCCACCCGCATCGTACACCTTTGCGAGTTGGGGTATACACACACTTCGTGCCTTTGCCAAAGACGCCGCCGGCAATATCTCCGCGCCCGGCAACGCAACAGTAACAATCGGCACGGACGGAATTCTTGTGCCGGGCTCAGGCAAAACCGGACCCACCCTTGCCGACGCCCTCAAATCGCTCAACTTTGCCCTGAAGCTGGAAATCCCGACGCTTGATGAATTGAAGCATGGCGATGTTGCACCGCTTATCGGGGGTGTACCGCAGCCGGACGGCGAGATCAATCTTGGAGACGCAATTGTAACACTACGCAAGGTGGTCGGCCTGTAACAGCCGACGCTCCAAAAGGAGCAATACCAATGAAAAAACTTCTGTATGGAATAACGATCATACTCCACGCGACCCTGCTTATGGCCTGTGGTGGTGGAGGGGGTGGCGGGAGCGGGAGCGCCGGAACCCCTTCGGTCACAACAGGCGGCACAATCAAGGCGGTAATAAAAACGAGCGCCCTTTCAACCTCGCTGAAAGTGGCAGGGATTCAGCTCGCCATAACCGTACCATCCGGCGTTTCGCCGCCCATGCTTGCGAACGGTACGGTAGACACGGCCGCGGCGATTGAAATCACCAGCGCCGCTCAGCAGAGCCACACCCTGCCGGGAGTCAGTTTCACCCCGGCCACGGCGTCTTCAGCGGGGCGGCTGACAGTGATAGGGATCGTGGCCGATGGTTTTGGCTCAAATGATCAGATCACCATCCATCTGAATATAGCGGTCGGAGCTTTCCCGAAGGAGAGCGATTTTTCGTTGCTGACCTTTGAAGCACGCGACACAAATGGTGCTTTGGTAAGCGGACTCACTCCAACTCTCACTACAACAATCCAGTAACTGGCGAGAGGGATGTTAGACCCGATAGAAACTCCATGAAAAAAAACCTCACTTTTTTCCTGATCGCGGCACTTTCACTGACAGGGTTTTCGCTTCTTCAGATTATTGATCCTCCCTACCTGCGGGACAAACTGGAGAGTAAAACATATGATCTGCGCCTGAACCTGCGCAATCTCATCTACAAGCCGCTTCCGAATCCGGAGATTTCAATTGTTGTGGTTGATGATAAAAGTCTGGCCGAAATCGGGCGCTGGCCCTGGTCACGCGCCATCATGGCTACGCTGGTTAACAAGATCTCCGCAGGTAAGCCAAGGGTTCTTGGTATCGATATGATGTTTACCGAGCCGGAGAATCGTTCAAGTGACGGCAAACTGGCTGCAGCAATCAAAAAAGCGGGAAATGTTGTATTGGCAACGCCTTTTGAAGTTTCAGAATCCGGTAGTTCGCATGAGGTGGTGCATCCTCTCCCTGATTATTTCTGGGATGCAGCTTTCATGGAAGTCAAGCCGAATCCGGAGGGACTGGATTGGCGGGCTTCGGCGGTCAAATCGGTCAAGGCGATTCCCCCGCTGGCCGAGTTCGCTAAAGTATCCACGCTTGGCCAGGTTGCCAATCTGCCGGATATGGACGGCGTTTTGCGATGGGAAATAATGTATGTCAATTATGGAGATGACTGCTATCCTTCATTTTCTCTTCAGATCGCCAGGATTGCATCCAAACTTCCTATGCAGGATCTCAGGCTTTTTGGAGGTTCGGCAGTTCAACTTGGCGAGCGAACTCTTTTCACTGATCTGAACGGAAGGAAAATCATAAATTATCGGGGGAAGGAAAACACCTACCCGCATATCTCAGCGGCCGATCTTCTTAACGGCAGAGTGTCGTCAGAGTTACTGCGCAACAAGATTGTCCTGCTCGGGACTTCGGCCTTGGCCACATTCGATCAGAAAGTTACACCCTTTTCCGGCAACTTCCCCGGAGTCGAAAAAAATGCCAGTGTGGTGGATAATATTCTGGCAAATGATTTCATCCGGAAAAGCAGGTACACGTTTGAATTGATTACGATTGTAGTAACCAGCCTGATTCTCATATTTTTTCTTCCTCGATTAAAAGCAACAGCGGGAGTTTTACTGGCCTTCAGCCTGATGGGTTGCTATTTCATGCTCTCCTGCGGTCTCCTCATATTTAGCAACCTCTGGCTCAATTTTCTGCTTCCGACTGCAAATATGGCAGTAATATTTGCAGTCGGAACGATTACCAGTTATGTCTTCGAACAGAAGCAGTCCCGCCAGATCCGCGCCATGTTTTCCAGTTATGTTACCGAACGGCTCGTTGACGAAATGATCCACCATCCGGAAATGGCTCGTCTTGGTGGTGAAAAACGAGAGGTAACAGTACTCTTCTCTGATGTGCAGGGGTTCACGACGTACTCCGAAAATCACCAGCCGGAGGAAGTAGTTGCAATTCTCAACGAGTATCTTGGTGCAATGACCGATATCGTTCTCAAGTGGGAAGGTATTCTTGATAAGTTCATCGGCGACGCGATCGTCGTCTTCTGGGGGGCCCCCATGAAGCAGGACGACCATGCAGAGCGGGCGGTCCGTTGTGCGATCGAAATGCAGGAGAGGCTTGAGCAGCTTCGCCACAAATGGGAAGCGGAAGGAAAGGCTCCACTTTCTGCGGGGATCGGGTTAAACACCGGCGAAGCTATTGTTGGAAACATCGGTGCAGAAGGTAAAAAAATGGACTATACAGTGATTGGTGACCATGTCAATCTGGGAGCCAGGGTCGAAGGGTTGACCCGGCGTTACGGCGTTCAGATCCTGATGACGGAGTATACATTGAACAAGCTAAGGCCTGTCATAGTATCCGGACAATTCCGTGGTGTTTCCATCTTAGGACAGGAGCGGGTGATTGTCAAAGGGAAGGATACTCCCGTCGGCATTTTTTCCGTCAATCCTCTTGATTTTCAAACTGCGACTGTTGTGGTTGAATGCGATCCTGAAAAAGTGGTGAGACTCACGGAGAAATAACCCTGATGCGAAGGCGAGGGCATCACGTAAACGACATATGGAGGAATGAAATGAATATTCGCAAAAATTTTCTCGATTATGAGTACGAAGAGGTACTGGACGGAAGAGTTCGTGAGCTGATCCGGGTGGGATGCGCTATAGCGGTAGGTTGTCCGACATGACTGAAGAAGCACTTCGCGGTCGCGAAGTCGGAGGGTGCTTCTGAAGCGGAACTACGTGAAGCAATCGCTTACGGCATGATTGCGCCGGGCGGACGGGCCAAGAATTTTGCGCTGGATATGCTGAACGAGATCGGTGGCAGAGAGCAGGAATAGGGAAAAAAAACCTTTCAGGCAAATGGTTTGGCAGGCTCTTCCAGCAGAAGTACCTGACTCAAGACAGCGTCGATCTTCGAAACATCCACGATCGTGTTGAAGCAGGGGCCTGAAGGACGCTCGTTCAGGATACCGATTACAGGGAGTGGATAGCAATCCTTGATGCCTGAAGTAAGGTCACGTTCACAGGCGACGGCCAGTACCAGTCGGGGCCTTTTCTCAACGATGACCTTACGGGCCAGAGTTCCTCCGGTGGCGACCGAAATATCAATATGGTATTTGCGGCCGATATCAACTAGTCCTTTGATGTCGCATCGACCGCACTGAATGCATTTGTTAATGTCGCCGGTAACCTTGATTTCGCAGTCAAAAAGCTGGATACAGTGTGGAAGGAGCACCAGCACCCGATCCGGTTTGACTTGCTGGCGTTGCGAGATAACCAGGCTGTTGTTCATGGCGATGAACGACTGACGGATGCTGTCCTTGTTGAGCCCCATCAGTCTGCCGACAAACTCTATGACCGGCAACAGGAATTTGATCACTACCAGCCGCATGAACCTGGTAAAAAAGATGTCCTTGCCCAGCGCGGTGGTCAGCACCAGCAGGCCGGTACCCAGTATGGCCGTGCCGGATAGGACCACCATGACAACGCCGACGATATTGGGCAGGTTGGGATGAATATTGGCCAAGCCGCGGTTGGGAACCCACCAGGCCAGGAAGATCACCGCAACTACAATCAGGCAGGTAACCCCCATCAGCGTCACAAAAAGCCGCTTACGGGGTGGGATGGTCTGCTTTTCAATGTTCGTCACGACGCAAATTCTCCGTGGTTTTCTAAAAATGTGCCCACCGCTATTGGAAAACCTGCCAGGAATTTGCCCGTGTCAAGACGTTTTTTACCTGCCAGCTGCAATTCCTCTATAAACAGGCTGCCGGAAAGACAGGCCACTTCCAGTTCACTCTTTGTAACCTTCAGAATGGTTCCGGGTCGTCCGGTACCACCGCCGATACGAGTACGGAGAATTTTTAACGTCTGGTTGTTGATGCATGTATAAGCTCCCGGCCAGACAGACATGCCACGCACCTGATTGTGGATACTCCTGGCGTCCTTATGCCAGTTGATGATGCCGTCTTCTTTTCTGAGCATGGCGGCATAGCAGGTATCGGCGCTTTCCTGTTGCTGAGGTGTAACGGTATTTGCCATTAAGCGCCCAAGCGTTTCCACCAGTAGATCAGCCCCCATTATAGCCATGCGGTCATGCAAAGAGGCGATGTCTTCGTTGTCATCAAGTAGTGTACGTTGTTTGAGTAATATCGGGCCGGTATCCAGGCCGACGTCCATCAGCATGGTGGTGACGCCCGTTTCAGTTTCGCCGTTTATTATGCTCCAGTTGAGTGGAGCAGCGCCACGGTAACGAGGCAGAAGTGAAGCATGGACATTGATGCAGCCGTGAGGCGGAATATCAAGCAGCGACTTGGGAAGAATCTGGCCAAAGGCTACCACGACGATAACATCCGGTTTGAGTTCCCGGATGGCTTCAACAAAATCCGGATCGCGCACCTTGAGTGGCTGTAGGACGGGGATGCAATGCTCGACGGCCAATTCTTTGACCGGTGGAGGCATTACATGTTGTCCGCGTCCTTTTGGACGGTCGGGTTGAGTTACAACCGCCACCAGATTCGCACCCTGTTCGATGAGTTTCTGTAGTGTATGACGGGCAAAATCGGGTGTCCCCATGAAAATGATACGCCAATCGGTCATCTGCCCTCCTCGACGGCTTTTCGCGCTTTGCGCTGGAACAGCTCACGTTTTAAAACAGAAAGATGGTCAACAAAAAGGATACCGTCCAGGTGATCGATTTCATGTTGGAAAGCAATTGCCAGCAGTTCATCCGCTTTCCAGGTACGTTCGGTTCCTGCAGTGTCGAGTGCCTTTACGATAACGCGGGCATGGCGACGGACATTAGCGGCATATTTGGGTACCGACAAGCAGCCTTCCTCTTCGTATGCTTCACCTTCGGCGTGAATTATAACCGGATTTATGGCAACTATCAGGTCAGAAGGCTCATCTTTAGCGGAAATGTCAATCACGATAATGCGTTGATGGATTCCGATCTGCGGAGCAGCAAGCCCGACTCCCGGCGCATCGTACATCGTCTCGGCCAAGTCCTGGATCAGTTCTCGTACAGTTTCGTTAATTACAGTTACCGGTAGTGATTTTTTTTTGAGCTCCGGATTGGGGTACGTGAGTATGGTGCGGATCATATGAATCCTTGATTGAGATTATTAATGTGCCATGATACTATTTCACAGCAATAAAATCAATTTTCATCTTTCAGATAGTTGCTACTGGCAGGAGGCATGTTCAGGCTCACATACAATGATGGGGAGGGTTCGATGAGGAACGGAGCGTGCGTCAGCTGAAGAAACTCTTGTCTTTCTCAAAGGCATCATTAAACTGTTCCAGCATGGAGTTCAGCACCTTCTGATCCAGTGCAAGAAGCTGAGCAGGAAAGGATTGCATAAGGTCCAGCCCCTCATCCGGTTCGCGCTCACCAATGCCGGCCTTGTGGCAAAACAGATTGGCAAGCCCGACAACACAGGTCAGGCTGACCTGATAGGGGTCTTCGTCCCCATCAAAATCAAAGGTATGATGCTTTAGAACGGCATTCATAAGTATATCAGGGAAGTTCCATTTTTTTATCACCAGTGAACCAACCTCGGAGTGTGTGTAAGAATACACCTGGCGTTCGGCTTCCGAAAAAGAAACGTTGTCATTGTAGCATTTCTGCATGGCTGTCTGAAATTGCTTGCTATCCAGAAAGTTCATAATGTTCTTGCCGATATCGTGGAACAACCCCCCCAGAAAGGCTTCTTCTTCGTTTACCTGGTGAGTCTGCCCGGCAATGATGCGTGCAGCCAGTCCGGCACCGAAGGAGTGTTCCCAGAGCATTTTCTCGGTGAGACCATAAGGTTTGTAGACCTGCTTTACCGATGCAGCCACTACAAGACTTTTAAGAGTACTGAATCCCAGTACCATAATGGCGTGTGACAAAGTCTGAATCTGGCGCTGGCAGCCATAGAATGAAGAGTTGGATATCTTGAGCACGCGGGCAGCGACAGCCGGATCGGAAGCCACGACCCTAGCGATTTCTTCTGTGGACGCCCTCTCGCTTTCAATAAGCTGCATTACCTTGGTGGCAACTATCGGAATAGTCGGCAGATCACCAGCATTCATGATCATTGTTTCCAGTTCTTTGTTCATCGACTGCTCCTGGGGAAAAATGTGCTATTTTAAAGTAAAAAATCAGGATAGAGCCATTATGCCATACTGAGGCAAAAAAACAAGTATTTAGCCTAAATAATTGAAATGTAGCCAGATGATGTGTATAATCACTGCCCGAGGCCTGCATACCTCCGCTTCGACAAGCGTGACAAGCAGGTTAACGGATTAATTTTCTTGTTGAAAACGTAATAAACAACTTCGAGACTGCTGAGGATATGCCTGATATGCAGACACTATGTTCATACCTGCCCCTGATATCCAGGATACGCAAGTTATCAAACTTGTTCTCTGAGCGGGAAACGTGGAAAAAAAATTGTAACGTGTTCATGTTGATAGTCGCCCCATTTCTGCTCACCGGATTCAGTTGGGGTAGTTTCAGCTTGGGAGGCGACTCATGCAAAGAAATGATGGATGCGGCAGTCAAGCTGGAAAGTCTTAGAGATGAAGCGCAGATACGCCTTGAAGAGGCAAGAATTCTGTCCGAATGTCCGGATGGCGCTGTGTCCAATTTTGTTAACGCACTGCAGTTGGAGCGGGTCGGTAACATTGATGGAGCGATCAGCGAATATCGTAAGGCGATATTGAAGGAACGTACATTTTCGCTTGCCAGCGGCAATCTGGGATTACTTTATGCCCAGAGAGGGATGAACGACGATGCTTCGGTTGAGCTGGCCCGTGGACTCGCTTCCGCTTCCAACCCTAAATATCACAAGGCTATGGCTCGTATTCTGGCTGATCGGAAGGTATATCCTCTTGCTATTTACCATTACAATGAAGCCGGACGTGAATTGACACGTGACTCCTCGATATTTCTGGGGCTGGCGGAAATTTACAGGTCAATCGGGCAACAGGACAGGGCTCTGGAGGAGTATCGCCGGGCATTGTCGGTTGATCCCAACCTGGAAAAAGCCAATATCGGTATTGCTGCTATCAGCCTGGAACGCAATGATCCGGACAGGGCGATTGAACAGCTGAAGAGAGCAGAAGTTGCCAATCCCCAAAATCGCGACATCCATCTGATGTTGGCAGAAATTTACGAAAAAAAGGGAGATGTCAAGCTGGCGGACTATCACTATCTGCTGGGAGGCAAAGGTAAGTCCACGTCTTCAGCAATCCAGCAATCGGCAAGCCTGAAAGTCGCGAGCGGTGCGGACAAGGAGATCGAGGCGCTCAAAATTGCTGTCAAAGAGCGACCGGACGATGTGATATCGTACGAAAAGCTGGGCCATATCTATCGGGCTGCCGGAAATGACGCCGAAGCCATTGAGGCATACAGGGAGGCTGCCCACCGAAACAGCGGCAATAGTGATGTGTATCTCAATCTGGGCATCCTTTATGAGAAACTCTCACAGGCTGATGAGGCGGTTGTAGCCTACAAACAGGCCATCAAGGTCAAACCTGACAACTACGATGCCCGCCTGAGACTGGGCGATATTCGCTTGTCGCGCGGTTTCTTTCAGGAAGCGGTCGAGCAGTACTCCGAATTTCTCAAACTCCGGCCCGAAAGCCCTGATATCCATCTGAAACTGGCCCGCATCTTTGCAAAGAGCAAAGAAACCAACCTGGCGATTGAGTCATACAGTCACGTGCTCAAATACAGTCCGGACGATGCTGATGCCAATCGTGAAATTGCAGCTCTGTACAAGACAAAAGGGCTGAACGAAAAAGCTATTGAACATTACAGAAAAGCGCTGGCTCAGCATAAGGATGATGCTGAGACGCGTACTGCCCTGGTGTCTATTTATGTCAAGAACAAGCAGTATGATGAAATCACCCTCTTACTGAAAGAAGCTACCGAATTGAATCCGGATGATCCCAACAATCACTACAAGCTGGGGTTGATCTATGATTTCAAAAAAGATTATGATATGGCTGTGGCAAACTACAAAAAGGCTATCGAGATCAAGCCCGATCACGCACGTTCGCTCAATGCTCTTGGACGTCTCTATATGAAGACCGGTCGTTTGAGTGAGGCCAAGGAAGTTCTTGAGGCTGCCAAAAAAGCTGATCCCACCATTGAAGAAACATCGATCCTTCTTAATAATGTCCGCGATGAGTTCAACCCTGAACCACGCAAGATAAGTAAAGGGAAAAAAGGCAAGACCAAGAAGGGGAAAAAAGTTGCGAAAACAGGTAAAAGCAGTAAAAAGATAAAACCGGCAAAACCAGGCGCAAAAAAAACGGTAACAGATAAATCCACACCCAAGAAACAGTAGTTCCGGTTCCTGACCGGGCCAGGCAGTCACAAACTCGGCCTCGTCCCTTGCCAGCTGTTCTCGGATGTATCTTCGGTCACGACTGGAATCAATTATGAGCGGACAGAGCAGCGCATCAACCTACTTCAGACACGTCATACCGATCTCTGCTCAACAGTGGCGCTCTCTCGGTTTGGAAGCGCTTTCGCGCACCATGCGTGAACGGGGTCTCCCCGTCATCGTATTCTACCGCCAGCTGGCTTTTTCCCTCAACAAAGTTCATGCTCCCGGCACTCTGACAGTGCACGCCGCTCATCTCAATCTTTTTGCATTTCTTCAAACAGTTCTTCGTTATGTGATCGACATTCTCGCCGAAGAGGAGGCGCCGGGATCATTAATGAAGGCGTTGCGACGCAGTGGTCACGATCCGGACGGTGAAGAAACTGTGCAAGCGATGCTGCGGTTTGTCGAGCTGTTCCCGCCGGAGGCAGTGCTTTCCGGCAACGTCACGGCCTACGAATGGCTGGACATGGCCAATGAAGGCGACAAGCACAGGCGGATGGTGTTGCGGGAGATGCTTCTTTTGCATCATGCTGCGACCAATCCGGCAGTCGAAAGTTTCCGTGATATTCTGGCGGATGAGGTCCTTGCTAAAACATCCTGTTATCTGGCGATTGCTTCCGGATTGCGTGCCGCCTTGACTGATGGTCCCTTTTTACCGATGCTCGGCTGCACGCTTGGCGAGGTGCTCTGGGCACCCGTCAATGAGGCTCCCCACTCACTGGCCGCCCAGATACGTTTTTTGTACGACAAATTGAAGTCTTTCCTGCCTCCTGAACTGTTTGAAGAACTGGCGACAGCGTTTGATTTCTTGCTTGAGGAAGAGCGTGAGCGGGGCTGGGGTGGTGAACCGGGGCCTCCACCTGTTCTTGAATTCAGGAGTGGTGTACGGCATGGCGGAGGAATGGGGCATAACAACGGAGATTCCATTTTTGCCGGGTTTGATTATCCTGAATACGAGCACTTTTCTCAAGATGCCGACTGGATGTCCAATGTCGTGCTGATGGCCAAGATGGTCTATGTCTGGCTCGACCAGTTGAGCAGCAGCCATGACTACCCAATCGCCCGTCTCGACCAGATTCCTGATGCCGAACTTGATCGACTGGCGACCTGGGGCTTCACCGGGCTCTGGCTTATCGGGCTGTGGGAACGTTCACCCGCTTCCCAGCGCATCAAGCAGATCTGCGGTAACCCGGATGCGATCGCCTCGGCCTACTCCTTGTATGACTACGAAGTTGCTGCAGATCTGGGTGGTTGGGAAGCATTGGCCAACCTGCGGGAAAGGGCCGGAAAACGTGGTATCCGTCTGGCCAGCGACATGGTTCCTAACCATACCGGTATCTACTCGCGCTGGGTGATCCAGCATCCGGACTGGTTTGTCCAGACAGACTACCCCCCTTTTCCGACCTACCAGTTCAGTGGCGAAGATCTGTCGCATGATGGCAGTATCTGCATTCAGGTAGAGGATGGCTACTGGAGCAAGCATGATGCAGCAGTGGTATTCAAATACTATGATCGGCGAGATGACCGCACTCGCTACATATATCATGGCAACGACGGTACCAGCATCCCCTGGAACGATACAGCCCAGCTTAACTACCTGATCCCCGAACTGCGCGAAGCGGTCATCCAGACAATCCTGCATGTGGCCCGCAACTTCCCGATTATTCGTTTTGATGCTGCCATGACTCTGGCCAAGAAGCATTTTCAGCGGCTTTGGTTCCCTTTGCGAGGTCTTGGAGGCGGGATTCCTTCGCGTGCAGAACATGGTATGAGCAAGGAGGAGTTTGATACCGTATTTCCGGTCGAGTTCTGGCGCGAGGTGGTGGACCGTGTGGCTGCTGAAGCTCCGGGCACGTTGCTGCTGGCAGAGGCTTTCTGGATGATGGAGGGCTATTTTGTACGAACACTCGGCATGCATCGCGTGTACAACAGCGCCTTCATGAACATGCTCAAGACGGAGGAGAACGCCAAGTACCGCATGACCATCAAGAATGTGCTGGAGTTTAATCCCGAAGTACTCAAGCGTTTTGTCAACTTTATGAACAATCCGGACGAGAAGACTGCTGTGGCACAATTCGGTTCGCAGGACAAATACTTTGGCGCCTGTGTGCTGCTGGCTACCATGCCGGGGTTGCCGATGTTCGGTCATGGCCAGATTGAGGGCTTTCACGAAAAATATGGCATGGAGTACAAGCGGGCCTACTGGGATGAGCAGATTGACGAAGGCCTGGTGCGCGGTCACGAGTTGTGGATATTCCCGCTGTTGCTTCGCCGATGGCTGTTCTCCGGTTCTGAACATTTCGTCCTCTACGATTTTCATGCCGGAGACGCAGTTGATGAAAATGTTTTTGCCTATTCCAACCGGGCTGGCGAACATCGAGCTTTGGTACTGTATAACAACAGCTATTCCACGACTTCCGGTCGGATACTTGTATCGGCAGGCTTTAACGTAAATACGGGTGATGCTGAACCGGAAATATGCCGGACAACTTTGGGGGCGGTTCTCGGGTGTAGTGCCGAAGAGAGTGTGTATTTCGCCTTCCATGATCAGATTCAGGGGCTGGAATATCTGCGGAGTGGTCGGGATATTCATGATAACGGTCTCTATATCGAGTTGCGAGAGTACCAGTTTCATGTTTTCATTGATTTTCGCGAGATCCGTGACGATGCTGCCGGACGCTGGGGGCAACTCTGTACGGCACTGGGCGGTAACGGCGTGGAAAGCCTGGAGGATGAGCTGAAACAGTTGCGGTATAAAACCTTGAACAAGGCCTTCGAAGCTGTGCTGGCGCCGATAGTTGACCTTGCTCCGCCTATCATGGATTTTACAGAAGTCGTAACAGCGGTAAGGCCATTTATGACTGAAATTAACACACGTACCGGTTTGGACAAAGACATTCAGGCACTGGATGTGCGCATCAGTACTGTTGAGACCAGTCTGACCCGGATAACCGCCTTGTTACGGATGAAGCCTGTTTCCAAAGACGCCGGAGCATTTCGCGCACGGGTGAACCATCTGTTGTCATCCGCAGACAACTGCAGGATTATGCTGGCCTGGATTCTGCTGCGAGATCTGAAACCGGGTATTTTGGAACTGTTCGGTCTTGATTGCTGCCTGCGCCGGATGCTGGCTGAGGATGCACTGCACAAGACAGGACTTCTGTCGGCTCTGTTGGGGGTATCAGGAGAATCTTTGACGGCGTCATCAGCTTTTTCGTCTTCAGTCAGCCGGGAGTTTCTGCATGTGCATGAAAACGGAGGTATGGAGTGGTTCAACAAGGAATGCTTCGAGGAGATGGCGGAGTGGCTGTCTATCCTGGGTTTTCTTGTGTCTGACAAGCATTCGCCGGCTGCCGGTAAGGTTTCGGCACTGGCGGCACAAGCTGAGAAGGAGTTGAACCACTCTATTGGTCTGGCTGCCAATGTCGGCTATCGTTCCGGATTGTTTCTGCACCTTGCAACCGTTCCGGAAAGATCGGCCACAGCCGAAAGAGTATCTGCCGGAGGGAGAAAAAATACGAAGGTGAAGCCGGATGTTAAAAAGTCTGCGAGGGCACGCGCGCCAAAAACATTGCCCGACAACGTGCCCGACTGAAACTTCTATCCTGCCGGGCTGTTCTGTCGTTTTCTGCAGGGCAATAATTCATTTCATTTTTCTCGTATCGACGCTGCCATCCATGGCCGCGGAAAACCTGCCTGGCTCCGATATCAGTACAGCGAGGTCTGTAGAAGATTCAAAGACGGCCCCCGCAGGTGTCTCAGCAGGAACGGTTCCGTCGCCGGTCTCCGCAAAAAAAAAATCCGGGGTAGAATTTATCTGGGAACTGGACCCCTATTACAGTGAAATTTCTCTGCATTTTCCGCTGACCGATACCCCGATCCCCGAAATGACAGGAGCTGAAGAGTTCGAAATATACAGGAAACTTTTTCTGGACTCTCTGATTCCGCGTTATATGCTGCTGGAAGCGGCCGTATTCCCGATGCCGCTGACAGGCGTTGCCCTGAAGGAATACCAGCGCGATTTTTATCGTGGCTTCAACATCGGCAGTAGCAACCTCAATCTACTCGAAGCGGTAACAGCCGGTTTTCAGGAGCCGTACGCCTTTTCGATCTTTCTCGGAGACATGGTCAGCTTTGTCAGGCCGGGTCAGGAGAAAATTAACTCTAACAAGGGCTATATGGGCTACATGATCAGTTATTCAAACCAGCACATCAAGCGGAATGTTCTGATTCCGGATCACAATATTGAGATCGAATGGAAGATGAAAGGGGAGCGTCTTTTTCATGATGATAAACTCTCCTGGAGTTTCCGCCTGGGGTCAAAACTGCATGAAAATCCGGATATCGCCAATACGTTGTACGTGGGATTCCGCCGCAGTAACCTGGATTTTTATGCGGATTTCCTTAGTTATCTGAATAACAGTTCCATAGACTTCCGTTGGGATTTTTCAGCCAAGAACGGACGTTTGCTGCGTCAAGAATATGTAATCGGGAAAAAGTTCCCGATAAAAGAGTGGAGAGTGGCTCTCAGGATGGATGCAGGTGTCATCTGGGAGGACCCGGCAAAGTACACCGGAACACTCAGAGATAAGGACTTCCAGAATATGACGGCAGTCATTCGGCCAAATATAGAGTTTTGAACTACATGTTTTTTATACACGTCCGCCAAAAATATGCTAATATCCCGGCTTCTTTACGCACTATCAGGGGGAAGTTATGCCGCAATTCTTTGAAGGTAAACTTGAGGCCGGCGGCCAGAAAATCGGTATCGTTGTCAGCCGTTTCAACAGTTTCATATCCGAGCGCCTGTTGGAGGGTGCTATTGATGCACTGGTTCGCCATGGTGCATCCGACAACGACATCTATGTAGCCCGAGTCCCCGGTGCCTTTGAAATCCCGCTGGCTGCAAAAAAAATGGCCGCAACAGGGAATTACGACGCTGTAATCTGTCTGGGTGCCGTCATACGCGGTTCCACCCCCCATTTTGACTACGTTGCCTCAGAGGTCTCAAAGGGTATTGCAAGTGTCTCTCTCGATAGCGGCATACCTGTCGCGTTCGGTGTGCTGACGACCGACACCATTGAGCAGGCCGTAGAACGCGCCGGGACCAAGGCCGGTAACAAAGGGTTCGAAGCTGCAGTCACCGCCATCGAGACGGTCAATCTGCTCAAGGTACTTACCTGATGGGATTACGTCGTGAGGCCCGCGAACTGGCGCTTCAAATGCTGTACGCCCTGGATTCACATACTTCGGTCGGATTACGGGAATTCTTGCAGACATTTCGGGAGGAACAGCCTGAAGTTACAGCACGGGTGCGTGATTTTGCAGAAGAGTTGGTGCAAGGAGTACAGGCCAGACGGGAGGTTATAGATGAGGTTATTAAAGAACGCTCTAAAAACTGGTCCTTGTCCCGGATGCCACGGGTTGATCTGAACGTCATGCGCATGGCGGCCTTTGAGTTGATGTTTTGTGCCGACATTCCCAAAAAAGTCAGCATCAATGAGGCGATTGAAATCGTTCGCCGCTATGGGGACAAGGAATCGCCGTCCTTCGTGAACGGAATACTCGACGAAATAGAAGCATGTGTCAAAACTGAAACAGTAAGCGAGGAACAATGAACGATATTCAGGTTGGATTAATAGGATTCGGCAATATTGGTGCCGGAGTGGTCAGGATGCTTCGTGAGAATGCCGGTGTAATCCGGGACAAGGTCGGAACAGGCATCGTACTCAAACGGATCGCAGATCTGGACATCACCAGTGACCGAGGTGTTACTGTTGATCCCGGTGTTCTGACCACCGATGTCAGCCGTATTTTCGACGACCCTGAAATTTCGGTTGTGATTGAACTGATCGGTGGTTATGAGCCGGCCAAGAGCTTTGTACTGAAGTCCATTCAAAATGGAAAACATATCGTCACCGCCAACAAGGCGCTGCTGGCTCTGCATGGTCACGAAATCTACACCGCGGCCGCCCGTAAGGGGGTCGAGGTACAGTTTGAGGCGTCGGTGGGTGGCGGCATCCCGGTGTTGACCGCCATCAAGAGCAATCTGGCTGCCAACCGTTTCGGCAGTGTGTTCGGGATCATGAACGGCACCTGCAACTACATCCTGACCCGCATGACCCAGGAGGGTGCCGACTTTGGCGCCGTACTTTCAGCCGCCCAGGAACTGGGTTATGCCGAGCCTGATCCGACCTTTGACATCGAAGGGGTAGATACGGCACACAAACTTGCCATACTGATCTCGCTCTGTTTCGGCACACGGATCAACTTCGAGGATATACACACTGAGGGAATTTCCGGGATAAGTGGTCTCGATGTCAAATTTGCGAGGGAATTCGGTTATCGCATCAAACTGCTCGCCATCGGCAAATTAACCGATGGGAAGATTGAGGCCCGTGTCCATCCCACCATGATTCCGCTTCACAACCCTCTGGCTGACGTAAACGGTGTTTTTAACGCTATCCGTCTGACCGGTGACTTTGTCGGACCGGTCATGTTTTATGGTCGCGGGGCGGGACAAAATCCCACAGCCAGCGCTATTGTCGGTGACCTGATCGGCCTTTCCCGCACCATGATGGCCGGTGCCGGGCGCAGGATGGCGCCACTTGGATTCCTGGATGACACTATTGTTACCATCCCTGTCAAGCCGATGGCCGAAATAGTCAGCAAGTATATGCTCCGTTTCAGCGCCCTGGACAAACCGGGAGTGCTGGGCTCTATCGCCGGAGCACTCGGCACACATGGCATAAGTATAGAGTCGATGGTGCAGACTGCCCATGAGGCTGACGATGCGGCGCCGGTACCGATCGTCATTATGACGCATGAAGCCCGCGAAGGTTCCGTACAGCAGGCTTTGGCCGAGATCAACCAGCTTGAAATCATCTGCTGTAAAACCAGTTTTATACGCATAGAAGACAACTTGGAGTAGTGAATATACTATTTAAATAGGAGGAACCATGATCACCAAAATTCTCTTGCCAGAAGCCCAGATCCCGCATCAGTGGTACAACATCATCCCGGATATGCCCGGTCCGCTGGCGCCGGTTATAAGCCCTCGCACCATGCAGCCGGTCACTCCTGACGACATGCTGGCCATCTTTCCGATGGCGTTGATTGAACAGGAGATGTCTCCCAACCGCTGGATCGATATCCCGGATGAAGTGCGCGAAATTTACAAGTTATGGCGTCCATCTCCGCTGTTCCGAGCCCGTCGCCTGGAAAAGGCGCTCGAAACACCGGCAAAAATATATTACAAATATGAAGGGGTCTCGCCAGCCGGTTCCCACAAGCCGAACTCGGCCATTCCACAGGCCTATTACAACAAGCAGGCCGGTATCCGCCGTCTGGCTACCGAGACAGGCGCCGGGCAGTGGGGCAGTTCCCTGGCCCTGGCATGTTCCATGTTCGGCCTGGAGTGCACGATCTATATGGTCAAGGTTTCCTGTACCCAGAAACCATACCGTAAGAGCATGATGCAGTTATGGGGTGCGCAGGTGATCCCTTCGCCGTCCGAGTTCACCAATTCGGGTCGCTCGATCCTGGCACACGACCCGGATTGTCTCGGCAGTCTGGGGATTGCCATATCGGAAGCGGTCGAGGATGCTGCTACCCATGCTGATACCAACTATGCGCTGGGAAGCGTACTCAATCATGTCTGCCTGCATCAGACTATCATCGGACAGGAGACTCAGGCACAGTTCAAGATTGCCGGCGACTATCCGGATGTCGTCATTGCCTGTTGCGGTGGCGGTTCAAACTTTGCCGGCCTGGCATTTCCATTTATTGCCGACCGGGCCAGCGGCAAGAACGTGCGCTGCCTGGCGGTGGAACCGGCTTCCTGTCCAACCCTGACCAAAGGGGTCTATGCCTTCGACTACGGTGACACAGCCCAGGTGGCGCCGATCGCCATGATGTACACTCTGGGCCACGACTTTGTACCGCCCGGAATTCATGCCGGTGGTTTACGCTATCACGGCGAGTCTCCGCTGGTCTCGCAGCTCTACAACGCAGGACAGATCGAAGCCAAATCATATAAACAGAACTCCTGTTTCGAGGGCGCACTACTGTTTGCCCGCAGTGAAGGCATCATCCCGGCTCCCGAGTCATCCCATGCCGTGAGAGCTGCCATTGATGAAGCGGTATTAGCCAAAGAGGAAGGAAAAGAGAAGACCATCCTGTTCGGCCTCTCAGGGCACGGGCAGCTCGACATGGGTGCCTACGACGCCTATCTCTCCGGCAATCTGGAGGATTACGAGTATCCAAGTGAGATGGTGCGGCAGGCACTTGAGCGGCTCCCAAAAATCAACCTATAAATTCAGGGGCAAGGGGCAAGGGGCAAGAAAAAAAGTTAGAATCTCCATGACCCATGACCCTTGACCCTTGACCCTTATGATCAAAGTCAAAATCTGCGGCATAACCAATCTGGAGGACGCCTTGATGGCGGTGGAAGCCGGAGCCGATGCTCTCGGCTTCGTTTTCTTCCGGGAATCCCCTCGACATATTTTCCCGGAGCAGGCCTCCAGTATTATCAAGAGATTGCCACCCTTCATTCAGACAGTCGGACTCTTTGTAAATGAGGAACCGGCAACGGTCAGCGCGACTGCCGATCTCTGCGGGCTGGATCTTGTACAGCTTCATGGGGAAGAGCCGCCTGAATGCTGCCGTGCAGTCAACCGACGGGTCATCAAGGCCTTTCGTGTCAAGGACTTGACCAGCCTGGATACTATCAGGAACTATAATGTAGCGGCCTGCCTGTTGGATGCCTGGTCTCCTTCAGCACACGGGGGAACAGGGAAAACTTTCAACTGGGAGATCGCAGCAGCCGCTGTTGCTGCGGAGCGCATCATTCTTGCGGGTGGGTTGACTCCTGAGAACGTTGTCGAGGCTGTTCGAAAAGTCAAACCTTACGCGGTTGACGTCTCAAGTGGCGTAGAGTCCGGGCCTGGAAAAAAGAATCCTGAGCTCGTCCGACGATTCATCTTATCTCTAAGGAGTCACTGTTTTGAAACTTCCTGATAAAAATGGACACTTTGGCATGTATGGCGGACGCTATGTCCCCGAAACACTCATGCCGGCCCTTTTGGAGCTGGAAAAAGCCTACGGGCATTACCGGCATGACCGGGAGTTCAAGCAGGAGTTTTCGTATTACCTGCGACAGTATGTCGGTCGGCCCAATCCGCTCTATTTTGCCGAGAAGCTGACCAATAAGCTCGGTGGCGCCCGCATCTATCTTAAACGCGAAGACCTGAACCATACCGGCGCGCACAAAATAAACAATACCATCGGTCAGGGGCTCCTGGCCCGCCGGATGGGTAAGAAGCGCGTCATTGCAGAAACTGGTGCCGGTATGCACGGCGTGGCGACCGCCACGGTAGCAGCCCTGTTCGGCATGCAGTGCGAAGTTTTCATGGGTGAAGAGGATACCCATCGCCAGGCGCAGAATGTTTTTCGCATGAAGCTGCTGGGAGCGACTGTAACTCCGGTAACAGCCGGTACCGCTACGTTGAAGGACGCCATGAACGAAGCCATGCGCAACTGGGTCAGCACCATCCATGAAACCTTTTATGTGATCGGGACTGTAGCTGGTCCGCATCCTTATCCGATGATGGTCCGCGATTTTCAGTGCGTTATCGGCAGGGAGGTTAAACGACAGCACAAAAAAGCCGAAGGGCGGTTTCCGGATTTTCTGGTGGCCTGCGTCGGTGGCGGGAGCAATGCCATGGGGCTTTTCTACCCTTTCATGCAAAACCGGAGCGTCAGGTTGATCGGGGTTGAAGCATCAGGTCACGGTATTGAGACAGGCAGGCATGCCGCTCCACTCTGCGCCGGTTCACCCGGTATCCTGCATGGCAACAAAACCTATCTTCTGCAGGACAAACACGGCCAGATAACCCATGCCCACTCAATCTCGGCCGGATTGGACTACCCCGGTGTCGGCCCGGAGCATTCCTGGCTCAAAGACAGCGGCAGGGCCGAGTATGTTTCGATTACCGATCAGGAGGCGCTGGAAGGATTCAGCACCCTGACCCGTGAAGAGGGCATTATTCCGGCATTGGAATCATCACACGCCATCGCATATTCCCTTAAGCTTGCGCCGACGCTTTCCAAAGATATGAGTATTGTCGTCTGCCTGTCAGGACGGGGTGACAAGGATATGCACACAGTCGCCAAGGCGTTGGGATGCCCTTCTCAAACTGTTTGATATTCAGCGGATGTTCCCCATGTCCCGCCTGCTCATCACCCTTTTCGCCGTCATGATTCTCATTTCATCCTTCACTCTTCTAATGCCGCCACCTGCCCCATAACCTATTATCACCAGGGCGACGGCAAAGTATACGACATGAACACCCACGGAAGCACTGTTTCCGCAGCAGTTCAGCTCTATCAGGAAGCGGACTTGCATTTCTGCAACAGACCGTGTGACAAACAAAGCATAACGTGATAGTATCGCTGCTAAATCAGCACAATTGAGACAATCAGGTCGTGGGGTGTCGCAACAAGTCTGAATCACTTTCTTCCGTCGACTATAAATATTTTCATGAGGTGAGCTATGCAACATTCCGTCTCTATAGAATGTCCGGCAGAAATTTTGATAGGTCTTCATACTGACGCCCAGAGTTTCGGTGAATGGATGAAGCTTCAATCCGCCATTGTACTGTTCAAGGAAGGAAAGGTTTCTTCCGGAATGGCTGGCAAATGGCTGAATATGCCGAGAATAGAGTTTATACGGAAAGCAATGGAGCAGGGTGCAGTACTGCTTGATGATTCTCAGGATGATTTTGAGCGAGAGACCTCTTTGTTATGATTGTATTCAGCAATACGACACCATTTATCGCCCTGTCCGCCATCGGCAGGCTTGATCTTATGCAATCCCTGTTTTCATCAGTATATGTTGTTGATGATGTGGTCGATGAATGTTCTCATGGCGGGATTATCGCGGTACCCGATTTGAAGACTCTCGATTGGATAAAAGTTGTGCCGACTTATCCGGCAGCGATGGCGTCCATACTGCTCGAGCTAGACCGGGGAGAAAGGAACACCATAAGCACTGCTATTGACATGCGAGCAGACAGGATAATCATCGATGAAAAAATTGGCAGAAATATTGCGGATTATCTTGGCCTTCAGGTGACAGGCACACTTGGCATTTTATTGAAGGCAAAAACCTCGGGTCTGATTCCATCATTTTCAGAAGCTGCACGTTTGATGGTGGAACGTGGGATTCATTACAATCCAAAACTGGTTGAGCGACTGGTCCGTGTGGCTGGAGAGTAAATGCAATCAGATGCTCTGAAGCTTGTTGGTAATCCTGCGAATCCCGGTTCAGACAGGCTTTTCAATTCACCATTCACCATTCTCAATCCCAAATTCAGACCGGAGGTCGTCCATGCTTTCAATAGAATTTGACACCATATTTTTCAAGGAAGGCTCGGCAATTGTTGCCTATTGTCCGGAACTTGATGTATCGAGTTGCGGTGATGATATTGAGCAGGCACGCGTCAATTTGAAAATTGCTGTGAGACTTTTTATGGAAGAAGCTCAAAAAATGGGTACGCTTGAGGATATACTGGAGGAATCCGGTTTTACCCAAACGTCATCGTCATCATGGTTGCCGCCCCGTCTTGTAGCTACCGAAGTCATGAGCATGGCTGCCTGATATGCCGAAAATTACGGCCATTCCTGCCTGGAAATTGAGAAGAATCTTCGAGCAAGCCGGGTTTCAGTGTGTAAGAACCGAAGGTGATCATTTTGTTTTCACAAAGCGGGGGATTGCACGGCCTGTAGTTATACCTGATTGGAAAGAAGTGCCTGTTTTTATTATCAGGAATAATATTCGTACCGCCGGTATCAGCCGTGATGACTATTTCACATTGCTCGAGTCGGTGTAATGAGGTTGTAACCGGAATTCACAAGATCAAATGATTAACAGGATAAGAATCAAGTAAATCCTTGAATCCTGAAAATCCCGGTTCAGACAAGGTTTTCATTCAAAATTCACCATTCCAAATTCCAAATTCAGACCGGAGGTCGTCCATGCCGCGCCTGCTCATCACCCTTTTCGCCGTCATAGTTCTCACGTCACCCTTCACCCTTCACCCTTCCCACGCCGCCACCACCTGGCAATCCATCGGGCCATTCGGGGGCACAGTCTATACCATTGCCATTGACCGGTCCAACCCGCAGACCCTCTATGCCGGAACATGGGGCGGCGGCGTGTTCAAATCCACCAACGGCGGGTCAAGCTGGAGTGCCATTAACAGTGGGCTGACAAAAAGTACCATCAACGCCCTTGCCATCGACCCCTCCACCCCGCAGACCGTCTATGCCGGGACATGGGGCGGTGGCGTATTCAAATCCACCAACGGCGGGTCAAGCTGGAGCGCCGTCAACAGCGGACTGACAAACAGTAACGTCTCCTCCCTGGCCCTCGACCCCTCCACTCCGCAGACCGTCTATGCCGGGACATCTGGCGGTGGCGTATTCAAATCCACCAACGGCGGGTCAAGCTGGAGCGCAGTCAACAGCGGGCTGACAAACAGTTATGTCAGATCCCTGGCCATCGACCCCTCCACCCCGCAGACAGTCTATGCCGGGACAAATGGTGCGAGCGTCTTCAAAACTATAGACACCTCCGCCCCCACCATAACCTCCTCCGCAACCGCCACCTTCACAGTCGGAACACCCGGCAGCTACACCCTTACCGCCGACGCTTTCCCTAAACCAACCTTCAGCGTCAGCGGCACACTCCCCGCCGGCCTTGCCTTCGACCCATCCACCGGCATCCTGAGCGGCACCCCCGCCAGTGGAACCGCCGGCGCCTATACCATCATCTTCACCGCATCCAACGGCGTCCCCCCCGACGCCACCCGTGGCGTCACGCTTACCGTTCTGCCCGGCATACCGCTATCCGTTGCCATCACACCACTTCCACCAAAAACCAACACCCTGCCCGGCATCAGCGGCACCGCCTCCGGCACCGGACTGGCCAGGGTTGAAGTGCAGATCACCGACGGCATCTACTACCTGCAAGCCAACAACAGCTTCAGCACCACCCCGGCCTGGCTTACCGCATCCGGCACAACAACCTGGAACCTGAACACAGCCGGCGTCCTCTGGGTGGACGGCATCACCTACAGCATCTTCGCTCGCGCCTCGGATGGAACAACACCCACACAGCCGGTCAAAGCCACCGTCAAGATACTGCCCGCCTCAAGCAAGGCCGGCACTGCGCTCTCGCTCTCCTTCACCCCGGACACCCTTAAAAGCGGCGAGACCACCACCGCCTCGGGCCAGATCATGCGCATCCCTGACGACGGCAGCAGTATGGCCGGACTCACCGTCAACCTGATCGTAACCCCTCCATCCACCGCCGCCGACCCGACACCATCACCTGTCATCATCCCGATGACCACCGCCGCCGCCGGCTCTTTCACCAGCGCCCCCCTGACAACCACCTTCACCACCCCCGGCGTCTACGTCACCCAGGCCCGCTTTGACGGCAACGGCGCCCTGGCCGCCTACGCCACCCTGTCGCAACCGTTCTACGTCAACATCCAATCCGGCTACGCCATCCTCATCACCGGCAAAGCCTCTAACAACGATCTGATCGACCAGCACACCGCCACTATCAACGCCATAAACGCCGCCCTCAAAAAACGGGGCTTTCTTGATACAAACATCGCTAGGCTGAAGAGCAGCACCACCGCCTCAGTCACCAAACAGCAGATCCACGACTACATCACCAGCTGGGCCAGGGATATGATAGCCGCCGCCCCCGCCCCGCTCTACATCGTCATGATCGACCACGGCTATCCGGACGGCAGCTTCGTCCTTGACAGCGCCCGACTCACCCCCGACGACCTGAAGAGCTACCTCGACACCCTGGAAGCCGACCCGGCGGTAGCCGCCTCCGGCGCGCTCACCAACTTCAACCGCTTTATCATCATCGGCTCCTGCTACTCCGGTGCCTTCATCCCCAAACTCTCCAAACCGGGCCGGATAATCATAACCAGCGCAACCGAAAAAGAACAATCCCTGGCCGGCGTCTATACCTACAACATCAACAGCAGCGTACTCTACAGCGGCGAATACTTCGTCGACACCCTCTTCGCCTTTCTGGGGAGGGGCGACACCTTCAAAGACGCCTTCACCACAGCCACGAGCGCCCTGATGATCCGGGATCCCCGAGCCCCCGTCCTTCCCGAGGCATACTATTACGGCAGCATCGACACCCTGCCTCAGCATCCGCTGCTGGATGACAACGGAGACGGCCTGCCAAGCTACCTGCTCGGCAGCACGGACGGCCTGCTGGCGTCATCCCTCACACTGGGTGAAGGGATACGGGTCAACGCCACCGGCAACCCGGCCGACATCGCCAACGTTGCCCCGGTTGACATACTCGCAGCTACGACCACAACCAAGCAACTCCGGCTCACCGCCAACGTCAACAGCCGGGTGGGGCGCGCCTGGGTCGAAATCAGACGCCCCGGCAGCCTGACCACCGGCGGAGGAAGCGGCCAGAGCATACCGATATTCGACAGCATCCCGCTGATCTGGGACGGCGCCAACTGGATCGGCAGCTACAGCGCATTCGACATACCCGGCACCTACGACATCTACTACTACACCAAAGACAACCAGACCCTGGAAATATCACCCACACTCCACTCCAGAGTCTACAAACAACAGACAGGCAACACCATACCAACCCCGTTCAACCTGCTGTCACCGGGAGACTGGGCGGCGCCCGCCCCGATCTTCCCGCTTTCCTGGGAGGAATCAACCGACCCGGACGGCCTGACCTACACCCTGGTAGTCGCCACAGACCAGAACTACGGCAACATAATCTACCGTGAAGAAAACCTGCAGAAAACCACCACCTTCATGCCCAAAAACGCCCTCAAAGACCCCGCATCAGTCAGCGGCGGCTACTACTGCCAGAGCGGCGACAGCTACTGCTACTGGAAAGTGCTGGCCATAGACAGCTACGGCGCCATCCGCGAAAGCAGCCAGTCATGGCGATTCACCATCAATCCGACCAACCAGATACCCTATTACCTCACGGGCCAGGTAATCTCTTCCACCACCAACCTGCCGCTCGCCTACGTAAACATAGCCGTAACCAGCAGCACCAGCAGCTCCACGCTCACCGCCAACACAAAAGGAGACGGCAGCTACACCATCACACTCAGCTCTCCCGGAACCTACACCGTAACCGTGACCTATCCGGCATACCAGACCCGCACTATATCGCAATCGCTGACAACTCCGGGCCCGACAACCCTGAACATCACCCTCTCCGCCGGCACCACCCCACCACCAGCGACCACACCAGCCTCCATCACCTGGAAACACCAGAGTGACGGTACAGCATACGGCATGACCACCGACGGAACCAAAATCACAAGCGGCGCACAATTCTGGCAGGAACCAAACCAAACCTGGCAAATCGTCGGCCAGGGTGACTTTGACGGCGATGGCATACGAGACTTCGTCTGGCAGAACAACAGCACAGGGCAGGTCTACCTCATGCTGATGGCAACTCCGACAACCGTAAAAAGCGGTGCACTCATCTACACCGAACCCAACACCAACTGGAAAATAGTCGCCACGGGAGACATCAACGGCGACGGCAAAACCGACCTGATCTGGTGGAACCAACTAACCGGCCAAGTGTATGCCATGCTTGTAAATGGAACAACAATCGCCAGTGGTGCACTCATCTACACCGAACCGAACACAAACTGGAAAATAGTCGCCGCTGCCGACTTCAACGGCAACGGCAAAGCCGAACTGCTCTGGTGGAACAGTGCAACCGGCCAGGCAGCCCTGGGTCAGACCAACGGCACCAGCGCGTCCACCGCAACGGGTATCTGGAGTGAACCGGATACGAACTGGAAAATAGCCGGAGCGGGCGATCTTGACGGAGACGGCAAGGCCGACATAATCTGGCACAACAGAACCACCGGGCAGATCTACGGCATGCAGACCAACGGCTCATCCGTCACCAACGGCGCAATAATGTACACCGAGCCGAACACCACCTGGGAGATAGTCAGCATAGGCAGCTACACCGCAGACAGCAAAGCCGACATCCTCTGGTGGAACCAGCAGACAGGGCAGGTATACCTGATGCCGATGAACGGCCTGTCGGTTGCGTCGGGAGGTACGTTGCTCTACACCGAACCGGACACGACCTGGCGTATTCAGGGTGAGACGGAGTGGCGGGATAACCTGTATGGCAGGGGCGTTACTACGACGACGAAGTGAGGGGGTCGGGTAATTAATGATAATTCCTGTTGCATACAGTTTTCGTAATCTCTCCACCAGAAGATTGACGACATTTCTGACAGCCTTTGGCATGGCTTTAGTTGTGTTTGTTTTTGCCTCTATCCTGATGTTGTCGGCAGGATTGGAAAAAACGCTGGTAGAGACCGGTTCTGACGATAATGTAATTATAACAAGGAGATCGTCAAACTCAGAAGTGCAAAGTGGCGTGGAAAGGCAGCAGGCTGCCATCATCGAAAGCCTTATGGAAATATCTACAAACAGCCAGGGAGAGCCTTTGATAGCCAAGGAACTGGTTGTCCTGATAAGTCTCCCGAAGCGGGGGAGCGACAAGCCAGCCAATGTAGTCATCCGTGGAATCAATCCCGTCTCGCTGCAGCTCAGACAGCAGGTCAGGCTTACTGATGGCCGGATGCCGCATCCCGGTTCTGCCGAAATCATGGCCGGCAGCAGTATCGCTAAACGGTTCAAGGGTGGCGGTATTGGTGAAACGCTCCGTTTCGGCATGCGTGACTGGACTGTCGTCGGTGTTTTTGATGCGGGAGCCACCGGCTTCAGTTCCGAAATATGGGGAGATGTGACTCAACTGATGCAGGCTTTTCGCCGTCCCGTCTATTCGTCGCTGACATTTCGATTGCGCAATGCAGATGATTTTCAGTCGGTCAAAACAAAGCTTGATGCCGATCCGCGTCTGACAGTTGATGTACGCCGTGAAACCCGCTACTATAGAGATCAGTCGGAAGCGATGGCGAAATTCCTGCGCATACTCGGCATCTCGTTGACCCTTATTTTTTCGATCGGCGCAATCATAGGCGCCATGATTACCATGTATGCCGCCGTGGCGAACCGGGTTGTGGAAATAGGTACTCTGCGGGCGCTTGGATTCAGAAGTTTCAGTATCCTGGCCGCTTTCATGATGGAGGCTCTTCTGCTCGGCTTTATCGGCGGCATTACCGGGCTTTTTTTCGCTTCGTTCATGCAGTTGATCACCATATCCACCATGAACTGGCAGACCTTTTCCGAGCTGGCCTTTTCCTTTACGCTTACACCGGATATAGTGGGCAAAGCGCTTGTCTTTTCCCTGATAATGGGGTTCATCGGTGGTGTTATTCCTGCAGTCAGGGCCAGCAGGTTGAAAATTGTTGACGCCCTGCGGGAACGCTGATTCTGAAAATTGGAAAGATCTGTTACGTGGGGCTCTTGCGGTCCAACGCCCTGTCATTCCGGCAGGCTTTTGGCCGGAATCCAGTTTGTAACTACCTGAAAATCTGGATCCCGGATAGAAACCTTCCGGGATGACAATCTTTTTGTAAGAGGCTCACCTGCCATCGCCTGACGGCTGTGGCCGATATCTTTTGTAACCGGGAGGTAATAATGAGCGGTAAGTTGATGGTTGTCTTGGTGCTGTTGTTCTGTATGGTCTGTTCACAGGGTGCCATTGCTGCGGAGCTGAGCATAAAAAGCGGCGATACTATTCAGAAGCTGCTTGAAGAACAAAAGGGCAAACGGGTTACCGTGCGCATGCAGGGAAATGATGAGTTGACCGGAAAAGTCAGGGTGGTCACCAAAGAGCTGCTACATCTGGGTGAGCTGACGGGAAGAGATTATTTTGATGCGGTTATCGATATGAACAGGATATCGGTGGTTATAGTGCGGGTTAAAGAGTAACCTTGCAACCGGGCGGCAGGCGAATCAGGCCGGGCCAGGATATGGCACGGCACGGAAGGAACACATTGTATGCTTAAAAGCATGACAGGGTATGGCAAGGGTGAAGCATCCGCTTTACGGGGCAGTTTCGGGATTGAGATCCGTTCGGTCAATCATCGCTACGGAGAGGTTTCAGTAAGGATGCCACGTGGCTTCATGTCTCTTGAGAACGAAGTTAAACGGCTGGTTTCCACTGTAATAAAGCGTGGCAAGGTCGATGTCGTTGTACAGTGGGAAGAGACGACGACCTCGGATACGATTCCCCAGATTGATATCGCGGCTGCCAGAGGGTATCGCGAGGCGTTCTCCCGGCTGGCCGATGAACTGCAGCTGGCACGGGAAATCCCGTTGACGCTGATAATTGCCCAGAAGGGGGTCATGAAAGAAGCTGTCAGCGCCATTGATGTATCCGAATTCCAGCTTCAGTTGAACTCTGCCGTACTGTCAGCGGTGGCAGCGATCGATGCCATGCGCATCCGGGAGGGCGATGCGCTGGTGCTAGATCTTCTGGCAAGGCGTCAACAGGTGGCCGAATGGGTCGGCGAGATAGGCGTGCGGGTTCCGCAGGTGGTGGCTGAATACCGCCAGAAGCTTAAGGCCCGCCTCGATCTGCTGCTGGATGGAAGCGAAATCGATGAAACCCGCCTGGCCCAGGAGATTGCCCTGATGGCTGATCGCAGCGATATTACGGAGGAACTGGTGCGGCTATCCAGCCATTTCAACCAGTTTGACGAAGCTCTGCGCATGTCGGAGCCGGTCGGGCGTAAGCTCGATTTTCTGATGCAGGAGATGAATCGCGAGGTCAACACTATCGGCTCAAAATCCAACGACGTCGAGATAGCGACTCTTGTCATCCGGATCAAAGCAGAGATGGAGAAGATGAGGGAGCAGGTTCAGAATGTGGAATGATATCATATAGTAACTGCATCTGATCCCATGCCTCATCGCCTCTACCTGGAACACTTCGGTCCCGTGCATGCCCTGCCGGTGCTCCATTACCGGATGGAGTTCGCCCAGCTTGTACGGATGGCCTTTACCCGCGTCCACCCCGATGCCGTGGCAATCGAGCTGCCGCCTACCCTGGAGGTCCCCTTTCTGCGGGCTCTGCGCCGCCTGCCGCAGATTTCGGTGATCAGCTATCAGACCGGGGGGCGGAAGAATTCCGTACAGGGCAAAGCGGAGACGGTCTATCTGCTGGTGGAACCGGCCGACCCGCTGGTCGAGGCAGCCCGCCATGCATGTGAGCAAGGGCTGCCCCTCTATTTTGTCGATGTGGACACCGACACCTACCCTCGCCACCATGAGCAATTTCCCGATTCCTACAGTATCTGCCGCATCGGTCTGGAAGCGTATTACCGCGAATATCGTGCCGCCTGCGCCGGGCAGACACCCGGCCGGGAGGATCGGCGGCGCGAACAGGGAATGACCTTCCGTCTGCAGCAACTGGCCCGGAACCATCAGAGGATTCTCTTTGTCTGCGGCATGGCACATCTGGAGCGTATCAAAGGCCTGTACGCCGTATCGCAGGCGGCACCGCTTGAGCGCATCCGGCGCGAGGGCATCACGCTCTGCAATCTGCATCCCGACTCCTGTCGAGAAATCCTGGCGGAGTATCCTTTTCTGTCGGCGGTCTATGAGTTGCGGCGCGGCCAGCTTCCTGATGAGCCTGTCGAGAGCGGCGCCGGACTGCGCAAACGCTTTCACGCTCTGGAGTTGCTCAATGGCGGCAGGAAGCAGGTTTCCGAAGAGCAGTTCATGGAGAACGCTATCAGGCGCACGGCGCGGCATCTTGGGCACGAAGGGGTTTTTCTCGACCGGCAGCGTTTGATCTACCGGCTTTTCTGTGAGGCGGCCCGCCACTATCGGCAGGAGACCGGCGAAGCGCTGCATATCTGGCAGAAACGGGCTTTTTTCCGCTTCGCCCGTAACTATGCCTTCCAGGAGGGCATGCTGATGCCTGACCTGTTCCAGCTCCTGGCAGCGGCGCGTGGCTGTGTCGATGACAACTTCGCACATGCCTTCTGTCGTCTGGCTACAAGCTATCCCTGGCAGACGGATAGCAGTGATCTGGCAACCATCAGCATCTCACCGGAAGAGATCTGGGGCGGCAGCCGGCGTATTCGCTTCCGGCCGCGCCAGAAGCGGAGCAAGGGGCTTTCAAAACTGGGGCTGCTCAAACGCAAGCGGGAAATCCGGCCCGGCGAATGGCTGGAGGGGTTCGATGATCCTTCGATCTGTTCGTATCCGCCTGAAGATATTGCTGTTGAAAATTTCGGGCGTTTTCTCAAACGCAAGGGGAGCATGCAGCTCTCCGAGGAGCTGACCCGCACAGAACGCTTCAGTACCTCAATCCTGGACGGGATCGATATGCGGGAAACGCTGCGCAATATCCATGAAGGGGCGATTTACGTCAGGGAGCAGCAGCGGGCCAAAGGTGGCGTCGGTTGTCTGGTTGTTATCTTTGACGAGGATCGGCGCAGTGAGCGCTATCCGTATTGCATGACCTGGCTGGGGGAGCACGAGCAGGAATCGGATATGGCTTTTTACGCCACACCTCCGGCGGATAACATCGTTGGACCGGGAATCTGCCGCTGCGAGTACGGAGGGTTCATGCTCTCCTATCCGCCACGGCGCGTGACGGATGTCTGGTGCGATCCGGATTACCGGCTGACCTCAATCAGATCTGAAGTGCTGCTGACGGCCGCCCTGGATTACTCCATTGAGAAGCATGTGGTCTACGTGGCGGCCCGCCCGCCCCGCAGCATCTTCAAGCAGATGGCCGCCCGCCGTGACCGGAAAATCGTTTTCATCCCGCTTGGATCACTCTCATCCAATAAAATCAAGCAGATGCGGATCTTGCATATCCTCTCCGGTAAGGATAAACGCGATAGCGCCAGAGAGTATATCTGGTGAGAGCGACTGAAGGTATCCCGAGGCAGGTACTCAGGGTTGCTTCTCCAGAAATTCCTGATCATCAAAGCAGCCACTCGCGTTCAATTCCCGGATACGATAATATTTGTCCAGTTCTTCATTAAAGCGCACCCGGTCGATGGGGGGAATGTTTATTCCGTCGCCGCTGCTGCCCGATTCACTGAAAAAGCGCTCCGGCAGAGCGTCATCTTTGCGGGAGAAGCCGTTGGCGCAGTTGTAGAAGCGTTCGGTCAGATAGATGCGCCTGCCGATTTCCTTCAGGCGTTGCGGCGAGTAATCTACACCGGTGGCGGCGGTCAGAAGATCGGCGTATTCCTCCAGACTGGCACCGAAAAAGGAAAACTTGCAGGCCACCAGAGAATCGATGGCGGCATTGCTGTCTTCGGAAATGGAGATAATGCGGGCTTTGCCGGAAAAGGAGAAACGATCGGTAGGCACCGGTTTGCGCAGGATTTCGTGGGCAATGGGGTAGGCCCGCAGGTGGCAGCCACCGCGGTTGCTGGTGCAGTAGGCCAGAGCCATTCCGTAGGCGCCACGCGGGTCGTAGGCCGGCAACTCCAGTGATTTTACGCTCATGGAGAGTTCCGGCCGTCCCATCTCTTCCCCCAGGCGGCGCGACCCGAGAGACAGCAGGCGGCCATCGCCTGTCCGTAGCGCCATCAACTCAAGCAGATGCGGTATCTCCCCGGCAGTCGGGAAGCGTCCCCTTATCTCCCCCCAGGCCGAGAGGGTGGCGGCGGCAGTGATGGTATCCAATCCCAGATCGTTGCAGAGGTGGTTGGCCTTGACGATGGCATGCAGGTCGTCGACATTGTTGAGTGCACCGAAATGGGAAACGGTCTCGTATTCCGGCAGATGTCCGCCGTTCTTCTCCGATTTTTTACACTGGATCGGGCAGCCGTAGCAACCGTCCTTTTTCGCTCCACAAGCATGTCTGATGGCCGGGCCGGAATAGTTGGCGGAGTGTGCGAAGTATGTCTTTGAAAAATTTGCGGTGGGCGCCATGCGGCGCTGGGCCATCAGATCAACCAGCACCGGGGTGCCGAATTCTGAAATCCCCAACGGGCCGAAGATAACCGGTGAGGCCTTGAAGAGCCGCATCACGTCTTTTCTGGCCGTGTTGAACAAGGCCTGATCGGCGATGGTGGTCTTCCGGCTGCCATCAACAGTAATTGCTTTCAGGTTCTTACGGCCCATTACAGCGCCCAATCCACCCCGCCCGACCGCGTTTCCTTCTCCCATCATGATGCTGGCGAACAGGACGCTGTTCTCGCCGGCCGGTCCAATTGCGGCCACACTGCCGCGATTATTCAGAGCGGCAACGGTGGTGCGGATATCACGGCCCCACAGGGCAGCAGCCGGGGTGAGCTCAATTTTGTCGGGTGTGATGGAAAGAGCCACCGGCCTGGGACTGCGACCGGTTATAAAGAGAGCGTCAAATCCGGAAGCCTTCAAACGCCAGGCGAAACGCCCTCCGGCTGAACAATCGTAGATCGTGCCGGTCAGAGGAGAACGTGAGACAACAGAGAGTCGTGCAGCGGTGGGAGCGGGAGTTCCGCACAACGGACCTGTGGCAAAGATCAGCGGCATGGCGGGGTCGAACGGGTCGAGGCGGAAATAGTCGCGCATCAGACGCACTCCGAGACCACGACCTCCCAGATATTCTTCCAGCAACCGGTGTGGAATTTCTTCTGTCCGGGATGTTCCATCTGTCAGGTCAACGTTCAGAATCTTTCCTGTCCAGCCGTTCATACCGTCCTGCTCCTCAGGCTGCGAATGATGGCGAAAACATTTTTGCATGACTCTGCCAGGTAATCAGAACCAGCCAGTTCCGCTGAATTCCCGTAGCCCCACCTGCATCCAATGGTCATAATGCCGGCCTGTCGGCCGGCCTGGATGTCGTTGATGCTGTCACCGACCATAACAGCCTCCTGACGGGTAACTCCGAGCTGAGCGATTACCTGTAGCAGGGGCAGCGGAGATGGTTTCATTTCAGAGAAGGTGTCACCACCGCAGATGAACTCAAAAAAGTGATGAATTTCAAGCTTTTGGAGGATGAGGTTGCTCAGTCGTTCGTTTTTGTTGGAAATCACCGACAGCCGGGTACCGATTGACTGCAACTGTACGAGTGTCTCTGCAGCATCCGGGTAGAGTCGGCTCTTGTCGGCGATATGAGCAGTGTTGAAATCGAAGAAGAGTTGCAAGCCGCGCTCGAATTCGTGAACAGAGCTGTCGGGCAGGGCCTGCCGGATCAAGTTGCGGGCGCCTTTGCCGACCATCAATCCTACCTCATGTGTTGACAGTCGGGAGAGTGAAAAAAACGCTCTCACATGATTGACGGCGTCAGTCAGATCCTCCAGAGAATCAACCAGTGTGCCGTCAAGATCGAACAGAACGGCCCTGATGGTCATACTGTTTTCGTACTGGACGGATTATCGGATTGGGGAAAAACGATAACCGGTTTTTTGGCCGGGCGGTAAAGCAGGAAGGTCTTTCCGAGAATCTGTGCAACTTCGGCAGAGCAGAGTTCGGCAAGCATTGCGGATGCTTCATGTTTGTCAAGCAGGCTGCTTTCGAGAAGTCTGATCTTGATCAGTTCATGATGATCGAGAGCTGCGCAGGCCTCACTGATCAATGCATTCTCAACCTCCTTCTTGCCGATCTGGATAAGGGGTTTCAGTTTGTGCCCGAGGGCACGCAAGTGACGTTTCTGTTTTCCGGTCAGCATGATGTAGATGCTCTCCTGACGATCGCAAGGTAATAAACCGGTCTGTGTATATCATGACGCAAGGCTGTCAGGCAAACCACATTTCTTGACAACCACATTTCTGTATTATGCCCAAGTATCCTGCTAAATTGTGTAACGAAAATTAAAAAAATATGTACTCTTTCCGATTTCTGTGATACGTAGACAAAATTGAGGTCCTTGCTTAAAATTTTATCTGTGCCGGAGTAACCGGCATGTGGGGAATTTTGATGAACTTAGGTAAAAACCCTATTTCAAACGCCCTGACATCCTTGAATACCGAGATTGCCGATCCGGTGGTAGAGCCCAGGCGGAAAAATCCCGGAAAAGTACATCGCCTGCCGCCATCCACGTGGAAGAAAATGGCTGGAGATGCGAAAAGCCCTCTGGACAAGGCTATCGAGAGAACACGTGATTTCTTCTTCCGGGAACAGTTGCCTGATGGCTACTGGTGGGCGGAGCTTGAATCAAATACGACTATCACGTCAGAATATATCATGTTGTTTCATTTTCTGGGGATGGTTGACAAGGTTCGAGAACGTAAAATGGCCGGATATATCCTGTCAAAGCAGACGGATGAAGGATCATGGGCTATATGGTTCGGCGGCCCCGGAGATCTTTCAACGACAATTGAATCTTATTTTGCTCTCAAGCTGGCCGGCTATTCGGCGGATCATCCCGCCATGAGCAAAGCCCGCGATTTCATTCTTGCCAATGGCGGTATTCTTAAGTCCCGTGTTTTTACCAAGGTATTTCTCGCCCTTTTCGGTGAATTTTCGTGGATGGGGGTTCCATCCATGCCGATCGAGCTTATGTTGCTTCCCAACTGGGCTTATTTTAACATGTACGAATTATCCAGCTGGTCCCGTTCGACCATTATTCCGCTCTCTGTGGTCATGTCTGAGAGGCCGGTTCGCAAACTGCCCCCCCTGGCTCGCGTTCAGGAGCTCTTTGTCCGTCCGCCGCGTCCGACTGATTATACTTTTACCAAAGAAGACGGAATTCTGACCTGGAAAAACTTTTTTATCGGTGTCGATCATCTTCTTAAGGTATACGAGTCGTCTCCCATACGGCCCTTCAAGAAAAAATCGATTACCGTTGCTGAACAGTGGATTTTGGATCATCAGGAACCGAGTGGCGACTGGGGGGGGATTCAGCCGGCCATGCTTAATTCCATCCTGGCGCTGCACTGTCTTGGGTATGCCAACGATCACCCGGCTGTAGTAAAGGGGCTTGAGGCTCTGTCCAATTTCTGTATAGAAGATGATGAAAGCCTGGTATTGCAGTCATGCGTTTCTCCTGTATGGGATACTGCGCTGGTGCTGGTGGCCATGCAGGAAGCCGGAGTTCCGGTCGATCATCCGGCCCTGGTCAAGTCGGCCCAATGGCTCCTCGACCTGGAGGTTCGCCGCAAGGGGGATTGGCAGATTAAATCTCCTGAACTCGAATCGGGCGGTTGGGCTTTCGAGTTCCTTAACGACTGGTATCCCGATGTCGATGATTCCGGTTTTGTCATGCTGTCTATAAAGGATATAAAGGTCAGGGACAAGAAACATAAGGAACAGGCCATCAAACGCGGTATTTCCTGGTGCCTCGGCATGCAGAGTAAAAACGGCGGATGGGCCGCCTTTGACAAAAATAATACCAAACACCTTCTGAACAAGATTCCTTTTGCTGACCTCGAAGCGTTGATTGACCCGCCAACAGCGGATCTGACCGGTCGCATGCTTGAGCTGATGGGTAATTTCAACTATCCAAAAAACCATCGTGCCACCGTTCAGGCTCTGGAATTTCTCAAGAAGGAGCAGGAACCGGAGGGGCCATGGTGGGGCCGCTGGGGTGTTAACTACATCTATGGCACCTGGTCGGTGCTGTGCGGTTTGGAGGCGATTGGCGAGGATATGACTCAGCCATATATAAAGAAATCGATCAACTGGCTAAAGTCAAAACAGAATATTGATGGAGGATGGGGTGAAGTATGCGAGTCGTACAGTGATCGCTCTCTGATGGGGTGCGGGCCCAGCACTGCATCCCAGACAAGCTGGGTGTTATTATCATTGTTCGCCGCCGGTGAGGTGTCTTCTAAAGCGGTTACGCGCGGAATAGAGTATCTGCTGGCTACGCAGAAACAGGACGGCACCTGGGATGAAGACGCTTTTACCGGTACCGGTTTCCCCAAATACTTCATGATCAAGTACCATCTTTATAGAAATTGTTTCCCGTTGACCGCACTCGGAAAATATCGCCGCCTGACTGCGGGAAGTAATAAAATAAAATAGTATTGCCGTCGTGCCGAGGATCACTTTTCAGGTATAAAGCCCCGATGTTATAACATTTGGGGCTTTACAATTTTTCATATGAAGACTTTTATCACCGGTTCAACCGGTTTCATAGGCGCCGGCATTGCACGGGAACTGCTGCAGGACGGGCGGGAGGTGCGTGCGCTGGTGCGGTCAGGTTCCGATACTTCAAACCTGAACGGATTGGACATAGAGTTGTGGAAGGGTGATCTTCTGGACCGCGAAAGTTTGCGCAAAGGACTTGGAGGCTGTGATGTACTCTACCATGCTGCTGCTGACTATCGTCTCTGGACGCGTACTCCGGATGAGATGTACCGCATCAACGTCGACGGTACTGAGGCCATACTGGAAGCTGCATTGGAAAATGGATTATCAAAGGTTGTGTATACGAGCAGCGTCGGTACTCTCGGCAATCCCGGGGACGGCACTCCAGGGACGGAACAAACTCCTGTTACGTTGGACGCCATGGTCGGACCCTACAAAAGGAGTAAATATCTGGCCGAACGTGTTGCTGAAAAATTTGTATCACGAGGTTTGCCGCTGGTGATTGTTAACCCCTCGACTCCGGTGGGGCCACGAGATATCAAGCCGACTCCGACCGGCAGGATTATTGTAGATTTTCTGAAACGCAGGATGCCGGCTTATCTGGATACAGGACTCAACCTCATAGCTGTTGAAGACTGCGCCCGCGGTCATGTTCTCGCCGAACAGAAGGGGCGCATCGGGCAGAAATACATCCTGGGAAATGCCAACCTGACATTGCAGGACATTTTCCGTATGCTGGAGGAGATAACCGGCCTTCCGGCTCCCGGAGTCAGGTTGCCCTACCTGCCGATTCTGATGGCGGCCTATATCAATGAGGGGTTTTCGCGTCTTACCGGCAGAGAACCACTGATTCCACTGGCCGGGGTGCAGATGGCGTCCAAATTCATGTACTTTAATTCATCCCTCTCAGTCCGGGAACTGGGATTGCCACAGACTCCGGTCAAGGAGGCTCTGGCCCGGTCGGTGGAATGGTTCAGGAGTAACAGATACGCATAACGGCGGTTCAACGTTCCATGTTCGGGATTTTGTGATGATTTTGCGCCTTAATCCCCAAACCAGAATCAGAGGTCATCATGTTACTTGAAACGATCAACAATCCCTCAGATCTGAAGAAACTGAAACCGGAACAGTTACCGGAACTGGCGGAGGAGGTTCGCCATTTTTTGCTGGAAACCCTCTCTACTACCGGTGGACATCTCGGATCCAATCTGGGGACGGTCGAGTTGACCATTGCCCTGCATTACTGTTTTAACTCGCCCAATGACAAAATTATCTGGGACGTCGGCCACCAGGCTTACACTCACAAGATACTGACCGGGCGGCGTGATCGTTTTGCCACACAGCGTCAGTACAAGGGGCTTTCCGGTTTTCCGAAGCGCTGCGAATCCGAGCATGACGCCTTCGGTGTCGGGCACTCATCGACTTCCATCTCAGCCGGTCTCGGCATGGCAGCGGCGGCTGGCTTGTCCGGTACCAAGAATCATTCCATCGCCGTGATCGGCGATGGCTCTCTGACTGGTGGAATGGCTTTTGAGGCACTCAATCAGGCCGGTCATCTCAAAAAAAATCTCATCGTCATCCTTAATGACAATGAAATGTCGATTTCGAAGAATGTCGGCGCATTTTCAGCATTCATCTCCCGTAAGATGACCGGTCGCTACATACGGGATCTGAAAAAGGAAATGCAGGTGTTGCTCAAGCATATTCCTGCCATCGGTACCGATATTCTCCATTTTGCACGTCGTGCCGAAGACTCACTGAAAAGCTTCCTGACTCCCGGCTCTCTGTTTGACGCGCTCGGCTTCGATTATCTCGGCCCGCTGGACGGGCACAATATTCCCCAGCTGCTGGAGGTATTCAACAATATTAACGAGTTGGATGGCCCGTTGCTGGTGCACATCATAACAACCAAGGGCAAGGGATACAAGCCTGCTGAAGATACCCCTGACAAATATCATGGTGTGGGGGCCTTTGATGTTGCAACCGGTAAAGGGTCTGTCAAGGCCGCAAACAAGTCGTACACCGATCTGTTTGGCGAAACAATCGTACAGTTGGCTGAAGATGATTCCAAAATTATCGCCATAACGGCTGCCATGCCTGATGGTACAGGACTCAACAACTTTTCCAGGCGTTTCCCGGATCGTTTTTTTGACGTAGGAATTGCCGAACAGCATGGCATGACCTTTGCCGCCGGCCTTGCAGCTGAAGGGTACCGACCGGTGGCGGCCATCTATTCTACATTCCTTCAGCGCGCCTATGATCAGATTTTCCATGATATCTGTCTGCAAAAGCTTCCGGTAACCATTGCCATGGATCGTGCCGGACTGGTGGGCGATGATGGACCGACCCATCATGGTGTCTTCGACCTTTCCTATCTGAGACACCTCCCCGGAATGACGCTGATGGCCCCCAAGGATGAGAACGAATTGCGCCATATGCTTAAGACCGCCGTTTATTCCGATGTTCCAATTGCGCTACGGTATCCTAGAGGAGCAGGATACGGTGTCGAAATGGATGTCGACCTGAAATCCCTGGAAATCGGAAAGGGGGAGCTGTTGTCGGAAGGGGGGGATCTGACAATCATCGCTATCGGGTCAACGGTCTATCCCGCTTTTGAAGCAGCCGAGACTCTCAGGCGGAACGGTATTGACGCCGGTGTTATCAACGCCAGATTTGTAAAACCGCTGGATGCCGCTCTGATCCTTTCTTCCGCCCGTGCAACCGGTCGCATCATGACGATTGAGGAAAACGCCTTGCAGGGTGGATTCGGCAGTGCTGTTCTGGAGCTTCTGTATGACAATGGAATGCAGAATGTCAAAGTCATGCGGCTTGGCATTCCCGACAAATATATCGAACATGGCAGCCAGGCCCAGTTGCGAAAGGATACCGGAATTGACGCCGAAGGTATTGCCGCCGCAGCACTGGAATTTATGAAATGAGACGAGATGAGACCCGAAGACGCCAGTAATAAAATTATATTTGCTCTGGATGTAAATGGTATTTCCGAGATCGACCGTTTTGCCGCAATGCTGTGCGGCAGGGTAGGAATATTCAAGATTGGAAAAGAACTTTTCACCGCATGTGGACCGGCTGCAGTCAAGGCGATACAGCGCCATGGTGGTCAGGTTTTTTTAGACCTGAAATATCATGATATTCCTAACACGGTAGCTAATGCCATGCTTGAGGCTGCCAGGCTCGGAGTTAAGCTGGCCAATCTGCACGCTTTGGGTGGCGGTGAGATGATGGAGTCCGCAGCCATGGCCGTGCAAAAAGAGTTTGGCAATACGGATCGGCCCCGATTGCTTGCCGTTACTATTCTTACCTCTTCTACAGAGGCAACCCTGCGACAGATCGGAATCGAGCATTCGGTTCAGGATATGGTGGTACGCCTGGCACGGCTGGCTAAAGAGTCGGGCATGGATGGTGTGGTGGCATCGCCGCTTGAAACCGGGCTGATCCGCGAAGCATGTGGCCCCGGCTTTCTGATAGTAACACCCGGAGTGCGTCCGTCTTTCGCTGCGGCAGACGACCAGAAACGTATTATGACGCCGGTCGAAGCGGTCAGGGCTGGAGCGGATTATCTGGTTATCGGAAGACCGATTGCCAGGGCGGCCGATCCTGCCGCAGCCGCGAAGTTGATAGCAGAGGAAATTATGGAAGGTTGCGTATGAAAGGCGAGCTGATCTTCGGTATCAATCCGGTCAGGGAATCTTTACGCGGCACGCGGGGGGCATTCAATCTGTATGTGCAGACAAAAGCGACCGATCACCGGGTAGAAAATCTTATCAAACTGGCGGAAAAGCGGGGTGTGCCGGTTCACCGACGTGAAAAAGCAGACCTGACCAGTATGTGCGCCTCCTCCCATCACCAGGGGATTGCTCTGGAAGTGGAACCGTTCCGCTATGCCGATCTGGATGATCTGCTGAAGGCTGTGGAGCAATCCGGGACGCCCGGCTTCCTGCTGGTGCTGGACGGTATTCTGGATCCGCACAACCTGGGAGCCTTGATCCGCAGCGCTGCTTGCGCAGGAGTTGACGGGGTGGTTATTCCCAAGGATCGCGCCTGTGGTGTCACGGCTGCTGTCGAGAAGGCCTCTTCCGGTGCAGTGGAAACCATCCCGGTAGCGCAGGTAACGAATATTGCCCAATCTCTTGAGGCGATGAAAAAGGGTGGCTACTGGGTGTACGGTCTGACCGGCGAAGCGGCTGATTCGTTGTTCGAGACGAAATTTGCCGGTAGTATCGTTCTGGTCATCGGTGGGGAAGGGGAGGGGATCAGACCTCTGGTGCGCAAGCAGTGTGATGTGTTGATATCTATTCCGCGATTCGGAGGAGTAAGTTCGCTGAACGCATCGGTTGCAGGCGGAATAGCTATGTTTGATGTTGCGCAGAAAACCAAAGTGAATGCCGAATAACTGCCTCAAGTAATTTCAAGCGGTTTTGGTGAAGCCGAAGTAACTTCGAGAATAAACCCTGAGGACGTAAGGAATCAAAACGTTTGTCGTTTTTCTGGACCTATAAACGGTAATAAGCGATCATTTTCTTGAGCTCTTCAGCAAGGAACGAAAGATTGCCTGCTGCAGTAGACAGATCCTGCACACCGCGTGCATTTCCCGAAACCGCTTCGTTTATCATATGGACGTTGTTGCTGATTTCCCTGGTAGTTGCAGTCTGCTCTTCAGCCGCAGTGGCAATCTGATTTATCTGGATCTCCTCAGTATGAAATTGAGCTACTTTAATAACCTAAGTGTCATCCAATTCCTATTATGCCCCAAGCATCTCTTTTTCATGAAAACCGATATTCCTCAACTTGGGGTCTTCAGAATTACACAGTTTTTCAACCAATTCCTCCCACTCATAACACACAAAAGAACATTCTTGTAGCGGAACATTAAGGTTATTACTCAGCAACTTATTTAGATAGTTCTGTTCTATGGGAACGTAGTAATAAATGCCAATGGTGACAGATCCATTGGGTTCATTTGTAACGTAAATACACATTCCGGTTAACCATACTTGGACAATTGGCAGCTTCACCTTAATGGCGTCATTTTTCTTAGGAAGATCAGTTGGAGACATCCCCATCGGAATTATCACTTTCATACCGTGAGTACAAAAATTTGCTACGTTAGCTTCAGCTAAAGAATCGCCCCCCCACGAAATGGTTACTTTACTCAGACTTTTCGGTAGTGATTTAATGTCACATCTGGCGGAATTGCGTTCCCTCATATATCCTCCAAAATTATTAGCAGGCAGAGAGTTCATTGAACTCGTATTTGACGAGCAGTTTGAGGGGCTTCTTTTCATGCAGCTCTTTGCTGAACGGTTTGCTGTACAACTCCATGAAGCGTCTGCGGGAGATCATGCCCAGCAGCAGGCCGTCATCTTCTGCTATAATGATAACACCGGATCTAAATCATTCTCCGGCGAGCAGTTCGTCTGTGGTAGATCATTTACTAAGCATTGTTGACAGGAACAACAACACAATTGCATGCAGGTTTCAACCAGGCTAATCCGCACGCATCAGTCTGAATCATTTTTTGGGCCACCGGAGCGACAGATTCCGACTGACCGGAATACGTATAGCGGCTGATTTCGTCCTTTAGATCAACGGAAAGTCGGGAGAGGTTGTTGGACTCGTTGGCTATAAATGCAGCCAATTGGACTGTTTCGGCAGATGAGCGTTCAATTGCAGCGATATCAGAGCTTATCTCATCGGATGATTTGGAAAGTCCCTTGTTGGCAACCGAAATTTCGCTTGTCATACCCTGCAACAACAAAACACTGTCAACTATTTGATGCAGAGACTCTTCTGCCTGCAGTGAATAGGAGACTCCCAGTTCGACCCGCTCCAGGCATTTTTGCATCGCCTTCACGGCAGACTGGGTATCTGTCTGTATTGCCTTTATACGGCCGGTAATATCAACGGTCGCCTTGGTTGTGCTGGTAGCAAGCTTGCGGACCTCATCAGCCACGACGGCGAAACCTCGGCCGTGATCTCCTGCACGGGCAGACTCAATGGCGGCATTCAGGGCCAGAAGGTTGGTCTGGTCGGTGATTCCCATGATAACGTCGACGATTTCTCCCACCTGTTGAGAACGTTCATGTAGTGAGTTCATAATAGAAGTCGACTCTTCAACCGCGTTCGCAATCTCCTGAACCTCGTGACCTGTCCTGGCAACGATATCAGCTCCCTTCGCTGCAACCTCACCAGCATTATGTGCTGATTCGGCAATCCTTGCCGTATTGGTGGATATCAGGGAGACTGTCTGGGACATTTCCATGGATACCGCCGCAACCTGACTGATATTTCCAGACTGAATGCCGATGGTGGAGTGGATTTCCTGGGCCGAACTTGTAAAACTTTGTGCACTGTTGGAGATCTTTGCCGAAGAGTTCGATACGGTTGAGATGATGTTGGTGAAGGCATCGACCAGTTTGTTAAAAGCCCTGATTGTTACCCCGAATTCATCATCATTCTTTATTGTGGCTGACTTCGTGAAATCACCAGTTTCAGCAATATAGGCGAAAGTCTCGGTCATTCTTTTTAGAGAGCGGTTAATGCACATCATAGTGGTTATGCTTATAAACAGTGCCGCAGCAACAAAGAAAAGCGTAACGCCTACCATCAGTTTTTTGAAGTACTCAACCCGCTGGCTGACAACATTGACTAAATTCTGCTGTTCGCGTGCGGTAGACTGTACATTGGCCTCATTTTTCTGCCCCTGTTCAATAGCTACGTCCTTGACTTTCCTTATGGAGTTGTCGACCAGAGCCATGTTTTCCAGCACTTTGTGCTGCGATGTGCTTATAGTTCGTAAAGAGGCGCCTGCACTGGCAACAGCGCTGTTGATGGCAGCAATCGTATCATCAACAAAACCTGAGTTCTTGATCTCCTTGATACCCTTGCCTGCCTGGGACATGCTACGTACAATGCGCATCTGGATAGCCTGCACCTCGGACGTCGCCCGGTCAAGTTCAGGCATGGTCTCACTCAACATGATCATGCGGGCCTTGGCATCCAACAGTTTGGCATCAACACCAATAGAATAGACGACGTCGTTTATTGAATTTATTCTCTTATTCAGCTCTATGTCGTGATCAACTTCATTGCGAAAGTTTTGAACATTGACCAGAAGCTCTGGCACTTCGCTCTTGTCGTTAATTGTCTCGTTCAGAGTCTTGGTTGCGGTTGAAGCCCGGCGCGAAGCGCTGATTACCAAACCGGATATGATCTCCTTCAATCCCGTCAGAGATTTATCGACACGGGCCATGGCCCCGTTAACTTTGGATGCCTCTTCCTTGAACACTGCCATGCTTTTGAATTTTTCGTCAGTTGCCTTCAAGACCTGGCCGTGCAAATCTGAAAAAATGACTGTATCCATGGTTGTCTTCTTAAGATTGCCGATCTCGCTGTTGATATGTTCAAGATTTTCCCTGCTGCGGGAAATGGAAGTTGATATCTGTTGGACATCTTTGGGGTCGTGAGCAAGTCCGAGTTGCAGAAGATCAGCGGAGAGCTTTTCCACCGCCTGCTGATACTGGACAGTTTTGATCTGGAGTGGGGTTGACTGTGAGGTCAACATTGTAATCTTTTCCTTGATCATGAAAATCGTCATCAGACTGAAAACTGAAATACCGATTATGCCAAGGATGCTGATAGTGGAACTTAAATAGAGCCTGGTTTTGATATTCATTGATTAGTCTTTCTGACCTTAGGCCAAATCTTCAAGATAACGCTTGGCTTTAGAAATATATTCTTTTTTCCTTTTCTCTTTTAAATTCTTGTAAATCTCGTTATGGTCCAAGTGGCGTGTTGAATTGGCCGATTTTACATGAAAATATTTATGCTCGGGATGCTCACACAAATAACTGAAACCGAAACTGACAGCAAAATTGCAGGTGGGGTTTTCAACCAGACATCCGGAATACTCCGGCATTATAGGCTTTGTTAGACATTCTTTCATTGTGTTCTCCTTTTCAAGTTATACCGCAATACAATCTGAACGCCGCAATTTACAGAATTGCTTCATAACTTCGACGTGACATGAGCTATGGTAGCACAGCATTGTTACATCAGTATGTTGGTAAGGTGAATTATTGGCAAAATTTTGGTTTCTCAGAAAGGATAATAATGCAGCCAAAGTTTGGCCCGAGTTGGGAATTGGCTCACTTTTGTGCAACCGCCTATGAGCCACCGATACGACCATCATATTCCTGAGAGAATCCTCTTTCAGTGGCATGGAGTGTTTGCACTGATCCCAATAAACTGGCTGCTCTCCGGGCTGGCGCCCACGAATCCCTGAGAATAGTTCTCTTTTCGCTGATTGACCGCGGTCTGCTCAAGGCGTCGGGGACCGATGTGGCAGCCGAACAGCAGGCAAAGGGGATGGTGAGGAGACCGGTCGAGCTGGCTGTGGTCTCTTGCTTCTCCAACCCTTGACAGGTGCGTGACGTTTTCTCCGACAGCGCTTCACTCGAAGCCGGAAAAGAATATTGCCGGGAATTGGCCACCGAAGGACTGATGGCAGACGAAAAGACTCTGGACCAAAGACAAGGTTTGGCGTTTGCTGCGGTGCTGCTGCTGGTTGGGGTTTCCGTAACGAAAATCTGGGTCGCCCTTTCCCGCAGTCGAAACAATATTGTATTCCTCATCATACTGACACTGGGCTTCGTCCTCTGGACTTTTTTGACCTGGCGCCGAGAGAGGACCGGCGCCGGAGATGAGGTTCTGCGGCGTGCCCGTAAAAAGTTCAAACCCCTCAAAGATCGCGCAGAAGGCATCCGTCCCGGTGGGATGGCCAACGATGCTTCTCTCCTGGCAGCGCTTTTCGGTCTTGCCACTCTCCCGACCGGGTATTTTCCGTACGTCAAGACACTCTTTCCAAAGGCGGTTTCTACGTCAGGGGATAGCAGTTACACCGGCGGGTGCGGCGATGGCGGGGGAAGTTCGAGCGGGTGCGGAGGTGGAGGGTGCGGCGGTGGCGGTGGCTGCGGTGGATGCGGCGGGTGATCTTGTCATCCCCACAGATGCTGTGTGTTTCATAGTTCCCCACCCCAGTTGGCTGAGTATTTCGTCGCAAAGCGCCCGGTATGCAAGTGCAGCCTCACAGGTATGCGAGTACGCCAAAAGCGGCATCCTGCGCAGCCCCATTTTTTCGACCTCCGCAGAAAAAGGGATCACCGTTTTCAAAAAACCGGGTTGCAATGCAGGAAGCTCGGCCATGATTTCCCTGTGCATCTTACTCCTCTTCTGCACCATCGAGAAAAACGGGCGGAGTATCTCGCAGGGAAGATCTTCTTCCCTGAAGAAACCGGTCAACTGTTCAAGTGTTCTCCGCGATAGTACGGTTGGAATAACCGGCACCAATATTGCGTCCGAAGCTTTGAAAATGTTTTCGGAGAGAAGTGTGATGTTAGGCGGGCAGTCCAGAAGTACCACATCGTAATCAGATTTCAACTCCTCCAAAATCATCCGGAGCTGCTTCCGGCGTTTTGCCATTCCGTCAAGCACAATATCGAAATGGCGAAAACCGATATTCGAAGGGATTATGTCCAGTCCGGGGAAGTCGGATTCCCGTATGTTTCTGTAGAGTCCATCCGCTATGGAGTGCGCATCGCGCATTCTAAACTTCTCAGCGTTGCCCACACGAAAATAAAAAGCAGCTGCCCCCTGCGGATCGAGGTCCAGAAGAAGGGTCCGTTGTCCCGCTTCGCAAAGCGCAAATGCCAGATTAACCGCCAGGGACGTCTTGCCGACCCCGCCTTTTATGCTATACGAAGATATGACTTTCATAATTATTCATCCCCTGGGTTGCCGTACTGGAACGTGCGCTGGCTGTTTGAAGACGCGTTTGAAGGTTGCTGCCGTCGAGCCGCCGCAAAACATTTCCAGAGCCTGCACTATTTGTTCACGCGTCTGCTGCTGCCGGTGGTAGAGGATTGAGACGAGCCCTCCCAGGCCCGGGGCGACCTCACTCCCGGACCGTTTTTGCTCCCAATAGTTTAACAGCGATTTCTGCTGCACCGAGGAATCATTGAACTCGCCGAGCCGACCTTGCAGTCGACGCAGCACTTTTTGCATCTCCGACGCCTCTTCTCCTGGAATAAGTTCAGAAAAGAACTCCATAAGATAGCGCAACTTTTTGCATGCCACGCGGACTTGATGCAAGACCTCGTCAGGCGTCTCAGCCCCGATCCCCGCTGCAAGCCTGCAAATCTTTCTGTAACTCTTGTAAATACGGCTGAAAATCAGCTGGTCCACTGGGAGTGCGGCTGCAGACGAAGGTTCGTGACGGGTATCCGCTGAAAAGTATTCGCCTATTTCGCCCAGAAGTCGTTGAAAGGAAGCCGCACGCATTTTAGAGATCACATGCTGCACCTCCATTTCCCGCTCCGCCGAAAAATCTTTGAACATCACATCCAATGCCGGGTGAAACGCGGGAGGCAGCAATCCGAGGTATTCGTCACGCGCCAGCAGGTATACGTCCAGTTCCCGCAGCCGGTTGGTCTGCCTTGCAAGGTCGCCAAGGGCCTTGCGCATCAGGCGGGTTCCCTCGGCAGGAAACACGTCCTTCACCAGACTCAGCACCGACCGTATCTTCCTGAGACAGATCCGGTAATCGTGGAGAAATTCCGTGTCGATGTCGTTAAGAATTCCCGGCACATTGCGAAAGGCAATCTCCAGAATAGTGCGCACGATGCATCCCACAGCCTCACGGGCCGACGTTTCAGTTTTGAGACCAAAGGCTGGACGCAGGGTGTACTCCTGCGGTTCCAGGTTCGCGTGCTGCAGCAAAACCACCAAAGGGTCGTCCCCTGGTGTCTTTGCTCCGCATTCGATGAGTTTGTCCACCACATGAGATGCTTCGGCCTCATACCCAAGCAGCGGCATTACCAGACAGGATTGGAGCAGTTCTTCCTCTTCACGCTTGCCGGTAGAAACCGAAGTCCAGTCAAGTCTGCAGACAATCTTCCCCATCTTGTTGCGTAAATCTCCATGACTTAGACGAAAAGCTCCTCCAACCACCGGTGCAAGACCCCTCAGTCCAAGCATTCCCTCCAGCCTGGATCGCATCGGCTCCGTCTCAAAATCTTTCCAGAACCGCCGCCTGCCCCCAGCTTTTTCCTCACACAACACTCCCCCCAGCCACCCTTCTTCACGGGCACACAGGTGGTAAACTTCCCCATAACTGTATAATGCACACCCTCCAAACCAGAGCCCCCATTCGTACGTATCCCAAAAAGTCAGGGTACCCGACTTCTGCCGGTGTATCTCGCAAACCCAGTCCTTCCGCAAACACTCCAGCCCAACATCGTCGGGGAGCAGTAACCTGACAGACTCCTTCCTCTGCACCCATTCCCTCCACTGTTCAACCCTTTATTTTTCCAGCCCCAGTTTTTCCACGACTGCATTCAATATGTATTCATTCATGCTGACACCAACTTCGGCAGCCTCTTTCTTGATACTCTTACGCAGCGATTTTTTCATGGTGACAAGAAATTTGGTCGGCTTGTCTTCCTTCGGAGCCTTCAGCTCTTTCGACTCGGTTATCACTTTGCCACTTTTTTCAGACGCTGCTTTTTTCCCTTTTGGTGCCGCCGATGTTTCATCAGCCAGCTTGTTCTTATTCTTTTTCTTGGGTACAGCGTTCAGATCGGCTACCTGTTCGTCAATAAGGTTTGTCAGTTCCTCTGTTTCGGGCTTCGTTTCTTTTTTCTTCATTGCATTTCTCCTTTAAGTTAGCATCGGACAGTAACAGTCCAAAAAATATAATATTTATTATAACTATAATAGTCAATATAAATATAATATTCTCAAAATGTCTGTTTCAGGAGGAATGAAGAGTACTATTATGGTGTAACAGATACAGGCAGTGGCTCGGACTCCCAGGTTACCTCAGGATAAAGATGTTTATCGAGACGCAGATAGGAACCATCAAGGCCTGATTCGGCCCACCAACACTCGTTTCCACGCTTGGGTAGTTCGTTGAAGAGGTAAAGGTCGTTATTTTTATCTCTGGCAATGTACATGGCTTATCTCCCAAAATGATATTTTACACAGATCTTAAGAAACCCCTGTTTTTCGTCTATTAATTTCATCCATCTGCTGCTTGAAGCATTCCGGACAGACTCCATGGCTGAAGAGTGCCTCCGAATGGCTGGATATGTAAGTTTCCAGTTGGTCCCATGAATTGGCATCATTTCTGATCTTTTTGCAGTAACTGCAGATTGCGATTATTCCTTCCAGTTGTTTCACCCTCGAAAGAGTATTGCGCAAATCAACGGACTGTCGTTCGTATACCCTTGCCAGCTCGAGCAGCAGCACCTGCATATCTATAAGTTTATATCCACCGTTAATGGTATTCACCACAATCGGTTCGTAAATCTGTTCGGGGGGCCTCGATAAGGCGATGCGGACAGCATGGTCGATATCGTCTGTTTCCTGCAGGCATAGCGGCGAATCGAAGTCGTATTTTACGAGGAGTTTGAGAGGTTTCTTGTTGTGCAGCTCTTTACGGAAGGGCTTGCTGTACATCTCCATGAAGCGTCGCCGGGAAATCATACCCAACAGCTGGTCATCATCTTCATCAATTATGATGACACCGGTAAGTTCCGGCTCGTCTTCAAAGGTTTCCTCCACTTTTTTCGCCATGAGGCGGCTGTTTATCAAAACAGTACGAGAGTCAATGTCCGCCAGTGTGTTGCTGGCATGTTCTTCATGGCAATTCTGCCTGGTTTCGGCAGTTTCACCAGTATTTGGATATTGATTTTTCATTGGAGTAATTTTTCGACATCAATATGTCAGGCACTCAATGACTACCAATCCTGGACTCTGGATTTCAGTCTATCACACAGCTACCTCATGATGAACATCATAATGCAATATTTTCACAAAATTTTCATATCCGTAACATGCATGTATGCTGGGAATGATATGTTGATCATATCGTAGAATTCCGGAATTATCAAATTGGCAAAGGAACCAATCATGATGTTTACTAATTTTCTGAAAATAGTTCCAATCAGTATTTTGCGCAGCAGGTTCAAAACTCCTCTTTATTCATTGAAAATATCGATTCGCACAAAAATGCTATTACTGACGGCATTAACATTTATCGGATTCGGAATCATATTTTTTATGGGTACTCTCCTCGTAGCAGACGTAAAGATCGGGAGCGCCCGTTATGGCAAAATAAAGAATTATTATCAGGTGCTGGAGAAAATAGCTGCTCTGAAATCTGATTTCAACCAGATCAGAGTTGAATATCTAACCGTTGCGGAAGAAAGTAATCCGGAAATCCAGAAGCAGGGGCTATCGGCCATCTATTCGCTCAACAGTCGAGTAAGCCGGACTTTTGGAGAAATACTGGCAGCCCTTCCCAAGGAACATCAAAAAGCAATTGCCGAAGCACGAGACGAATGGCAAGTATTCACTGACAACATGTCAGGGAAAATAATACCTGTAATACTGGAAGGCAACAAGGAACTTGCACTTGAAAGGCTGCAGAGCATTCAGAGATATCGTTATGAACGTGTTGCATCCCGTCTTAGAGCGGTAACAGAAATCCTTAATAGTTTGACGAGAGATCTGGAACTGTCCACCGATAATTATATTGGGAAACGTACCTCTACGATAATTATATCCAGTTTGTTCACTGCCATGCTTATTCTTTTCATTGCGCTCGCTATTATTACACTTATGGTAAAACCACTTCACCGGGCGGTCAATTTTGCCCAGGATGTTTCCTCGGGAGACCTCTCAAGAGAACTCCATGAACCGCTCAATGATGAAGTCGGCGCTCTGGCCGCAAGTCTCAATGTAATGGTATCGGGGCTGGGGCGACTTGTGAAGCAGATCGGTACTGCCTCCAGTGAACTTTCCGGAATATCCCGGACTGTTTCAATAACATCCGAGCAGGTTTCCAAGGAAACCTGGACACAAACCGGCAAGATTGCTCTGAGTAGTGCTGCAATTAAAGAGATCGGTCATTCAACACATAACATCCTCAACGATGTCGATAATCTATCTGTTTCCAATCACGCAACTGTCGCTTCTGTCAATGAAATGGCTGAAAGCATTTCTGAAATAGTCGAGTTTTCAGAACATCTGGCTAATCTTGCAGGCGATGTCGGAGCCTCTATAATATCCGTAAACAATTCAATACAAACCCTGGATAACAGCATAGATAACCTCAATGTCAAGGCGACTGAAACTTCTTCTTCAATAACACTTCTTGAAGATTCGGCACTGGAGATCCAGAACAAAACATTGACGACTTTGCAAATTGCTGATCAAGCCGGCAAATACGCCGCATCCGGCCAGGATGCCGTCAATGCTGCCATCGACAGCATGAACGAAATCCGAAAATCATCTAAAACGACCTTTGACGTCATCACAGATCTTTCGGCCAGTGCAGAGGACATAGGTTCTATTCTAACCGTTATTAATGACATAAATGACAGAATCTCGTTACTCTCCCTGAATGCGCGGATCATGTCAGCGCAAGCGGGCGATTCAGGGAAAGCTTTCGGCGTGATAGCAGGCGAATTTAAATCGCTTTCGGCGCAAACTGCTCATTCGGCACTTGAAATGGTCAAAAAGATAGAACGTGTGCAGGCCCAGACAAAAAGGGCGGTGGAGGCGATCAGAAAGACCGAATCAGTCGTTGCCATGGGTGAGAGTCTATCACGCACTTCAGGTAATGCCATTGGCAAGATAGTTGAGGGAGTCCGGCAGACGTCACATGAAATGGATGCGATTTCCGCTGCGATAGAAAAACAAAGAACCGGTAGCAGGCAGATTGCCGAGGCTGTAAAAGATGTTTCGACGACAATGCACCATACCGCCAAAGCAAGCCATGAATTAAAGCATGAAAGCAGGAATATCATATCAAACTCCGAAAAGATGACTTTCATGTCCAGAAAAGTCACACATGCCTTGAAAGAAAACGAAGATGCTGTCCGGCATATATTGAGAGCCTCTGAAAATATAACTCAAATGATCGGACAGATAAAGAGCAGTTGCGAGGCTGAAACAGTAGATTGTTCCCGCATTATGAATGCCATGGAAGAGATAACTGTTACTTTTTCCAGCAACCTTGCCTCAGCACAGACTGCAAGTGACGCGAGTAAAATGCTTGCACAACAGGTTGAGTCTCTGATTTCAGCCGTTAATCAATTTAAACAGAGAGATGTTTCAATTGAAAAAGAGAAAGCTGTTGTCGATTCTCTGACAGCAACTCCTCTCTATCCTGTTGAGGATTGCTTTGCTCTCTCGTAAATGTATGCAACGTGAATATCATAGCTGGCATAGTCCCCATCTGGGACGCAACATGGAACTGCTCCTCTTCGGAAAGAGCGGTACCAGGGTGATCGTTTTTCCTACCCGTACCGGCAGATTCTTTGATTACGAAAACTGGGGACTTATTGAAACCTTGAAGGATAAAATCGAAAACGGCTGGCTCCAGTTCTGTTGTATCGACAGCATCGACGCCGAAAGCTTCTACTGCAACTGGTGTCCTCCCCGGGATCGGATCGCCAGACACAAGGCGTATGAGGATTACATCCTTAACGAAGTTATTCCCTTTACACATGTCAATAATCCCAATTCCGCTCTGATCGCTCATGGTTGCAGCATGGGCGCCTATCATGCCGTCAATATCTCCATGCGCCATCCTCGATTATTCTGCCGTGTGGTCGCATTCAGCGGCAGGTATGATCTGACCCGCGGGGTCGGGAGCTTTCGCGATCTTTTCGATGGCTACTACGATGAAGATATATATTTCCACAATCCGTCCCACTATGTTCCCAACATCAACGATCCCGAATTGCTGGACCTGATTCGCAGAATGCAGGTGACCATCACCATTGGCGAGGCTGATTCATTTCTGGAAAACAACCTCAAATTCCGGGAAGTTCTGCATGAAAAAGGGATCCAGACCTCATTTCACGTCTGGTCGGGTGAAGCGCACCGGCCCCGCTGCTGGCGCGAAATGGTCGCCAATATTTTCTGAGAGACGCGAACCTGAAACGAAAGGATGCTTATGGAGTGGTATGAGCAGGAAGTGTGCGCAATGGAACGAGCGTTGCGACTGTCTCCGCCCCCTGGGGGACTGGTGGCCTTTTACGGGAGTTCCTCGATGCGAATGTGGGAGAGTCTTGAGGATGATTTCCATGATGTTGGAGTACTTAATCTGGCATTTGGCGGCTCAACTCTGGAAGCCTGTGCCTGGTTCTTCGAACGGCTCGTGGTTCCCTGCAACCCCCGCTCTATCGTCTGTTATGCCGGTGATAACGATCTGGGTGATGGTAGAACCCCCGAGGAGGTTCTGATGTCATTTCGAAAACTGCTGATTAAGATTGATATGTATTGCCACACGATCCCTTTTACCATGTTATCGATCAAGCCAAGTCCAGCGCGTTGGCACCTCGCCGACCAAATTACATTCACCAACGATACAATCCGCCAGGAGCTCAGGGGCCATGACCACCGGTATTTCATTGACATCTTTTCCGCCATGCTGGGAAGCGACGGCAGACCGGACGATTCACTTTTCCTGAATGACGGACTTCATGTCAGTCCAAAGGGGTATATGGTCTGGAAGGAGTTGCTTCGTAGCCGCTCAGGCGACATTTACTAGCGGCACGTTCCAGTCATGAACGCTCAGGAGTCCAATTGTTGCGTAATCTTTGCCTTGACGACACCCAACCTTCATTGTCATCTGATATAGTGGCAAAGTTGCCGTCAATGATGCTGAAATGAGTAACCGGATGAGGTATAATCGATAATTCAAAAGGAGACAATCATGAAAAGTAAGAATAACAGGAAGTGCAATTATGATGCGCCGGATATGGACGCATTGAAACCCGTTACTGTGTTCAATATGGTACCCTCAGAGCAGATCAATAAGCTTGTGCGGGGCAAACAGGAGGAAGTGAGCGATTCATATTATCACCATGATCCCGGAGAATTTTGTGCGTGGGGGTATCCAATGGACCTGGGCAATTTCTGACTTTCTGCCCCTATGAGCTGCACAGCCAAACATCATCGCTAGGAACACGACGGCACTGTTGAAGACAAAGGACTCCTTGCATCTGGGAGTCCTTATTTTATTGTTGGTACAGTCAGTTACCGGTTCCTTGTTTTTCAATCGCTGCGGAAATCTCGTCCATTTCATGTGACGTCTGCCGGACTCCCCCAACTATCTTGCCAATATCATTAAGTGCGTGATAGACTCTCGCCTATGTAGACGATGGAAACTTTGACGTGTCCCTGCCTCGAGTATAAAGATTTTGTTGCACTTTGTTGAAAAACATTGTAGACATACTGTTCTTTTAAAGACGGCATACTGCCGAAATCTCCTTGCTCCGGGTAGGACCGGGGCTCGAATCCGTGAGGAGGATTAACAACATGAGGAAGTACGAAACTATATTCATCCTCCAGCCTGAACTGAGCGAAGACGACATCAAGTCAGTCACCGCCAAGGCTCAGGACGTTATCTCGTCGTACAAGGGCGAGTGCTTCAGGATGGATGACTGGGGTATCAGAAAATTGGCCTACCCTATCAGAAAATCTGCCAGAGGCCGCTATTATTACCTCCGTTTTGATGGAAACAGTGCGCTGATTGCCGAACTTGAGCGTCGATTGAGACTTGACGAGAAGGTGTTGCGCTACCAGAGCGTAAACATCACTGACCTGCCTGAGCGGGCAGTTCCCGAAAAGAAGGCGGTTTCAGCGGAAGTTGAAATGGAAGAGATGACGGAAGAGGTGACGGAAGAAGTAACTTCCGCTGAAGAAATAACCGAATAATTCCCTGGAGGATATATAATCATGAGCGACGAAAGACCCTCTTCATCTTCATATCAGCGGTCGTCTGGCGGTGGCCAACGCCCTGCCGGCGGTCCCGGTGGTCCTGGTGGCCCACGTAAACGGCGCCCTTTTCAACGTCGTAAGGTTTGCCGTTTTTGTGCTGAGAAAAATCTTGCCATTGACTACAAGGAACCGCGTACTCTGCGTTTTTTTATTACTGAGCGAGGCAAGATTGTGCCGCGCCGTATTTCGGGAAATTGTGCCGCGCATCAAAGAGAAATCACTGAGGCAATCAAGCGCGCCCGCAATATTGCGCTGCTGCCGATTGCTGCCAATCACGCGCTGAGTTGACAAATCCGGTATGAGCCTGACTCCCCGGGCCGATTATGCTGTTGCATCCCGCCTCAAAGCGGCTGCTCTCGGCATGATCGGCTCGTTTATCCTGTTTGCAGCCTATCTGGCGGTACCTCCATTTGGTATTTTTTCCGGCATACTGGTACCGTTTCCAGCATGTTATGTCCGCCTGCTGCACGGACGTATGCCGTCTCTTATCCTGACGTTCGGGGTAGCCGCGGCTGTAAGCGCTCTGTTCGGAATTTTTGCGGGATGTCTGTATCTGGGAATGTGCGGAACCATCAGTATGCTGATGCCGGAACTGCTGTCACGTGGTTTAAGCGGCAGCCGGGTCATGTTCTGGACAACAGCGGCTAACCTGACCGTTCTGACTGTCTTTATTTTTCTGTACAGCATCTCGACCGGTCAGGATTTACAACAGTTTGTGATCCAGGAGATAACATCCAGCCTGAGGCAGGCGATGGCCATCTATGAAAAAGGTGGTGTCAAAGGGGAAGACCTGGATCTTATCAAGCAGTCCATGAAAATGGTTGCAGGCCTGCTGTACCGTCTTTATCCAGCTGTTGTCACTATGATACTCATTGTTTTTACCGGCTGCAATCTTGCTCTTTTGAAGCGGATGGCTGCATTATCGAAAAGAACTCTCAGTGTTGGAGAGTTCGCTGCATTCAGGAATCACGACATGCTGGTTTGGCTCCTTATCTGTTCGGGATTTGCGTTGCTGATTCCCTCTCCAATGGCAACTACTCCAGCATTGAACATCCTGGTAATTGTTTCTTTGCTCTATTTTTTGCAGGGAATGGCTGTAATCAGCACCATAATTTCGAAACAGTCTTTGTCAGGAATTTTGCGGGTCGGCCTGTATGTCATGCTGGTTCTGCAGCCTTATCTGGCGACACTCGTTGCGGTAATTGGATTATCTGATTTGTGGGTTGATTTCAGAACCCCTAACCAAAATAAACAGGAAAACCTGTAACTACTTGACAGGCTTGAAAGGAGAACAACGTGAAAGTTATTTTGAACGAGAATATCGAGACTCTGGGGCATATAGGCGACATCGTCAAGGTTGCTCCCGGCTATGCCCGTAATTATCTGCTTCCCCAAAAACTGGCGGTTGCAGCAACAGCAGGCAATGCCAAAGCTCTTGAACACGCCAAGCGTCAATTGGCCTACAAAAAGAACAAGGCTCTGGAAACTTCAAAAAACCTTGCAGAAAAACTGGGATCGCTGGCTATAAATCTCATACATCAGGCCGGTGAAGAAGGCAAACTGTTCGGTTCCGTCACCAATATGGAAATCGCAGCATTTCTGAAGGATAAGGGTTTTGATATTGACCGCAAAAAGATCGTACTTGCCGATCCGATCAAACATATAGGTGAGTATTCAATACCGGTCAAGATCCACCCTGAAGTGTCGGCTACTCTGAAAGTGACTGTTTCCGCAGCCTGATTCCAACTCACACAGCCAGGCAGAGCCCTCCAGCGGATGCTGGCGGGCTCTTTTTATTCCCAATCCATCTCTCTCTTTTGACCATTAAAATGATGCACGATCCAAACGTCGTGGTTGACATCATCCACTTCAGCATAGACAATGGATATATGCCATCTTCACCATATTACATAATCATAGTGCTGTTTCTCGTTGCGGCAAATGCATTCTTTGTGGCTTCGGAGTTTGCTCTGGTGGCTGTCCGACGTTCGCGTGTCGCAGCGATGATGGAGTCTGGAAACCGTAGAGCCTCAATCCTGCTTGAGCTCCTCGACAATCTTAATTCATACATCTCTGCCACTCAACTTGGCATAACTATGGCTTCTCTGGCGCTTGGATGGGTCGGAGAGCCCGCTGTAGCAAAACTCCTCGAAATACCACTGAGCGGAGTGGTGTCTGAAACGCTACGGCATGCCATTTCATTTGCTGTAGCGTTTACATCGATCACGTTTCTGCATATCGTTTTGGGGGAGCTGGCGCCGAAGACCCTTGCCCTGGAACGTGCAGAGCAGGTAGCCATGACCATCGCCTGGCCGATGCGCATCTTTCACAAGCTTTTTCACTGGCCGATCATACTGTTGGATCATGCCGGCCGCTTTGCCGTGCGAATATTGGGGTTCAGAACATTATCCGGGCATTCCAGCGTATATACCGTTGCCGAGCTGCGGCAGATCATCGACGTATCTCACAAAAGCGGGACTCTGGAGACTGATGAGAAGCATCTGCTGCACCGGGTGTTCGAATTTTCCGACTCGGAAGTGCAGCAGGTCATGATACCACGCCGCGCTGTGACTGCCCTGCCGATCACTGCAACACTGCAAGAAACCTGGCAGGCCTTCCACACGCTCGGTTATTCCAGGATTCCGGTCTATCGCGACCAGCTTGACAATATAGCCGGCATTGTTGTCAGGAGAGACCTGGAACCTTTCCTGTCGCAGGAACATAACAATGAGTTCCGTCTGGAACAGCTGCTTCACCCACCCAAATTCATCCCTGCCGGAGCCCAGCTCAGTGTTGCACTCAAGCAGATGCAGTCTTCGCGGTCACACATGGCTTTTGTGGTGGATGAATATGGCGGATTGGAGGGAATTGTAACACTTGAAGATCTTCTTGAAGAGATAGTTGGTGAGATTGAAGACGAATTTGACGAAGTCCCGCCTGCCAAGATCGTTGAGGAGAACGGAAGCTATCTTCTTGATGGCATGTTGAGCGTCCGGGATGTCAATATAACGTTCGGCTTGTACGTGCCTGAAGACGCTCCCTATACCACGATAGCCGGTTTTTTGCTTGCCCAGGCCGGACATTTGATGAACCAGGGCGAAAGTATCACCTATAATAATGCCAGATTTACCGTCGAGAGTGTCGATCGGCGACGAATCCTTCGTGTCAGGCTTACTGACGAGAGCAAGCCGGCATGAGAACCGGGATTCGCTTTGTAAAGCTCTCCGGCATTCTGTTCATGCTGGTCGCCACACTTCTCATCGGGGTGGCGTTTTTCCTGCCACGTCTACTGGATGTCAATGTCTATCGGGATGAAATACTGGAAGTGCTTAAGAAAAGTCTTAATCGTCCTGTCAGCTTCAGCTCGGGTTCGTTTGCCTGGCATTTCGGCCCCTCATTCATATTCAAAACAGTTTCGATCAAAGAGCGTGACGGCTCTGCACGTTTTCTCTCAGCCGAACAGATAACGGTCCATATTTCACTGCTGCCGCTCCTGGAAAAGAAAATTGAACTAAAAGATCTGCATCTTTATGGGGCTAATGTATCCCTGATCCGTAATGCAGATGGGACATTAAATATTGATGACCTGCTGAAACCGGGCAAGGAAAACATCCAGGTACAATTAAAACGGATACATATAAAAGATGGAACCATACAGTGGCGTGATCTGACACAGCAGAAAAATGGTATATCAGCAACATTGCATAATCTGTCTCTTTCTTTGGACCATCTCTCCCGCGGTCAAAGAGGCACGATTAAGCTATCCTGCGATATACCTGCCGCCACCGGTCAACCAGCCCACCTGTCTCTTTCCGGCTCAGTGAGGCTTCCGGCTGCCAACCATTCTCTGCTGGATACGGAATTACAGTTCGATGCTGATGTACTACAGGCTGAAATCGGAAAATTCTGGCCTTACTATGGACGCTTCATACCTTTTGACAATCCGGGAGGCAGACTTGATCTCTCTACCAGTTTCAAAGGCAAGCCGCAGGAATTCGCCGCCAAAGTCAAAATTCGTATAAACGGTGCATCCGTACATTGGCCGGCCATTTTTCATGCGATACTCTCTCCCCGCTCACTAAAGCTGGATTTCACGCTTAAACTTTCAAAGCAGCTTATTGACTTCTCTGCATTCGATACCGGCTTTGATGGATTCAGAATTAAAGGCAGCTTTCAGATGCATGATTACGCGACAAAAGACCCGCGTATCGTGCTCAAAGCATCAACTCCCGGCACATTCCGCTATGAGGATGTAAAATATTTTGTTCCGTATGGAATCATTGAGAAAGACACATCCGACTATATCGAGCACAAGATTAAAACAGGGGTGTTCAAACTTGACAGCGGAATCCTTGATGGACGCATCAGTCAAATAACACATATGGAGCTTGGAGAAAACTCAAACACTCTCATGGTTCGAGGTCCGGTAGAGAAAGCCGTCCTGAGCTATGGCCCCAGGGCACCGACTTTTAACAACATCAAGGGGATCGTTGAGCTTAAGGGCAAGAACTTTAATCTGATTGGGATGTCCGGCAAGTTCGGGACTTCGCCTTTCACATTGAACGGTTCCATCACCGAGTATAATACTGATAAAGTATCCGACTACCCGGTACGGATGGAGATCACTCCTCACGGACCGGAAGTGGCCTGGCTTGCAAAGATTGCCGGGGCCGACAAACTGGATTACAGCAGCAGTTCCGCTCTGATACTGACGGGAAGCGGCCATTACTCTGCATATCATTTACATGGCGAATGGGATCTTGATAAGGCGGCATTTGCGTTTCCCGGAGTGATTCGCAAACCAGCCGGAATGCCCAACCATCTGGTATTCAGTTCGGTAATCGGCAAAGGCGAGACCCGGCTTACCAGCCTTTTCTTCAACATGCAGCCTCTGTCGCTTTCCGGGAAAGCCCTGCTCCGATATAGCGCCGAATCCAATCTGGATTTTGAACTGCAGACAAATCCATTTCAGATGAGTGAGGCCCTCCCGATTCTTTCCATGTGGCAAAAGTACCGTCCGCGCGGCAAGGTTCAGGCTCATCTCAAAGGCAGCGGAAATCCTGATGACTTTAGTGGCATGGAGTACAATGGCGATGTGCTGTTTAACGACTTTTACCTTGATCCGGGTGACAGGCTGAAACCTGTCAGCGGCATAAACGGAGCTGTATCATTTCGGGGTAACAGCCTGGAGACTTCCGGTATGACAGCGCGCTACGGAGAATCCGTCATGACGGTGAAGGGCCGGATAAAAAGCCTCCAAAACCCTGAAGCAGATATTGTACTTTCGTCGCCAAAATTGTTTCTTCGCGATTTCAACCTTTCTAATAAACAGTCTGATGCAAGTATCAGACGTTTCGACGCCGCGTTTACCGTTCAAAATGCTTCATATACTTTCAAAGCTGTTTCGGGACTCCTGAACTCATCCAACTTTATTCTCAGCGGCACATACCTTACAGGTCGCGTCCCGGAAGCCTCCCTTTCCATAACATCTACCAAACTGGATTTTGATGATCTGAGTGTATTCTGGTCGCCGGACAAAGCTATGGAAACTCCCGCTGCCAGCCGCCCTGATGTCAAACTGAAACTCTCTGTCGAGTCTGCTGACTACGGCAAACTGCACTTCACAAATCTCTACGCAACGGCTCAGCAGGAGAGTGGGACCATCTATCTTCAGAACGTTTCAGCGGGAGTATTGGGGGGCAAACTTGCCGCAAAAGGGGCAATTGCTACAGGGGGAGGGCAGGGCAACCGCTATGATCTGACGCTGGATCTGGTCAAGGCCGATGCTGAGAAGCTGTTCACGGCTCTCGACATTTCCAGGGAGGTCACCGGCAGTCTGACACTGCAAGGGAACCTGACTGCACGTGGAGACAACCTTTTGGAGATCAAAAAAAGTGCTCTCGGGAATGTAAAACTGCAGATGAACAAGGGAAAGCTGCGTAAGTTCAGTACACTTTCCAAGGTATTTTCAATCCTGAATGTATCACAACTGCTGAAATTCCATCTTCCCGATATGGTTTCCGGTGGTATGCCATACAACAGTGTCACAGGTAACATTATGATAAAGGACGGCGTCATTTCCAGCAAGGATCTGTTCATCAGCAGTAATGCCATCAACATCTCAGCGATTGGTAGTGCCGATATGCTCAAAGAAGAACTGAATGTTACCCTCGGAGTGCAACCGCTCCAGACGGTAGACAAAATTGTTAACCGTATCCCGGTTGTGGGCTGGCTGTTAACCGGCAAGGACAAGGACTTCCTGACCGCGTATTTTGAGGCGAAAGGAAAGTGGTCCGACCCGCAGGTCAGCGCAATTCCGGTTAAATCAATGAGTAAGGGGATTTTCAATATTTTTAGAAGGGTTTTTGAACTTCCTGTGAAATTGTTCACAGATACCGGTGAGGTGATTCTGGGTCAGTAAATTCCCCGGTTTCCCGGACAAACTCGGCAAACTCCTCTTCAAGCCTCTCCACAAGTTTCATCGCCCCGGCCATCTCGCCGGCCTTGGCCTGATCATCCAGAGCTGTCGCCGTGGCCCGTATTTTTTCGGCTGTTATGTTCGCCGCCGCTCCCTTGATCGTATGGGCCTGGACATGGGTCCGTCCGGAATCCCCGGATTCGACGGCCGTGCGCAAGGCCACCAGATTCTCCGCCACACCCTTTTTGAACATGCCGATGAACCGCCCGAACATCTCCGAATGCCCACCCAGACGCTCCTTGAAATCTTCCGGATTGAAAACAGCCAGAGCAACGGAGTGACCGGCTACATTGGCAGCAGATGCAGGTGTATCGGCTGGTGCCGGGTGCCGGTCATTCTCCTGTTGCCGTACCACAAGCTTGTTGAGCATGGCAATGATCTCGACCGGTTTGGCGGGCTTCGGCAGGTAATCGTCCGCTCCGGCTGCCAGACATTTGTCCCGGTCGCTTTGCAGCGCATAGGCGGTCATGGCGACTATCGGTGTCAAGATTTTCCGTTGCCCGTGCATGAGCTTGATCTTTGTAGTGGCCTCGTAGCCGTCCATGACCGGCATCTGCATATCCATAAAGATGATGTCGAAGGTGGCGGTGCGACAGGCCTCCACCGCCTCGCTGCCATCGCAGGCCATGCTTACGCGATGCCCCTGTTTTTCGAGGGTCACCCGCACCATTTCCCGATTAATCTCCACATCGTCCACGATCAGTACCGAACAACGGGAGCGTTCCTCAATCACGCTGTGACGCGTTACCGGGATGTGGCTTTGAATCGAAACACCCTGAAGGACTGCCACCAGCGCGTCGTGCAGCTCTTCCTGAATCACCGGCTTGGTAAGATACCCCTCGATACCCAGTTCCCGGCAGCGCTGGGCATCTCCGCGCTTGCCGCAGCTGGGCATGATGATGATCCTGACCTGCTGAAAAACGCTTTCTGCACGCACGCGGCGGGATACCTCCCAGCCGTCCATATCCGGCATGTGCGCATCAACCAGCAGCAGGCGCGGCGGATTCCCGGTCGCCACAGTCCGGGACAGCAGCGACAGCGCCTCTTCGCCGTCATCAGCCAGCTGAACCTGCATGCCCCAGTTAGCAAGTAACCCGGCAAACAGTTTGCGGTTTATGGCTACATCATCGACAACGAGCACTGATATGCTGCTCAGCGGGGTGATGGCCGGACAATCCGGGATTTCTGTCTGAAGCCGGAAGCTTGCAGTAAACCGGAAAGTGCTGCCGACGCCCGGCTCACTCTCGACACTGATTTCACCGTCCATCAACGCGACCAGTCGCTTGGAGATTGCCAGGCCGAGGCCGGTGCCGCCAAAACGTTTGGTGGTAGAGGAATCCCCCTGTTCGAACGCATCAAAGATACGTTCCTGGAAGTGGTGCGGTATGCCGGCACCCTGGTCGTTGACCCTGAAACAGAGTCTGGCCGTGGTGTCCGTGCAGCCTGCCAGAGTTACCAGAACTTCGACGGTTCCCTTTGAGGAGAACTTGACGGCATTTCCCACCAGGTTGAGCAGTATCTGGCGCAGGCGTCCCGGATCGCCCAGCAGGGCGTCGGGCACGTCCGGTTCGGCATAGAATGCGACTTCAAGGCCTTTTTCGGATGCCCGCGAGGCAATAGCCCGCAGGGCCTGGCCTATCATGGTGCGCAGCAGGAACGGAGTTTCTTCCAGATCAATACGGCCGACCTCTATCTTGGAGAAATCCAGGATGTCGTTGATGATTCCCAGCAGATTTTCACCGGAAATCTTTATGGAGTGGAGAAAATTGTACTGTGCATTGTCCAGTTCGGTATCCAGGGCAAGCTCTGTCATCCGTTCAAGGGCGTACGGATTTCATGGCTCATGTTGGCCAGAAATTCGCTCTTGGCCCGATTGGCGGCTTCAGCGGCCTCTTTTGCCTTCTGAAGATCCGCTATCGTTGCCTCCAGCTGCTGGTTTATCCGGCTTAATTCGTTCGTCCGGGACGCAACCATCTCCTCCAGCTCTTCCCGATAGCGGGTAAGCTCGGCATCACGGCTCTCTATCTGTCCCAGCATCTCATTGAAACCTGATATCAGTTCGCCGAGCTCGTTATCCGTCTGACGGGTAGCGCGCAGCGCGTAGTTCTGCTGCTCCTTGACGAATTTCATAGTCGTCGCCAGGTGGAGCACGGGGGTGGATATCATGCCTTGCAGACGATTTGACAGCAGATAGGAGACCAGCAGGGCGCTACCGAAGATAAACAGAAAGATCTCGACTGATCTGACGATGCGTGTCTGCAGTTCGCCGATATCTGAAACCAGCACGACGGTGCTGATCACCTGGGTGTTGTCCCGGACCTGCACCACGGTCATCTGGTTAAGTGACAGATCCCAGAGCCTGTTCTGCGAAGCGGCCAGGGCGGCCAACTCGGCCGGGACCGTATGGATCTCCCCACCTGATTCGACCATGTGCAGCGGCAGGTGTTTTTCATCAATGCCGAAACGTTTGTATCGGGCCAATAACCGGTCGTTGCTGGTGATGACATATGCGGCCATGATGTGGGGATTGGCGGAGAGTCCGTTGAGGGTTTCCTCGGCGGCTTTAGGGTCGTTGAAATTGACGGCCGCCTCTGTATTTTTGCCGATGACCGTGGCCAGAATCTGCTGGTTGTTCCGTAATCCCTGGCGGAACGATATGGTATCATTGATGAAAAAGGCCAACGACGCAATGACGAGCGCACAGCCACTCGTCAGCAGGATGATAAGGGTCAGCGTGTTTCGGATGGAAAATGCGGCAAATCGTTCAGACATGTGATTCCCGGTTCATGTGAGCGCTGTTGACGAAAGGAGAGCTGGCCGGGCCGGCAGCAGGGATCACTTGCCCCCCTTGACGAGTCTGGCCAGCTTGAGCAGCTTCGAGCTGATAGTTATCCCCGCCTGGAGCGTAGCATCCTGATTGATCTCAAAGCGAATTTTGTCATCCTGTTCGAAAAAACCGATCATGCCGCCAAGCGATGCGAATTGGCTGATATCACTGACAGTTAGCATGGGCTTTCTGCTCCCCTGCTGCAGAAATGCCGATAACCGGCGGTATTCAGAACTGTCGATGAACAACATATTGCATCCTGAAATCTCATCGGGTGACGTCACGAACCTCACAGCAAGCGTCCTGCCGTTCGCCTGTTTGCCCTGCAATTGGTCGATGTGACGTTTAATCGGGCTGTTCCCGGTTATGCAGACGTTCAACTGCTTGCCTGCGGCACCTGTTTCGGGGGGCCATTCTACATATTTGGTAAAGTTGTAGAGCATTGCCGCCTTGATCTTGAATTCATCCATCTCTGCCGGCCATGCAGCATGGACCGGCGATATGAGCAAGATTAAGACTGCGGTGCGAAGGAGCATATGTGAACCTGATATCATTTTCAAAACCGGCAGGTCAGCTTGATCCGAAAATTGATACCATCCTGGATGATGACATCCTGGAGATGCTCACCAGAACCGGGATCGCCATAGGCTGTGTCGAAGAGATTGTAAATGCCGGCCGAGGCTTCAAACCCCTTTACCAGATCCCGGCTGAACAGCGTCAGGTTGACGATCACCGGATCCCTGGTGCGGCTGCCGGCAAGCGTCAGGCGTGGGCTGGCATACTGCAACTCAGGAGAGACAAAGAGTTTTGACCGGTACACCGGCACACTGATGTTGACCTTTGCCAGGTGGCGGGGGGAGTTGGGGAGCCAGGCACCGGTATCGACATTGGTCGATTCCTGCCAGGAGTAGCTGACCTGTCCCTGCAATCCATTTTCCCATGTGCCTTTCAGGGAAAGCTCGACCCCTCTGGTTTCGACCCGGTCCACATTACGGTACACCAGCAATCCGTCATCCGGATCATTGACCTGGGATATCAGGTCATTGATCCGATAATAAAAACCGGTAACCGAGGAATTGTACGTCGCACCGAAATACTGTTCCCACACGACCTCATAGGTACGGATCTTTTCCGGTTTCAGGGCGAGATTCGCCTTCGATGACAACCCTCCGTCGTTATAATAGGATTCGAATGTGTTGGGGGCGCGGAATGCTTCACCATAGAGCAGCTTGAAGCTTGTGGAGGCCAGTGGTTGATAGAGCAGGGCAATACGGGGATTGACCGCATCAAAATGGTCATATCGATCATAGCGCCCGCCGACGTTCAGCAGGAACTGGCCGGAAATCCGATATTCGTCCTGGAGGAATATGCCCCAGCTGGTTGAACGGCGGTTATCGTCCAGATAGCGTGTGTAGGGAATCACCGCATAGTTTATCTGCGACATGCTCAGGTTGTCCCTGAACTCTGCCCCCAGACTGAGTCGATGCCCTTCAAACGCCGTCAGCGTTGCCATTGCTTCCCCCCCCATCCAGCGGCCATCCGCATCGTCGTGGCTGATGACGTTTGGTTGTCCGGTTGATCCGGCATAGGTTGATCTGCCCTGATAACTGTAAGCGTCGTAATAAAGTCGTGACGATAATTCGACACTCTCCGCAAAGGTGCGCCGGTAGGCAAGGTCTACATATCCCCGGTCATCCACGGAGTAGTTCGGCTTCGTATCGAAGACGGTGCCGAAGGCGCCGGTCGGTATCCCCTTTTTACGGGTGCCATAAAGACCGGAGAGTGTGAAATTACCGTAGGAGAAGCGTGAGTAGGCTGAAGTGCCGGAATCAAAATCGTTGTTATGGAATACGGGACCGCCCGGATCAGTGGCATATTCAGGGTAATAAAGGTTTCTCCGGCCATCTCCGTCGAAGTAGCTGGCGGAGAGCATGGTCTCAAGGCCCGATGCATAACGGGCGCCGTAGCTGGCTCTCCCCTTCCAGGCCGCATTGTCACCGATGCCGGCTGATAACTCACGGGAAATATCGGAGGAGTTGCGGGTAATGATATTAATCACACCGAAAAAGGCATTACTGCCATACAGCGAAGAACCGGGGCCACGAACAAACTCCACATGATCAATCAGGTCGATATCGAGGGGCAATTCGGTACCCAGGGCAGCAGTATCGAAGATATTGTCATTCAACCGGTGACCATCAAGCAGGATCAGAAGCCTGCTGTTATAATCACCCGCCCGTCCGAATCCGCGCACCCCGACGTAACTGTAATTACGATCATAGGAGACATACAGGCCGGGGATCGCCTTAACGATGTCGGCCAGGGTACGATACCCGTATTTTTTTATATCATTGGCGGTTACGATGGTAATGGAGGCAGGAGCATCGGTCACACGCTGCTCATAGCGTGAAGCGGTAACCACTTTATCTACCTTGATCTCCATCAGCTCTTCGAGTGAAAGATCGCCGCTGTTTTCGTTGGCTTCGTCGGGCGGGGCGGCGTGCACAATACTTGTACCCAGACAGAAGACCGCCAGGATGATGATACGCAGAGACAAGGGTAAGTAATGGATTCTTCTGGATGATCTCATGTCAATGTCCTCTTTCACGCTCTGTGAGGTACGATTGCCGCTCTGTCTCATTTTGTCGTGGTAGTAATCCCTTGCCGTACACGCAATCCCGACATTCCGCCTCACCCTGGATGCGCCAGGTCGTGTCAGGTTCAGTGTAGAGCAAAGTCCCTCCCGATGCAACTGATAGTCCATTCATCGGCATCAGATAGAGCTGGCCGCTCTGCTGGTTCCATCAGAGGATGTCGGCTTTGTTGTCTGCGTTGTAGGTTCCTGTGCCGACTATCTCCCCGTTGGTGTCCTCCGTTTTCGATGATAATTCCTGAAATAGTGTTGACGGTGGTTCATTCCGGGTGGTATTTTCGCCCCTCCGAAAAAGCAAATTCCTATCCTTTTATTCTTAGTGGGCATGTTTAAATGTCTGCAGAAATAACCAGGAGACTTTATGTTTAGAGCGATAATTGCACGTTTTCGCCAGGGGCACCGCACCATGGCTTATCCTGACGCACCACAGCCAATGCCGCCCCTTTTTCGCGGACTCCCTGTTCTGGACGCCTCACGATGCGGCGATGAGTGCCGCGCCTGCGCCGAGAGCTGCCCCTACGGCGCCATTACTTCCGCACCATTATCACTTGATATGGGGAAGTGTCTTTTTTGTGGCGAATGTACCGACGTCTGTCCCCAGGGGGCCATTGTCTTTTCAGCGGATGCCTGTCTGGCAAGCCGCAGCCGGGAAGGATTGACGGTAAGCTCCAGCGGGAAATACGAGCCGGCTGGGGCGCTTGAAGGGGATCTGCTGCGGCTGTTCGGTAGATCACTCAAGCTGCGTGAGGTCAGCGCCGGCGGCTGTAACGCCTGCGAAGCCGATACCAACGTACTTTCCACCATAGGATGGGACCTGGGACGCTTCGGCATACAGTTCGTAGCCAGTCCCCGTCACGCAGACGGCCTGTTTGTGACAGGCCCGGTGAGTGAAAACATGCGTGAGGCGCTCCTGGCCACCTATATCGCAATTCCGGAACCAAAACTGGTGATCGTGGCAGGGGCCTGCGCCATCAGCGGCGGCCCGTTCAAGGATCACGCCGAGGTGCATAACGGGGCTGACGGACTGGTGCCGGTTGATCTCTTTATCCCGGGTTGTCCGCCGAGTCCTCTGACTATTCTGGATGGGCTGCTGCGTCTGGTGGGGAGAGTCTGCTGACGGTCTGGTTCTTTCTGTTACACAGCATCTGGCTGCCAACCCAGCGGCATGCGAAATGGTAAGCGATTCGACCGCTGCTGTCACCCTTCGAATATGACCATTGGATGGCCTCATCCTGCGTCTCTTTTGTCCACGCCAGCTCCACCCCCTGATGTATGCACAGTTTCTCTATCCACCTTCTGGTAACAAGCAGATACTGTTCCTGGCTGAACGGGTGAAATCCGACCCAGAGACCAAAACGCCCCGAGAGTGAAATCTTTTCCTCAATCGCCTCCCCATGATGAATCTCGTTGTTAACCAGCATGGCGCCACGGTTGTCGCTTTCGTATTCGGGTAACAGGTGTCTCCGGTTGGAGGTGACATAGATGATAATATTTTCGGGGGTTGCGTACACAGCGCCGTCAAGCGCGCTTTTGAGCATCTTGTAGCTTGAGTCGCCCACTTCAAATGAGACATCATCAGAGAAGATTATGAAGCGATACGGCTGGTTTTTAACAGAATCAACAATGTCAGGCAGATACATCAGGTCATTTTTATCAACCTGGACGATCCTGAGTCCATCAGCTGCATAACGGTTGAGCACCGCCCTGATCAGGGACGATTTTCCTGTACCGCGCGTTCCCCACAGCAGGGTATTGTTGGCGGGATATCCGGACAAGAACTGACGGGTATTCTCCTCAACGATTCGTTTCTGCTCTTCAATGCCGAGAAGGTCGTCAAGGCTCACATTTTCAATGCTTTCAACCGGTTCCAGGTACCCGGCAAATGAGTGTCTCCGCCAGTTGGCTGCATGGCACCCGGCCCAATCGATTGATTTCACGGGCTTGGGAAGCAGCAGTTGAAGGGAGGTAAGAACCTGCTTGAGTTGTGTGGTGAGCTCAGCGTCCATAATGCCACCTTGGCGAGATAAGAACGATAAAAGCCCGGAAGGAAGACCATCCGGGCTTTTCAGAGTAAGTAACAGCGCAAATCAGTTGGGGTAGACCGACACTTTTTTGCGATCCCTGCCCATACGCTCAAACTTGACAATTCCCTCAATCAGGGCGAACAGTGTGTAATCCTTGCCGCAACCGACGTTGTCGCCGGGATGAATCTGGGTGCCGCGCTGGCGGTACAGGATGTTGCCGGCTTTTACCGTTTCACCACCGAATTTCTTGCAACCAAGGCGTTGACCACCTGAATCTCTGCCGTTTCGCGAACTTCCACCAGCTTTTTTATGTGCCATTTCCGTATCTCCCGGGAAAAATATTTGTATGTTTAATACAGTTTTATGCGCTGATTTTTTCGATTTTGAGAACTGTGAGGTGTTGGCGGTGTCCTCGCAGTTTTCGAGAATCTTTACGCTTTTTTGATTTGAACACGAGTACTTTCTTGCTCTTGCCCTGCACGGCGATCCTGGCGGTTACGCTCGCACCGGCCACAAGTGGCGTGCCAACGACAGTATTCTCGCCGCCAACCATAAGCACTTCTGCAAATTCAATGTTATCGCCAACTTCGCCTTCAAGTTTCTCAACTCTGAGGAACTCACCTTCAGTGATCTTGTACTGTTTGCCACCGGTTTTGATAACTGCGTACATAGAGCCGTCTCCATCCGCATCTGATTTAAAAAGAGTTTCGAACTATAAATAAGTCGTTATGATAAGTCAAGCATAAATCCACAATCCAAAATTCCGCTTTACCGCCGACCTGATTACGGCTACTATCGCAACATAACATCTTTTCCAATCCTGCTGTCCGAACGGCGGTACATGTTTTTTCGCACCTTTTTCATTGTGGTACTGTGTCTTCTGCCGGTTCGACCCGCGCCGGCCGCAAAACCCGCCGGTATCACCCGTCTTGGTCACGCTATTCAGATGGGTGCTTTTTCCGACGTCAATAACGCCGAAAGGTTCACTGCCAAGCTCCAGTCAAAAGGTATTGAAGCATTCTATTTCCGCAAGGATAACGGTGTGTACGCTGTACGTTTCGGGGACTTTCCAAATAAGAACAAGGCCCGCATGGTTGCCAACCGGCTCGTAGCTGACCGATTGATAGACAGTTACTATATCGCCCCTCCAAATGAAATAGTTTTCAGCAGCTCCAGAGTACCGGGATGGCAGAAACCACCACCCGATGAGATTCATCTGCCTTCCAAACATCCGATTACTGCAAGAGAAACTCCGGGCAGACCACAGCCGAAGACAGAAAAAGATGAAAAGGATATGGGCGTTATCGCTGCCCGTACCGCCGAACGTTTCGTCGGAATTCCCTACCGCTGGGGGGGGGAGAACGTTGTGGACGGCATGGATTGCAGCGGTTTTGTAAGAGCGGTTTACAACCTCTGCGGACTCAGCATCCCCCGCACTTCGCGGGATCAGTACAGGGCCGGTGGTCCGGTGACTAAAGACAATCTGCAGGATGGCGATCTGCTCTTTTTCGGTTCATCTGAAGAAAATATTAACCACGTCGGCATTTATGTCGGCAGCGGCAAATTTGTTCATGCCCCGCGTCGCGGAGAAGATATCCGTATGACAGCGGTTGACGAGAATTATTTTGAGAAGCGTTTCATCGGTGCTCGAAGATATTTTCAATAGACCGGTACCAAGGAAAAACATGGCCATCATCAAACCGTTCAAAGCCCTGCGCCCTCCCCGAAAGTTAGCCGACAAGGTCGCAGCACTGCCGTACGACGTTATGGATGCGGAAGAAGCCCGCACTATGGCTTCCGGCAATCCCGACAGTTTCCTGCATGTCTCCAGACCGGAAATTGATCTGCCGGTCGATATTGATCCGCATAACGAGCCGGTTTATGTTCAGGGCAAATCAAATCTTGACGAATTCATTCGTCGCGGTGTTTTAATTCAGGATTGTCTCGACTGTTTCTACGTGTATCGCCAACGGATGGGGAGCATCATTCAGACCGGACTGGTTGTCTGCGCCAGCGTGGATGATTACCGGAACGGGGTGATCAAGAAGCATGAACATACTCGGGCCGACAAGGAAGATGACCGTATCAGACACATCGACTTCTTGGATGCCAACGATGAGCCGGTTTTTTACCTGTCACGCCCGTGCGGCGAGGTTGAGCAAATTATTGAGGGGGTTACCGCCGGCTCGCCCGAATACGATTTTATCAGTGATGATGGCGTTGGTCACACGGTATGGGTTATTGCCGATCCGATGCTGATTGAACGGCTGACCTTCCTGTTTGCGGCCATACCGACACTGTACGTGGCCGATGGGCACCACCGCAGCGCTGCTGCAGGACGGGTGCGGGAGCTGCGTCGGGAAAGGAATCCGGATCACAACGGGCTGGAGGAGTACAATTTCTTCCTGACGGTCATTTTCCCGGAGAATCAACTCAACATCATGCCATACAACCGTGTGGTCCGGGATCTGAATGGCCGCAGTACTGCTGAGTTCATTGCACAACTGGTCAGCTCTTTCGAGATTACCCCCTCACCTTCCCCGATCATACCGACAGAACGCCACCATTTCGGCATGTATCTGGACGGCCACTGGTATCGCCTGCATGCCCGGCCGACAATCGTCAACGAGAGCGATATCGTCGATCGTCTGGATGTTTCCATCCTGCAGAACCGCCTTCTTGATCCGCTGCTCGGCATTCATGACCCACGCACCGACAAACGTATCCACTTCGTAGGGGGAATCCGCGGCAATGGCGAACTGGTTCGTCTGGTTGACTCGGGAGAGTACGCCGTGGCCTTTGCCCTCAAGCCCACCTCAATCCGCGAGTTGGTCGAACTGGCCGATCAGGACCAGATCATGCCTCCCAAGTCAACCTGGTTTGAGCCGAAACTGCGCAGTGGCCTGTTTGTTCACCTGCTCTCCTGAACCGACGTCATGATGGAGCGGGCTGCGCGGGCCATACAGGAGGCTGAAGTATTCATCATCACCGCCGGAGCCGGAATGGGAGTGGATTCCGGGTTGCCAGACTTTCGCGGTGACCAGGGATTCTGGAATGCCTATCCGATGTATGCCCGCCTGGGGCTTTCCTTTATTGATTGCGCCAATCCGGAACATTTCGAGAGTAACCCGGCTTTCGGCTGGGGTTTTTACGGCCACCGTACCAACCTGTACCGGGAAACCACACCACACGACGGCTTCACTATCATCAAGCGCTGGATCGAGCGCTACCACGCCGACTATTTCGTCATCACCTCCAACGTCGACGGCCAGTTTCAGAAAGCCGGCTATGCCGATGACCGGATTGTTGAGGTACATGGCTCGATTCACCACCTGCAGTGCAGTACCCCCTGCTGCCGCATGATCTGGCCGAACGATGAACAGATCCTGGTCAATCCGGAGACCATGCGGGCAGGCACCATACCGCGCTGTCCGTATTGCCGGGGCGTCAGCCGCCCCAACATCCTCATGTTCGGAGACTGGTCGTGGATTGCTGACCGCACAGAAGCACAACGGAAGGGTTTCAGGGAATTTCAGGGAGAAAAACGGGGTAAACGTACCGTGGTGATCGAGATGGGGGCCGGAAAAGCGATCCCTACTATCCGCTACACCTCGGAAGAACTGGGCGAATCCCGGCTTACGACGGTGATCCGTATCAACCCGCGGGAGGCGGAAATCGATGCGCCGCATGTTTCGTTGGAATACGGCGCGCTTGGGGGGGTGCAACAGATTGACGCACTTCTGCAGCAGACAGCTCCCCGTTACTAAAAGGCGACGTTCTGCCGTATCTGGTACACACATGCGAAAGTTGACATTATGCTGCTCACCTCGGCCAATCAGTCCATGTTTCGTTTCCTTGCCGTCCTTACCGCAGCTTCCATGGTGGGGTTGCAGGGATACACCATCCTGTTCAACAACTATGCCGTTGAGACAGTTCACCTCGAAGGACTCCATGTCGGTCTGATCCAATCCGTGCGCGAAATACCCGGTTTTCTGGCGCTCACGGCGATCTATGTCATGCTTGTAGTCCGGGAGCATCGCCTGGCGGCTCTTTCAATAGTGCTCCTGGGCTTCGGTGTCGCCCTGACCGGTTTTTTCCCTTCCTTCAGAGGCGTTGCAATCACAACTCTGATCATGAGCTTCGGGTTTCACTATTACGAGACCGTCAATCAATCGCTGACCCTGCAGTATTTTTCGACGCACCAGTCGCCGCTGGTAATGGGAAAGCTGCGCAGTCTGGCTGCCATTACCAGCATTATCTCAGCGGGTTTTATCTGGGGGCTGGGATTCGTGATGAACTACACCGGTATATTTCTTGTGGTGGGCATTGTGGTTTTTCTGGCAGGTCTCTGGGCGATTTTTCAGGATCCTACTCACACCGATGTTCCGCCTCAGAAGTTGAGGATGTTCCTGAAAAGGCGATATTGGCTCTACTATCTGTTGACCTTCATGTCCGGCGCACGTCGGCAGATATACATGGTCTTTTCCATGTTCCTGCTGGTAAAAGTATTTCACTTTTCGGTTCAGGCGATTACTGCGCTCTTTATCATCAATAATATCATCAATTGGATCATCAATCCGATGATCGGCAGGGCCATCAATGCTTTTGGAGAGCGCACCCTCTGCACTGTCGAATACGCCGGAGTGATCATGGTCTTTTTGACTTACGCCTATGCATCCTCCGGATGGGTTGTGGCCGGAATGTATATCCTCGACTACATCCTGTTCAACTTTGCCGTGGCGATCCGCACCTACTTCCAGAAAATCGCCGACCCTCAGGACATCGCCCCGACATCAGCCGTGGGATTTACGATCAACCATATCGCTGCGGTCTTCCTGCCGGCCCTGGGCGGCTACCTCTGGATGTTAAATTACCGTATTCCTTTCCTCATGGGCGCCGCCATGGGTGTCGTTTCGCTGATTCTGGCCCAGTTCATCAGGGTACCGGCCCATCCTGAAGCCAGGCTGCAACCTGTTTGACGACAGGCGACTGACAAAGTCTGCGATTATGCGACACAGACAAAGTCCACGCCTTCCCGCCATCCCAGCTCTCCGGAGACATTCCTGAACTGCTCGCGCGCTCCGCGCACTCCGATTGCCACGATCATTTTATTGCCGGCCGGTTTCAGATCTTCAGGCCGAATGACCGGTGCGCCATGCAGGATACGGCCGATCTTGCGCGGGTCAACGTCCAGCCAGCAGGAAACCCGGATACCCTCTGTCGCCAAAAGCCGCTGCCAGGCCCGCGCCTCAATTCCAGCTCCGGCAATAACAACCTCAGTGACGTTATAGAGAAAGCCTTGACGCAGATAGTGCAACTTGCAGGAACGGAAAGCATTGGAACAGTATTCGTCCATGGTGCGGGTCGCACGTTCCGGATGGTCGCGCCAGAAAAAAAGTGTTTGCGGCAGGCGGGCAAAGCGGATCCCCTCCGCAGCCAGCCGCAACCACAGGTCGTAGTCCTCCGCCCATCCGTGATCTTCATAACCGTTAACTCCTTCCAGAATTGCCCGGCGGGTCATGATTCCCGGATGAACGAAGGGAGATTCAATAAACCGGTCACGCATTATCAGTTCGTGATCCATGAGTGTATTTTGCCAGGTTTCGTAGGCTATCATCCCCTCTTTAAGGTTTGTTCGTGGAAAATGTCTGAAGTTGCAGGCAACCAGTCCGGTGTCCGGGTGCGCATCAAGATAGGAGGCCTGTATCTCAAAGCGTCGGGGATGACATATGTCGTCTCCGTCCATGCGTGCCAACAACGGGGATTGACACTCTTTCAGCCCGGCATTGAGAGCTGCAACGAGGCCACCCCGCTCACGCCTGATAACGTGCACCCGACTGTCACGGTAAGTCGCAAAGTCGAGGATGCGGGGAGTTTCATCGTCAGAACCGTCGTCAACAACCAGCAGTTCCCAGTCAGTCAGAGTCTGGCATTGGAGAGAGTCCAGAGCCGCCCGAAGATAACGTTCCTCATTGCGAACCGGCATGAGAATTGAGATACGGGGCATGTCTGACCTCTCATCCACCGGGTAAGATTTTACTTGACGACACGGGCCGGGAGTATAAGGATGGCGATAATGAACGGGCAGGGATTATCTTACAGATGACCGGAAAAATAGTCAAACAAAGCCATATGTTCCAACAGATTTCAGAGCTGCTTGTGGTGAAAGAGCATGATATGCCGCCGGATTCGGAGGGGCGCACCCGCGCCTCTGTGGCAATGATCCTGTGCCAGGCTCAGGATGATCCGGAAATGCTGTTCATACAGCGGGCTGCGGATGCTAATGATCCGTGGTCGGGGCATATCGCCTTTCCGGGGGGGAAGCAGGAAGAGGGTGAACTGGTCTGCCAGACAGCCCGGCGAGAGACCCGGGAGGAAATCGGGATTGATCTTGAGATGGGGCGGTTTCTCGGACGCCTTTCCGATATCGTCGGCGCCAATTTGCCGGTGCGGGTTTCCTGTTGTCTGTTCGTTGTGGACCAAGCGACCTGTGTTCCCGAATTAAGCGGCGAAGTCAGTGATGTATTCTGGGTCAGGCTCTCCGATTTGCGTGACCGCACAAGACACATCCAGTCCAATGTCGCCTTCGATGACAGGAAATTTGAAGTTCCTGCATTTCGGCTCCCCTGCGTTGGAAAGCCGGTACTGTGGGGGATCACCTATCGTCTGGTGATGCAGTTCCTCGAACTGTTGGATTACGTTGATCGCGGGGTTGCACATTCAGAAGAGTACGGCACACTTCCGGAATCCATACAACTCTACGAGGAGGACAATCGTCGAAACAGCTCCTTAAGGAAAAAGTGTGACCAACATAATTTCCCCCCGCCGCAAAAAGTTTCAGTTCCCCCTTGATTTTTGAAAAGGTGCTGTTTATATTCTTTGGACATTAGCACTCAGAGGGCTTGAGTGCTAACACTGTCTCTACTAACACACCACCCAAACAATAGAAAGGAGAAGCGCAGATGAATTTAAGACCACTTCAGGACCGTATCATCGTAAAAAGAGTAGAAGAAGAGACCAAGACGGCAGGAGGTCTTTTTATTCCGGAGACCGCCAAGGAGAAGCCGCAGCGTGGCCAAATCGTGGCAGTTGGCAATGGTAAGAAGACGGAAGATGGCAAAGTTCTGCCTCTGGATGTCAAGGCCGGCGACGTAGTTTTGTTTGGTAAATATGCCGGTACCGAAGTCAAGGTCGATGGCGAAGAGTACCTGATGATGCGTGAAGATGACCTTCTGGCCGTTGTAGAATAAGTAATTCTGTTGCAGGGGCGTATGCAATACGCCCGGATTCGAACAAAAACGGGCGAATGTAATTCGTCTCTACCAATACAAACAACATATAATGGAGGAGTAATCAATGGCTGCAAAGATAATCAAATTCGACCAGGAAGGTCGTAACGCCATCCTGAAGGGCGTCAATATCCTCGCCGATACCGTTAAAGTAACCCTCGGACCCAAGGGACGCAACGTTGTCATCGATAAATCCTACGGAGCGCCGCTGATCACCAAAGACGGCGTGACTGTTGCCAAAGAAATCGAGTTGGAAGACAAGTTCGAAAACATGGGCGCCCAGCTGGTCAAGGAAGTCGCCTCAAAAACTTCCGACGTTGCAGGCGACGGCACCACCACTGCAACCGTTCTGGCCCAGGCCATCTACAAGCAGGGCTCCAAGCTGGTAGCTGCCGGCCACAACCCGATGGAAATCAAACGCGGCATCGACAAGGCCGTTGAGGCAATTGTTGCCGAACTGAAGAAAATTTCCAAACCTATCAAGGATCACAAAGAGATCGCCCAGGTCGGCACCATATCTGCCAACAACGACAGAACCATCGGCGATATCATCGCCGAGGCGATGGAAAAAGTCGGCAAGGAAGGCGTCATTACCGTTGAGGAAGCAAAATCGATGGAAACCAGCCTTGAGACCGTCGAAGGCATGCAGTTCGATCGCGGTTATCTCTCCCCGTATTTCGTGACTGATCCGGAGCGCATGGAGTGTTCCATTGAGAACGCCATGATCCTGATCCACGACAAGAAGATTTCCAACATGAAGGATCTGCTCCCGGTTCTGGAGCAGAGCGCCAAGTCCGGTCGCCCTCTTTTGATCATTGCTGAAGATATCGAAGGGGAGGCGCTTGCTACCCTGGTAGTCAACAAGCTTCGTGGCGTGCTGAATGTCTGCGCCGTCAAGGCCCCCGGATTCGGCGACCGTCGCAAAGCCATGCTGGAAGACATCGCTGTTCTGACCGGTGGGCAGGTTATCTCTGAAGAGGTCGGCTTCAAGCTCGACCAGACCACTATCGACATGTTGGGCCAGGCCAAGCGCATCACCATTGACAAGGACAACACCACTATTATCGATGGCGGCGGTAAAGAAGATATCATCCAGGGTCGGGTCAAAATGATCCGTGCACAGGTGGAGGAGACAACCAGCGACTACGACAAGGAAAAACTCCAGGAGCGTCTGGCCAAACTGGTCGGCGGCGTAGCCGTGATCAAAGTTGGCGCCGCTACCGAAGTTGAGATGAAAGAGAAGAAGGCCCGGGTAGAAGACGCACTGCATGCAACCCGGGCAGCCGTTGACGAGGGCATTGTTCCTGGCGGCGGCGTGGCATATATCCGCGCCCTGTGCGCCCTTGACGCCCTGAAGCTTGAGAACGAGCAGCAGTTTGGCGTTAATGTGGTAAGGGCTTCCCTCGAATCCCCTATCCGTCAGATAGCTGAAAACGCCGGTATTGATGCATCCATCGTTGTCGACAAGGTTAAGAACGGCTCTGAAGCTTTCGGCTATGACGCCGCATCAGACGAGTATGTTGACATGATTCAGGCCGGTATCATTGATCCGACCAAGGTTGCCCGCTATGCCCTTCAGAACGCATCCTCCATCGCTGGTCTCATGTTGACCACCGAGGCGCTGATCGCTGAGAAGCCGAAAGAAGAGGGCGGAGCCGGTGGCGGTATGCCTGGTGGCGGAATGGGCGGAATGGGTGGAATGGGCGGCGGAATGTATTAGTCCGTCACACCTATAGAATTTGACAATCATTCAGTTGCAGACCAAAGGCGGAAAACGTAAGTTTCCGCCTTTGTTTTTTGCTGCTGATGCGATAGTATATGACGTATACACAAAGCTTGAGGAGAGAGGGAGAGACTATGGAATTAATCGGTAAGGCGCTGACTATGAGTGATTTAGTGGCCTATCAGGACGGTTCGGTGGTCAGCAAAACACTGATCGATAAGAAAATAGGGACACTGACGCTGTTTTCTTTTGGCGCCGCTCAAGGGTTGAGTGAACATACCGTACCATTTGACGCTTTTATTCAGGTCGTAGACGGTGAAGCCCTGGTGATTATAAATGGTGAACAGCAGACGGTAACTGCCGGGCAGATGATTATCATGCCGGCCAATATTCCCCATGAGTTGAAAGCGGTGAAACCGTTTAAAATGTTACTGGTAATGATAAGGGCGTAGCGGCTGGGATGCAGATGCAGGATGGGTGCTGCACACAGTTTGTCCTTTACAAACGTTCCAAATTGTGAACAATCTTGTATGCATTAAACACGATCACGACGGTGTTGCGTTTCTGCTCTTCCCGGACGTGACTAACGAGGATGGCCATGAACTTTCTCTTAGACCTCTATATGCACCTGAAAATTCGCACGCGGATTTTTCTCCTCTGCATCTGCTACAGTTTATGCATCATTATTGCCGTCGTGGCAGGACGTTCATTTTCAACGCCTTTCGCGATTGCTTCAACAGCCGTTTTCGTTGTGCTCGGCATGTTCTTCAGCGGGCTGGTATTCTGGACTGTTAACGATGCGCTCAATCGCATTGCGGGTCATCTGGCCAGATTGACCAACGGAGACCTGTCACAGCCGATTGTTGCCAAGCGCAATAATGAGATCAGCGCCATTGTTCGTTCCATCGGCACTCTTCAGACGACCATGCGCGATATTATTTCACGGATATCACAAACATCTGAAGAGGTGGCCAGGGCCTCCCGGCAATTGCACTCCAGCGCCGGACAGATTGCTGCCGGAACCGAAGATGTCGCTGCCCAGACTAACACCGTTGCAGTAGCCAGCGAAGAGATGGCCGCCACATCCAGCGACATTGCCCGTAATTGCCTGAGCGCTGCCGAAAGCTCCAATCGCGCCAGCGACACTGCGCGGACGGGCGCTGCAGTGGTTCGGCAGACCACGGACGGTATGGAGCGTATCGCCGTCCGGGTTAATAATGCTGCAAAAACAGTTGAGGAACTGGGCGCACGCTCTGACCAGATTGGTCAGATTATCGGTACTATTGAAGATATCGCCGACCAGACCAACCTGCTGGCCCTTAACGCCGCCATTGAGGCTGCCAGGGCCGGAGAGCAGGGGCGTGGTTTTGCCGTGGTGGCAGATGAAGTGCGTGCCCTGGCCGAGCGTACTACCCGCGCTACCCGCGAAATCGGTGAAATGATCAAAACCATCCAGAGCGAAACCAGAACGGCGGTTTCCGCTATCGAAGAAGGGGTCTCTGAAGTGGAAAAAGGGACCGAATACTCCGTCAAATCGGGTCAGGCGCTTGTACAGATTCTGGACCAGATTAACGATGTCACCATGCAGATCAATCAGATCGCAACTGCAGCCGAGCAGCAGACCAACACTACGGGCGGGATTACCAGCAGTATTCAGCAGATCACCAGTGTCGTCAGACAAACCTCACGAGGGGCCACGGAAACAGCTTCGGCGGCGGCCATACTTTCCGTCCAGTCAGAGGAGCTGCAGCGCCTGATCGGCCGGTTCAAGCTGTAATCCTCCCTGTGTCGGTGGTACTGCGGTCTCTACCTTGTTTACGCGACTCTATCTCCATATTCCTTTCTGCCTGCGCAAATGCGGCTACTGCGCCTTTAACTCGCAGCAGCTGCCGGATACCGGTCTGAATGACTACGTAGCGCTTCTGCTTGAGGAGATGCGGTTGGTATCCTCAGTCACGACTCCGGGCCAGCAGCTTGATTCCATCTATTTTGGCGGCGGCACTCCTTCTCTTCTGGGATCAGGACAGGTGGCACGCCTGATTGAAAATGCGACAGAGCTTTTCGGCCGGGGCCCGGATTGCGAGATCACGTTGGAGGCTAATCCGGGAACGGTTGACCAGGCTCTGCTGGCTGATTTCAGGAGCGCCGGAGTCAATCGCCTCTCACTTGGGGTTCAATCCTTCGACGACAGCTTTCTTGACTGCCTGGGACGTGCCCACAACGCATATCAGACCCGCAAAGCCTTCAGCGATGCCCGCACAGCCGGTTTCAGCAACATCAGCATTGATCTGATGCACTCCCTGCCCGCGCAAAACATCACACAATGGCAAACCGATCTTGAGCAGGCAATTCGGCTCTCGCCGGAGCACATATCCGTCTACGGCCTGACTGTTGAGGAAGGCACCCCGTTTTATGACCGTTACCGCTGTAGCAGCTCAGAAAAGCCGGATGACGACCTGTCGGCTGATATGTTCGAGATGGCCGACGATCTTCTGTCGGCAGCAGGTTTCGAACATTACGAAATCGCCAACCATGCCCGCCCTGGATGCCGCTCGCGCCACAACAGCGGCTACTGGCTAAGGGATGGCTATCGGGGAGTGGGTGTCGGCGCCCACTCTTTGCTGCGTAACAACGCATCCGGCGTCCGGCTCTGTAATCTGGAACGTATGGAGGAGTATGCCGAAGCCTTGCTGCATGGTGAACTGCCCCTGTTTGAGGAAACGCGGCTGACGGAGGATGATGCCATGTCCGAGTTCATTTTCCTGGGACTGCGCATGGCGGACGGGATTGAGTTCAGCGCCTTTGAACGGGAATTCGGCCAATCGTTTTTCGAAGTGTACGGCGCCGCTATTGACGAGCTAGTCGAGGCGGGACTGTTAACGCGGGAGCATGACGCCCTCCGCCTTACCCGGTGCGGGATGCTGCTTTCCAATCAGGTCTTTTCCCGTTTTGTGTGACGGATAACTCTTTGCAGCGTTCACAAACCGTATTGGGTTTACTGTTTCCTGCCGATACTGCCGGTTACCGGTTTTCTGCCGTGACCCTCTGCCCTCTCCTCAACCAGATGAGCAAAATGTTGGCAATAGTGAAGAAAACAGCTCCGACGAGCGCAAGGCCGGCCCCCGGCTCCCGGTGGACCTCAACGATCGCCCTTTTTACCGGAAACGGCTCCACCTGCTTCAGGTAGACCCCAAATCCCTTGTAAAAATAGGGATGGTTGGGGCTGAATACCGCATTCAGTTCACCGGAACTTGTCAGATGCCGGAGCGTGCCGCTGAAGTCGAGAGGCATACCCATCGGTCCCATCCGCACTTCTAGCCGGGTAAGTTCCACCCTTGAACCGTCCGGGAAAGAAAATGTGCCACCCTCCGGAAGTGATCCCCCATCCTTGAGTCCGCCGTATGCAGTGAACAGGTGTGCCAGCACAATGAAAAGAAACCCCACGTGCATCAGCTGCGGTGCCATACGCACCAGTAAACTCCCGCGCAACCACTTTGCCCGAAGGGACTCCAAGCTGCAGAGAACGGTATTGAGGCTCAGCAGAGCCAGCAGACCGAGAGTCCCCCATAACCACCACGACATCCGGATAGGCACTTCAGCCAGCCAGGCGAGGAGTGCCATGTCGTTAATCCCCGAACCTGCGTCGCATACGAACGAACCTGTGGCGAGCAAAGCCATGACCCCACCCAGCAGCCAGATGGCGAGATCAAGCGAAGCCAGCAAGCTGTATATCCTTGGAATCATCGGATCTCCTTAGAAACTATGTGAACTCTTCAACAGTATGCTTACGCCGAGATAGGTAAACAGGGTAATGCCTAAGCCTGCGATTCCGGCCCAGGCGACTATAGTGTCCGCGTTCGGTCCTTTAAGGCGGAGGTGGAGGTAGAGAGAATAGAAGAGCCAGAGAATGGATGTCCAGAATTCTTTCGCAGTCCAGAGCCAGTAGGTGCCCCAGGCGTAGTAGCCCCAGATGCCGCCTGACACCATCGAACCCGAGAAGAAAGAGAACCCTACCAAAACTGCCTTATACTGCAGGTCAAGGAGTGTACGATCGCGACGGGCCAGATAGATTCCTCCCAGAAATGCTCCAATAGCAAATAGTGCATAGGCAAAAAAGGCGAGTGCTACGTGGCACTCAAACCAGATTGTGTTAAGAATAGGGGGCAGAGGCATGCTGGAAGCACGGAAGGCGAGGGCTGACAGGCCAAAGAAGGCGGCAATAGCTCCGACACCCCAGGAAAAAATCGCGTCGTGCTTGACCACACGGGAATTGACAAACGGGAGACCCATAAGGGCAATGGATGTTGAGAAAAAAACCAGAGTGTCATGGGGGCCGATCAAGGGCAACCTGCCAAGTTCAAACCCTCTTGTCCCAAGATAGATCAGCTCTCCTACAAGCCCGGCCTGAAAAAGCGGGCGTCGGAATGAGCCGAAGAGATAAAGTGCAGCGGATGCAGTGAGGAGCCATTTCATGATTATGGATAGGGACGGCTTACTATGCTGATTCCAGTCAGCACCATTATGGCGCCGATAGCGAAGTAAGTATCTACAGAGTCATGTAGCAGGATTACACCGAAAGTGACACCAAATAAAGGAGACATAAAAGAAAAAACTGCCAGTCGAGAAGCGAGATACCTGCGTAATAACCAGAACCAGGTAAGATAACTGGCGAAAGTAATGATCAGCCCCTGAAAAAGAAGGCTTGTCCAGGCGATCCTGGTCATGGAAACAGTAGCTGCCTGACCTGAACAAACGGCATAGATCAACAATAGTAGAAAGGCGGCTGCAAGCTGGTAGAGCAATGTTTTGGTAGGCGGCGCTTCCGACAGGTTTGTGCAGCGTATGATTACCGTGGTTGCGCCCCAGCCGGCTCCGGCAAGTACTCCCAGAAAATCACCCCACAGTATCCGTGAGCTAAATCCCGCGAACTGAGTGCCTCCGGTAAAAGCAGTTGCAATGCCGCCAAAAGCGATGGCAATACCCAACCACTGATGCAGGCGAAGTTTTTCTGCCGGCAGGAAAAAGTGCAGTCCCAGTGCGGTAAATACAGGTGCTGTGTAGAGAAATACAGCCATATGGGAGGCGGATGTGAAACGAAGCCCCTCCGCTATGCAGAGAAACTCGGACGCAAACAAGATTCCTACGATGATACCGGGACGCAACGTGCCATCGCGCAGGCTAAAGTTCCCCCAGCCACACCCGATGACAGCAGCTACAAGTACTGCGCTGATTCCGGAACGCAGAGCAATCTGCATGATCGGAGCGATATCGGGGGCAGCTATCTTTATAGCTACCTGATGCAAACCCCACACAGCACAAAGCAGGATCATCATCCCGACCCCGAATCCGTCCATCTGTCTGCGATTTGCCCCCATAAAGCGCCCCGGCTTCTGATCTCTCATCATGGATATGCTGCCATTGACTGAGATTCGCATAGTCACAGTATATTTGCAATCGACAGTTGTAAGAGCTTTACAGGATATTTAAAATCAATATTTTGAAATATTGGTAATGCTCTGTAGAAGATGAGTGAACATGGAAGAGAAGCAGAGAAGAAATGATTGGCATAGTGGAACGTATTCCCGTAAAATAAATGGGCAGTACTACAAAATGAATACTAATAAACATGGTCTGAAGAGGAAAACGTGAAAGAAAAGCAAAAAGTTAGCATGGTCAGTCTTGGCTGCCCGAAAAATCTGGTGGATGCGGAGGTGATGTTGGGGGTGCTCTCGGAACAGATGTACGAGATCACCACCGACGAGAAGGATGCCGATATTATTATCGTCAATACCTGTTCTTTCATCAAGGAAGCCAAGCAGGAAAGTATCGATACCATCCTGGATCTTGCTGAACGCAAGCATGACGGTCGCTGCCACACGCTGATCGTTTCCGGTTGTCTGCCGCAGCGCTATCAGGAGGAACTGGCCAAGGAGCTGCCGGAAGTCGACATCTTCATAGGCACCGGAGATTATCCCCGCATCGCCGAAATCCTGGCCGAGAAAAACAGCTTTTACGGACAGTTGCGATATATTGGCGATCCAGACTTCGTTTACGACGAATCACTGCCGCGCCTGAACTCCTCCCCTGCCTGGTATTCGTATCTCAAGATCGGAGAGGGGTGCTCCAACTGTTGTTCCTACTGTATCATTCCCCAACTGCGAGGTTCCTACCGTTCCCGGCCCCTGGATGCGCTGGTGGCAGAAGCTGAGCGACTGGCACTCAGAGGTGTCAAGGAGATCAATGTCATCTCGCAGGACATTACGCGATATGGCAGCGATCTGAGTGAAGGTGCCACACTGGAAACACTTGTCCGGCGGCTGGCTGCAATAGATGGCATCAGATGGATACGCCTGCTGTACGCCTACCCGGATGGCATCACCGACGGTCTGATAAAGCTGATTCGCGATGAGCCCAAAGTCTGTAAATATCTTGACATCCCGCTCCAGCACATCTCGGATCCTATTCTGAAGGCTATGAAGCGCAAAAGCACCGAACAGCACATCCGGGAGCTGATCGCCAGGCTACGGAATGAAATTCCGGGTATTGCCCTTCGTACTTCTCTGATTGTCGGCTTTCCCGGGGAGACGGTCGAAGACTTTACCACTCTGTTACATTTTGTGGAGCAGACCCAGTTTGAGCGTCTGGGAGTGTTCTGTTACTCAAAAGAAGAGGGTACTCCGGCAGCGGCGATGCCGGAGCAGGTTTCAGAGCGAGTCAAGCGCGAGCGACATAGAAAACTGATGCGCTCACAGGCAAGACTCTCCTTCCGGCGTAACCGCGCCCTGATAGGAACAACCGAACAGGTCATAGTGGAAGGGTACAGCGAGGAAACCGAACTCCTTCTCAAGGGGCGCTCATCCCGTCAGGCCCCTGACATCGACGGTCAGGTCTATATCACGTCGGGAACCGCAGATGTCGGGGATATTGTCTTACTTCGAATCACCGATTCATCCGATTACGATCTGATTGGTGAGATGGTGGAATGAACAGTGTCTGGCCGCCCATCCGGAAAACAGTCCGTTTGTCTTGACAAGCAAACCGTTTTTTGCGATAGTTTCCCGCCTTTTTTCAGGCGATACAGACTTAGTTCTACGGGAGCAGATACCATATGGCAACACAACCTGAAGCGAAACCAGAGGCGACTATCAAGATGACTCCTGAGTTGCCCCCCAATCCTGACGTAAAAAAAACACCGAAAGCCGCATCCAAAATGACTCCGGCTAATCCGCCAAAAGAAATTAGCGTTGAAGTTAAATCGAAGACTGCCCCGAAATTAGCTGAATCTTCAAATCCTCTGGCCGAATCAGTAACTGCTGTTCCCGAGATGGAACCGGAGGCTGTTCAGCATTCGATTCCCAAAATTGAAGTACAAACTGTGGCTAAAGCTGCGCATCAGATTACGCCAAAGTCGCAGAAGTGGTTGGAGATCAGACTTATCCTGGAAAAAATCAAGGAAGATACCCTTCGCGAGATCACCAAGTCAGTAAAGAATGGAACCGACGCAGTCACAACTCATGAACCCGGAGGTGATATCTACGATCAGGCCTCCTCCGAGCGTGATCGCGAGTTGGGGTTGTTATTGGGGGACCGCGAACGGGAGAAATTGCACAGCATTGATGAAGCATTACTTAGAATCGATGAAGACGAATACGGCATCTGTGAGGAGTGCGATGATGACATTCCGCTCGGCAGGCTTAAAGCCATGCCGTTTACCCGACACTGTGTGAAATGCAAGTCTGATCTAGAAAAACTGCAGGCACAAACCAAGCGGTTTGAGGAAGATCGGGCGTACAGAGAGATTCCGCTCGGCTCTGAGGAGGAAGAGGCCTAGCGGCCATGCGTCCGGGCAGGGAAGGAGCGTATTAACCTCAGCAGTATTCCTTTTCGCACTTCCATGGCATCATGGGGGCACAATTCCCGGCAACACCAGCAGCGAATGCAGCGCGCATTGTCAATCGACAGCGTGCTGTTTTTTGTTGTTATGGCAGCAGGTGGGCAGGCATCGCGACAGATACCGCAAAGCACACATTTTTTTTTACTGGCCACAGGGAACGAAGTAATATGTTTCTTGAGCGCATTTTTCAGAAATTTCGGGAGCCCGAATTGAACGTCGAGGCCGGCGGGAAGCCGGAAATGCAACCCCTTTACCTCCTCTAAGGGAGTTCCGTATATCAGAATTTCATCCAGCCTTGAGCCTGGCAGTTTCATCCTGACAGCTTCTCGCTCGATATACAGCAGATCTGGTGGTATGCCGGCCAGTTTGCCGGCCACCACATCAACAGCCACCGGATTTATACCCGCTATTACTACTCCAAGCTGAATTGGATCGCCGTTTCCAGGACCGTTTCCTTCCATGGCAACAACCCCGTCGACAATGTTCAAAACAGGTTTCTTTATAAGGAATATTTCAAGCAGCAGTCGTGCAAACTGTTCCCGTGACGTGCCCGCCTTGAGGTGCCATCCGGCTTTTTCGACTCCAATTACGCATCCGAACAGGTTTTTGACTGCACAGGTCATGGTCATCATTTCATGAGTCTTGAGTTTTGGGAGGTTTATGATCTTGTCAGCCTGCCAATAGGCTCGGGCTATGGAAAGCCGGCGAAATCTGCCAGAGCTCTGAAGCTCTACGGCTTCGTCAAACTCGACCAGTTCCGAACCACTCTCTTTCGCCGCCGCAGCAATGCCTGACTTCTCGGCAACACTTCTGAAACTGCCTATACCAGGACTGTCGCCGATCAGTACCTTACCGCCGGCATCCCGAACCATATCAGCAACAACCCGCACGATCATCGGATGCGTAGTAACCGCCTGCTCCGGTTTTTTGCCGGCCAGCATATTGGGTTTCAACAGGACACTGTCACCGCTCTTGACGAAAGCCGACATTCCACCCAACGGCTCCAGCAATGCAGAGACATTCGATAAAATCTGTGAATATTCGTAATTATGGCAGCGCATTATGCAGATTTTTTCCATTTATGACCTCACTCGATAATATGGATTTCGAGCAATATTTACAGGTATATCACGCAGACCGTCGATTACAAAACCCAATCAGGCAATCGGCTGTTGCAATGACTAAACTCTTGACAAATATATCAGTCCGGGGGCAGGTCTGATGGGCATTTTGATGGCATATAATAAAATAAATATTGACTCCTGAGCGTCAATGTTGTAGATAACCATTTCTCCTTGAGCCGCTAGCTCAGTCGGTAGAGCACCTGACTTTTAATCAGGTGGTCGTTGGTTCGACCCCAACGCGGCTCACCAAACATTCAGGGCCTGACATCACTGTCAGGCCCTTTTGTTTTAGGTAGTTACAGCGCAAGTGTCAACTAAAAAAAGACCTTCCCCTGGCCATGAGGAAGGTCTTTTTGGGTGCTACGGGTCATCTGCGGGCTGTGTGCAAATCTACGATACTGCTGGTGTATTTCCTGCTTGCATTCCCTGGTCATTGATCGCAGGGATCGCAATACAACCCTTGGCAGCTTCCAGAGTCTGCGCCACCACCTCGCTGGCAGTACGCAGCGTGCCCTGTAGCAAGTGGGCGTACACTCGCTGCTTAAACCGAGTCAACTCATCCCCTGACAGGTTCCGCTCACGCGGACCAGTTTCCTTATATTTTTTCACACCATTAGCTCGATTCCGCTCCAAGTGCCCCCACTGGATCGCCAGCGAGAATAACCGGGAGAGCAGCGCCAAGTAGCGGTTAGCTGTTGCCGCAGAACCCTTCTTATGAATCGTTGCACGTTCCTGGTTGTTGTGTCCCCTCGGCCTTACCAGGGCCGGTCACCTCTCCTTTTGGACAATGCAATGCAACGATCATGCGGTTCTGCTCTGTAAGGCCGGGGGATGATGGTTTGTTCGTACGGAAGGAAGTGGAACAGTTTGAGCGTCCGGACGTCCGAGTCTGGCTCTGTCCGTTCCCACGGTGGGGTAAGTGGGGTAGCCGGGTCAGCCGAAGAGCCGCAAGGAAAGGCACGTTCCCGCTTCCCGTTCCCGGCATGGATGGTGGGGCGGTAGTCGTTGACAACCACTCTTGCGAAGAGTAAAGTCCCGCTAACCCACTGAAGCAGCAAGCGCATCCTGCTCTGGAGCCGGACGATGGACAAGGAACAGCGAAAAAAGAGAGTAGCACACTGCCTTGTGGACTTGGGCGAGACTATCAAATCGTGGGCCATCAAGAACGGGCTCCATGAGAAGATTGTGGCCGACCTGATCGACGGGAAGCTGAAGGGTACTCGTGGCGTCTCTATGATGACAAAGAAAAAGATGGAAGAGGCATTCGGTAAGATTTTCGATCACTGCTGACAAAATTTCGCAGCTAGGACATATTCTGTCACATGGGATGCCACACCAATCCTACCACGACAGCAAGCAAGTCTGAGTTTCTGAGGATATTTCGCATGAGTCACGATTTCACTGCACTGGTTCCGCCTCTGGAAGAAGTATCAGCGTTAGAGCTGCTTCAGGAAACCAGAGAACGTCTTAAAGAGCACATTGCGGCGGTGGTTCAGAGGCTATCTACGATTCAGCAAGTCTTTCCCTGTTCGATCAGAGATAAACTTAATGACGAAGCTTGGGTTACAGAGCAGTTAAGGGAGACCGAGGAAAGGTCTGCTGCAGCGGAACTACAGAGAACTACGCTCCTGACGATGCTATCCAGCATGATAGGTGGGCTCAACCATGTCAACTCAGATATCAGTCATTGATCCCAAGATTCTGGCGATTATCAAGGCCTCTTTTGAAGGCGGCCTCTCCTTGCCGTTCGTCAAGGAGATATTCCTGATGGAATGCCCGATTGCCGGGACTTCCCACCTCAACCTCATCGAAGTAGAGCCTCTGCTAATTGCCGGTGATCCATTGATATTCAGACGTGAAGCCGACAACAAGTATGACTCTTTGGCGATACTGATCCAAGACGAAGGAGGACGTAAGCTGGGATACGTGCCTAAGGATAAGAACGAGGTGCCTGCCCGTCTGATGGATGCTGGCAAACTACTGTTCGGCCGATTGGAAAGTAAGGAGTGGCAGTCGAATTGGCTGAAGTTAAAAATACGAGTATTCATGCGGGACATGTAGGGCGCACTTTTCGACTGGGATACCATGAGCCATAACGAAGCCGATACCAGATCCAAACTGATCGATCCCGCGATATACAAGCGAGACTGGACAGAGGATAATATCAAGCGCGAAGAGAGCGCCGGTACCATCGAGATCGTGGCGGGCAAGGCCAAGCGCAACGCCAAGGGGAAGGTGGACTGCACCCTGCGGATCAAGGTGGCCAGTGCAACCCAGCCGGTAGCCGTGGCGATCATCAAGGCCAAGGCGGAAGGTAAGCATCCCGGTCATGGCCTGGAGCAGGCAAAAGCCTACGCCGCCTGCAAGCGGCTGAACGTGCCGTTTGTGTTCTCCTCCAACGGCCATCTGTTCGTCGAGTTCGACCGTTTCTCCGGAGTGACGTCGGCACCCAGGCCTATGGAAGAATTCCCCACACCGGAAGAGCGTCGACAGCGCTATGAGAAAGGAATGGGCTTCTCTCTCGATTCTCCGGCAGCCAAGCCGCTGCTGGCTCCGTACCACGGTGGCGAGGCCGGACGACGCTACTATCAGGATGCCGCCATCCGTGCCGTGCTGGAGAAGATAGCCCGCTGTGACGCTTTAGGCGAGCCGAAACGGGCGCTCCTGTCACTGGCTACCGGTTTCATTGCCGTCAATCTGCTCAAGAAGATCGCCGATGCCGGGCAGCTACGTCGTGCCCTGTCCGTTTGTGACTGTGACGAACTGCGAACTCAGGGTCTGGCAGCTCTCCAGAAGATTTTTGGTTCCGATGCCATGGCAGCCACCGGCAGTAACCCGGAGAAGAACGCCCGTGTGGTCGTCGCCACCTACCAGAGCCTGGATGTAGATTCGGACGAGGCCGACGCCAACTTCCTGACCAAGAACTACCCGGAGAACTACTTCTCCCACATCGTCATCGACGAATGTAACCGTTCGGCCTGGGGGAAGTGGTCGCAGGTGATGACTCGTAACCCCGAGGCTATCCAGGTCGGCCTGACCGCCACGCCACGCAAGATCAAGATTCCCAAAGGGAACAAGGAAGCCGACGCCGACGCACAGATATGCGCTGACAACTACAAGCATTTCGGCGAACCGGTCTACGAGTACGACATGGCCCAGGCCATCAAGGATGGTTACCTGGCTGCCTGCGAGATCATCAAGGGACGAGTCAGTCTGGACGAAGATGCACTCACGCGAGAAGAGATACTAAAACGTAAGGTGAAGGATGCCAAGACCGGTGCAACCGTAGGGGCAGAGTCCATCAAGGAAGAGTATGAAAAGTTCAACTTCGAGGGACAGATTCTGCTGCCTGACCGGGTCAATGCCAGGATTGATGGATTTGATTGTGTAGGGGCGATCCCAACGGGTCGCCCGATTTCCACATAAACAGGGCGAGCCGTTGGCGTCGCCCCTACAGGGGAAACATGGCATTGGGAAATGATGGATATACGCTGCCTGATGGGTGGCGGTGGGTGAAGCTGGGGGAACTCACAGAGATAATATCTGGCCAGTCCCCTCCAGGAGAAACTTACAGAAACGCCCCCGAAGGTTTACCATTCTTTCAAGGCAAAACCGATTTTGGACAGAGGCATCCCATCCCAAGAATGTGGTGCGTTACTCCTGTGAAAATTGCGAAGCTAGGCGACATATTGATCTCAGTTAGAGCACCAGTAGGGCCAACAAATGTCGCCGACAAGCAGTGCTGCATAGGGAGAGGGTTAGCAGCAATACGTTGCAGCGAATCAGTAGATCAAGAATTCATTCTGGCTGCACTTAGGCTGTTCGAAAATGATCTGGTTAAGAAAGGCAGCGGGAGCACTTTTCAAGCCATCAACAGAGATGATTTGTTGAATCTCCCTATTCCCCTCCCACCTCTCCCCGAACAAAAGCGCATCGCCGCGATACTGACCGAGAAGATGGCCGCCGTCGAAAAGGCCCGAGTAGCGGCAGAGGCACGGCTGAAGGCGGTCAAGGAGCTGCCAGCGGCGTACTTGCTGGAAGTGTTCGAGAGCGATGATGCTCAGAAGTGGCCGAGAAGAACGCTAGACGATGTGCTGATCCGCATTGAAGCAGGTAAGAGCTTCCAGACAACGGAACGGTTAGCATCCCCAGACGAAGCAGGAGTCTTGAAGGTTAGCGCCGTCACCTGGGCAGATTTCCGCCCTCAAGAAGCCAAGGCTACTGAAGGTAGTTATGAACCATCACCACACCACCGTGTTCGCAAAGGAGACATTCTGATCACCAGGGCGAACACTAAGGAGCTGGTAGGAGCCGTCGTACACGTAGCGCTGACTATCCTAACAGGCTTCTTTCGGACAAGACCCTGCGCTTGGTCGTAGATGAGACCCGAATATCCCATGGTTTCCTGCTCCAAGCTTTGAGGATGCCAGATGCACGAAAGCACATCGAAGGAAATGCCACAGGTACAAGTGATTCGATGCGAAACATTGCTCAGGACACTATCAAGGCCATTCCTCTCCCTCTGCCGCCAATAGACGTACAGAAGAGAATAGAGTCATTTCTTGCAGCGAAGGCCAGAGCGATAGGCATGGCGACTTCAGCAGCGAGTGAAGAGCTTGCGACAATCAAATCCTTGTCCGCTGCTTTGCTGCGTCAGGCATTCGCAGGTGAACTGTAGGGGCGACGCCAACGGCTCGCCCTGATTTGCGCCAACAATTCGCCCATGTTTATCGGCATCCGGGCGAACCGTTGGGATCGCCCCTACAAAATTTCGTTCCCTGTTACAATCGGGCGAGCCGTTGGCGTCGCCCCTACGGATCAATGTTATGACCTACAACCCTGACATCCATCATCGCCGGTCCATCCGCCTGAAGGATTACGATTATGCACAGGCCGGGGCGTATTTCGTGACCATCTGCGTCTGGCAGCGGGAATGCCTGTTTGGCGACATTGTGGATGGCGAAATGCATTTGAATGATGCCGGGCGAGTGGTGGACACAGTCTGGTGTGAATTGCCAGCACGTTTCAGCCACGTATCGTTAGACGAATATGTGATAATGCCGAATCATTTTCACGCAATCATCCTGTTGAACGATACCGTAGGGGCGATCCCAACGGGTCGCCCTGGTTTTACGATCCCAACGGGTCGCCCGAATATTAATTGTGCCGACGGGCAGGGTCACGGGCGACCCGTTGGCATCGCCCCTACCGGTCCCTTATCAGGTTCGATTGGGGCATTAATGGCGCAATTCAAATCAAATGTTACCAAACGTCTAAACAAATTCCGCACCAATCCCGGCGATCCTGTCTGGCAGCGGAACTATTTTGAGCGGGTTATCCGCAATGAGACAGAACTTGCAAAAGCGCGAGAATACATTATCAACAACCCTCTGAAATGGGAGCTGGACAAGGAAAATCCGGTAAATTTAAAACCATAACCGTAGGGGCGATGCCAACGGCTCGCCCGGATTTTACGATCCCAGCGGGTCGCCAGAATTCCGATAAACATGGGCGAGCCGTTGGCATCGCCCCTACAGAACAGGTAGATACATGGCACGAAGCAAGAAGAGAGATGACAGCAACAGCAAGACCATGGCCACCCAGCAGTCGGTCAACCAGATGGTCAAGGGCATCTACGACATAATGCGCCGTTCCAATTGCCAAGGAGCAATGCAGTACGTCCCGGAACTTTCCTGGATGCTGTTCCTGCGCATTCTTGACGACCACGAAACCCGCGAAGGCGAAGAGATGGAAGCGCTGGGGCTGGAGTTCTCCCCCTCGCTGACGGCACCCTACCGCTGGCAGGACTGGGCTGCACCATACGACGAAACGGTTACTGTGTTCCTCGATGGCAAACGCAAGCAAGGCTGGAAACGCAAAGAGAAGCACGCCGACGGCAGTTCTGGCGACTTCTTCCGCTTCGTCAACGGCGAACTGCTACCATACCTGAAAGCACTGGAGTCCAAGCCGGGTGCATCTCCACGTCAGAAGGTCATCAGCGAGATCATCTCTAGCGTGGAGCGCAGCAGGATCGACACCGAGCGGAACTTCTGCGAGATACTGGATAAAGTGCATGGCATCAGCTTGGAGAGCGTGGATGACACTCATGTATTCACCATTTCCCAGGTGTTCGAGGGCCTGCTGCTCAAGATGGGAGAGAAAGGGAACGACGGCGGCCAGTTCTTCACTCCCCGAGAAGTGATCCGGGCCATGGTGCGAGTTATCAATCCGCAGATGGGCGATACAGTCTACGATCCCGGCTGCGGCACCGGCGGATTCCTGGCGCAAAGCTACGAGTACATGAGCAAGGCTCTGGAAGCCGGAGGTAAGGCTGAACAGTACGATACCCTCAAGCACTGCACCTTCTTCGGCAGAGAGAAGGACGATGTCGCCTATCCTATTGCACTTGCCAATCTGGTGCTGCACGGCATCGACCAACCCAATCTGTGGCATGGCAACACCCTGACCAATGAGACAGTCTATGACGGCCTGTTCGCCACGGCTCCGGCACAGTTCGACGTGATATTGACCAACCCACCCTTCGGCGGCAAGGAAGGCAAGATGGCTCAAAATCAATTCCCCTACAGGACCGGTGCAACCCAAGTGCTGTTCCTGCAGCACATCATCGATCACCTGAAGGACGGCGGACGCTGTGGCATTGTCTTGGACGAGGGAGTACTGTTCCGCACCAACGAGACCGCCTTCGTGCAGACCAAGCGGAAGCTGCTGGAAGAGAACAACCTGTGGTGCATACTCAGCCTTCCAGGTGGTGTGTTCACGGCGGCGGGTGCGGGCGTCAAGACCAACCTGCTGTTCTTCAAGAAAGGCGAACATACCGAGAAGATCTGGTACTACGACCTGTCAGATATCAAGGTCGGCAAGAAGACACCAATGACCTTGGATAAGTTCGAGGAGTTCTTGCGGCTGTTACCGACGTGCGGCGACAGCGAGCAGAGTTGGACTATCGACATGGTGGCACGGAAACAGAAGGCAAGCGAGGAGGCCGAACCGTTCAAGCAGCAGGCCAGCAAGAAAGAGCGGGAGGCTGCCCAGTGGTCCGATAAGGCCAAGGCGCTGAAGAAGTCTAAGCCGACGGACGATAAGGCCGTGGCTGAAGCACTGCAGAAAGCGGTGGAACTGGCCAAGGAAGCCAGGGAGCAGGCCGCCAAGGCGGAAGAGATCGAGAATGCCGTCTACGACCTGAAGGCGGTCAACCCCAACGCCAAGGCCGAAGAGGACAAGCGGACGCCAGAGCAACTGCTGAACTTCATCGAGGCCAAGGGTAGGGAGATCGCCGAGGCGCTGGCGGTATTAAGGGGAGGCAGCCCATGACATTCACCAACCGCATCGCCGATGCCGACAAGCTCCGAGATGAGATAAACCAGCACCGCCCACTGAAGGGGCAGGCGCTGAAGCAACTGCGTGAGTATTTCAAGATCGGCCTTACCTGGGCCAGTAACGCCCTGGAAGGCAACAGCCTGACCGAAACAGAAACCAAGGTAGTCATTGAGGACGGCATCACCATCGGCGGCAAGCCGCTGAAGGATCATTATGAAGCCATCGGTCACGCCGAGGCGTTCGACTATCTGCATAAGCTGGTCAACCGCACCGAGATCACCGAGCGCGACATCCTCAAGCTGCACAATCTGTTCTACTACCGCATAGACCAGGCCAACGCCGGTCATTACCGCAAACAGAATGTCGTCGTCACCGGTACCGATTTCGTGTTTCCGGCACCCAGTGAGCTGAAGCAGAAGATGTCGGCCTTTGCCAGTGAGATCGTCGGCATGAGAGCCGCGCTGCACCCGATCGAGTACGCGGCGCAGTTGCACAACGAGCTGGTCACCATCCACCCCTTTGTGGACGGCAACGGTCGCACCGCCCGGCTTGCAATGAACCTGGCGCTGCTCCAGCAGGGGTACCCGGTCACGATCATTCCACCGGTGCTGCGCAGTGACTACCTGACCGCCGTTCGCAGCGGCAACGGCGGCAACCACGCGCCGTTCACCACCCTGCTGTCGAACATGGTCTGGGAAAGCCAGCGCGACTACCTGCGCCTGCTGGAGAGCCTGGAGCGGAAGTAGCGGAACCAGTGCCAGCACAAGAAGAAGCGGGCTGGAGCCATTTGGCTCCTGCCCGTCGTTTTTTCGGTGGGGTCAGGTGGGGTGTGGGGAAAAGTCACTGGCTGCAACAACGCCGGATTCCCGGCCTCACCGCCCGTTCCGGTCGGAGACTCATTTTGTTCCCGGCGGGAGAACGGCCCTGGCTCCATTCAGGAGCCAGTTTCCGCCCCCCCGTGACTATCACGTGTGGTCGCTCGCTTGGCGTTCCCGGCAAATTCCCGGTGTTTTGTTCGTTCTCTGCGGTATCGGTTTGAGTCTGTTTTGTCTAACAGTATCGACTGGTAAAGGAGAATCAATGAGAAAGAAGCGGACAATGCTTGACCGGAAAACCGAACCTGTGACAGATTGCCCACCATAATTATGTAATAAAGAAGGCGGTTATTCCTTTTAAGCGATGTAGCTCAGCTAATACTATTGGAGTGATTCATATGAAAATCGGACTTCAAGCATGGGGCAGTGAAGGAGACATCAGACCGTTTACTGCTTTAGCCGCAGGATTAACGACATTCGGTCATGATGTCACACTTGTCATTACCGACAATGCTGGTAGAGATTATTCTGGCTTGGCTCAACGGTACGGTTATAAGTTGAAATCACTCCCCAGCCCAAACATCCCGAACCAATACGAAGCGGCAAGAATCTGGCAGGCAATTATCGACGTTGGAAATCCAATCAGACAGGCTGAAATGATTATGACCTATGGCTTCGACCCCGTAATGGAAAATATGTATTCGGCTGCAAAAGAGCTGTGCGCTGAAAACGACCTGGTCATTGGACACTTCTTCGTGTTCCCTCTTCGTGTTGCTGCGGAAAAGGCAAAAGTCCCAATGGCTACAATCAACATTGTACATAACTGTTTACCCTCACGATTCATATGTCCTCCTGGATTGCCTGATTTTGGCAAATGGTTATATCCACTGGGATGGAAGTTGGTGCGCACGATGATTAACCGCATATTTCTTCCACGGGTCAATAAACTGCGCTCCCAAGAAGGCCTCACTCCAGATACAGATGTCATGAACCAGACGTGGGCAGCAGAAAAGCTCAATCTGCTTGCCGTCAGCCGATTTATCTGTGACCGTCCTGATGATTGGGACGTTCGGCATCAAATGTGCGGCTTTCTTAATCCGCCACACGAAGACAGGAGGGAGGAATTGCCAACAGGGCTTGAGGAATTTATCGCAGCAGGCGATTCTCCGGTCTACTTTACCTTTGGCAGTATGATGCAATCCGACCTGACCCTGATAAATAAGACGTTTACTATATGGCAGGGCTCGGTAACTATACTGGGGTGCAGAGCAATAATGCAGGTGCCTTGGGATGATTTATCGGTATTCGGGACAAACAAGAAAGTATTTATGGTGAACCGTTCACCGTATTCAGAAGTATTCCCACGCTGTGCCGCTATTGTTCATCACGGAGGAGCAGGAACTACACAATCCAGCCTGTTAGCGGGTAAGCCGTCGGTAGTAGTAGCGCACATGGCAGACCAAACATTCTGGGGAGCTGAACTTAAACGACTTGGTGTCGCTGGAGATACGCTGCAACGCAAGTCACTTTCTGCCCAGAAACTTGCCAAGCAAATATCACATGTTCTAAATAATCCGTCCATGCCTGAAAAGGCAAATCAAATTGGCAAAGAAATGGCCCAGGAGGATGGAGTCAATAATGCAATTCAGCTTATTGAACGTATCTTTATTGGTGGCGGTCGTATAAATAATTGATTTCTATAGACATGTGGTCTCTTCTCCAACCACGATAGCCAGCTTACTGTATCTAATCAGAGTTGTTGAAGTTGAGGTATTGCTTGGTGCAACCACAAGCATGAAAAAGAGTCGTAACAAAGTCCCAATTCAGGTTGGCAAACAGTCTCACGCACGTGGACTGCACATCGTTGCACTATTTGAAGGAGCCAAGGGGCTTCTCGTACTGTTTGTTGGCTTTGAGCTTCTAACGTATCTTCACAAGGATATTCACGAAGCTGCCATGCACTTGGTGGAACACCTTCATCTCAACCCCGCCAGCCATTATCCGAGAATATTTCTGGACCTGACTGAACATATCAACGATTCTAAGCTATGGAGCTTGGCGTTAGCAGCTGCAATCTACTCAGTAGTCCGCATGATTGAAGCTGTTGGCCTTTGGTTGAGAAAGACGTGGGCCGAGTGGTTTGCTGTCCTTAGCGGCGGCATTTACATCCCGGTAGAGATATACGAAGTAGTCCATCGTGTTACCTGGCCGAGGATAACAGTGTTGATTGTTAATTTCGGTATTGTTTCTTATCTGCTGTTTGTATTGCTCAGAAAAAAGAAGGGAACTGCTTAAAGCAGTCGGCAAGTTTCGAGAAAGCTTCATGTTGTTCATGCTTGAGATGTAAAAAGAACTACCCGATCCCACTGAAGAGCTTTAATTTAAGAGGAGCAACGATGTTCAATAACTGGAATAAACAGGTTACACCGTCGCAACTACAGGTAGAACATGAGACTCTGACCGAATTTCCCGAATACTGAGCTGCTGAAACCGTTGGCTGACGAATCCGCTGATGACGCGGAATAGAAATACAGAGCCCCCTCGGAGGTTCCTCTGGGTGGATTAAAAAGTTACCGATGCTATCAGTGAAGAAGTGTCGCTGTGGCAGAACCGCCCACTGGCTGAAGTTTAACCAGAAAAAATTGCATATAGGTAATTTAATGTCATCATCGCGAATTTGTATCCTAACTATTCTCACTATGATTGCGTTTGCTGGAAATTCGGTGCTATGCCGCATCGCGCTCAAGCATACCGGCATGGCTTGATAAGCAGCAAATTGTCGGACTTTTGCTGGCGTTTGGAGGGTTGATTGGTTTGTTGCTTCCCGGCCTGTCTGCACCTCCGCTGGCTGGTTCATTGTTGATGTTGACTGCGGGCGTTGCCTGGGGCATCTATTCATTGCGAGGTAAAGGAGCGGGTAATCCTACAAGGATTACGGCCGGAAATTTCCTCCGTGCTATGCTGTTCGCAATTCTACTCAGCGTGCTGCTCCATTCAAACGCCAACCTTGAAATCGCCGGTGTTTGGTACGCCATAGTTTCGGGGGCTGTAGCTTCCGGGTTGGGTTACGCCGTCTGGTACTCCGTGCTGCCTGCACTGAAAGCACCCACCGCTGCGAGCGTCCAGCTTAGTGTTCCCGTCATCGCTGCATTGGGAGGCATCATTATTCTCGGAGAGTCCCTAACCGTACGTTTTGTGTTGGCATCTCTGGCCATTCTTGGTGGCATAGCATTGGTGATTTTGAGCAAGTCGCACCGAAATGACCAACTTCACAATTCCTGATCCCGCCTGTCGTTGCCAAAAAAAGCCATTCTGACAGTTTTGACAGGGCTGTCCTTCAGGAATCCATCAAAATTTTATCCCGGATTCAGCCGTATCCGTTCCGTCAGCCTTCCTCCACTCTGTTCCTTTTCGACCTTTAGCCAGTCAGATTCAGCCTGCAACCCAATAAACTTTCAACAAAACTATTACACAACCGCAACATGTCTGTAACATCACTATGATATTACTGTCAGGCATGAATGCATACAAAGCAGACCTGCACGTCCACTCCAGCCATTCCAACAAACCCACCTACTGGGCCATGCGCAAGTTCAATGTTCCAGAGAGCTATACCTCGCCTCAACAACTGTATCGGGTCGCCCGCGAACGCGGTATGGATTTTGTCACCATTACCGACCATAACGCCATCACCGGCGCTCTGGAGATCGGACACCTGCCGGGAACCTTCATCAGTTCTGAAATCACGGCCCACTTCCCGGAAAATGGCTGCAAGGCGCATGTGGTAGTGCTACACATCTCCGAGGCGCAGTTCCGGACTGTTCTGGAACTGCGAAAGAATATCTACGAGATGGTCGCTTACCTTCACTCTGAAAAGATAGCGCATTTTTTGGCCCATCCGCTCTATGCTCAGAATGAAAAATTAAACCTGGAGATTATTGAACGGTCGCTGCTGCTCTTTACCACCTTCGAAATCAAGAACGGCTGCCGGGCACACCGTTTCAACGGTTTCACCAAGCGTCTGGTCTCATCCTTAAGCGAATCCGTCATAAATCGTTTGTCAAACAAGTATAACCTGCAACCCTATGGAGCCACCCCCTGGGTCAAGGGTATTGTGGGCGGTTCGGATGACCACAGCGGTCTATTCATCGCACGGGCACACACAACCATCTACGAGACTCCTGCCATTGAGGAGTTCGTCAATGCCATCAGGAACGGCGACAGCTGGGCAGATGGCGATGATGGCGGACCGCTGACCATGGCACACAGCCTGTACGGCATAGCCCACAGCTTCTACCGTGAGCGTTTGGGTGATCGCCGGCGAGGGGCCACTCCCTTTGTCAGCGCTCTGCTCGACCGTTTCTTTAATATCGGTGATGACAGGGGTTCATTTGTCGAAAGGATCCGGCTCTTTATTCTGAAAAACCTGCCAGTTTCGAGTAGTCACACAGGCAAGAGCTTTGAAGAGATTCTCGACTCCGAGGCCAGGCTGCTGCTGGGTGACTCGAAGTTTCTAGCCGGTATCGGCAATGCTGACAGTAACCGCAAGATATTCGCGGTAACCAGCCGACTCGCAAATCGCCTGATTTTCCACTATACGAACCGCCTTATGACATTGCCGCTTAACGCCGGATTCTTCGACTACCTCAACACGGTTGGCACCATCGGATTAGTGCATACCCTCATTTCTCCCTACTATCTGGCCTTTCACCACCAGCACAAAGGGAAGGAACTGATCCGCGATCTGACAAAAGCGATTCCTGAAATGCATCACAAGGAAGCTCCCGAAAAGATCGCCCTGTTCACCGACACACTGGACGAGATCAACGGGGTCGCCATCACCATCAAGCGCCTGATAAGTACCGCACGGAATCGTGGGGTCGAGTTGACCGTGATTACATCCGGCGATAGTGGAGAAGATTCTGTTGAAGGGGTGAAGAAATTCCTGTCGGTAGGCGACTGTGTGCTGCCTGAATATCCTGAGTTGAAGCTGAATTTCCCGCCGATTCTGGATGTGATGGATTTCATCGAGCGCGAAGGATTCACCCGTATCCATGTCAGCACCCCCGGCACTGTGGGGCTTTTGGGGCTTCTGATTGCAAGGTTGATGGATATACCGGTTGCCGGTACCTACCACTCTGATATCCCTCAATATGTGCGCAGTTTGACAAATGACGAATTCCTTGAAAAGGCAGCCTGGAGCTACATGATCTGGTTTTACGGCCAGATGGAAGAGGTTATGGTGCCATCTGCAGGAACCCGCGAACAGTTACGTTCCCGCGGTCTGCCGCCGGAACGGATGAAGCCTCTACCCCGCTGGGTAGATACGGAAACGTACTCTCCGGATATGCGTAACCCCATCTTCTGGAAAAGCCGCGGCATCGGTCTTGGCGGAGCCGTGCTGCTCTATGTGGGGCGTGTTTCGCGTGAAAAAGGGCTTGAGATGCTGGCGGATGCTTTCAGAGAGCTTGTGGATGCAGGATCGGCGATTGTTCTTGCAATAATTGGGGATGGCCCGTACCGGGAAGAGATGGAAGCATCCCTTTCAGGTTATCCGGCTCTGTTTACCGGCTATCTGGCTGGAGAACAGTTACAAAGGGGCTATGCCTCGGCCGATCTGTTTGTTTTCCCGAGTGCCACCGACACTTTCGGGAACGTGGTGCTTGAAGCGCAGGCGTCCGGATTGCCGGTAATCGTATCTGATGAGGGTGGCCCACGAGAGCTTATGATTGATGGTGAAACCGGTGTGGTGTTTCGAGCCGGAAGCCAAAGCAATCTGGTCACCGCTATCAGGTTGATGATCCTGGACCCGGAGCGAATTTCCCGTATGGGCCGCAATGCACGGCGCTTCACACTGGACAAGGCGCCCGACAGCAGCCAAACATACGGCACCATTCTGCATCTTGACGCACAGCAGCATGTTGTTCCGCATGATACCGGAACTGATTTCGCAGCTGCTGGAGCGTAAATAATGTCAGATACGATACCCTCCAAAATACGAAGAGCCAGGAAACCTGCCGACGAAATTAATCTTTCAGACTCTTGCTGGTACCTTAACCGTGAATTAACCTGGCTGGAATTCAATAGCCGGGTGCTGCACGAGGCTGAAGACGGACGCACGCCACTGCTGGAACGCCTCAAATTCATTGCCATAGTCAGCGCCAATCTTGACGAATTTTTCATGAAGCGCATTGGCGGTCTCAAACAGCAAGTCGCAGCAGGCATACGAGAAGTAAGTATTGACGGACTTACACCACTCCAGCAGATACAGGAGTGCTACAAAAGCATTCGTGCGTTGGAAAGCAAAAAATATGATGTATTGCAGCAGGTTCTTGAACTGCTTGAAGAACAGGGCATACGAATTTCCAGAATAAAGGATCTGGGCACACGCGAACGGAAAAACATTCGCAATCATTTTGCCTCCAATATTTACCCGCTACTAACACCCCAGTCTATCGATCCTGCTCACCCGTTTCCCTTTATCTCAAACCTGTCACTTAATCTGCTGCTGACCTTGAATAGCGCTTCCGGAGCGGATATGCAGCTGGCTCGCGTCAAGGTGCCGGTCGGATCAGGCACCTCCCGCTTCATTCCGATTCCCGGCAAACCGGGCAATTTTGTCTGCCTCGAAGATCTGCTCTGCAGCAATTTGGACATGTTATTTCCCGGTATGGAAGTGGTGCGCTGCGATCTGTTCCGGGTCACCCGCAATGCCAACACGGAGCTGGACGAGGAAGAAGCGGATGATCTGCTGGAAATGATTGAAACCGAACTGAAGGAGCGTCGTTTTGCGCCGATCGTAAGAGTACAGGTGTTTAATGGCATACCGCCATTTCAACGGGGAAGACTATCTGCAGAACTTGACATCAATGAACATGAGGATGTCTTTTTTGTCCCGAAGTTAATGGCCATGCGCGACCTGTTTGAACTTTCCAGGCTTGATTACCCGCACCTGCATGACCCGCCGCATCACCCGATTGTGCATCCGCAACTGGACACACAGCGCAACATATTTCACATCATCCGCGATGCCGGCTCCATTCTTTTGCAGCATCCATATGAATCATTTTCATCTTCTGTAGAGCGCTTTCTGCGTGATGCCGCGACAGATCCCAAGGTGCATGGCATCAAGATGACGCTCTATCGCACTTCCAGCCAGAGTCGCATCATTGAAGCCCTTTTGCTGGCTGCCAAAAACGGAAAACAGGTGGCCGTTGTCGTGGAGCTGAAGGCTCGCTTTGACGAAGCCACCAATATACGTCTGGCCGAACTGATGGAACAGGCCGGAGTTCATGTCACCTATGGCGTGGTCGGACTCAAAACCCACTGCAAGGTGATCAGAATGGCAAAGACAGGAAGCCTAGATAAATCAAGGCTTTTCTGTTTTTGCGTCCAGGGTCGTCCAATATAATTTGACAAAATCACCGCTTTTTAAGTATACCCATAGCCGCTTACGACTTGAGTTTTTTCATTTCATGAACATCTCCAGAAGATCTTTGATAATACGAAGGCTGGTATCGCTATAGCAGATTTATATGGGGTTATTAAAGACTGCAATCAGTCACATCAGATGCTGCTGGGCTGAGCACAAAATACAGTAACAGTGAAATAGCGACATGCGACGATCAGGAACAAGCGGTTACTAAACGGGTAAACATATGAATGCCTCCATAAATACCAGCTATATCAAGCTGGACAGTTTTTTGAAAATGATCAATGCCGTCAGTTCCGGCGGCGAGGCAAAAATCGTCATAGCAGAAGGCGAGGTTTCCGTGAATGGGCTGCTTGAAATCAGGCGAGGGCGCAAACTGTATCCGGGCGACCGGATCTGCTTTAGAGGGGGCGAGCGCGTAGTGAAAGCCGCATAAAACAGGCGGTTTTTCAATTCTGCCGGTTTTGGATATACTGCCATTCTCCTCAAATGATTTGACTTATCCCACGGTTTGACAATAGAATGGCTTCAGATTTGAGCCATTTACTCCGCTTTCAAGCGGTTTGGGGAGACACACCATGAATATGAGATTTCTTGATGCATGTTGGGGCAAACCTGTTGATCGCACTCCGGTCTGGCTGATGCGTCAGGCAGGACGCTATCTGCCGGAATATATGGCCGTACGCTCGAAGTGTACATTTCTGGAGTTATGTAAAACACCGGAACTGGCGGCCGAGGTGACCATTCAGCCGGTTGATATCCTGGGAGTGGATGCCGCAATAATGTTTTCAGATATTCTGACACCGGTTGAACCTATGGGTATGAAGCTGGACTTTGTACCGGGTCCGGTCTTCGAGCATCCGATACGCAGCATGGCTGATGTCGAAAAACTGCGTATTCCGGAGATGGAGCAGGATGTTCCCTACGTTATGGAGACTCTTCGAATACTCAGGCGCGAACTGGCATCCAAGGTGCCGCTGATCGGTTTCGGCGGAGCGCCCTTCACTCTGGCTTGCTACATGGTGGAAGGGAAAGGGTCCAAAGATTTTGCCCAGATCAAGCGCATGATGTATTCTGCGCCTGACATCTACACTGCCTTGATGGAAAAGATCACCATGATGAGTATGGAATACCTGAATGCACAAATCAAGGCTGGAGCCCAGTGCATCCAGATCTTCGACACCTGGGGAGGTATTCTCTCGCCGGCAGATTACGAGCGCTATGTGCTTCCATATACCGAAATGCTGATTAATGGCCTGAACCGCATGGAGACTCCGGTTATCCATTTCGTCAAAGGAGCCGGCACCATGCTGGATACCGTGAAAAAAGCCGGTGGCGATGTCATGGGACTTGACTGGCATGTAAATCTTGGTGCGGCCAGAGACACTCTTGGCCCGCAGATGGCGGTACAAGGCAATCTTGACCCGACCGTGCTGTATGCAACAAAAGAGATCATCGAACGTGAAGTGAAACGTGTATTGGATGAAAACGATGGCCGACCCGGTCATATTTTCAATCTGGGGCACGGAATACTACCGACCGTACCGCCTGAGAACGCTCTATTCATGGTTGAATGCGTACATCGGTTGTCACAGAGGTAGTAAGGGGTTCTTGTGTCGGTTGCACTAAAAAATATCGTAATTTTTGTTACCGACCTGCCCCAGGCCAGGACGTTTTACGTCGATCTGCTCGGTCTTCCGGTTGCCGGACAGAGTGAGATGCTGATCGAATTTTTCCCTGGCGCCGACACTACCCTGGGAGTTTCCCTGGCGCTGCACGAAGATGCCCGTCGTCTGGTTGGCCGTCATACCGGTATCACCCTGAAAGTCGAAAAGATCGTTGAGCTGTGTGAGACTCTCAAAAATGGCAGCGCTCGTTTTGTGGAGCCGCTGGAGTCAAGTCCATGGGGCAGGATGGCTGTCGTGCAGGATTTTGACGGCAACATGATTGCTCTGGTGGATCGCTGATGAAAGTCGTGACCAGAGAAATGCTTGGTCAGATAACTGCCGAGGCAATTCAGTCGCCTCGCCTGCGCAAAAACTGCAATTTTCACCCTTCCGACGAATCACGTTGCCACCGTCTGTTGAACGCCGTCGAACCCGCTTCGTATATCCGACCACATCGACATCTTGACCCGGAAAAGGACGAGGCATTCATCCTGATGAGCGGCAAACTCGGCATTATCCTCTTTGACGAGAACGGTACGGTTATAGAAACGGTGCTGCTGTCACAGGCAAACGGTAATCTGGCGGTTGACATCACGCATGGAGTCTATCACACGGCTCTTAGCCTTGAAACCGGGACACTGTTTTACGAAACCAAGGCCGGACCATACTTTCCACTGACTGAGAATGAAAAGGCTTCATGGGCGCCTGAAGATAGCGACCCGGCGGCGCAAAAGTATCTGGAGCTGCTGCGAGGGTTTTTCGAAGGATGACAAGCAGGTTGATCGGACTGGTGCTGCTAATGCTGGCGTGCTCCAGTCTGGCGCTCAGCGCTGCGAGCCTGCCCCAAATGCGCCCTTACAGCGGTATTGGAATTGTGCTTCTGCAGGGTCACAATGCGGAGATTGATCAGGGAGAACCCTTCCATCTGTATGAAGAACCCGGCATCTCTCGACGGGGAGAGTTGAGCGGCCCGAATGTTTCGGGCAATGAGTGGGTTTTCGGTGTGCAGAGGAACCGCCTGCTGCTGATTGTCACAGCACGCAAAGGGAGTTGGCTGCGGGTATGTTATGATGATGCCGGCAGAGAAGCCTGGATCGACGCTCAGCGTCGAATGAGATTCCAGACATGGGATCAGTTCCTGAAGGGGCAGATCAGTCGCCTGTTGCCGGGTCTTCGAAAACAGTATTACCAGCTCTACCGGCAGCCCGACCGCAATCCTTTATCAACATTGACCCCAAAACAGCTGTTCAAAGTTCTTAAGCTGGAGCATGACTGGGCCATGGTACTATCCGACCGGAACACGATCGGCTGGCTGCGCTGGCGTGATGAGGATGGCAGATTGTTGGTCGGAATCGGTACTGACTCTAAATAGGTACAAAATTCATACTGCGGAGGAATCATCATGAGAATAGAACTTGTGCCGCCAGGAACCGGTGAACTTACGTATGAAATCAGAAATATTGTCAACGTAGCTGAAAAGCTTCAGAAGCATGGGGTCAAGATCAACTGGGAAAATATCGGCGATCCGATCGTTAAAGGTGAGGTAATCCCTGTCTGGATGAAGGAGATCGTCGCCAAAGCCGCTATGAATAACCACACGTGGGGTTACTGCCACACCCGCGGTGTACCGGAGACTCGGGAGTTCATCTGTGAAACCACTAACAGCCGTGGCGGAACCCGAATTTCACCCGAAGACATTATCTTCTTTAATGGACTTGGAGACGCCATAGCCAAGATTTACGGTTGTTTACGTCCCGAGGCACGAGTGCTGATGCCTTCGCCTTCTTACACGACTCATACCTTGGGCGAAATAGGTCACGCGCATTCGGCTCCATCTCTGTTCCGTCTCAAACCCGATGACAGGTGGTATCCCGACATGGATGACTTGAAGAACCATGTCCGTTACAACCCGAATATTTGCGCCATCATGATCATCAACCCTGATAATCCAACCGGTATGGTGTATACCAGAGAAATGCTGCAGGAGATCGTGGCGGTCGCCCGTGAGAATGACCTGTTCATAATAGCTGACGAGGTTTACATCAACATCGTCTATAACGGGGAAGAAACTGTTCCGATCAGTGATATTATCGGTGATGTTCCCGCTATTTCATTGAAAGGCATTTCTAAGGAATTCCCCTGGCCCGGATCACGCTGCGGCTGGATCGAGGTGTATAACGGCCAGAAAGACGAGCGCTTCCGGAAATACATCAACCTGATTCTTACCGGCAAGATGAATGAGGTCTGCTCCACCACCCTTCCGCAGATGGTCATACCCGAGATAGTCCGTCATCCCGAATACTCCTCCTACCTGGCACAGCGCATCGCCAGCTATGAAAAAATGAGCAACATCACCTATGATTTTTTGAGTAAGGTCGATGCCTTGCAGGTAAATCGCACCAACGGGGCTTTTTATATGGCGGTGGCTTTCAAGGAAGGTCTCCTGAACAATCGCCAGTCAATCCCGATCACCAACGCCGAGGTGAAGGAGGTTGTCAACACTCTTGTCATGGCGCCGGGCATGACCCCCGACAAGCGCTTTGTTTACCATATTCTGGCCGCAACCGGTATCTGCATCGTACCGCTTTCCTCGTTCTCCACGCCTCTTCAAGGTTTCCGAGTGACACTGCTGGAAAAGGATGAAAACGAGTGCCGACGGATTTACAGCACGCTGGCCGAGAAAATCGGGGAATATCTGGTTTCGTAATACTCACAAAAACTGTTACCGGGCAGGAGATTTGAACATGGCACAGCAGAAAATCTATCTTGTGGGGGCCGGCATTGCGGGGTGGGAAGGGTTCAGCGCCAAGGCGCTTGAGATCATAGGCAGGGCGGATGTACTGGTCGGACACCAGCGGCATCTGGATATATTCCCTGACTTTACCGGCAGGAAGATGGTGCTGGAAGATCTTCCCGAGCTACTTGAGTATTTGAAAACTGCCGAAGTACGAGTGACCATACTCGCTTCGGGAGATCCGACCTTCTTCGGCATATCCCGCTTTTTGTTGCGCAACCTTCCCAAGGAGCGCATCGAGATTTTCACGAACGTCACCAGCATGCAGTATGCCTTTGCCCGTATCAAGGAACCCTGGGACGATGCCATATTTGTTTCCGTGCATGGTCGGGGCATGCATGCCGCAGTGGATAAGATCGTGGCTGCCGAAAAGGCCTGTATACTGACAGACAAGGTCAATACACCGGCAGCCATCGCCGCAGAACTGATCGGGAGAGGCGCCGAAGGTTACGAGGCGTGGTTGTGCGAGGATCTTGGCCTCCCTGGTGAGAAATTTACCCGAAGCGACGTGCGCGGTCTGCTGGATCTGATACCTTCCGAGCTCAATATCCTCATCCTCATCAAAACCTATGAGCCGAACCTTATCCAGTACCCGTTAATCGGTATTGATGATGACGAATTCCAGACATCAAAGAAACTGATCACCAAACAGGAAGTTCGAGCTGTAACACTTGCGAAGCTGCAGTTGCAGGATGATCTGGTATTGTGGGATATCGGTGCGGGAAGTTCCTCAGTTTCGATTGAGGCATCCAACCTGATGCCAAACGGTCGCATCTTTGCTGTGGAAAAGAACCGGCAGTGCATCGGCTTTATTACGGAGAACCTCAAAAAGTTCTGTGCTCGTAACATAAAACTGATTGAGGCCTGCGCTCCGGACGGATTGGATGATCTGCCGGATCCCGATCGAGTTTTTATCGGTGGCGCCGGCGGCAAGCTGGACGAGGTCATCGACACTGTTTCTCTGCGACTCAAGACTGAAGGGGTGGTGGTGATCAATGCCGTGACTCTTGATACTCTGACCAGAGCGGTAGAGTTCCTCGAAGACCACGGCTTTACCGTTGAAGCAACCTGCGTCAATATCGCAAAAACCCGCAATCTGACCGAGTACAAGATGTTTGAAGCCCAGAACCCGGTCTACGTCATTTCGGCCCGAAAAGGGAGCGAGTAGTGGCAAAAATCTATGCGGTCGGGGTCGGGCCGGGAGATCCGGAGCTGCTTACCCGCAAGGCCGAGCGTATCCTGCGAAGCGTCGATGTCATCCTGGCCCCGGTATCAAACCCCTCCGAGGCCAGTCTGGCGCTGGAAACAGTTCGCGAGTTTATTGATGAAAACCGCCAGAAGATCATTACCCATCAGTTTCCTATGACCTCAGACAAGTCCCGTTTGATACCAGCTTGGCAGGAGGCAGTCACGCTTATTGCCGGATATGTTTCTTCAGGCCGGGACGTCGCCTTTATCACCATCGGCGACCCGCTTTTCTATTCCACCTTCATCTACCTGCTACGCATCCTGCGCGAAACATGGCCGGATATCCCGATCGAGGTTGTTCCCGGCATCTCCAGTATCAACGCCTCGGCAGCCCAGGCCGGCATTCCATTGGTTGAGTCGGAGGAAAAGATGGCCGTAATCCCGGCCACGGCAGGTATTGTACCGATTGCTGCTGCGCTGGCACGCTTCGAGACGGTAGTGCTCTTGAAAGTCAAACCGCTTTTTGCCGACATTATGGAGCTGCTTCGCCAGACCGGTCGGGAACGGAGTACTGTTTTCATAGAACGGTCAGGCAGCGTCCGCCAGAAGATCATCACCGATTTTGACCAGATCGCATCCCATTCCCCTGATTACCTGTCGCTGCTGATTGTCAAACAGCCATGTTCCTTGTAACACTCGCCCGGTCAATCATCAAGCCAAGCCATCAGTGCGACACATCGGGGTTGCATGAATGCGTCCCGCTGTGATACGAATGTGGTATGAGCGAAGAAAAGGTAATCCCTTTCATTGAACATCTGGTTGAACTGCGCAAGCGGCTGGTCATCATAGTCATTGCCGTGGTCGTGGGCATGGGCTTCGCATGGAACCTTTCCGACGATATTCTTGTCTTTATGGAGAAACCGCTCACCGGCAAGACCTACTTGACCGAGATAAAATACAGGGTCTATACCGCACTTAAGGAGCGCTATCCGGCTGTATACAGTCGCGCCAGACTAGACGAGGAGCTCGGCAAACCGGTAAAGAAACATGCCCTTAATTATACCGCTCCGCTTGAGCCTTTTTTTATCCAGTGCAAAATATCCATGCTGGCCGGATTCATTCTGGCATTGCCGTTGGTGTTTTATCAGCTCTGGCTGTTCATCGCCCCCGGACTAACCTTTCGAGAACGAAAACTGGTGATCCCGTTTGTTATTGCAGCTACGGTTGCTTTTTGTGTTGGAGCAACATTTTTTCTGGTAGCCATCTGGCCCTTCATTATCAATTTTTCCCTTTCGTATGAAACTGAAGGACTCAGGAGCTGGCTGTCGCTCTCCTCTTATGTGAACTTCTGCCTCCGTCTTATCCTTTTGTTCGGCCTGATCTTTGAGCTGCCGGTGCTGACACTGCTTCTGTCACGATTCGGAATTGTCAGTTACGCATTTCTGGCTCCCAAACGCAAATATGCTCTCCTGGCAAGTTCCATCATTGCCGCCTTCCACGCCGACCTGATCACCATGTTTGTGATCATGATACCGCTTTACCTGATGTACGAGGTCAGCGTATGGGTGGCATTTATATTTGGCAGGAAAAAGCGAAACATCGAAGAAGAACTCCCCTCTGCATAGCCAGCCTCTTTGCTCAATCATAATCGGAGATGCCGAGGATGCCGGGGGAACATAATCATGATTCCCCCGGCATTGTACAGTATATTCTACCCTTTAACGGGACTTCCACTGGAACTGATGTGGCCAGTTGGCCGTAGAAGCGGCGTTTTTGAATCCGGTATGGCACATTGTGCAGGCCATGCAATATCAGAAGTCAGCCAAGAGTCTTGGAGATTGCGGTTCGTGTCATAAAACTTCACGTGGTGGTGGCACAGCCTCCGAGTTTGCCGACGAGCATTCACGGAAACAATCGGCCTGGTAGTTGTCGCTTGCCTGCAGCGACGGGACCATGGCGTGTGGGCTGCCATGACACCCCGAACAATATACTCCCCCATATCCCTTTGATTCGCGTCAACGTTCCCTAAATTTAGTTGACAATCGTTCAGAAACCCAATAAAAAAGATAAAAATTGTCTTTTTAGAGGGGTTTTTCAATGATGGAACTCACACGAAAAGGTGAATATGCGATCCGGGGTATTGTTTATCTGGCGACTCAGCCGGAAGACAAAGTCTGTCTCTTGAGCGACATTGCTTCTGCTGTTGAGGTACCGGCGACATTTCTTGCCAAGATATTCCAGCAGTTCAGCAAGATCGGACTGGTTAAATCGTATCGCGGCACTGGCGGCGGCTTTGTTCTTGGCCGCTCTGCAGATAAGATAACCTTGCTTGAAGTTGTGGAAGCGGTCGAAGGGGCGATCATTCCTAACAGGTGTGTTGTGAATCCCGGTGAATGTTCCAGGGACATTTCCTGTAAAGTTCACCCTGTCTGGAAGCGTGTTCAGGAGCAGGTGCGCGATGTCCTCGAAAGGGTGACTCTCGAGGATCTGGCCGGTGTTTAGTTCTGTCTGCAGATGAATCAGATAGCGGAAAAGCCTTCCACGGGAGCAGTATTATCATCTGTTTGAGGCAGCCCCTGAATGACATCCGCTAAACCACCCGGTACCGGTTTTTGCTTGATATGAAAGCAGCCGCTCTGATATAGTCGGGCGGCTTTTTCAATGTCAGACACTTCATCCGGCGGGGGGCAATTTCGTGAAGAGAACCATTTCTTCCAGCAGCACCAATGGTCTCACGCTTAAAACCAAGATGTCCCTTCTGTCTGCTGCGGCTTTTGTCGGCATTATGCTGGTGACGGTGACAGGCCTGTACTTAACGAACGAAGTCCGTATCGGTGGCAAGGCCTACAATACCATCAGTAATGACAAGGATGCGCTCGAAAACATAGCGTTACTGAAGTCGGATCTATTTCAGATCAGTAATGACACGCAGAATTTCATGATGGAAACGGACATGGAGATTGCGAACAAAACGGTTGTTGACATAAAAAGGCTTTCCAAGGATATCGATCAGAGATTTGATACCGTTTTGAGACTGAAGAATTCTCAGAATAATAAGGATTCCATCAATAAGGCTAATGAAATCTGGAAGGATTATAAAAAAACTCTGCTGGATGATATTCTACCGGCTGTCAGTCGGGGAGATTCACTTAAGGCAACATATCTGCTGGTGGGAGTGCAGACTGTTCGATTCAATGCCTTCAGTAAAGCCGTGGCAACAATGGCCGACACTATCAGGCGTGATGTTGTCCTGGCGGAACAAGCCGTGTCCGAGATGGTTTTGAGCAAGATCATTGTCGCAACCCTGATCACTGCGGCTACCATCTGCATAATTGCGCTTTTTTCATATTTTGTGACAAAATCAATAATCGGACCGCTTAATGCCTGCGTTGATTTTGCACGTACGGTGGCAAACGGTCAACTTGATGAGCGTCTCGTGGTCAACGGCAGTCGTGAGACAGCTGCATTGGCCGATGCGATGAATACTATGGCTGAGAACCTGAACAGCATGGTTTCGCGAGTAAATTCGGCGTCAGTAGTACTTACCTCAATTGACAATAATCTTGAAAAAGCTTCTCGACAGGTAGTTAATTCAGCTCAACTGCAGGAAAAGGCCGTATTGGAAACTTCCCAGGCGGTTACTCACATTATCGCATCCGTAAAAGAGGTCTCTGAGGGCATAGATAAGCTTTCGACCTCGACGGCCGAGACATCGTCATCTACTCTGGAGATGGCCGCCAGCATCGAAGAAGTTGCTACAAGTGCCGAAAAGTTGGGGGGTGCTGTGGAAGAGGTCAGTTCATCGACCATTCAGATGTCCACATCCATCAAGGAAATCGGCACCAGTATTGTAAATTTGCGTGATGCCTCAAGCACCACTGCTTCTTCCATTGCGGAAATGGATGCCACAATTAAGCAGGTTGAAAAAAACGCGATGGATGCGGCAGCTATTTCAGAATCGGTCCGAAATGATGCCGAGACGGGCAAAAATGCGGTAGAAGAGGCTATTGCCGGTATGCAGGCTATTCGCAGCTCGTCACAGATAACAGCTGATGTCATTGCAAATCTGTCACTGAGGGCCGCCGATATTGGCGCCATATTGTCAGTCATTGATGAAGTTGCAGAGCAAACCAACCTGCTGGCGCTTAATGCTGCTATTATCGCTGCCCAGGCTGGAGAACACGGCAAGGGTTTTGCTGTGGTTGCGGACGAGATCAAGGAACTTGCCGAACGTACCAGCAGCTCCACTCGCGAAATAGCAGCCGTGATAAAAGGTGTTCAGGAAGAGACCAGCAGGGCTGTAGAAGCAATCGCCCAGGCGGAAGAGAGTATCGCCGAAGGCGAAAAACTCTCCCAACGCTCGGGCGCCGCTCTGGAAAAGATAGTGACCGGTGTCAAGCGGGCAAGTCTTCAGGTCGGTGAGATTGCCAAGGCCACGGTAGAGCAGGCGCGTGGCAGTCACAGCATCAAAGAGGCGATGGAGAGTGTCGAAGAGATGGTCGGACACATTGCCAACTCGACCCGAGAGCACTCACAAGGTACCGATTTTATTGCTTCGGCGGTTCAACGTATGAAAGAGCTTACCAATCATGTGCGAACCTCGACCCGTGAACAGAGCCGGGCCAGCAGCCTGATTGCGCACTCGACCGAATATGTAACCTCAATGGTTGATCAGATTCGCGACGCATGCCGTTCACAGGTAGAGAACAGCGCCATGATCTCCAGGTCAGTCGCCAACATCCAGAATTCTACTGCGGCCAACACTCATGCCTCATCAGTCATGGATTCATCTGTCACAGATTTATCCCGTCAGATAGATCTGCTTGAGAAGGAAATGGCTGGCTTCAAGATATGAAGCGGGTAGTTTATGGATAGACTGGCACAATGTTTTTCAGCGCTGAAAAGTCAGCATCGCAAGGCACTGGTCACGTTTATAACTGCCGGTGATCCGGCGCTTTCTGTTACCGAGGAAATGATCTACCTGCTTGAAAGCGCAGGTTCTGATATAATCGAGCTGGGTGTCCCCTTTTCTGACCCGATGGCAGACGGACCGACGATTCAACTCTCATCGGAACGGGCTCTGGCTGCCGGTACCACTCTGGAGAAGATTCTTGCCACAGTTGTAAAAGTTCGCATCTGTTCCCGGATTCCAATTATTCTGATGGGCTATCTCAATCCTGTACACTCCTACGGATATGAGCGATTTTGCAAAGATGCCGTTCATGCCGGGATAGACGGCCTTTTGCTTGTCGATATGCCACCTGAGGAATCAGGAGAATTGCTCCGTCATGCACGAAAGAACGGCCTTAATATCATATTTCTACTGACTCCGACCTCTGATGAAGAGCGCATCAGTGCAGTTCAAAGATTAGGCTGCGGTTTTATCTATTATGTGACGGTGACCGGCGTTACCGGTGCGCGTCAGATTGTCTCGGATACATTGTCGCAAGAGCTGGAAAAAGTGATGCATAAAGTTAAACTCCCTGTAATGGCCGGTTTTGGCATATCAACCCCCGAGCAGGCGGCCAGTGTTGCTGCTTTGGCTGATGGTGTGGTGGTGGGGAGCGCCATAGTAAAACTGTTTGAACACTATTCAGGACCAAATCTGAAAACGGAGCTTAAAAAGTTTGTCAGCTCAATGAAGCAGGCGATTGATCCCAAGGTGTGCGCTAAATTACATGATGATTAAAACGAAGTGAGGCCCGTTATGAGCTGGTTTACCAAAGAAAAAGCAGGAATAGATAAATCGGACGTGAAGAAGAGCAGGGTTCCTGACGGGATGTGGCTGAAATGTCCTGGCTGTGCGGAAACCATGTTAGGCAAAGACATCGCGGCTAATCTGCAGGTTTGCCCCACATGTGGATATCACTACCGGATTTCTGCCCATAAACGTCTTGAGGCTCTTCTTGACGGTGGCACCTGGCAGGAGTTTGACGCCGGTATGACTTCAGTAGATTTCCTGGAGTTCAAGGACGCCAAGAGTTACAAGGACCGTATTAACGTTGCCGTTTCCAAAGGTGGTTCGAAGGATGCAGTCATCTGTGTAGAGGGCGCCATAGAAGAACTTGGTGTCCAGATATCCTGTTTCGATTTTTCCTTTATGGGCGGCAGTATGGGCAGTGTCGTGGGTGAAAAGATCACTCGTTCGATCGAAAGAGGCCTCAAAAACAACCAGCCGGTTATCATAATATCTGCTTCTGGTGGCGCTCGCATGCAGGAGAGTATTTTGTCTCTCATGCAGATGGCAAAGACGTCTGCCGCTCTGGCGAAGTTGAAAAAGGCAGGAATCCCTTTTATTTCATTGTTGACCGATCCGACTACCGGTGGCGTCACAGCCAGTTTTGCCATGCTGGGTGATATCAATATTGCTGAACCAAAAGCGCTGATAGGCTTTGCCGGCCCACGTGTCATTGAGCAGACTATCCGCCAGAAACTGCCGGAAGGTTTCCAAAGAGCCGAGTATCTATTGGACCATGGCATGGTTGATGCCATCATACCTCGTACTGAAATACGTCAGAAGATTGCTTCCATTTTAAAGATGCTTCATCGACCAGCGGCATGACATGTCTCTGACAGCTTTGCTGGAGAAGCTGTATACCCGCAGGCGCTTTGGCATACGGCCCGGTGTCGACAGAGTGAGCAGGTTGCTTGCACGTTTAGGCAATCCCGAAAAACAGTTCCGGAGCGTTCATGTTGTCGGCACAAATGGCAAGGGTTCCACATCCGCCTTCCTGTCCTCTATTCTTACGTGTGCCGGTCATCGCACAGCCCAGTTCAGTTCTCCCCATCTGGTTCGTTTCAGCGAACGCTTCAGAATTGACGGAGTCGAGTGCCCATCGGACAAGCTTGCCCACAATCTGAAAGCAGTTCTGGATGCTGCCCCTGAAGAAACCACTTTCTTCGAGATTACAACGGCTCTGGGTGCTCTGCTCTTTAGCGGCGAGAAGGTTGAGCTTGCTGTTATTGAAGCGGGTATGGGCGGGCGTTCCGACGCAACGGCTGCGATTAATGGCGAAATGACAATCGTTACCCCTATCTCGATTGACCATACCGAGTATCTTGGCGTGACGCTACCGGAGATTGCAGACGAAAAAGCCGGGATAATCAGACCATGCACAAAAGTCATCTGCGCTGAACAAATCGACGCAGTACGTACGGTGATTGAGAATAAATCCAAGACGCTCAATAGCTCAATTGCATGCATGGGCAGAGATTTTTCAGCTATCTGGAACCATCATGGGACTCTTGATTACCAGGGGATTAACAGATCGCTCATGCAGCTGGCTCCCGGTATACCTGGCCGCTACCAGGCCCAGAATGCCGCTGTGGCTCTTGCTGCTGCCGAGTCGCTTGATTTTGCCGGGATTGTTGTAGACTCTGAAGCACTTGTACGGGGCATCTCGAACGCATACTGGCCGGGCCGCATGGAGCTCATACCGGGCACCCCTCCCCTGCTTCTTGACGGTGCTCACAACCCGGCCGGTTCTGCGGCGCTGGCCAAAGCGCTGGTGGACTATCCCCGCAGCCGCATGCTGCTGGTTACCGGCGTTTGTTCGGACAAGGATATTGCTCAGATGTATGCTCCCCTGATTCCGCTCGTTGATCGCATATATACGGTCACTCCATCAGTTGATCGAGCCCTGAGTTGCGAAGATCTCTCGCGAATATTTGCCGGTATGGGCGTTGATTCGAAACAATGCGCTTCTGTTGTTAACGGCATCCGGAACGCCAGGGACGATTCTGTTCCGGGAGATATGATCCTGGTCTGTGGTTCACTCTTCATTGTGGGCGAAACAAAAGCATGGCTTGAAAACTCCGACTACTCAGGCATTCGAGGCTGACGTTCCAGAATGAAAATTCTCACCAATACAATGCTTCTGCTGTTGTTGATGTGCTGTATTAGCGCATCGTATGTCTGGTGCGCGGACTCGCCATTTCCGGACGAAAATATTCATATCAAAGCAGACTCGATGAATCAAGGGCCACCGGAGGGGTTATATACGGCCATTGGCAACGTTTTCATCACATGGCAGGGGATCACTCTTGCCTCTGACAAGGCCGGTTATGACAGCAGCACAAGGATACTGCGCGCCACCGGCAATGTGGTTATTTCAAAAGGCGACGAAGTCATGAAGGGTGAATCAATCACACTTAACCTTGAAAACGGTTTTGGAGTGATGGACAAGGCTACTCTTACAGACCAGAATTCAAATCTGACGCTCACCGGCGAAAAAATAATTCGTTTAAGCGAGAGTGAGTTTGAGATCAGTACTACCGAGTTGACAACATGTGAATTGCCGGATCCAAGCTGGAAATTCGGGGCTGACAAACTCAAGGTCAATATGCTTGGATACGCCACAGGACGGAACATCGTCTTCTACATAAGAGACGTGCCGGCGCTGTATATCCCCTGGATTGCTTTTCCGGTTGTGCGTGAAAAAAAATCAGGTCTCCTTTTGCCTCGCTTCGGTTACTCGAATACACGGGGAATTCAGCTTGACATCCCGGCGTATCTGGTCATATCACCAAGTCAGGACGTTCTCTTCGACCTTGATCTGCTATCCAAAAGGGGCGCAGGCACTGGTCTGGATTATAGATATATTCGTTCTCGCGGAAGCGAGGGGCATTTGAGCGGATATCAGATATACGACTTTTTGCAGAATCGTTGGCGATGGCAGATCGGGCAGAGCCACAAGGAAATATTTTCACCGGATATGAATCTTCGTGTGGATGTCAATCTTAACAGTGATCGTATATTCCTGAACGATTTCGGTGAGAAGAGTGGCGAATATAACCGTCAAAGCAGTGATACAACGTTCAATGCTCTTAAAACATGGCACCACTATGCCTTGACAACGCACATCCGGTTCATTGAGGATTTGTACGCCGCAGATAACAGCCGCACACTTCAGACACTTCCGGAAATCGGTATGGCCGGAGTACGGCAACGCGTTTTTGACACTCCACTCTATTTTGATATTGATGCCGGAATTGCGAATCTCTATCGCGAAGCGTTACCCAGCGGTCAGCGTCTCACTGTTTTTCCACGAACCACACTGCTGCAGTCGTACAATGGCTATCTCGACGCATCTTTTTATGCCGGGGCGCATATCAGTGGATACCATACCGACAGTGGAATAACCGCTGGCGGAGTCCAGCAAAATGACGGCACGCTGCTGCCTGAAGCAGGTGCTCGTCTATCAACCTCGTTAAGTCGTATATACCAGATCGAAACCACTGAGCTTAAAAAGCTGCGCCATGAGATTATTCCTGAAATAACGTACCGTTATAGCCCGGATCGCAGCCAGCAACGCCTGCCGTTCTATGATTATACCGACCGCCAGGTGTGGCAGAATATGGTCTATCTTTCGGTAATCAACCTGCTGAACGGAAGATTCGTTACAGGTGAGACAAGTGAGTACCGGGACATCTCGCGCATCAAATTCTTGCTTGGATACAGTTTTGAGGGGACAAGAAGGGATCTGCTGACACTGGTTGATACCCGACGGCCTTGGACAGACCTCATGCTCGAGTCGGACACATGGGTGCACCCGTCAGTACGTCTGACCTTTGACGCGCGCTACAACATCTACGACAAACAAGTTTCCAGTGCCGCCACAGGCGTTGAATTTGATGATAAGTTGGGGAACACGATTGGCGCCAGTTACCACATGGACCGCAACGAGGTGGAATACTTTGAAGGCCGTCTCTCAACCAAGTTGATCAGGCCGATGACACTTGCCTTCACAACCCGCTACTCATTTGATCGTGGAGATTTTCTGGAATCGGTGTACTCGGCGGAATATCGCCACAAATGCTGGAGTATAATCATGGCGCTCCATGAGCGTCCCGGAAGTCAATCGTTTACGGTGAACATCAATCTGGCAGGCTTGACAGGCAAATGAAATACTGTTCCTGAAGTATTTGCCATTTACCGGCAATTGGGCGGTAAGGAAATCATGTCGCATATTCCAGTAAAAAAAGTGCGCGTTTATACATGTCAACTGCTTCCCTTACATCAGGCTTCAACTCGCTGCAGTTAACCGGATTGATGAACTGCCTCAGAAATCTCCTTTCCAGGCGATCAAGAGAAGGATTGCAGTTGCCAAACCTCGACGGTACGTGCATGGTGCCAAACGTGAATTGGCTGACAGCAGATTCCAGGCAAGGATTGAGTACGATCATGCGTTTTGCGTCATCACCAGCGGGATGCGAAACTTTTTTGCCGAGATAGAGGATGAAGTTGCCTGGCGAGAGCCGGTCTCTCTCAAGTATTTGGAGTCTTTGTACCTCTTCACCACTATCTTCCAGAGCGCCCTGGTGGGCGAACAAAAGTGGCTCAAGTTCTGTTTGACGGATCATTCCCAGTAATTCGCCAATTTTATATGTCTGCACTCTCGGATGAAGCAGAGCATCGGCAATGCCGGAAAGGGTATTGACTTCATCGGCTGCCGCTACGTATCCGGCCAGACGTGATCCGGGTCTGGCACTTCTCAGGAGTTGCCGGGCTCTGTCCGCTTCTCTGACGCCCAATAATCGCAGAGCGTAGCGAATCGCCTCCTCTTCCCGCCGGGCATAACGGCTGTAGACCATAATTCTGATGATCCCTCCCGGAATAAGCAGCGACTCAAGTTTTTTCAAACCTTGCAGTGGCTTTGTGAGGTGATGAAGTACGCCGAAAGCATCGATAAGGCCGAATTTATCCTCGGTTGAAGCGATATCGAGCAAATCAAGACAGCGGTAAACGACATTTCTTTTCCCGTGCAGAAGACAGTGAAGTCTGGCTCGCATCAGGCTTCGCTCTGAAAGATCGAGAGCGGTGATCATGGCGTCAGGATTTGCTACGGAAAAGGGGTAGGGTGCAAAGGTTCCACATCCGGCAACGAGAACACGATGAGCGTCGGGCGGTGGAAGACAGCTGTTAAAACGTATCCAGAGTGCCTTCAGGTTAAGGGCGTATGTGTCGCAGCGTCGTACCGAGGCAATCAGCGGATACTGTGGATAGGGATGGCATTGATAGTGTTTTCGTACAAGGTCGGACATGCGTAACTGTAACAGGATGTTATCTGTCTTTCAACGGGCAACATGTTTTGATATTACGTTTTAACTGAGTGAAAGTGGTAACGAACATACAAAATACGGGAGGCAGATGTCATGCAAAAGAAAGCGGTAATTCTCTACAGTGGCGGCCTTGATTCCAGTACCTGCATGGCGCTGGCGAAAGCGGAAGGTTTTGTTATTCATGCGATCAGTTTTTCCTACGGCCAGCGCCATAAATATGAGCTCACGGTTGCCAGGCAGAATGCGAAAAAACTGGGAGCGACCGAACATCTGGTGGTGGAGTTCGATTTGCGCCTGATAGGGGGCAGCGCTCTGACCGCCGCAATTGATGTTCCCAAGGAGGGGAGTGGTCCGGATATCCCTGTGACCTATGTTCCAGCCAGAAATACCATCTTTCTCTCATTTGCCCTGGGATGGGCCGAGGTGCTTGGCGCCTCCGATATCTTTATCGGTGTTAACGCGTTAGATTATTCCGGATATCCCGATTGCAGACCTGAATACATTGCAGCCTTTCAGGACATGGCAAACCTTGCGACCAGGAGCGGCGTAGAAAAAACGACGCAATTCAGAATTCATACGCCGCTCATCAACCTGAGCAAGGCCGACATCATCCTGAGAGGCGTTGCATTGGGAGTGGATTACGCTTTAACTCACTCTTGCTATGATCCGACAACGGAAGGTCACTCCTGCGGGATGTGCGACTCCTGCCGCCTGCGTCGAAAGGGGTTTTCAGAGGCAGGATTAACGGATCCACTGATATACTCCGTTTAGATTCAATATAATCTGCTTAACTACCTGCAATTACTTTCAGGCTGCGGATAATCTCTACCTGGCGCTGGAAGCTGAAACGTGCTATCAGCTGTTCCTGATGTTTATCAGGAGCGATCCTGAATTTACATCGATAGGGAGAAGAGTCCCCTTCAACAGCTACCAGTCTCGCCGAAATCGTCACCGGCGTCTGATTTAACAATACCGGATCAAGAAGAATAAATTCCACCGAAACTTCGGTCCCGCTCTCAAGATCAAGAAAATTTACTATCGAAATTGCCAGTCCCTGTACGGATATATCCAGTAGCTCTCCTGAAAATTTCTGATCTCCGCAGCAAATGGTGGCCTGCACCGGCGGATCAAGGCCAAGGCGGACCGCAGTTCGCTTATCAGCCAGAACCTCGACATAACAGAGCTTGTTGAGCGTAACAGCGTGTTTCTTGATATTTACGTATTGGACATGTCCGGCAATCTCATGAGTAAACAGCTTGCTGCGGATCAGAGTGTAGCGGTCGCTGGCTATGGCAACTGCCTGTTGAGGATTGATATCGAGATCCAGACTTCCTCGTTCAACTGCTACAACCGTAGCTGGATAAACTATTGGCAACTCTTTGAAATAATTTATAATAGTAACCTTCAAGTCTTCTTTTGAAAGCAGATTATCATTAAAAATTTTGAGTATCTCGGCCTGATCATCGTCGAAACTGCTCTTAACGTGTGTCGTGTAAAGACTGGTAAAATCCATAATAAATGTCAACCCTTCCCTGCCAGCCTGCTTTCCCAACGCCAGGCATCCGCCACAATTGTTTCCAGATTATTAAAGCGGGGACGCCAGTCGGTCAGCAGTCTTATTTTATCGGCATGGGCAACCAGCGAAGCCGGGTCACCCGGTCGACGTTCTGCCTCAACGACTGTAAAGTCTACACCACTCACTTTTTTGACAATATTCAATACCTCTCTGACACTGCTGCCACTTCCGTAACCGACGTTAATCGCAGTCGATTCACCGCCTTTTTCCAGATAATCCAATGCGAAAAGATGTGCAGAGGCAAGATCCTCAATATGAATATAATCCCGGATACCGGTTCCGTCCGGGGTAGGATAGTCGGTCCCATAGATGCTGACGCACTCCCGCAGACCCAGAGCCGCCTGACAAGCCACCTTGATCAGATGTGTTGCTTCGGGTGTGCGCTGTCCCATGCGTGCCTGCGGGTCGGCGCCGGCGACATTGAAGTAGCGCAGGGCAGCATATCGGATGCCATGGGCCTCCGAAACATCACGCAGCATCCATTCACTCATCAGTTTCGAAGTGCCGTACGGGTTAATTGGAGACAAGGTGCTGTCCTCCGAAGCCACTCCGCCTTCGGGAAAACCGTAGACGGCCGCTGTACTGGAGAAAATGAAGCGCCTGACCCCGTACTTGACGCAGATTTCGAGCAATCCCAGAGTATTACGGGTATTATTACCATAATATTTGAGCGGCTTGGAGACCGATTCCGGGGCAATGATGGCGGCAGCAAAGTGTATGACCGTCGTGAATCGATATTTCATAAAGAGCTCATCCAACGCTTCACGATCAGCCAGATCACCCTCCAGGAATTCCTCGCTGTGAATCAAAGAGCTCCTGAAGCCGGTGGAGAGATTGTCGTATACCACGACCTTGCGGCCGGACTCGAAAAGCTGGCGGACGACGTGGCTTCCTATATAGCCGCATCCTCCGGTAACAAGAATTGATTCTGACATTTCGGAGCCTCTCCCATCAAATGTAATTTTGAATATTTTTTATCGCCCGTTGAAGTCGTTCGGCACTGTGGGCTTCAATCGTCCAGACCGCACTCGGGGCATAGCGTATCAGCAGCGGGAAAAAGCAGGCAAAATCGATCGCTCCCTCCCCCACCGGCAGATGTTCATCAATCTGACCGTGATTGTCATGAATATGACTCTCGGCGATATAGGAGCCGAGTGCACTGAACCACTCCTCCAGCGAACCGGTCTTGAACATATTCCAGTGACCAATGTCGAAACAGTGCCCGAAACAGGGGTCATCGATCTCATCCAGCAAGGCTTTGAGCGTTGACGGTTCCTTTTCAAAGATATTCTCAACAGCCAGAACCGTACCCAATTCACGGGCCTGTGGCACAAACTCCCGCCAGAAAGCGATACTGTTTTTCAGCCACTCAAGTCGATTGTCACCGTAATGTAATTCATCGAAGCCGGGATGTACAACAATCACCCGTGGTCGAAGGATATCAGCCGCTTTCATGGTTTGTTGAATGCGCCGTCGCGTTGCCTCACGAATGCTTCTATCCATTGCACCCGGGTTTAAATCCATGAACGGTGAATGAATTGTTGTGGCAAGGCCTGCGGCGTTCAGGGCTGCGGCGTGAGCGGCCAACTCCTCCCACACGATCCGGTCGAGCGATTCAGCCGGAAAATAGACCTCAGGATTTATTCGATTCGCAATTGCGAACTGCAGATGTTCTCCCAAACGGGCATAGGGGACATGGGCGTGGATAACATGGTTCATTTTTGTGCCCTCCGGTGCTCTTTGATAGCTGCGTCCATGGCTGTGCGATCTACCAGATCCTCGAGTTTAGCGATCGACTGCGGTTCTCCAAGGACAATCAGTGTATCGTCACCTTCGATTTTTGCCTGCGAGTGAGGGTTAAAAATCATCTTGCCGTGTGACTTCTTGATGCCGACAATAATCACCCCGATCTCTTTGCGGAAGCCGGAACTGACCAGTGTCTCGCCGGCAAAAGCCGAATGCTGTGGTATGGTGATCTCCTCCATCTGCAGATCCATATGCTCGCTGCCGGTAGCAATCTCGATAAAGTCTACCACATTGGGACGCAGAATCGACTGGGCCATCCTGCTGCCGCCGATGATATAAGGCGATACCACCTTGTTTGCCCCGGCCCTCTTAAGCTTTATATCCGAGCCCTCTTCGCCGGAACGTGCCAGGATATACAGGTCCGGATTCAACCCGCGAGCAGTCAGGGTTATATATACATTCTCCGTGTCGGAAGTGACTACCGAAATCAACCCCTTGGCCCGCTTGATGCCGGCCTTGAGCAGGGTTTCATCAAGCGTGGCGTCTCCCCTCATATGGAGGTAGCCCTCCTCATCCAGTTTTTCAATAGCATCGACACTCTTTTCTACAATTACAAAAGGGAGCTCGTTGGCTTTAAACTCCTTACAGATCAGCGAGCCGATCCTGCCGAATCCGCAAATGATATAGTGCTCCTTCAGTGCGTTTATCTGCTTTTCCACCTTTTTCCTCCCCATGATCCGTTGAAACTGACCCTCAAACATGATCTGGGCCAGACTGCCGACGATATAGCCCAATACACTTACACCCACGAGGATCAGGCACATGGTGAATATCTTGCCGCCGTCGGAAAGATCGTGAACCTCCTTGAAGCCAACGGTTCCCAAAGTAATGACCGTCATGTAAAGGGCGTCCAGAAACCTCCATTTCTCAATGCTCATATATCCGGCAGTTCCTCCGGTTACAAGCATCAAGAGGACGATTACAGATATTTTCAGGTGTCGTACAGGATCCATGATCGGTGCAGATTACCTGCAAGAGCGCCAAATTACAAGCTGCTTTCTTGATGCTGTGGCGAGTAAAACCCAAGATATGGCATACGGAAGAAGTAATGCCAAATCCTATAAAATACTTGGAATTCAGAGAGTTAAGGTTGACAAATCGTACATACCGTATACAATTACAGGCATGAGCAAACGGGGCATACTCAGGCAGATACCAAAAGTTGACAGGATTCTGGCACTTCCGGACGTAGTGAGCCTGTTGGATCAGCATCCTCGGCCAGAAGTGCTGACAGCGGTCCGTTTGGTTCTTGCCGACCTGAGGGAGTCCCTCAATATTGGCCGGCAAACAGTCCTGCCCGACACCAGTGAGATTGGCTGCCTGATTGCCACCCGACTGGCGGGACGTACTGTTCCCAGTCTGCGACACGTTATTAACGGCAGCGGAGTTGTGGTCCACACAAACCTTGGGCGCTCACCGCTGGCAGACACGGCCGAACGAGCCATCCACACGGTTTCTGCCGGTTATTCCAACCTTGAATTCGACCTTGCCACTGGTGAGCGTGGCTCTCGTTATGCCCACGTAGAAGGCCTTCTGTGTGAACTGACCGGTTGTGAGGCCGCTCTGGTCGTTAACAACAATGCCGCTGCCGTGATACTGGCGCTTTCTTCCCTCGCCAATGGCCGCGAGGCAATCGTCTCACGCGGCGAGCTGGTCGAGATCGGCGGATCATTTCGCATTCCGGACGTCATGTGCCAGAGTGGAGCCAGACTTGTGGAAGTCGGATGCACCAACCGCACCCATATTCGAGATTATCTGCTCGCAATAAACGATGCCACCGCGTTGTTGCTGAAAGTACATACCAGCAACTTTGCCATTGTCGGCTTTACCGCTGAAGCATCGCCGGCCGAATTGTCCTCGCTGGGACGCGAAACCGGCATACCGGTCTTGCTGGACGCGGGCAGCGGCTGTCTTGTTGACCTTTCGCCCTACGGCATCAAGGGTGAACCCACCATCAGACAATATCTTGATTTCGGCGTAGATGCTGTCACATTCAGCGGCGACAAGCTGCTGGGGGGACCTCAGGCCGGTATCATTGCAGGCAGAAAAAAACTGATAGAACCGATGAAACACCACCCGCTCCTGCGTGCCCTGCGCATTGATAAACTCAGCCTCGCGGCCCTGGAAGCAACCTTGCGGCTTTACCGTGACGAGCAACAAGCCCTGGCAGCCATTCCTACGCTGCGAATGCTGACAATGTCTGCCGGGATGCTCTCCCGTCGTGCAGGTCGTATCATCCGCTATCTGCGGAAACATCTTTCACAAACGATGACCTTTAAACTTCATCAGGGCGAATCAAGTGCCGGCGGTGGTTCATTCCCGCTCTTGCGACTACCGACAATACTGATCGAACTCTGCATCGCCGGGGCAACACCACTTCGAATCGAATCCGCGCTACGCATGACAACACCGCCGGTTGTGGGCCGGATTCATCGGGATCGTTTTTTGCTTGATGTCCGTACCCTTCTTGACCGGGATGTATTCCCCCTGCTTGCATCTCTTCAAGAAGCTGTTATACTGCTTGCGGAGAAATAACTAATGGTCATATCCAAATCTATTGCGTTGATTCCTGCAGCCGGTATGGGTAAGCGGATGTGTGCTTCGATAAACAAACAGTATCTGCTTCTGAACGGTCTGCCGATAATAGCCCGCACTATCTCGGTTTTTGACAAATCCCCCCTGATTGATGCCATCTATCTGGTGATACCGGCCGACGAAATTGTCTACTGCCGTGAACAGGTGGTCGATTCCTGTAATTTCACAAAGATCGTAACGATTGTTCCGGGCGGCAGGGAACGCCAGAATTCGGTCATGAACGGACTTAATGCCATGCGGGCAAGCGTAGATGATAATGATGTAATTTTGATCCATGATGGCGTCAGACCGCTGATTACGGAAGCAATTTTGCGCGAATCGATCGCCGGAGCCAGAATGCATGATGGCGCACTGGTAGCGGTTCCGGTCAAGGATACAATCAAGACTGTACGTGACGGCATCGTGATTGATACCCCCCCGCGAGAGACGCTCTGGCAGGCCCAGACGCCCCAGGCCTTCCGTTTCGGCATCATCCATGGCGCCCATCTGTCCGCCGAGGCAGATGGTTTTATCGGCACAGACGATGCTTCACTGATTGAACGCACAGGTGGAAAGGTATGTATCGTACGGGGAGATTATCGGAATATAAAAATCACCACACCCGAAGACCTTTTAATGGCCGAAACATTCATGTCCGAAATGGAGAAGTAGCCATGTTTTTTCAACCACCCGACAAAATTCTGATTGTTGATGATGATACTGAAATCGTTACGGTACTGAAACTTTACCTGGAAGAAGAAGGATATGCCCTATCCTGGGCACATAACGGTAATACAGCTCTGGGCATGTTATTGAACGAACACAACTACTCTCTGGTACTGCTTGATATCAGAATGCCTGATCTTGATGGTGTCGCTGTTCTTGAGCTCCTGCGAAATTCGAAAATTGATGCAGCAGTTATCATGATGAGTGGACACGGAAGCGAAGAATTAGCAGTAGAGTGCATGAGAAAGGGGGCCGAAGACTATATTTCGAAACCGTTTGCGCTGGATGAACTTCTTCATCGTATCGACCGGGCCATCAATCATCGCCGGGCATTAATCGAGAAAAAACGGCTCGAACTCGAAAAGGAGAATTTTTTCCTGATGCTCTCTCATGATTTGAAAAATCCGATGACAGCCGTTGTCGGGTCTATAGATATCATCCGTGAGGGGCGACTCGGTCCAGTCAACGAAGAGCAGATCGAATATCTTCAGTCGGCGATTGATAGCTGCAATGAAGTGGTTGCCATGATCGACAATCTGCTTGATATCAGTCGATTTGAAGCGGGAAAGATGACGTTGACCATTCGGCCATACAATCCTGAAGAAATTATCCGTAAGGTCGCTGAACAGTTCAATCGAACTGCAGATCATGACGGTATCAGACTTTCACTGAATCTGGCCTGCTCTGTTCCTGAGGTTACACTGGATCGGAAGGCGTTTGTCAGGGTACTGGGCAATCTGCTCGGTAACTCGTTGAAATTCACCCCTGAAGGGGGAGAAATCATTGTATCGTGCGAGTGTGTTGAAAACGAAGCTGTACACAAGATGCATATCCCCTGTTATCTCACTGTTCCCCAAGGTTTTTCGGAGAAGCACCGTCTGGTGAAGATACGTGTTCGCGACACCGGTTTTGGGATCCCCTCGCAAGAGCTGGAATACGTCTTCGATCGCTATGCCCAGTCAAAGAACACTTCCGGACGGGAACACGGTGGTGCCGGGTTGGGACTGGCATTCTGTAAATGGGCGATAGAAAGCTTTGGCGGTGTGATCTGGGCAGAGAGTGAAGCCGGACAGGGCACTGATATTGTTATTCTGTTGCCCGATTATCCATAAGAGAAGGTCGCAGCAAAAATAAATTAACCGGAGTGGCATATGAGAATTGTATTGTTGATGCTCGTGGCTGTGGCCCTTTTTTATCACCCGGCGGTTGCAGCCGGCCTGGATTTCAGCAAATCCATCACTATCGGAAATGGCCCCAGAACCGTCATTGAATTTACGGATCCTGACTGCCCCTTCTGCCGCAAAGCATCCAAATATTTTGATGGACGCAGCGACGTAACCCGCCAGGTTTTTTTCTATCCGCTTCCACGGCACCCCCGGGCGAAGGAAAAAGTCCGCTTCATCCTTTCCATGCCGGACAAGGCCAAGGCTTACCATGATGTCATGTCAGGGAAAATGGATGCAGCGCCGCAACTGGTATCTTCCCCTGAAGGGGTCAAACTGCAGGAGGAACAACTGGAAATTGCGAAGAAAAATAAAGTGGATTCCACCCCGACTTTTATGATCAACGGCAGGATTGTCGTCGGATTTGATCAGAAGCAGATGGAAGAGATACTGGGCAAATAATATAACGGCACAATGGTCAGGAGTATCCATGTTCGCACATTTCCCCCCCCGCTCTCCATTGCTGTCACTTATTTCAGTGTCCTGCCTGGTGTGGGGCTTTGCCGCATTGCTCCTCATACTGGGACCGCCCGGCGAGGTACGGGCTGAAATACGTCAGACTTTGCCGGTAAACCAGCTGGCTGATTTTTCCCTTGAAGAGTTGATGCAGATTCAGGTTTATTCCGTATCAAAGCAACCGGAAAATATTTTTACGGCTGCCGCCGCCATCTATGTCATTTCAGCGGATGACATTCGGCAATCCGGAGTTACATCGCTGCCGGAGGCGCTGCGATTGGCTCCCGGAGTCCATGTTGCCAGGATGGACGGCAATAAATGGGCAATAAGTATACGGGGGTTCGCCGGTCGATTCTCCAACAAACTGCTGGTGCTTCAGGATGGTCGAACCATCTACAACCCCATGTTTTCCGGTGTTTACTGGAGCGCGCAGGAGGTCATGCTTGAAGATATCGAGCAGATCGAAGTGATCCGCGGCCCTGGAGCCACTCTATGGGGCGCCAATGCTGTTAACGGCGTGATCAACATAACAACCAAACATGCCAAAAACAGTCAGGGGGGCTTGATAACGGCCTCCGGCGGAACCTGGGAACGGGCGGCGACAGGGATACGCTACGGCACCAGGAGTGGCGAAAATGGCTACATAAGGGCATACGGCAAGTTTTTTTACCGTGACAGCCTGCCTCCCCCGGCCGAATCTCCCAATCTGGAAGGGTACTGGAACGACTGGCGGGGTGGTTTTCACGGAGATTGGGCGCTGAACTCCCAAAATAACGTAACTCTGCAGGGAGACTATTATGAGAGTCGTACCGGAATAGCTCAAACACGGGGTGGAAACCTGCTGGTACGCTGGAACAGCACGTTCTCGGATACTTCAAATCTCTCGCTCCAGCTCTGGTATGACCGGAATTCTTTAAAAAACAGAGTGGACCCGGACACACACCATCACGAGGCTCGAGATACGGGCGACCTTGAGCTGCAACACACGTTCGCCCTGGGCGATTTACAAACGATTGTCTGGGGGAGCGGTTTCCGGCTGACATCTGACCTGTTGAACAGCGACGCTTCCGTTAACCCGGCTTTCCTTCCGGGCAGCAAGACGGATCTTCTCTTCAGTGTCTTCCTGCAGGACAAGGTAATCCTGATACCTGAAATCCTCCATCTGATTCTGGGTTCCCGGTTGGAACACAATGACATGACCGGTTGGGAATGCCAGCCGACCGCCCGACTGCTCTGGACCCCTCACAAGCAGCACACACTCTGGAGTGCGGTTACCCGCGCAGTTCGCACGCCTTCGCGGGCTGAGACCACGATATCAGCCCGCGTCGGCTTCATTCCTCCTGAGACAGAGATCAGGTTGGTCGGGAACTCCCGACTGCCTTCTGAAAAAATGATTGCCTATGAAGCCGGGTACCGCTATCAACCCTTAACGTCACTTTCGGTTGATCTGGCACTTTTCTATAACCAATACGATACGTTGATCGGATTGGTTGAAGGCACGCCGCACGTGGGGGCATCCTCATCATTTGTTCCTATCAGCGTCAATGCCGACTCCACTGCCATCGGTAGAGGAGGCGAATTGTCAATGGACTGGCACCCTCTGCATTGGTTAAATCTTGCTCTGACGTACTCGTTTCTTGATCTTTCCGTTTCCTTTTCTGCATCTCCTCCTCAAAACAGAATTATCATGAATGCCGACACTTCGCCCCGTCACCAGTTTTCCTTTCGCTCCACTCTGAGCCTCCCAAAAAATGTGACATGCACCTTTTGGCTGCGTTATGTTGACTCACTTCCCGGGCCGGGTGTTCCCGACTACGTTACCTTCGACGCCCGGGTCGGCTGGAAGCCGCTTCCCAACCTGGAGTTGTCACTGGTTGGCCAGAACCTTCTGGAACAGAAACATATGGAGTTTGGCCCGGACATGTTCAACAATCCCTCTACAGAGACCAGGCGCAGCATGCATGGTAAGGTCTCGTGGTCATTCTGAAAGTCATGACTAGTTTTTGTCCGGTGATCATTTTGGCGGCAATGTTGGTTCTGATACCCGCCATTGCTGCACCGGCTCCCGAAAAGCCCCTATTCGCAGAGGAATATGAGCTAAAAGCGGCCTACATTTTCAACTTCACTAAATTTGTAACATGGCCTTCAACAGCATTTAAAGATGAATCAGCACCAATAAAAATCTGTATTCCCCGCAACAGGATGTTAGAATATGCGTTCAGTGCTCTTACGCAAAAAAGTTCCCAAAAGCGCCGGATCGAGATTTCGGGCTACGAGAACACCAAGGATTCTGGCAACTGTCACCTTCTTTTCTTCGACGAACCTCTCGACTCCTCAATTGTGGCAAAAGTCCTGATGTCAGTCCGAAACAGCCCGATACTTACCATCGGGGTATCTCGAGATTTCGTCACTCAGGGAGGCATAATCAGATTTGTGACAACGGATGGCAGACTGACATTTGAAATAAATCCTGAAGCTGCCAGGCGTGCCGGACTCGAAATCAGCTCAAAAATGCTCAGTCTGGCAAAAATTGTGCGTGATGTGCCATGAATTTTCTGCAAAACCGGTTTCACAATCTGCCACTCAAACGGAAACTGCTGCTGTCATTTATGGTGACCAGCAGTACTGCGCTGGCTCTGGCATGTATCATATTCATGATCAATAATTACCTGACCCGTCATAGAGACCTTCTCAATGAGGCAATTGCTCTGGCTGACACTCTTGCAAATAACAGCACAGCCGCCATCACCTTCAATGACCAGAAGGCAGCCGGAGAACTGCTGAAGGCTCTGAAAGCCCACCCACATATCGATATGGCAGCACTCTACAGCTTAGACGGAACAGAAATCGCTCTCTATGTCCGTCCGGGAACGAAGGGTCTCCCTACCCCTGCAGTGTCATATCACACGCAGAATTCCGATTACAAAAACATCCATGTATATCGACCGATAATTCTGGACGCCGAGCAGATCGGCATGATTTATCTCCGCTATAACCTTTCAACATTGACTTCCCGGCAACTGCAGTTTTTATTGCTGATTCTTACGATACTGCTCTTGGAATCCGGCTTAACATTTGTGATTGCTTCCCGGCTGATGAAATATATATCCGAACCGGTGCAAAAACTTGTCAGTGTTGCACGTGACATTTCACTCCGTCAGAACTACAACATCCGCGCAGAGCAATTTGGCACCGATGAGATAGGGATTCTGGCAGAGAGTTTCAACGTAATGCTTGTAACGATTCAGGAACGTGACCGACAACTTGTCCTGCATCATGAACAGCTTGAACATCAGGTAACTGTACGCACTCACGAACTGGCGACCACCAACACTACTCTTAAGAATGAAATTACTGAGCGCATCAAAGCAGAACAGGCCCGGAATCTTATGGAGGAGGAACTGCTCAAAAGCAGAAAGCTGGAGTCCATCGGAATCCTGGCTGGAGGGATCGCTCACGACTTCAACAACATCCTGACTTCGGTCGTAGGTTTTATTTCTTTGACGCGCAATCAAACGAAAGACAATGTAAAGATTCAGGAGTACTTATCGAATGCAGAGAAGGGGTGCTTCAGGGCCAAGAATCTGACCAGGCAACTGCTGACTTTCTCCCGTGGTGGCAAGCCGGTACGCATGACCACTTCCCTGGAACCCATCATACAAGAAGCCATCAGCATAAGCATGGCCGGCTCCAACGTGCTCTGTAATCTGGAACTTCCTGAGCGTGGGCTTTATCAGGTTCATATTGATGCAGGACAGATATTTCAGGTACTCAACAACCTGTTGATCAATGCCCGTCAGGCAATGCCGGACGGTGGTTCAGTGACAGTCAGGGCTGATAACATAAGCATCGGCGAAGATACTGTCATTCCAATTTCTCCTGGCGATTATGTCATTGTCGTTATTGAGGACAACGGGAACGGCATCCCGCAACAGGATATTCATCGTATCTTCGACCCTTATTTCACCACAAAACCTATGGGCAGCGGACTTGGACTGGCAACATCTTATACCATCATCAAGAATCATGGAGGGCTGATTTCAGTCACTTCTGAACTGGGGAGCGGGGCAGTCTTCACACTCTATCTACCGGTCGCCCGCATCAGGCATGCTTCCGAGACTCCGGTTTTTGAATCAGCGCCAGTAGCAAAAAATGTCACGAACAAAGAATGCAAACGAGTTCTGATAATGGATGACGACCAGATGATCAGGGATCTTGCTGCTGATATGCTTGCGACCCTCGGGCATTCGGTCTCACTCGCCTGCGACGGCAATGGGGTCATCTCCATGTACCGGGAGGCCAAGGAAGCCGGAGAACCGTATGATGTCATCATTATGGATTTGACAATTCCAGGAGGCATGGGTGGTGCGGAGGCGATCAGTAAACTGTTGAAATACGACAACAGTGCCTGTGTTATCGTGTCCAGCGGTTACGCGAATGAACCGGTAATGGCCGATTACCGCTCATATGGGTTTAGAGGGGCCATGCCCAAACCGTACACGCTGGATGAGCTTGAAGCACTCCTCCAATCGATCGGAACCTTATGATAACTCAAAACTCCATCGGCATGTTCTTGACCTGGCTTGCGGTAAAGACCGGGCCGTCTTTGCAGACGTAGACATTGCCCACATTGCAGCGACCGCATTTTCCCAGGCCGCATTTCATCCTGTTTTCCAGTGTTGTATACACCTGCCCGTCAGTGAAGCCGAGCTTCTCCAGCACCGGAAGCGTGAACTTGATCATGACCGGCGGCCCGCACACCAGAGCAATGCTGTCGGCGGCTGACGGTGCTGCTTCTTCCAGTATCGTCGGAACAAAACCGACCCTGCCGTCCCACTCCGGTCCGTTGCCACCGGGATCGACGGTTTTGAGCAACCGCACGTCCCCACGTTCCTGCCACTCTTTCAATTCCCGCTTGTACACCAGATCACTCTCGGTTCGAGCGCCGTAGACAATCGTAATATCACCGAACCTGTCGCGCCAGTCCAGGCAGTTCCAGATCAGAGTTCTTAAGGGCGGCAGGGCGATGCCGCCGGCCACGAAGACCAGGTTTTTTCCGAAGAATTCTTCGATCGGGAAGGAGTTGCCGTATGGGCCGCGTACCCCCATGCTGTCTCCCATTTCAAGGCGGCGCAGCTCTTCGGTCACTCGACCGACTGAGCGGAAGCAGCACTCAATATGACCTTTACGGGTGGGTGACGAGGCGATGCAGAAGGTCGATTCGCCGGCTCCGAAGGCGGAGTATTCCGCGAACTGACCGGCCCGGAAGGAAAAATTGTCTCTGATGTGCTCGTCCTGGAAGACCAGTCTGAGGGTCCGTACGTCGGGGGTTTCGTCGATGACTTCCTCTACTGTGGCCAGATAGGGGAGGTAGATGTTTTTGCTGGTGTGTTCACACATGAGAGACCTCAGGTAAAGATAAAGGTTGAGGTAAAGGTGAAGAAGCAGTTTTACTCAGCGTTGTCCGGTTTGGTCTTTGCCTCTGGCCTCCCCTCCCTTGACGGGAGGGGATTGAGGGGTGGGTGAAGCTGCGGATTCAGCAAAATAGCCCAACTTCCCCCACCCCCTAACCCCCTCCCGCAAGGGGCGGGGGGACTTTTAAGGCAACTGCATAAACCAAACCGGACAAAGCTGGGTTTTACTCAACCTTTACTTCAACCTGCTTTTCAATTTCCTGTATTATTCCGGCGATATCGATTCCGACCGGACAGAGCCGTATGCATCTGCCGCAGCCGGTGCAGAGGGTCTGCCCGAATTTGTCGT